>JACRBJ010000054.1 GCA_016234555.1 Chloroflexota bacterium | reverse complement strand
TCTCGTTGTCCGTATGCCCTGGAGTGTGCCTTGCGTTTATTTGTTTTTTGCTTCAATAGCAGGCAACTTCATAAGCAACGTTTTCCTGGTTATGCCTCTCATGTAATGGACTTCGTTAGCCCACGATTTTAGACACTCCCCATTTTCCACGATGGTCGAAAATGATTATACAGCAAAATTGAATTTATTTTCCGACAAGGAAATCAACTCCGCATGTCCACCCTTTCCCCCTCCGCCCAAAAAATACAAAACTTATTGAACGAACTTGGTTACAACTACACCGTGATTGAACATGCCGAGTCCACGCGCACCGCGCAGGAAGCTGCGGACCGCGCGGGCTGTCAACTGGGACAGATCGTCAAGTCGCTGATCTTTCGCGGCAAAGCCAGCAACAAGCCGATCCTCGTCCTCACCAGCGGAGCCAACCGCGTGGACGAGAAACGCATCAGCGGGTATGCGGGAGAAGCCACACCTGCACTGCATCCGCAGCGCGGTGCAAGTGTCAGCCGCGCCGA
Source organism: Chloroflexota bacterium (assembly GCA_016234555.1). GTDB lineage: Bacteria > Chloroflexota > Anaerolineae > Anaerolineales > Villigracilaceae > Villigracilis. The sequence continues at coordinate 39,581 of JACRBJ010000054.1, read as the reverse complement.
CGCCGATTTCGTGCGATCCGTTACGGGCTTCGCCATCGGCGGCGTGCCGCCCATCGGTCACACCCAGCCGATGGAAACCTACATCGACGAAGACCTCCTTTCCTATCAAACCATTTGGGCGGCGGCTGGGACTCCCAACGCCATCTTCGAGTTGAAAACCGAAGACCTGCAAAAGATGACGGGCGGGAAAGTGGTACAGGTGAAATAATGCTCGAAGAAATTTACAACTACCTCCAATTGAGCGACATCCTGCACAGCGGCGGGATGCCAACCCCCGAACAGGTCTCGTCCCTCGCTGAAGACGGCATCGAGGTTGTCGTCAATCTTGCCACCCCAAAATCGGAAAGCTGGATGCCCAACGAGCAGGAACGGGTCGAGGCACAAAACATCGCCTACTACGGCATCCCCGTGGATTGGGATAATCCCACCAGGAACGACTTGAATAAATTCACGGCGATCATGGACAAACACAAAGGCGGGAAAATCCTTGTCCACTGCCAGGCAAATTACCGCGCCACAGTTTTCATCGCGCTCTACCGCTACAATTTTCTGGGCTGGACGGAGGAAAACGCCTTCAAAGACGTGCGGGAAATTTGGAACCCCAGCGAATATCCCGTCTGGGAAAAGTTCATCGAGAATAGTCTCAGGGCGCAGTCGTAACCTGGGCGCAAAGGAATCCCGTTCACATCTAAAAACAGGCGATACTTTTTACAGCAAGTTTACTTCCTCATAATAACGAATCGACCCAGCTCAAATACAATTCGTTCCTGAGGAGTAAAAAATGACGAAATCCCATCAATTATTTGCCGTACTTTGCGTAGTCCTGTTATCGGCGCTGGCTTGTGCACGGAGCGCTGTCAATCCTGCCACTCCCTCGCCTTCCAGCTTGCCTGCGGGAGAAGTCACTCGCACCTTGACCCACGACAGGCATGAACGAAGTTACATTTTGTACGTGCCTGCCTCTATCGATTGGAGCCAACCTGTTCCGCTCGTGTTCGTCTTTCATGGCGGAATGGGTAACGCCGCGAGCGCCATCCATATGAGCGGATTCAATCAAGTCGCCGACCAAAACGGTTTCCTCGTGGCTTATCCAAACGGGACAAGCCGACTCAGCGACGACAAGCTTCTGACTTGGAACAGCGGTAACTGTTGTGGATACGCGCAGCAGAAAAATATGGACGATATTGGGTTTGTGCGCGCCATCGTGACCGATCTGCAATCGCTGGTGGATATTGATGTGAAGCGCATCTACGCTTCGGGCATGTCAAATGGCGGGATGCTCTCCCACAGGCTGGCATGTGAAGCTGCGGATGTTTTCGCCGCTGTCGCACCTGTGGCGGGAACACTCAACTTTTCGCCATGCAATCCCAGCCAGCCCATCTCGGTGATCGAGTTCCACGGCACAGGCGACCAGCACCTCCCCTACGATGGCGGTTTTGGATCCGAATCCCTCGTGGATGTGGATTTCACCTCAGTGCAAGATTCAATCAGGTTCTGGACTTCATTTGACGGATGCGCGTCCCAGCCGCAAACGAACTCGTTTGATAACATCAAGCGCGAAGTCTGGACGGGATGCGCGGCTTCCACCTCCGTTGAACTGTACACGATCATTGGCGAAGGTCACACCTGGCCCGGCGGCGCCGCTGGTCGTGAGAGCGCAGACCGGCCAACCCAAACTATCTCCGCCTCACAATTGATCTGGGAGTTTTTTGCGGCGCATCCCAAGCCGTAAACGCAGATCAAAACAGCGCCCAACCAGTCAAAACCGCGTTTTTAATCCTTCGAGGTGAAATACTTTGTGGTAAAAATACCCAAAATGAATTAACAAAAAGGAGTTGTGCAGCATGGAAAAATATTTCGCCCTTGTCTACGAAGGAACGCCCTTTCAACTCTTCGGCACGCCGCACCTGATCGTGCTTGGCATCATCACGCTCCTTTGTTTTTCGCAGTTGTACTTCCGCAACGTCTGGGGCGAAAGGGAAAGGAAAATTGTCCGCTGGGCGCTTGCCATCGCCATCGTCGTCAACGAATCGTCCCTGCATATCTGGTCGGCATATTGGGGCATCTGGAATATTCAAACCATGCTCCCGCTTCACGCGTGCGCCATCATCATCTGGTTATCCTCCTACATGCTCGTCACGAAAAACTACAACATCTACGAATTCGTGTACTTCATGGGATTGGGCGGAGCCATGCAAGCCGTCCTCACCCCAGCCGACGCCGCCGCCTATAACTTCCCGCACTTCCGCATCATGCAAACCTTCATCGCCCACGGACTGCTCATCAACATCGCCATCTACATGACCGTCGTCGAAGGCTTCCGTCCCACCCTGCAATCCTTCAAACGCGTCTTCATCGGGACGAACATCTACATGGTCATCATCTTCTTCCTCAACCTTGCCATCGGCAGCAACTATCTATTCATTGCCTACAAACCCACCGCGGTACCCACCCTGCTCGACATGCTCGCCCCCTGGCCCTGGTACATCCTCGAACTCGAAGCCATCGGCTTTGCGATTTTCTTCATTCTCTACATCCCATTCCTGATCAAAGACTGGCGCGCAAAACAACAACTGCCTGCATCAGCTGGATGACCTGAACTGGGACGACTCAACCTGCCTTTTCCACGCGTCGGGCGATTCATCCTCACCAGCTTTTTTGTCCCCGCCGACAGTGGATTCCGTTTCGAGGAGTCAGGGCCACCTGCAGGCTTTCCGCGCTAAATAGTATCTTTGGACGGGATGACGATATATCCCATCGGCGTTAAACTCATGGAAAACATCGAAGGGAAGAAGGAATGAACAAAAAAATTCTTGGATTATCAATCATATTACTGGCGACACTCGCCTGTGGAGCAATCGCCCCCGCCGCACCAACCCAGCCCGGCGTGGAGACTGTCGTCGCCGCCACCCTCCAGGCGCTGACAGCCGTCGCCCCGCCTACACAACCATCCGTCAGCGGCACGCTGGTTGCGATCAACAACATCACCTTCACCATCCCAACAAGGCTCGGCAATGGCGCGCAGGTCGAAACCATCCAGGCAGTCCCCGCATCCGACGACATGCCCTGGTGGGAGATTGCGCCCACCTACAACAAATATCATTTACAAGGTTACCCCCTGTCTGGAACATTTCACACGGCGACGGTTTACGTCTATCCGGTGAAAGAATACCTCCAGGTCAACGAGGACATGGCAGAACCGTTCGACACCCTTAAAGGCGTCATCGCGGGACAGCCCCTGCCCGAAAACATCCCCTTCCTGCCCGCCTTCAACGCCGCGCAGATGTTCCACTCCAACGAACAACTCCTAAGCTTCCAAAGCGGACAGGGAATCCGCTTCCTGACCCAATATGGGCAGGCACCCTACCCGGTCAACAACGAGAGCTTGTTCTATACTTTCCAGGGGATGACGGACGACGGCGCATATTACGTCTCGGCGATTTTGCCCGTTACCGCCGCATTCCTCCCGGCAGATGGCAATCCCGATACTCCGCTCCCCGCGGACGGCGTGCCGTTCGACTGGGAAAACTTCCTAAACATGGATCAGCATTTCGCGCTGGTCAAACAAAAACTGAATACCACCGACCCCAACGCATTCAATCCCACGCTGACGGACCTGGATGCGCTGATACAATCCATCCTGATCAAGTGAAGCTGACAAATGGAGTGGTAGTATGAACAAAACAGATTTGCCCCTCGGAGACGTTTACAACATCGAAGTCTTTCAAGTCCTCTTGAAATACGAGATCGAACGCTCCCGCCGCTATCCAAACCCGTTGAGCATGATCAAGATCGAAATGGCTCCCACCGCCTTCGTCCAGGAAACGCTGAGAGCGGCTCCCGCGATCTTTTCCACCGCCCTCAGTTCCCACCTGCGCTCATCGGACATTCCAGCCCGGTCGGGAAGTTTATACATCATCCTGCTGCCCAACTCGGATAAACACGGCACCCATGCGGTATGCGAACGGCTGCTGTCGGTGTTCAGAAATAAATTCGAAGATACCAGCGGGAACCCGGTCACTTTTTCACTTCAAATGGGGGCCACCTCCCACCCCGGCGGGACAAACCTCGCCGGCAATATCCTGCTCGAAAAAACCGCCGAAGCGCTGACCCAGTCACAGCGCAAGGGACCGAACACCTACGCCTATATCGACTAGATTATTTCCGCACATGAAAAAACTCCTGATACTTTCCCTCGCTCTTGGGCTGTTCGTCGCGTCCTGCAACATGCCTGTCAGCAGAACCGCAGACCCGCAAATTGCCACAGCCGCCGCATTGACCGTGCAAGCCGCCCTCGAAGCTGCGACTCCGCTCGCAAGTCCCACCGCAAAGCAGTCCACCCCAACTGTCGTGATCAGCACGCCGACTTTCTCCCAACCGATGGCAAGCGTCGGGGACGTGGTCAATTGTCGTCAAGGTCCGGGTAAGGATTATGAGCGCGTCACGCAGATCATGCCCCTGGAATCGGTCAAGATCGTCGGATTCTTTCCGCCAAACTACTGGGTCGTATCCACCAGGGATGGGGATTGCTGGCTCGCCGGTGAGTTCACCACGCCCTCCGGAAGCGTTGCGGCGGTACCAACCGTCACTGCGCCACCCACCCCGCTGGGAGGTGGTCCCGAACCGGCGACCTTCCCCAAAAACGGTTGGACGTTCTTCTGCCGCGGCGAAGAAGCGGACATCACGCTGAGTTGGAACGACAAGGCGGACAACGAATCAGGCTACCGCATTGTGCGCGACGGGGAAGTGGTTGCCGAGCTTCCCGTCAACTCCACTTACTTCGAGGAGACCATCCCCCTGCGTTCAGGACAAAGCGTGGCGTATCAGATACGAGCCTACAACCAGGGCGGCACGTCGGATAGTTCGACGGCAACCATCACCTGTCCATAAAAGCAACCTGCTATGCTACGGAGGTTTTATGTCGCGCATGAGACATAAGCATACCTCAGAAGGACTCAAGAAAAAATATCCACCCTCTGAACCATGCTCATGTGACATCTGCCAGACTTATTGCCTGCGTCCGGGCTGGTGGACCGTCGCCGAAGCCGCCAGGGCAATCAAGGCTGGTTACGCAGACCGCATGATGCTGGAAGTCTCTCCCGATCAGACCTTTGGCGTGCTGGCTCCTGCTTTCAAAGGCTGCGAGGAATTTTTTGCCATCGAAGAATATTCCCATAATGGCTGTGTTTTTCTCAACCACAATCGCTGTGAATTGCATGGGACAAACCTGCTGCCGTTGGAATGTGCCTTCTGCCACCACACGCGCACCGGGCTGGGACGGGAATGTCACGCCGACATCGAAGGGGAATGGAATACCACAAATGGGCAGGAGCTGGTTGTCTGCTGGATGAGATCAACGGGGTTGTGGAAAATGCGTAACCTGTGTCAGGTTAAATGGCGTGAGTAATTCCCTGTCCATCTGACCAGCCTCAAACTCCTCCAAAGATGGGGGAGTTTTTTGTTTGACAGGCATATCATTCCAACAAGAAAAATTTCAAAAGGAATTAGGTTTAATCCGCAAAAAGGAAAAACACGTATGGAAACAGTCCTCTCAGCCGATCGCACAGTAATTGCCTACAAAACGACAGGGACAGGGACTCCCCTGATCATGGTTCACGGCACGAATGGGAGTCATACCCATTGGAGTCTATGCCTGCCCCAACTCAACCAGCAGTTCACAGTGTACGCCATGGAGCGCCGCGGACGCGGGGAAAGCGGCGACGCACCCGGGTATTCCATCGAGCGTGAGTTCGAAGACGTGGTTGCGCTTGCCACCTCGATCAATGGTCCTGTGGACATCTTTGGTCACTCCTTCGGTGCTGCCTGTGTTTTGGGGGCGGCACGACGAATCCCCAATCTTCGCCGAATGATTCTCTACGAGCCGCCCATGCTACAGGAACAGCAATCCCCTCAACGGGCTGCCCTGCTGGATGTCATGGAGGAAATGCTGGCGAAGGGCAAACGCGACCAGGTTGTCATCAGCCTCCTGCGCGACATGCTGAACATTCCACAAGCCATGATCGACCGTATCCAGGAGCTGCCCAATTGGGCGAATCAGGTCGCTGCCGCGCATACCATTCCACGGGAGCTGCGTCAGAGTCACTGCTACGCGCCGGACCTAACCGAGCTGGAACAAATCACTGTCCCGGTATTGTTCATGCTGGGAAGCGGCAGCCCAACCTTCTTCCACCAGACGACGGAGAGATTGCAAGCCCACCTGCCCAGCAGTCGGGTTATCATGCTGGAAGGTCAACAACACAGCGCCATGTTGACCGCGCCGGAGTTGTTCGCGAACGAAATTATCCGCTTCCTGAAACAATGACCTGTCCACTTGACCAGTCCCAAACTCCCCCCTCGGTGGGGGAGTTTTTTCTTTCAAGGTAATATCATGTAAGTGAAAATGGAGAAAAGATGACACCTCGAAAATTTACCCGCCGTGATTTTTTGAAGACCGCCGGTATCGCGCTCGGCGCATCCGCCCTCACCTGCAGCGGACTTGGCTACCTTGCCACCCTGCCTCCCGAATTCGAAATGACCAACGCCACCTTTGGAGAACAATCCACCATGAGCAAAAAAATCCTGATTACTTACGCCACCAAGGCGGGTTCCACCGTTGAGATCGCCGCCGTCATCGGCGAAAGCCTCAGCAAGCGTGGTTTCGCTGTGGATGTAAAACCCGTCAGCGAGAATCCCGCCCTCGACGGCTATCAAGCCGTGTTGATGGGCAGCGCCATCCGCATGGGAAGTTGGCTGCCCGAAGCAGTGGATTTTATCCGCAAAAATCAGTCAACCTTGCAACAAATCCCGACTTCGATCTTCACAGTTCACATGCTCAACTACAGGGACGACGAAGCCAGCCGCACCGCACGTCAGGCGTACACCGCTCCAGTACGCGAACTCCTGCCCTCAGTGGACGAAGTCTTCTTCAGAGGAAAACTGAACTACAAGACCCTCTCGTTCTTTGACCGCATGATCGCCAAGGCTGTCGCAAATCCCAATGATCCTCCCGGCGACTTCCGCGATTGGGATCAGATCCGCGACTGGGCTGAGAACTTAAATTTGTAAGGAGCAATGATGAAATACCAATCTGCTTTGAAATGGTTGATCCCGCCCATCTTCCTGCTGACGCTCTTCGCCGCGAGCATGGGATTATTCTACGAAACGCCCGGAGAGCCTTATCAGTTCACCAGTCATCGCGGTGAAATGGTGATGCTCAATGGGCACGGACTGTACTTTTACGACACGGTCAGTTCCACCGCACAGATGCAAGCCAATGACCTGATCACGCTGGTGATTGGTCTGCCCCTGCTGGTGATTTCAGCATGGATGGCGTTTCGCGGCTCCCTACGCGGACGGCTGCTCCTCACCGGCACGCTGGGTTTCATCCTCTACACCTATATGTCAATGGCAACGTTGACCTCGTTCAACGCGCTGTTCGTTGTGTACATCGCCCTGTTCACACTCAGCATGTACGCCTTCATCCTCAGCATGATGTCCTTTGACCTGAACGACCTGTCAAAACATTTTTCAGATAAATTGCCGCGCGGTTGGATCGCTGGATTGATGTTCGTCGTCGCGGGCTTCTTCGCCCTCGCCTGGCTCGGACGCATTTTTGCCGCATTACAGCAAGGCGCAGTCCCCGCTCTCGAAAATACCACCACCATGGTCATCCAATTCATGGACCTGGGATTGATCGCCCCCGCCGCAGTTTTGGGCGCTGTCCTCATCCTGCGCCGCAGCGCGTGGGGTTACCTGCTGGCAGCCATCATGATGACCAAAGGCGTCACCCTCGGACTCGCCGTCAGCACGATGGCAATCAACATGTCATTGAAGGGCGTGCCAGACAGCCTCAGCATCATGATCCCCTTCCTCGTCATCACTGCTGCGAACTTCATCATGACCGTTGTAATGCTCAAGAACGTAAAGGATTAAGCCATGAACGCAACCTATCCAACCAAAACAAACTTGTGGAATAAATTTTTCCTCGCAATATTTGTCCTCCCACTCGGAATGATCGTCCTGCTGCTTGCCGCAACTGGAGCCCTCGCCAGCCTTATCATGATCCTCACCCCAATCGGCATGATGCTCGCCCCAACCTGGTCGGTGCAACTGTTCTACTGGAAGTTTGGATCCGCTTTGGATGCCTGGTATTTGCCCATCTTCGGCGTCCTGCTCGACCTGTGCCTGTTCCATCTGGTCAAATCGATTGCCCAGTTCGCGCGCCAAACTCTGAGTTGACTGTCCACCTGACCAGCCCCGAACTCCCCTGCCGACGGGGGAGTTTTTTTATCCCGTGGAATAAGATAACGGGCATGAGGTTTCACTCATAGGAGAAAACATGAACCGTAAATCTTTAATAACATTTCTGATCATCACCTTCGGTCTCGCCTGGACTTTGTTTTGCATCCCGTTGGCATTCAAAAGCGCCCCCCAATCCACAACCTATCTGGCTGTCTGGCAGGTTTGTTTTATGGCTGCCATGTGGGCACCCGGGTTGGGTGCCATTTTCGCCACACGTCTGGTGGAAAAGCAACCGGTCATCAAGACCCTGCGTTTGAACACACTTGGACCGAAGCGCTTCTATTTTTTAGCCTGGTGCCTGCCCGCGTTGCTCACACTTGCCACCATGGGCGTCAGTAATCTGCTTGGCACAGGGGCTTTTGACCCCAAATTCACCTTCATGCAAGAATCCATGACAAAAGCCGCAGCGGGAATTGCCATGCCGGGCGTCGAAATTTTAGTGCTGGGACAGGTTGCATTTGCCCTGACGCTTGCGCCATTCATCAACCTGCTCTTTGCCATTGGTGAAGAATTGGGCTGGCGCGGTTTCCTTTTGACCAGGCTCATGCCTCTCGGTCAATGGAAAGCCATCCTGCTCAGCGGCCTGATCTGGGGCATCTGGCACGCTCCCACCACCCTCTTGTATGGCTATAACTTTCCACAACATCCCTACCTGGGCGTTTTGTTATTGCCCGCCGGCTTTACTTTATTGGGCATTATCCTTTCCTGGCTTACCCTGAAAACCCGCAGTCCCTGGGTGGCGGGCCTTGGACACGGTGCCTTCAATGCGGTGGCTGGTTTGGCTTTCCTGCTGCTGAAGCCCGGTTTTGATACCGCACTGGCTGGCTCTCCCCTTGGTCTGGCAGGCTGGGTCCCAATGGCGGCATTGGTTGCCCTGTTGATTTGGACAAAACAATTGCCGGTGGTCGAACTCGAAGCACAGCCAAGTTAATTCCGAAATCGTTCAGCCTGTCCGTTTGACCAGTCCCAAACTCCCCCTGCGGACGGGGGAGTTTTCATTTACAAGGCTTTATCATGACGTTGAAAAAAGGAGACAGAAATGAAGCAACAACTCACACTAAACTGGCTTATTCCCCTCATCGTCATCCTGACCCTGGTCGCCGCTGGTGTTGGTCTTTTTTGGATGGACGGGACCGACACGTATCCCTTTACAACAGTGCATGGTGAGACGGTTGATATCTACGGAAAAGGATTGTACTCTCACGATACAGTCTTTTCCGCCTCCACCACACGCGGCACAGATATGGTCACGCTCTTTGTGGGACTTCCCCTGCTTCTTATATCCTTCGCGCTTTATCGTCGCGGCTCCCTGCGCGGCGGGTTGATGTTATCCGGTGTCCTCGCGTATTTCCTCTATTACGGCGCCTCGCTGGGACTTGATAAAGCCTACAACAGTCTTTTCCTTGTTTACATCGCGCTATTCTCGGCCTGCTTCTATGCCTTCGTCATCGCGTTCACTGCAATTGACCTGACTCAATTATCCAGCCGTGCTTCAGACCGTCTGCCGGTGCGAGGAATGGCGGTGTTCATGTTCATTGTCGGGATTGGGCTGGCGTTCATCTGGCTCAGTGACGTGGTGACGGCTCTGCTCAACAACAGCATTCCCGCTGCACTGGGTCCGTCCACAACACCGGTGACTTACACCATCGATGTCGGGATCATTGCCGTGGCTTGCATCTTTGCGGGGACTCAGGTTCTCCGCCGCACATCCCTGGGCTATCTGCTCTTCGCCACCCTGAATGTGATGCTTGCCCTGGTTGGGGCGATGGTGATCGGGCAAACCATCATGGAACTGGCTGCCGGCATCGAGCTCACACCGGGCGAGTTGATCGGGAAGTCTGCTTCCTTCGTTATTATGGCTGGCGTGGCAATCTGGCTGGTATCCCGTCTTTTCCAAAATATCTCAACGTCAAAAGAAAAGTGAATCTCATGAAAAAATTTCTAAAAGTCGTCGGCATTCTTATCATCCTGCTCGTCGTGCTCGTTGTGTCGGTCATCCTCCTCACCCCGTGGATGGATCGCTGGGGCGCAACCGATGCGGAAGTCAATGCGACCTTCCCCGGCGACGAGTTGGTTCCCGCTCCCGCAAGTTTTGTCAACCGTGCGGTGACAGTCAACGCAACGCCCGAACAAATCTATCCCTGGCTGCTGCAAATGGGCGCAGGCAAAGGCGGACTTTACAGCTATACCGCCCTCGAAAACATGATCGGCTGCAAACTGGTCAATGCCGACCGCATCCACGACGAATGGCAGAACCTGGAAGTCGGGGACAAGGTGGAGATGTGCCCGAACGGCACCCCGCCAGCTTACATCGTAGCGCAGATTCTTCCGAACGAAGCCCTTGTCATGGGACATCAGGAAAACGGCGAGTGGGTTGACCTCTGGCAGTTCATCCTCGTCCCGCAGGCGGATAGTTCCACCCGCCTGATTCTTCGCACCCGAACAATGATGACTGGTGGCTTCTGGGACATCATCCACCCCGGAGTCTTTGTCATGGAGCGCGGACTGCTCCTCGGGATTAAGGAACGCGCAGAGAAAATGCGGTAAGGAGAAAATATGCGCAAGCATCAAACCAGCATGACCGCCATTGGCATCGCCATTGTGCGCGGGATTGAATCTGAAAAGCCAGAGGGCGAACGCATTTGTTACGACCCGTATGCGCGCCAGTTCGTCAATGGATTTCTCTACAACTTTGTGCGTTTCTTCGACAAACTTGGTTACAGCGAGATAAAAGGTCCCGGTGTGATGGGTTTCCTTGCCGCGCGCGAGCGTCATATCGATGAGTTCCTAAAATTGCAGATTCGGGCAGGAGTGAAACAGGTGGTCATTTTGGGCGCCGGATTGGACGCCCGGGCCTATCGCTTCGAAGAGTTGGATCCACTTCGCGTCTTCGAGGTGGATCATCCTGCCTCACAGGTCAGCAAAAAGGAAAAGGTCGAAAGCATCTTTGGAAAACTCCCCACCCATGTTGTATATGTTTCGATTGACTTCAATTCCGAATCCCTCGAAAAGCGCCTCCTCGAAAGTGGTTATGATAAATCGCGCAAGACCCTCTTCATCTGGCAGGGCGTGACCCAATACCTCACCCCCGCAGCGGTAGACTCGACTCTCGCGTTTATCACCCAACACTCTCCCGTTGGCAGCTCGGTCATCTTCGATTACATGTATCCGACCCTGTTGGATGGCACGGTCAAGCACGGTGAAGTCGCCAAAATGCGCAGCAATCGCTGGATGAGTGGCGAAATGATGACATTCGGAATTCCTGAAGGCGCGGTAAAGGATTTCCTTGAAAAGCGCGGTTTTACTAATGTGCAGGATGCCGGCCAGAAGTTCCTGCATGACACCTACTTTCACGGACTAAACGCAAAACGCACCGTTGCATATGGTTACGCCATTGCCTCTGCCATAGTGAAATAAACCCTGTCCACTCGACCAGTCCCAAACTCCCCCCGCGACGGGGGAGTTTTCTTTTTCATGGATATATCATGAAGACAAGAAAATCTTCAAAAAGGAGCTGAGCACATGAACAAAGTATGGTATTTCTATCTGGGATGGATCGCCACCGCTGGAGTTCTAGGGTTTGCAATCTCGGCGTTTTTTGCCGGGGTATTGCGCCTGCCGCGCAGCGTCTATCTTATCCCGTATGTCGGGCTGGCAGGTTTGTTCCTGTACGCTTACGCAAGATGGAGCGGGCTGTCCCTCGGTAATTTGCTTCGGCACAACTGGCCTTGGGGATTGATTGGGGGACTCTTGTTCGCCGTATTCACCGTCAAAAATGTTCTATCCCAACCGGTCTCGCCAAAGTCTGATGGTTTTTTGCTGGTCTTTGACCTCCTTTGGTTGGGAGTAATCTACGGTCTGGTGGATGCGCTTTTGCTCTCAGTCTTGCCTGTTCTGGCTACCTGGCAGGCATTCACCCTTTTGAATTGGACCGGAAACCTGCCTGGTAAAATTCTAGTTGGTGTGGTTGCTGTAATTGCGAGTCTGCTGGTGACTGCAGCATATCACCTGGGTTATCCAGAATATCGCAGCGGCGGTTTGCTTGGCCCCGTGATCGGCAATACCGCCATGACACTCGGTTATTTGATAACGAATAATCCTCTAGCAGCAATCCTGAGTCACATCGCCATGCACATTGCAGGTATCTTGCATGGGCCTGCCTCAGTAATGCAACTGCCGCCACACTATTAAAAGAGTGAAAATGTCGGATCAAATTTCAGGCAAGTTCCTTGAATTGGCACGCACCCTGTATGGAGTAGTATTCGAACCAAAATAAAAGGAGACAATTTGCTGGTTTGTCTGTCTGGTAACATGCCATCAGAGAAAACATACACAAAACAACATATAACCTGTCCACTTGACCAGTACAAAACTCCCCCCGCGGCGGGGGAGTTTTTGCTTAATTGAGACTATCCTAGCATACAGGAGACAAATATGAAACTAATCCAGAGAAAATACAGACACGACAATGACCAGTGGAAAATCCGCCAATTTTTGCGCGAGGTCTTCCTGCTGAATAACCGTCGTGAATTTTCCTGGCCCCTTTATCGGTGGGATTATTGGCGCTGGCACGTCAACGAGAACATTTTCAAGTTCAACCTCGAAGCCGCCATCTTCCTGTGGGAAACCACGGATGGAAAACTCGCGGCGGTGCTTCATCCCGACGGGGCAGGCGAGGCATTTTTGGATGTGCATCCAGATTTCCGCACGCCTGAACTCGAAGTGGAAATGATGTCGGTGGCAGAGACCCAGTTTGCCACTACTCACACGGAATGCTGCCAGCGCCTCATCCTTTGGGCACACGCCAGCGACCCCTTGCGGCAGGACCTGCTCACCCGTCGTGGGTATTCAAAGAGCAAGTGGCTTCCTGAATACCAGCGTCGCCGTGACATGCGTGAACCCATCCCCGATTTCCAACCCGCGGAGGGATACACCGTCCGTACCCTCGGTGACGACAGTGAACACCCCAAACGCAGTTGGGTCTCATGGAAAGCATTTCACCCCGACGAGTCTGACGAAAAATACCAGGGCTGGGACTGGTACCGTAACGTCCAGCGCGCACCTCTCTACCGTCGCGACCTTGACCTGGTTGCCGTCGCTCCAAACGGAGACTTCGCTGCATTCGTCACCCTTTGGTACGACGATGCAACCCGTACGGCTGCCTTCGAGCCCGTCGGTACGCATCCCGACCACCAGCGCAAGGGACTCGGCAAGGCGCTCATGGCGGAAGGCTTGCGCCGCGTCCGCGATTTGGGAGCCACACTTTGTGCCGTCAGTTCATATTCGGAAAAGGCAGGCAACTTATATGCTTCGATGGGCTTCGTCGAGTACGACTTGAGCGAAGCCTGGGTCAAGGAGTGGTAGACCTGTCCACTTGACCAGTATTGAGCCTCTCCCAAAGACGGGGGAGGCTTGTTGGCGTTTCCCGTATGATGAACAAAATACAAATGTGACGATTATCCAGTCATCTGGTGACGCGTAACGTTAGGCCATATCCATCACATTTGCTACAATATTCGTCAGGAGATTTTATGCCTTCCAAATTTCCCCGCTTGTTCCTGGTAATCCTTATCTTCTCCCTTGCAGCCTGCCAGCCAGCGGCAACGCCAACTTCAAATGTGACACATCTCAAGTTCACTTATTGGGGATCGGAAATGGAAAAGGTCGCCATCGAGGGCATGGTATCAGAGTTCGAGAAACGAAATCCTGATATTGATGTGGAAGCCCTTCAACTGCCATACGAAGATTATCTGGCACGGATAACAGCAATGGAGAAACAAGGCCAGATGCCAGATGTGGGGTATTTTCCCAGTTTACAGGCACCGCTCTGGGCACAGGAAGGGAAGATACTCGATCTAACCGAGTTGATTCAGACCGATCCGTTACTCTCGTCGGCATTACCTGAAACTCGTTATTATTTTGGCAACGGACGCATCGCCGGTCTGAATACCGCCGTCGAAGTATCGCTCCTTTTCTATAACAAGGATTTGTTCGACAAAGCCGGCGTCCCGTATCCGCCAGCGGACCCAGCCAAGGCATGGACCTGGACTGAGTTCGTGAATGCCGCCCAAAAATTGACAGTAGACGTTAACGGCAAACACCCCACTGATGAAGGTTTCGATAAAACGAAAATCGCCACCTATGGCGCGGCATTCGACAAAATCTACGAAGGCTGGACGTTCTACCCATTCATTTTCAGCAACGGCGGGCAGGTGGTTAATAACGATGGCACAAAATTATTACTCGATTCGCCGCAGGCCATCGAAGCCATCCAATCGCTTGCAGATCTGATGTGGGTGGATCACGTCGCGCCCACACCGGAACAGGACAGAAACCTGCCAGGCTATGTGACGATGCTTCAGACTGGCAACTTGGCCATGCACATTTCCGGACAATGGAGTTTGCTAGACTATGCTTCGGTGAAGGACTTGAACTTCGGTGTGGCTGTCTTGCCAAAATTCAAATCCCCGGCGACCGTGGTACTCGGTTCGCCAACGGTCATTTTTGCAAGCACGAAAAACAAGGATGCCGCCATCCGTTTTTACAAATTCCATAACGACCCGGAGGCAGTGGATTTGTTCGCACGCGGATTGTGGATGCCATTACAAAAGGCCTATTACACAGAGCCTGACAAGATGAAATTATGGCTCGATAATCACGCCCACCCGCTTGAAATGCAACCGGCATTCACCGATTATGTCCTGGATTATTCAACACCCATTCCCTCGTATTACCTGCAGAACTATGCGGAAATTCTAAATAACGCCATTCAACCGGCCATCGAAAAGATTTGGAAAAATGATGCCACCGCCGAGGAGGCGCTTAAACAAGCTGTGCGGGATGCCGAGCCGCTGATGCAGGGTCGATGGGATAAGTAAAATTTCAAGAGACGTTGGAGTCCGCCATGTCATTACAATCTCCAAAAACCAAATTATATAATACGGCGCGTGCGCGATTGTTTTTACTGGTGCTACTGGTTGTCATCCCGGCGCTGGGCGTGCAGGTTTTTGGGGCGTGGAGTGATCTTCAAGAAAACCTCAATGAACGAAAATTGGAGAGCGTGCATGTCGTTGACCATGCGCAAAGTGATTTCGACCATTTACTCATTGAAGCACGCACCGTATTCACGGACCTGGTGCGTCTTAACGATATACGCACCTCCAACAATTGTACACAGGTTTTTACCGCTCTGCGTTTTGCGTATGAACGACTGGCTCCCGACGCCGTGAACCTGGTGCTGGCTGATGCGCAGGGCAATATTTATTGTGCAATCAATTCGGTGCAGGGGGGTAGGAATATCGCATCTCAAACGGATTTCCAGGCTGCGCTCCAAACTTTGGATTTATCCGCCGGCGTATACCGTTTGAATCCGTCAACTGGTCGGCCATTTGTGAATGTATCCTACCCGGCGCTTTCGCTGGATGGAAATGTTCAGACCGTCATCGTTGCGACATTTGAAACAAATTGGCTGGAAAATTGGCAAAGTGAAATTTCACTGCCGGCTGACGCGTCTGTCACCTTGCTTGCTCCGGATGGTGCGGCGCTGTGGCAAACTGTTGGAATGGAAAAAGTACCGGTTGACGGTCTGGCAGCCACGGAGTCGGATTGGTTTCGCTCCCTCCAAGCAGGAGAGAATATTGTTGAAGGTGCCGATTTCGATGGCGCGGTTCGCCTGCATACGATCGTCCCACTGGGAAATTCAGCCATTCTGCATTTGGGTTATCCGGTTAATGAGTTATATACGCAAGCTTATGCCAACCTGCGCTGGAAACTGGCTTTGTTGGGACTGGTGGTTGTGTTTGCGTTTGGAATTGCGTGGTGGGTAAGCGCAACGATGTTCCTACATCCGCTGAACAATTTGCTGGGCGTGGTGAAACGCGTACAGGATGGCGATTTGAGTGCGCGCGTCTCAAGCTTGCGGGGACTGGGCGAATTGACCACGCTGGCGCATTCGTTCGATCAGATGACCGATGCCTTGCAACAGCGCGAAGCCGAACGGCAGCAGATGGAACAACGCTTCCGTGCCGCTTTCGAGAGCTCCGCCATTGGCATGGCGGTAATGTCCCTCGATGGGAAAATCCTGGCGGTAAATGCCGCAGTTTGCGCGATGTCGGGTTATAGCGAAGATGAATTGAAACAGCGCAGTGACAGTGATAACGTCTATCCGCCCGATGCGCATGTGGGCAGGGAATTGTACGTCGAAATGCTGGAAGGCAAACGTCCACACTATAGCATCGAAAGACGTTACCTGCGCAAGAACGGCGAAATCTTTTGGATACGCCTGACGCTCTCACTGGTGCGCGATGCAAATGGGCAACCTGCCTACCTGGTGGGACAGATCGAGGATATCGACGATCAAAAGAGTAAAAGTGCAGCACTTGCCGAATCAGAAGCGCGTTTCCGAACGATGTTCGAAACCTCGGCGATTGGAATTGAGATCATGGGGTTGGACGGGAAGGTCACCAATATCAACCCAGCCCTTTGCGGCATATTTGGGCACAAGTGTGATGAACTGGTTGGACAAACCAATGTGCTTGTGCTACATCCTGACGACCAACCCAAAGCGGCACAAAGCATGCAGGAGTTGTTGGAAGGAAAAATAAACCAGTTTTCCGATGAGCACCGTTATATCCGCAATAATGGCGAGGCATTTTGGGCGCGCATTACCATGAGCATGGTACGCGACGCGCAAGGCGCGCCACTGCACATCGTGGGCATGCTTGCGGACATCAACGAGGAGCGTCTCACGCTGGCGAAATTGCGCGAATCAGAAGCGAAGTTTCGCGCCATGTTCGAAAGCGCCGCCATCGGCATGGGGTTGGGCGAGATAAATGGAAACTTGCTTGCCGCCAACGCTGCTCTTTGCAAAATATCGGGCTACACCGAAGAGGAATTGAAACAACGTAGTGACAGCCAAAATAGTTATCCCGAGGATGCGCAGGTCGGCATGGACTTGTTCGCGGAGATGATGGCTGGCAAGCGTGATTTCTACAGCGTTGAAAAAAGATATGTCCGCAAAAACGGTGAGGTGGCCTGGGCGCGCCTGACCATTTCACTGGTACGCGACGCAAATGGACAGCCATCTTATCTGGTTAACATGGTCGAGGATATCGACGACCAGAAGCGAAAATCTGAAGCGTTGCAAGAATCTGAAGCCCGCTTCCGCGCCATGTTCGATAACGCCGCAGTGGGAATTAGCATCATCTCTCCCGAAGGAAAGACTCTGGCGGTCAACCCCACACTGGTGAAATTATCGGGTCGTTCTGAAGCTGAATTAATCGAGCTTGGCGGGCGTGGTGTGACTTACCCCGAAGACCAGAATGTCGGCATGGCTGAATTCCATGAAATCCTGGAGGGCAAGCGCGAGAGTTACCAGGTCGAAAAACGTTACGCCCATAAAGATGGCAGAATCCATTGGATGCGGCAAAGCCTTTCAGCGGTCCGAGATGAAGCGGGGAAGGTTCGATACATGATCGTGATCGCCGAGGATATCGATCAAAGCAAGCGCGCCAGCGAGGAATTGCGTGAGTCCGAAGCACGCTTCCGCGCCATGTTCGACAACGCCGCCATTGGCATTGCCCTCATCGGTCTGGACCGTCGTCCGATTGCCGTCAACGAGGCGTTGATCCAGATGACAGGGTACAGTCGCGAAGAAGGCGAAAAAATGAGCGGCGCGGATTTGACCTATCCGCCTGACGCAGAGCTTGGATCTGAGGAACGCCAGGCAATGTCGGAAAACAGACTCGACGTGTTCCAGGTCGAGAAACGTTACGTTCACAAGGATGGACACATCTTTTGGGTGCGGATTACGAGTTCGGTTGTGCGCGATGTGGATGGCAAACCAAAATACGTTGTGGCAATGACCGAGAACATCGACGATAAGAAACGTAAGACGGAAGAGTTGCGCGAATCCGAGGCGCGCTTCCGCTCGATGTTCGATAACGCCGCCGTCGGTGTGGCGGTGATGACCCTAGACCGACACATCACGCAGATCAACCAGACTGCCGAGCGCATGACGGGGTATTCACAGGAAGAAATTAGGGAGATCGATCCGACGATGCTGGTGGTCGAGGAAGACCGCTTCTTCGACCGTCATCTGTTCATTGAATTGGTGGAAGGCAGGCGTGACCAATATACAGTCGAAAAGCGCTATCTTCGCAAGAATGGTGATATCTTTTGGGGACGGGTGAACTTCTCGTCTGTGCATGGTGCGGATGGCGAACCGCTCTATATCATCGGCATGATAGAAGACATCACCGAGGAAAAACGCGTTGCCGAAAAACTCGCCGCGCAGGAAGCCGATCACCGCCGACAGTTGGAACTGCGCATCACCGAACGCACCGAGGAGTTGAACCTCGCCAACGAACGCCTGCGTGAGAAAGCCGCACAGGACGCCGTCGCAGCGGAACGTACCCGCCTTGCCCGTGACCTGCACGATGCCGTGACCCAGACCCTCTTTTCAACGACCTTGATCGCGGACGTGTTACCCGACATCTGGGAGATGAATCCGTCGGAAGGGAAACGCCGCCTCGAGGAATTGCGTCAACTCACCCGTGGCGCACTGGCGGAGATGCGCACCCTGCTGGTGGAACTCCGCCCGAACGCTTTGGTCGAAGTCCCATTGCCGACCCTGCTTCGCCAGTTGACCGAAGCCCTGTCTGGTCGTGCCCGAATCAACATTCAGCTTAGCGCCGAAGGCGAGCGCAAACTTCCCGCCGATGTGCAGATCAGCCTGTACCGCATCGCGCAGGAGGCGCTGAACAACGTTTTCAAACATTCCAAAGCCAGCGAAGCCATCGTCACCCTGCGTATGGGCGATACCGTCCGCCTGACCGTGGCAGACAACGGTGCAGGCTTCGATCCATCCACCGTCACCGCCGACCATCTCGGTGTGAAGATCATGCGTGAACGCTCCGATGCCATCGGCGCAAAACTCAGTATTTACAGCGAACCCGGTGAAGGGACGCAGATTTCAGTGGTATGGCAACCATCCGTAGGGGCGGGGTAACCCCGCCCCTACCATGCCCCAAGGAGAAAACATGACAAACAAAATCCGCATCATGCTCGTCGATGATCACGCCGTCGTCCGTTCTGGATTGGGCGCCTTCCTCAGCGTCAACCCTGACCTGGAACTGGTCGGTGAAGCCGAAAACGGCGAGCAAGCCGTCGTCCGCGCCAACCTGCTCAAACCCGATGTCATCCTGATGGACTTGATGATGCCCGTCATGGACGGTGTCGCCGCGACACAGGCGATCAAGAAGCAGAATCCGCAAATTCAGATCGTGGCGCTGACCAGCTTTCAGGAAGACGAACTGGTGCAGAACGCGCTCAAGGCGGGCGCAGTCGGCTACCTGATGAAGAACGTCACTGCACGTGAACTGGCGGCAGCGATCAAAGCTGCAAAGGAAGGCAAGATGACGTTGTCCCCCGAAGCGGCGCAGGCGCTTGTCCGCGCGAACCAGCAGGCGGAGGAGACTGAGACCCTGACTGACCGTGAACTCGAAGTACTGAAACTAATGGTGGACGGCTTGAACAACGCCGAGATCGCCGAGCGACTGGTCATCAGCCTTTCGACGGTCAAGTACCACATCAGCAACATTCTGATGAAACTTGGCGTGGACAACCGCGTCTCCGCGGTGAGTTTGGCGCTGCAGAGGAAGTTGGTATAAAAAATCAAATGGCTCAAAACAAAAAGCGGTTCTGGAGGATAAACTTTCGGAACCGCTTTTACTTGTTATTTGCTTTCCAGACATTTCGCCCTATACACCTTTTGGCATCACTGTCGGGCAGAGGTGCGATGAAGCGGATATCCTGTAGTTGGCATCAAATACCCATGAAGATTTTGGAGAATCCTTGACCCGCTTGCAATTCACCCCGCTTGACGCGCCTGTCTTTTGCCAGTATAAAAACGGGATGAAACTTACCAGAATCGTCATCGGACTTTGGCTTGTGATCGCGCTCGCAGGCTGTTCCGTCCTCCAGAACCTGCCGACCATCCCGCCGGGCTGGACGCTGACCCCAAGCGCCACACTCACTCCCGCCGCGACCCTCACCCCCACGGTCACCCCCACTCCGCTGCCCGTCGCGCGCGTAAGCGCGGGTGACCGCGCCCTGTTCAACGGCGATTACGAAAACGCCCTGCTCCTCTATCAAACCGCGTTTCAGGATTCGCCCGATGTGCAGGTGCAGGCAGCCGCCAAATGGGGCGAGGCGCGGATTTATTTTGCAGAGGGACGTTATGAAGACACGCTTACCGCGCTCCAAGCATTGATCACCGGCTTCCCCAATTCCGTCCATTTGGGACAGGCTTACTTTTTGCAGGGACTGGCGCTTTACCGGCTGAACAATTATCAAGCCGCGGCGGATTCGTGGCAGACCTATCTTTTGCTGCGCCCCGGTTATCTGGACGCCTACGCGCAGGAGATGCGCGGCGACGCGCTCTACGAGGCCGGAAACTATGACTCAGCCATCTCAGCCTACAAAGCCGCCATCCAGGCGCCCGCCCTCGGCGACGATGTCCAACTGGACCTGAAGGTCGCCGGGACCTACTCGAAGCTCGGAGATCACCAATCCGCGCTGGCGTTGTACGATGGCGTTTCCGCGCGCACGACCAGCGATTACATCAAAGCACAGGCGGCGTACGAGTCCGGGCTGGCGTATCAGGCTCTCGGTCAGAACGAAGAGGCCCTGGGGAAGTTCCGCCTGTCGGTGGAGGAGTATCAGCTTTCGTACTATGCCTATCTCAGCCTGGTCGCCCTGCTGGATGCGGACGTGGAAGTGAATCAGCTCGACCGCGGTCTGGTGGATTATTTCGCCGGGCAATACGATGTGGCAGTTGCCGCCTTCGACCGTTACATCACCGAAAATCCGGTCAACGACGGCACGGCGTATTATTACCGCGCATTGTCCCACCGCGACCTGGGAAATTACGAAGCTGCGTTGAAGGACTTTACGACCTTCACCGAAAATTATTCAGCCCACCCGCGCTGGAGCGAGGCGTACGGCGAAAAGGCTTTCGTGGAATGGTACAACCTCGGATCGTACGGCACGGCATCAAAGACCCTTTTGGATTTCGTGAACGGCGTCCCCAACAGCGAGCTTTCGGCGGATTACCTGATGAGCGCGGCGCGCATCAATGAACGCGACGAAAAATATGACGAGGCCCTGCAAATCTGGGCGCGGGTGGCAAACGAATATCCCGGCTCGGAGCAGGCATCGACTGCCGTGTTTTTGACGGGCATCATCAACTATCGCAACGGGGATTTTGCCACGGCGCTGGACGCCTTCAACCGCAACATCGCCCTCTCCATGAAAGCGGAGGACAAGGCGCGTATGTATCTTTGGATCGGCAAGTCGCAGCAAAAACTTGGAGATGAGCAGGCGGCAATGGATGCGTGGCGCGAGGCGCAAAACCTCGACCCCAGCGGATATTACAGCGAACGCGCCCGGGACTTGTTAAACGAACAGGCGCCGTTCGCGCCGCCGATTTCCTCGAACCTGACTCCCGACCTGACAGTTGAGCGCAGGGACGCGGATTCGTGGGTGCGGCTCACCTTCAACCTTCCCCCGGAAACAGACCTGAACGGATTGGACGTCCTTGCCTCCGATGAGCGCGTGATTCGCGGGACAGAATTGTGGGAACTGGGTCTTTACGAGGACGCGCGTTTGGAATTCGAAAACCTGCGGACTGAACTCGAAACGAACCGGGACGCCGTCGGCAGCTACCGCCTGATCGACCACCTGCTTAAGCTCGGCTTGTATCGCTCCGCCGTGTTTGCCGCGCGTCAGGTGCTGACCCTCGCCGGGCTGGACGAGCACACCGAGTCGATGATGGCCCCGCCCTATTTCAGCCGCATCCGCTATGGATTGTATTATTCAGAGTTGGTGATTCCCGATTCCCAGACCAACGGTTTCGATCCCCTCTTCATCTTTAGCGTGGTGCGACAGGAAAGCCTCTTTGAAGGATTCGTCGAATCGGGCGCGGGCGCACGCGGGCTGATGCAGATCATCCCCTCAACAGGCGGACAGATCGTCTCGCAGCTTCGCTGGCCCCAGAACTACGACGAAGGGGATTTGTACCGCCCGGACGTCAGCGTGGCATTTGGGACTCATTATCTCGCAAAGAACCGCGACCTGCTGGATGGCGACCTCTACGCCGCGCTGGCTGCCTACAACGGCGGACCCGGCAACGCCCAGGACTGGAAGCGACTCGCCGGCGATGACCCAGACCTGTTCCTGGAAACGGTCCGCTTCGAGGAGACGCGCAACTACATCCGAAACATCTACGAGATTTACGTCATCTACAGGCGGCTGTACGGCACGGCGCAATAAGTGACTATCCGATTAACCCGCTCCCGGCGGCGTCCCCGCCGCCAAGAGCTGCAGCGGGAGGATTAACAACGCAACAAGCGACTGAAACAAAAAGCAGCCTGTCCCGATGACAGGCGACTTTTTGTTTGGGGAATACGAGCCTGCAAAAGCCCCGTATTATTCCATGTGCGCCAGCACGCGCTGGTGCGCCGTCTGCACGTCCATATCGAGGACGGAGACCAGCTTGTCCCTGCCGTTTTTGCCGGCGACGATTTCCACGCGGGATTTCGGCACACCCAACACCTCGGCAAAATAGGCAATCAACTCGGTGTTGATCTCCTCATCCGAAGGATCGCAAACCAGGTGCACCTTGACCGTGTTGTCGTTCAACACGCCCACGATCTGGTTGCGGCTGGCGCGCGGCGTGACTCGCACACCGATAGCAGAACCTCGTTGACCGCTATGGAGTTCATATTTTCTGGACATGATTCACCTCAACTCAAGGAAACAAGAATAGCTTTCAAAATCCACATTACAACCTGGATCAGGATGATCAATACCACGGGGCTGAAATCGAACATCCCGGACGGAGGCACGATACTGCGGATCGGATTCAAAAAAGGCTCGACAATGCGGTCCAGCGCCTCGCGCACGGGATGATAAGGCGGGAGAATAAACGAAAGCAGGACCGAAGCAACCACGATCCAGACGAAAATATTGCCAAGCGTGTTTACCACAAAGATCAACGCCGAAACATCCATCAAGCCTCCGTGTTACCGCCTGGCACATGGTTTACCAGGCACATTGGTGGAATTACAAGCAAAAAATCGCGATTACGTTTCATCTTTTATGGCGGCGCTATGTAGTGTAATGTCTTGCGTCGACAATGGCGGTGCCGATCCTCACCATGGTGGCTCCTTCGCGCACAGCCGCTTCGTAGTCGCTGCTGGTTCCCATGGAAAGCTCCGAAACATCAGCCTGTGGAAATTGCGCCGCAAGATATTCCTGCAAACGCTTCAACTTTTGAAAGAAGGGACGCGAGAAATTGGGGTCGGAGCCGAGGGGCGGCATGGTCATCAAGCCGCGCACCCGCAGGTTGGGCAGGGCGATCACCGCGCCAAGTTCCTCCAGCAGCGGGGACCAAAGCGTCTCGTCGCCAGCCAGCCAGCCCGATTTGCTCTCCTCGCCGCCGACGTTGAATTCCAGCAGGACGGGCAGCACAACTCCCGCTTCGGCGCAAAACCGATCCAATCGTTTCGCAAGTTTCAAACTGTCCAGCGAATGTAACAAGTTAAAGTTCCCCGGCACAAGCTGCGCCTTGCGGCTTTGCACATGACCGATCATGTGCCATTCTACCGCAGAAAATTCGCGCAGAGATTGAATTTTCATGACACCCTCTTCGGGGTAATTCTCGCCCAAAATCTTCACTCCCGCCTCGATGGCGGCGCGGACAATTTCGAGCGGCTGGGTCTTCGTGACCACCACCAGTTTGACCGCCTCCGGGCTGCGTCCCGAACTACGAGCCGCATCCGCAATTATGTCGAGGGTTTGCAGATATTTTTCCCGAATGGTTTGAACCAGATTCTCCATGCGTCAATTTTACCCCGCATCCCTTTCGCCGGGGGATGGCGGTGGGAGCAATCACGGATGCAACGCCATCAACGCGCCGAAACGACCCGTCTTTCCCTTTTCGGCGCGATGCGAGAACCAGTCGTCCAGATGACATGCCGTGCAGACGCCCGAAACCTGTACCTGCTCCACGCCGGCGCGCTTCAATTGAAGTTCGTTTGCCGCCCACAGGTCGAGATACGTGCCGCCGTTTCTGGATTGCAGGATTTGCCCGGCGTCCTGCGGATATTTCTCACTGAACTGCGAGACGACTTCTGCGCCGACTTCGTAATGGTCGATGCCGATGCAGGGACCGATGCCCGCCACGATATTTTTGGGATGACATCCATAGCGCTCCCGCATCCCCCGCACCGCTGCGCCGACGACCCCGCGCAGGGTTCCCATCCATCCAGCGTGGGCGATCCCGATAACTTTTCTGACGGGGTCATGGAAAAGGATCGGCACGCAATCGCCAAAGCGCATGAACAGCGAGACATCGGGGTTGTCGGTGAAGATAATGTCGGCGCGCGGCGGGGGTGCAGCGAGCGGACGCGGGCTGTCAGCGTAGACAATGTCCGTGCTGTGGATCAGCCAGACGTCGTGAATGGATTTGGGGGGGCGTCCCAAAGCGTTGAACACACGCAGTCGATTCTCAGCTACATGCGCGGGATCATCCCCCACCGAGCCACCCAAATTGAGCGACTGCCACGGGGCGGGGCTCACTCCACCGCGTCGCGTGAAAACCGCCTGCATCACCGCGTCGGAAAAAATCTCGAAGCTGTAATAGCGCAAGCCGTTGATTTCGTGAAAGGACATTATTTAGAAGCCTCGATTGCTGCAAATTTTTTGATGTAATACTGGCGCGTCTCGTTCATGGACTCTTCGATGTTGGGATAGGCAAACCAGGCGGTGAACAGCCCGAAGAGCGCGCCCGTCAGCACCCGCAGGAACGGCGTGCTTTCGCGATACGGGATCATCGCGGCAAGCCATTCCCAATTGAACTGGCTAAAGAGTTGGGAGAATCCGTCCAAGCCAATGGGACCCAGCCCAAGCAAAAGCCAGAACATCCAATGCAGGGGCTTGATGCGGCGACCCGTCAAGCCGAAGATGATCCCAAAGAACAGGATGGCTATATAGATGGCAACGTCGCGTTCGCAAAGCGCCACCTTGTAGCCAACCGCCTCATCCCCGACATACTTTCGCGCATCGAAGCGGGTGATGCTGTATGGGTCGTCGAGGCGGGGAATGCCGCTCACCTCCTCGAAGGTTTTAACTCCGTCGATACGCGCTTCCGCCAGCGGATAGAAAGCCTGCTCCCCAAAAAGGTAGAAAGACCGAAAACCAAACTGATGGCAAAGCGGACTGTAAATGCGGTAGACCGCCTTTGCAGGCAGTTCCCATCCCAGTTTCATCAGGGACGGCGCGAGGAAGGGCAGTCCCACGTAAAAGAGCATGAATAAATTCAGCAAAAGCAGGTAGCGGCGGGAAATCCAAAACGAGATGCGGTCACCGGGGGTCACTAGTTTTCCTCTCTTTACTTTCATCAGGTACTCGGGATCGCCGAGTTGTTCGAGCTGGCTCTTTCTATCGGAGGCGGCGCCGATGGTCATCTCCAGTTTCTGGCGGGTGATGGGAGCCTTCAACCGGTAAGGTCCCGCCTCGACGACGGGAATCTCCAGCGCGAAGGTTTCCATCAGCGCAGAGTCGCTTTCGATATCCACCTCCGCCAGCCGGTGCGGATATTTGGTCTGTAAATCGTTCAGTTCTTCCTTTACTTCATCGCACAACTTGCATCCCTTGCGGGTGTAGAGGGTCACATTGAGCATAGGGGTTCCTATAAATCAAAAGACCTGACGGGTTTCCAAAGATGTTTTGGATATCAGCATCCGTGTTTTTTAAACCTGTCAGGCCTAAAGTCTGGATCAATATCAAATCCCAAAATCAATAAAGAAGAACTGACCCTGCTGGGCGATCAACTCGAAGGTGCCGGTAAAAAGCAGCACGCCGATGACGACAAGAATGACGCCCATTGCGATTTCGACGTAGCGCATGGTCTTGCTGTATTTTCGCAGGATGGCCGTCACCCAGCCGATGCCGAGCGCCGCCACGAGGAAGGGAATCCCCAAGCCAATGGAATAGGCGGAAAGCAGAGTCGCGCCGAGGGAAATCGAGCCTCCGTTCCATGCCAGCGTGAGGATCGCGCCGAGCACGGGTCCCACGCAGGGAGACCAGCCCGCCGAGAAGAATACCCCCATCAGCGCGGACGAGAGGTAGCCCAACTTCGGGTCGGGAGCCTGCTGGACACGGGTGTCGTACGCCAGAAAGGGGATGTGAAAAACGCCGATCATGTGCAAGCCAAAGATGACCACGACAATGCCGCCGATCTTGCTCAACCAGTAACGCAGGTCGAAAAGCAATCCGCCCGCAAAAGAGGCAGCCACGCCCAAAAGGACGAAGACCACACTAAACCCAAGCACAAAGGCAAGCCCGTGACTGAAAGTCAACCAGCGGTTGGATTTACCCTCCTGCCCGCCGGCGGCAAGTCCGCCGAGGTAGCCCACGTAGGCGGGGACCAGTGAAAAGACGCACGGCGAAAGGAAGGATGCCAGCCCCGCAAGGAAGGCTAGCCCGACTGATATTTGAGAAATATCCATTCGACACCTCGTAAAATTTTGAAAAAGACCCTAAAGGTCTTGCAAGACCTTTAGGGTCTGCTCTCTTTTGTAAAATTATGCCTTCAATTCCGTCACAGTCGTTACCGTACCGTGATCGGGCCAGGTCATGCGCGTCTCGCTTTGCACCAGGGAAATATAGGGAGTCGTCCAGCGGAAGATCCACTTGGCATCCTCGGGTTTGACGTTGATGCAGCCATGCGAGCGTCGTTCGCCGAAGTCGTTGTGCCAGAACGCGCCGTGAATGGCGATGCCGTCGCCGCTGATGAACGTATTCCACGGGACGGCGGGCGTGGAATAGCCAGCCTGCGAGTCGCCGGCGGTCATGTTCTTGGAGATGATCTTCCAGTGGGTGTAAAGGTCACCGACGGGGGTGGCAAGCTCGTCCGACCTCTCGCCAAAGGCGTCGTAGGTTTGCCCGCTGGCGATGCGGCAGAAATAGACCTCGTTGCCACCCTCGAAGCAGGACAGGGTTTGGTAGGTGACGCTCGCCACGATCTTCTTTTCGTTGGGATCGATCTCCGGGCTGATGGGCGCAACGTCGGCGTCGGTCAAGACCTTGACGCCGGCGCCGTCGAGCCAGAAGAATTCGCCGTACGCGCCGTAGCCATAGCCGTGACCGTTCGCGTCTTCGTTCCAGCGGTATTCGGGGAAACCGTTGACCGTGCGAATCTGGTCGATCCAGATGACCTGCCCGTAATACACGCGCGGCGGGAAATTATAGGCAATGTGATCCTGCATCCACGGTGAGGCGATCACGCCGTCAACCGTCAGGTCAACATACGGGACGGTCACTTCCGCCCAAAAGCCTGCCTGCCCGGCAGGCATCTCGGCGATGGGCGTGTTCGGCAGGTTTTTCGTGGGCTGCAAGCGTGAGGACCAAATGTATCCCTGCGCGGTCTCCAGGTATTTTTGATTCACCAAAGCCGGCACGCTGCCAATGACCTCGCGTTCCCACGGGATGAGTGTGTCGGCGCGCAAAACGCCGAGGGAGGTATCCATGCCGGCGGTATCGACAGGAGAAGGCATTTTTCGCACGTCGGTATCGTCCGTCAGCCTGGCGATGACCTCGCTCGCGGGGAACTGCGGCAGGCGCTTCGGTGCGTAAAGTTTTTCATAATAGATATCGAGCAGTTTGATCGGGCGGAACGCCAGCGCGCCCAGCCCCAAACCTGCGACCTTCAAAAAATCACGACGGGAGAAAATATGCATCTTTCTTCACCTTGAAAATTCGATATGGGAGTTTCGCTTTTATCCGCTAATCTGCGCCAATCCACGCGAATTTTGAGAACTTACGGACAAAAGGAAAGTCTAAGGTAAAAGGATACCTGCAAACAAAAGGAGCGTCAACGGCGGAATGAGAAAGGATTAATCCTGCAAGTAATTTTCAAGGGCGCGCATGCCAGCCGCGCCCAGTTTGTGCCCCACTTCTTCCTCGTAATACGTGACCTGCGCCCCAGCCTGTTCGAGCAAAGCCATCGACGCGTAGGCGCGGTCGAGGGGGATCATCTGGTCCCGCGTGCCGTGCGCCACGAAAACGCGCCTCCCCATCAGCGGCTTTTTGTGGACCGCCTCCTCCAGTCCGGCGGGGACAAAGCCAGCCAGCACCGCCATCTTGCGGATTCGATTTGGATGGAGCATCCCCAGCACGTTGACCATCGCCGCGCCCTGACTGAATCCAATCACGTCGAACTGGGTTGAATCGACTCCGACCGAAGCTGAGTAGCCGTCGATGAGCTGGATCAACCCGCCGGCGGCGGGAGAAAGCATCTCGAGACTGGGTCCGCCAAAGGCGCCAACTTGCATCGGTCGCCAGGAAAACCCGCTCGGTTCGGCGGCGTGCGGTGCGCGCGGCGCGATCATCCAGTAGTTTGGGGAAAGCCGTTTGGTGAAGACCCACATCGAGTTTTCGTCGCCGGTCCAGCCGTGGAGCAGGACCAGCATTCGCGGAGCAGCCAGCCGATTCGCGGGGGCGTGGACTCGCAGCGTCCAGCCGTCGAAGATGACGAGTTTGGTGTCAGTCGCGGTTGGCACGTTTGACAACCCAATCCAAGAGTCCGAGTAGGAGGAGAATCAACACAACCGGCGCAAGGGCGGCAAGGATGCAAAGCAGACCCATCACCGCCGCACCCCCTCCGTAGATGCGCCAGATCAACCCGTCACCGACGATGAAAAGCAGAAGCATTGCGCCAACGATCAGGCGCACGTTCGTATCCCGCATATATTTTCGCAGGTCGCGGCTCATGATTTTCCTCCGAAGAGAGTCTTTTTCACGCGGCTCGACCAGGAAGTGGCTTTCTTCAATTGCGGCAGGACTTCCTCGACCGCCTGCTCGCCGAGTCTTGCCACATCCTTGATGACCACCTTGTCGAGCAGACCAATATCCTGCACCTTCGGGCGGATGACCACGTCGGGGGCGTCGGCTTCGAGGCGGTAATGCGCCACGGCGCGGCTGTTCAAATCGACGGCGCGCATGAAGATATCGAAGGTCTGGGCAAGGTGCGTGCGGAACAGCCGCTCGGTGATTTGTTTTGGAACGATGGACGGCATGGGAATATTGTAGGTGCGGAGCGGCGTGTCGAGCGGGTCGTTGAGGGTGACGGCGACGATGGGCAGGTCGGGCGAGAGCATCCGCGCCACGCTGACAGGCACCGGGTTGAGGACGCCGCCGTCCATCAACTCCCAGCCGTCCAGGCGCATGGGGGTGAAGATGCCGGGCAGGGCGATGGTGCCGAGGACAGCGTCGCGCAGGAGTCCCTTCGAGATGACCACCTCGGTGCCGGTCTTCACATCCACGGCGGTGACGGCGCAGGGGATTTTCAGGTCTTGAAAGGTCTTCTCGCCCAAAACGGAATCGAGCAGTTTGCGGACGCCCGCCAGCCCCAGCAGGGATGGACCATCGCGCGAGTCACGTGCGTACAAATTGCCCTGATCGGTGGAGGTGAAGATTTCCTCGATCTGGTCGGCGGTGTGTCCCGAAGCGTAGAGGACGGCGACGATGCCCCCGAAGCTGGTCCCCGCCACCGAGCGGATTTTGTACCCTTCCTTTTCGAGGCGGCGGATGACGCCAAGATGGGCGTTGCCCTTGGCTCCGCCGCCGCCTAATGCAAGTGTGATGTTCATTGTTTGATTCGTTTGGTAGTTTGATGGTTGTGCAGTTGGTTAGACTGCGTTGATGCGGAGGATTATACCTTGCCGACGTCAAACGCAATATCTGACGAGAGGTCTTTGAGATAGTCAGATAATCTAGACAAGACCGCGCCGAATACCTGTAAACGGTTACAGGTCACAAAATTGCGGGGGCATGGTAGGATGCGCATTGTCAGGATGAAACACCCCAGCCTGCGCCATTGTCGTTCGGGGAATTGCGAGAATAAATCCATGAAATACGCGCACAACATAGCAAATCAAAACAAAGGAGCAAAGCCATGAAAAAGACACGCAAGCCCAAAACCCTGTTGGTGATCGGGCTGATGTTGATCATCTCCCTGTTCTTCCTAAGCGGCTGCAAATCGGCTGAACTGCGAGCAATAGAGGACGCAGCCTCAGTCCTGCAACTCACGA
This sequence comes from Chloroflexota bacterium, assembly GCA_016234555.1. Lineage (GTDB taxonomy): Bacteria > Chloroflexota > Anaerolineae > Anaerolineales > Villigracilaceae > Villigracilis. The sequence continues at coordinate 9,126 of JACRBJ010000054.1, read as the reverse complement.
AGGGAAAGGAAGTTAGGAGGTGGACTGACGATGGAGGTGAAGCGATGGGCAAACCAGTTTACCCGCACGTACTCATAGTATATGAACCAATCAACAACTACACCCAGGAGGAGGTCTATGCTGAGATCGTGACAATTCTTGAAAGCAATAATTGGGAGGGGAATGAGCCAAATCCAGGTCGTGATTATTTCAAGGCGTACTTGCAACAAGGTCAATTCAAAATATCAACTGGAGTAGCAATTGATGATCGTAATAATCACGTGACAGTCAAAATGATAGTCTACTGAAATTCATAATTGCAGCCAAACAAAACATTCAAAAGGAGAATTCCCGTGCCTCAAAAAAGGTTTGCCGCTTATTCCAGACTTCCGAAGCCTTCATTTCTTCTTTGAAGTGTGGTTATCGACTTCTGCAAGTTTTCACAGAACCTTCAAATAGGCGCTATATCTTCTTTCGATACACCCGGTAATTCTTGTACTCCACGCCGTTCAGGTTCTTCAAATCAGCGCGCATCTGTTCGGCGGTCTCGGCGACCTGGGTCATCTCCACATGGACAAATTGACTGAACTCCAGCAGGGTCCTGCCCATTGCGTAATATAGAAGGGCATTGCCGCCATGTCCCTGAAACTCCGGCAGGATTCCCATGCCGTTGACGGCGACCGAGTTCGTGCGTTTCATCTCCAGCAGGAGATCGATCAACCCAAACGGGAACAGCTTTCCGCGGGCGCGCTGCAAGGCAGTGGAGACATCGTGGAAGGCGAACAGAAAACCGACCACATCCTCGCCGTGGACAATGATCTTGATCAGCCGGTGGTCGGCAACGGTCATGATGTTCTCGACCACAAAATCGATCTCGCGCTGGGTCAGCGGATAATATTCCCAGTTGTTCACGAAGGCATCGTTGTACGCCTTCCCAATGCGGGGTGCCCACGAGATCAACTCCTTTTTGTTCTTGAAACGCTTGACATCCAAATGACCGCGCTGCATCACCCGTTCGGCAATTTTCTGCACGCGCTCGGGCATCTTGAACTTATCGGCGGGAAGGTAGCATGAGACAAAATCCACTTCCTTTTCAAAGCCCTGCGCCTCGATCAATTGCTGGTAGTAGGCATGGTTGTAACTAAGCATGGTCATGGTCTGACGATGCTCCTGCCCGAAGACCAAAACTCCGTACCCATCCAGCGGACCCAACCCCTTGGGACCGACGACCAGGTCCAAGCCGCGGGATTTCACCCACTCAAAGCAGACGTTGAAAAGGGCTGTCGCCGCTTCGAGGTCGTCCTCACAATCGAAGAGGTAAAAGTTCGCCGTCTTTTCATCGTGGTACTGGTTGAACGGTTTATTCTCGATGACGGCAATCCGTCCCACATCACGCCCATCGCGCACCGCCAAAAAGAAATCCACATCCGAATGCTCGTGAAAGGGGTGCTTCTTGCGGTTCAACTGGTTGTACGCGTCGATGTCCAGCGGCGGAACCCACTGCGGACAATCCGCATAGATGCGGTATGGAAGTTGCACAAAACGCCTGACCTGTTCTTTATTCCCGGTATCCACTTTTTCGATATTGAGCATGGCTCTCTCCGTGGGATGAAATTGACGTTCCCCGATATTAAACCACGAAAAGCAAAAACCGCACGCGTTTATGCTCAAGCAACGTCTCGCTCAAGCCGCCGTCCCCGGCGGCTTGTTGCGGGTAAATCCTGTGCCGGGGACGGCGCAGGGAGCAAATTGCCTGACAGGGCTTGCGCGCACCCAAGAGTCTCATAGTTTTATAAGAATTCAATTTCACAAGCTGTTTTCTTTTATAATGCAAACATCATGAGCACACGCACCAATGAATCCTGGCTTGCAGACCTCCGCTCTTCCGGCGCGGCGCACGAAGAAGCGCTCCACGACCTGAGGGAAGTCATCCAAAAGGGATTGCCCTACGCGCTCACCCGCTGGCTGCCCTCGGATTCCCCTCTCTTCGAGCCGCTTGTGGAGGAAGTGACCCAGGACACCCTGTTGCGCGTCCTCGATCAACTGGATAGCTTCGAGGGACGCAGCATGTTCACCACCTGGGTGCATAAGATTGCCATCCGCCTCGCGCTGACCGAATTGCGGCGCAAGCGCTGGCGGGACTCCTCGCTGGATGAACTCACGGAAAACGAGGATACTCCCCCGCCCCCCGGTCTGCTGGCTGACTCCCAAGCCTCTCCCGAATCCGCAGCCGAACGCGCCGACATGTTCGCCCGCGTCCGCCGCATTTTGGAGGAGGAACTGACTCCCAAGCAACGCGAAGCGCTCGTGCTGCTCGGTCTACAGGATGTGCCAATGGAGGATGCGACAAAACGCATGAAGACGAACCGCAACGCCCTCTACAAACTTCTGCACGATGCCCGCCTGCGCCTGAAAAAACGTCTCGCACTTGAGGACCTCACCCCCCAGGATTTATTGATGGCTTTCGAGAGCAGGTAAGATTAATATCAGATTAGCCGTCAAATTTTCATCATGAATAGAAAAAATCTTCTTCAACATATTCGAGACTTTTTCGCACCTCAAAAAAAGGAGGAATTGCAGGACGAAGTCATCGTCAAGTTCCTGCGCATCCTCGAAGATGTCCGCGCCGAAGACATGTCCTGCGACGAAATGTTCAACCGCCTCGACGAGTTCGTCGAACAGGAAGTTGAATCGCACGACGCCGAAAAGCTGATGCCCCTCGTCCGCGAGCATCTGGACATGTGTTCCCACTGCGAGGAGGAATACGAAGCCCTGTTGGATGTGCTCGAGAATACCAAATAAAGCGACGGCTATAGATCAAGTAGAATCCAGACCTGACAGGGCTTCTGTCAGGTCTTTTTACGGAGTTTATTTTGCATCCCCTTGATTTACTCAACCAGGAAATCATCCAATGCCGCAAATGTCCGCGCCTTGTGGAATGGCGCGAGGAAGTGGCGCGGGTCAAGCGCAAGGCGTACCGCGACCAGGACTATTGGGGAAAGCCTGTCCCCGGCTTTGGCGACCCGAAGGCACGCGTCCTCGTGGTGGGACTCGCTCCCGGTGCACACGGCTCCAACCGCACGGGACGCCAGTTCACCGGCGACGCTTCGGGCGGATTTTTGTTTCCAGCCTTGTACCGGGCTGGGTTCGCGAATCAGCCTGGGGCGGAGTCGAGAACCGACGGGATGATTCTCCGCGGCATGTACATGACCGCCTCGGGACGATGTGCCCCGCCCGATAACAAGCCCACACCCGCAGAGTTGACCACCTGTCAGCCCTACCTCAAGCGCGAGATTGAAATCCTCCAGCCGAAGGTCATCGTCTGTTTGGGAAAGATCGCCTTCGACGGCATCTCCAAAATATTCTCGGTTCGCGGTTTAAGGTTTTCCCACGGTGCCGATTATCTAATTCATCCTTCATCCTTGATCCTTCATCCTTTGCACTTGATTTGCTCTTATCACCCCAGCCAGCAAAACACGTTGACGGGAAAACTGACTGTGGAAATGTTCGACGAAGTCTGGAGGATGGCAAGGGAACTTGCAAACAAGGATGGATAACATGAAAAAAATTTTGAAGTGGGTTGTGTCTGTTCTGCTCGCGGTGTTGGTCGTCGCATCAGCGGCATTTATCTTTTGGGCAAACGACGCCTACCCTGCGGGCGACCCTGCTCTGCAAGCCCTGAAATCGGATTCGCTGCTCGAAGTAAAACAGGAAGACAGCGTTTTCACGTTTACGCCTGTGGAAACACCCCCCACCGCGGGGTTTATCTTCTACCCCGGTGGACGTGTGGATTACCGGGCTTACGCGCCTGTCTTGCGGATGATCGCTGAAAATGGGTATTTTGTGGCTCTCGTGCATGTGCCGCTCAATATGGCTTTCTTTGACATAAATGTGGCGGCACAGGTGCAGGCGGAACATCCAGAGATTCAAAATTGGGCCGTCGGTGGACATTCCCTCGGCGGCGCGATGGCTTCCGTTTTTGCCAAAGACCATTTGAGACAACTGGACGGCATTATATTTTTCGCCTCCTATCCTGCGGACGACTCACTTAAGAACGCAAATCTCAAAGTGCTTTCGATCTATGGGACAAATGACATGGCGGGAATGAAAACCTTTGAAGAGAAAAAGTCCCTGCTGCCAGCCGACACGCGATACGTTGTGATCGAGGGCGGCAACCACGCCCAGTTCGGGTCATACGGACCGCAGGAAGGCGACAGGCCAGCGACCATCTCCGCCGAAGAACAATGGTTACAGACTGCCGCTGCGACGATTGAATTTTTGAAGGAAGTGCTACAATATCCTCAGCAATGAACACAAAACCCCAACTCCTCACCCCCGGCGAACCCGCCCCCGACTTCGAACTGACCGACGTCAACGGAAGTCCCATCCGCCTTTCCAGTTATCGCGGACAGAAGCCCGTTGTCCTTGCCTTCCTGCGCGGTTTCATGTGACCATACTGCCGCGCGCAGTTGGCGCGCATGAGAGACGGCTATTCCGAATTTGCATCACGCGGCGCGGAGATTTTGGCAATTGGGACAGACAACGCAAGTTCCTTTCAGGCATATTGGCAAAAGGAAAGGATTCCCTATATCGGTCTGCCCGATCCCAAAGCCAGCGTCCCGCGCATGTACCGGCAGGAAGTGAACCTCTTCAAACTTGGGCGAATGCCGCTGAACTGCGTCATCGACCCCGATGGGCGAATCCGCTACCTGCACTACGGCTCGAACATGACCGACATCCCCGACAACGAAACCTTTTTGAATGTAATAGACCAAATCAACGCATCATCCAATTAGCATGACTATTGGACGAATTGCATTTCTCGGCTCGGGGGAGACTTCACTGGCAGGCGGGCGCATCTTCGAGTCGCTGGCGCGCCACATCCCTTCCCCGTTGCGGATTGCCGTAATGGAAACGACAGCCGGCTTCGAGTTGAACTCCCCGCAGGTGGCTGGACGCGTGGCGGACTTCCTCCAAACCCGCCTGCAAAACTACAACCCGACGATCGACCTCGTCCCCGCGCGTAAAAAAGGGACAGAGTTCAGCCCGGATAATCCCGAAATTTTAAAACCCCTGCTCACCGCAAACCTGATCTTCATGGGGCCGGGCAGCCCCAGCTACGCCGTCCGCCAGTTGAAGGACACTCTCGCCTGGGACATCATCCGCGCGAGGCACAGGCTGGGCGCGACTTTGGTCTTTGCCTCCGCCGCCACCATCTCCATCGGCGCGTGGGCATTGCCCGTCTACGAAGTCTACAAGGTCGGCGAGGATGTCCACACCAAACGCGGACTCGACCTGTTTACAGATTACGGCATGGACCTTTCCTTCGTCCCGCATTGGAACAACGCCGACGGCGGCATCGACCTCGATACCAGCCGCTGTTTCTTCGGAATCGAACGCTTCGAGCAGTGGCGCAGCCTTTTGCCTGCGGAAAATATCGTGGTGGGGTTGGACGAACATTCGGGCGTGATTGTAGATTTCGAGGCGGGGTGCTGCGAAGTCAGCGGGGTCAGTTCTGTGTCGGTGTTGAAATCCGATGACATGAAAATCCATCCCGCCGGCGCGAAGTTTCTGCTCAGCGAGTTGGGACAGTTTGAGATGCCTGCCAGCCTCGAAGAGGGAATCCGCCCTGACGTTTGGGAAATGCTCCGTCAGGCGAATCAACCCGCAGACGACGCGCCACCCGCCGAAATCCTCGACCTGCTCGAGCAAAGAAAAGCTGCCCGTGACCGAAAGGACTTCGCCGCATCAGACCGCCTGCGCGGTCAAATCTCCGCGCTGGGTTGGGCGGTACAGGATGGTAAAGAGGGGCAGAAGGTGGTGAAGAGATAAAAAATGGAAACGAGTAACAAGTGATGAGTAAAACCGCAAACGCAAAAAATTCGCTGTTTTTTGTTCCTCACTTCTCATCCCTCATTTGTTGTTCTCCGCCTTCCATTCTGCGATAAAATAGAATCAGACAAGGAGATTCTAGATGCGCGCGGTAGACATCATTATCAAGAAACGCGATAAACAGGAACTGACATCGCAGGAAATCGAGTTCTTCATCAAAGGCTTTACCAACGGGGAAATTCCAGATTATCAGGCAGCCGCTTTTGCAATGGCTGTCATCCTAAACGGAATGACCCCTTTCGAGACAGCCGACCTTACCCTCGCCATGGCTCGCTCCGGGCAGGTGCTTGATCTTTCCAAAGTGGTGGATATCGCCGTGGACAAGCACTCCTCCGGCGGCGTCGGCGACAAAACCAGCATCTCGGTCATGCCGATGGTCGCGGCTTGCGGCTTGCCCGTCGGCAAGATGTCCGGGCGCGGACTCGGCTTCAGCGGCGGCACGCTCGACAAGCTGGAATCCGTCCCCGGCTACCGCGTGGATTTATCCACCGACGAATTCAAACAACAGCTCAAGGAAAAAGGCATCGTCCTCACCGGGCAATCGCTCGACCTCGCGCCAGCGGACGGAAAAATGTACGCCCTGCGCGACGTGACCGGCACAGTGCCGTCCATGCCGTTGATCGCCTCCTCGATCATGTCGAAGAAAATCGCGGCGGGCGCGCAGGCAATTGTGCTAGATGTGAAGACCGGTCTCGGCGCTTTCATGGAAACCCTCGAAGAAGCCCGCGTCCTTGCCGATTTGATGGTGGACATCGGTCGGCTGGCAGGACGCAAAACCGTCGCCCTGCTTTCGGACATGAACCAGCCGCTCGGCTCGGCGGTGGGCAATTCCCTCGAAATGATCGAAGCCATCGAACTCCTGCGCGGACGCGCCCCGCACGACTATTACGAACACTGCCTGCACGTTGCGGCGCACGTGCTGGTGCTGGGTCAACGCGCAAAGGATTTGGATGAAGGACGGGCGATGGCGCAGAAGTGCATCGACGACGGCAGCGCGCTGGAAAAACTCCGCGTATTGGTCCAAGCTCAGGGCGGGGATGCCTCCTACGTCGACGATGTCAGCCGCTTCGAGTGGGCGAAATACGTCGAGGCGGTTAAATCCCCTCGCAGCGGATTCATCTCCCAAGTCCACGCCCGAATTGTGGGCGAGGCATCGGTCACGCTGGGAGCGGGTCGCGCCAAAAAGGGCGATCCCATCGACCACGCCGTCGGCTTCCTCATCCACAAAAAAGTTGGGGACAAGGTCGAAGCGGGCGAAACGCTGTTCGAAATCCATGCAAATGACGAGAAAAAACTGGCGGAAGCCCGTACCAATGTACTCTCCGCATACCAGTTTAGCGATGAATTTGTACCGCCGCTACCGCTGTTTTACGAGTAAAATAGTGCAAAACCTGCAAATTAATTTCTTGAATCCAGGAAAATGGCAATGGCAAAAGTTTCTTTGAGAATCTATAATCGTGAAATCGAAACCCTCATCGATCAGTCGCATACGAACGAGGCGATTGCGCATTGTCACCACATATTAAGGACCTTCCCCAAACACCTCGCAACCTACCGCCTGCTCGGCAAGGCATACCTCGAAGCAAAGCGATACACCGAAGCGGTGGATGTTTTCAGCCGCGTTTTGATGTCGGTACCGGACGATTTTGTTTCGCACGTTGGGATGAGCATCATCTGCGATGAAGAACGAAAAATGGATGACGCCATCTGGCACATGGAACGCGCCTACGAGACCCAGTCTGCCAATGCCGCCATTCAGGGCGAACTTCAAAGATTGTACGGACGCCGCGACGGGATGGAACCGCCCAGAATCCGCATGACACGTGGCGCGCTGGCAAACCTGTACGTACAGGGCGAGTTATACCCGCAAGCCATTGTCGAAATCCGCGCCGTGCTTGCGCAGGAATCCGACCGTGCCGATATGCAAGTCCTGCTGGCGCGCGCCTACTTCCGCAGCGGACAGAAGGCGGATGCTTCGGACATGTGCGCCCAACTGCTCAAGCGTTATCTCTACTGCTTCGACGCCAACCGCATCATGGTCGACCTTCTGCCCGGAACTGCAATGGCGGAAAGCACCCAGGTTTATCGAATGCGCGTCGGGGAACTTGACCCCTACGCCACCTTTGCAAAAGGCTCGGTCTTCCTGTCACACGAAGTCTCCGATGCATCGATCAGCCTGGAAAGGCTCGAATACAAAGGCGGGGAGGAACCCGCCCAACCGTGGACTCCCTCCCTCGGAGCTGGAACCGCCGCTTCCGCAGTCGCCGCCGGCGTTGCCGCCAGCGAACCGGACTGGCTCAAATCTGCCTCCTCGAATGTGACGCCGCCGGCTCCACAGGCGGAAGAGGGAATCCCCGACTTCCTCCGTCAGGCAGGCTGGGGTACGTCCACTGGACCGGAACAACCCACTTCGATCTTCGACGAGGAATCCGCCAGCGGCGGGCTTACCCCGGCTGACATTCCCGACTGGCTCAAGGGACAGGAACCCGTCAACGCGGCCCCCGCCCCGGTCGAGCCCGCGCAGACCATAGACATTCCCGATTGGCTGATGGATAACACCCAGGCCGGCGCGAAAGAAGAATCCGTCCCCGACTGGCTAAAGGGGGCATCACAAGCTCCCGCTGAACCCGAACCAATGGACGCCACCTCCGCCTGGCTTAGTGGGCTTGAAGAAAAGCCACAAGCCGTGGAACCAGCCAAAGTCCCTGACTGGCTGAACGAGTTGGACAAATCCGAAGCCGTTGAATCCGCCCCGGCAGGGGATGTCCCTGACTGGCTGGGTGGATTGGACAAGCCCGAGGCTGTTGAATCCGCTCCGGCGGGGGATGTCCCCGACTGGTTAAGTGGATTGGACAAACCCGAGGCTGTTGAATCCGCTCCGGCGGGGGATGTCCCCGACTGGCTGAGTGGGTTGGACAAGTCTGAAGCCGCCGAACCCGCTGAAATCCCTGACTGGCTTGGCGGATTGGACAAGCCTCAAGAGGCTGAACCCGCCAGCATTCCCGATTGGCTGAGTGAGTCGGCGCCCCAAGCCGCCGAACCCGCCACTCTTCCAGACTGGTTGAGCGGCTTGGATTCCCAAACTCAGGAACCCATGCAACCCACTCCCGCCGTGGAAAGCCTTGGCGCATCGGCGCAGGAACAGGACGACGCCGTAGCGTGGTTGGAATCCCTTGCCGCCAAGCATGGAGCCAAACCCGAGGAACTTGTCACCGACCCGAACAAGCGCAGCGAGAAGCCGCCCGAATGGGTCTC
>JACRBJ010000053.1 GCA_016234555.1 Chloroflexota bacterium | reverse complement strand
TTGGGTGGACGACCCATTTGGAAAGTTGGAAAAAACTCCGAAATCTGTTGCCATTCGGTATACTTGAGATCGGTCGGGTAGGTTTGGTTGAATTTAGTCATTCTCCAATCTTACTCGACCACTTTTAAAACGCTCTCTAAGAGCTCTAAAAAGCAATTGGGAAATTCTGATTCTTCAAGTAAATCCGAGTGATTGACAATAGTTTGGATGAGTTATCGATTTAAAGGCATGAATACTTCCTTCGCCCATAAGTGAAAAATAGCGACTTCTTCTGGAGCTGTTACACGTGATGGATCTGATTCAGGAGGGTCCCAATATGGTATGCCAGGTCGGTAAAAACTGCGGAATGATTCATACCCTTGTGAAAGTGCCTGGGAAATCGCAAACAGAGGACCTTAGAAATCCCTCAATTGGTTTTCTACATGCCGTAGCTGCTCTTTTCTTTGCGTCAACTTCAGGTCATTAAGATACTTTACAAAGAAACCAAGTAAGGCGAGGATGATAGTAACTGCAAGGGTAACAATAGTGGGAATATCCATCTCACAACTCTCCTTTGAATGCTTTGTCCAGTACGGACGGCAGCAGCACGCCCATTTTTTCTCACTCCTTCGTCACAATATACTTGTGGATCAAATGCGCGTACTGGTTTTGTAACCGAATGAAGTGATTCTGCACGGCGTCGGCTTCGGCGCCTTCGGGGGCGAGGAAGCGTCCGATCTCCACGCCGTGACGGGCGATCTCACGGCAGACGGCTTCGGTGATAAGTTCCGCCAGCAGCACCTGTCCCTGCACGGTGGTGTCGAGACGGTCCTGGTCGTCGAGGTAGAGTCTCACCGAAGGCGCGGCGGTGGCGATGACGATGCTCGAATTGACGCGGTCAAAGTACACGCGCTGGCGTGGGTCCATGCGGTCGTCGAAGTTGATATCCGTGAAAAGGGCGTTGCTGTACTTTGCGTGCTCGATGAGCATGGCTTCTTTTTTTGAGCGGACTTGCACCTGCACCTGCGCCCGATGTTTTCCGATGTAGGCGGTGACCGTCCCTTCGCCGCCGACCTGACGACCTTCCACTTTGATGCGCGCCTGCCCGATGGTTGGATCATGCTTGTGCGGCTGGATCACCGCCTGCTGATTCAAAACGATCACCTCGGGGCTGTTCGAGATAACCGTGGCGGTCGCGCCTACGTTGGCGTTCTCCACCAACTTGACGAGCAGGCTGAGGGTGATGGTCTGTCCCGTTTGCACGTGAGCCCGCTCGGGGACGAATCCAATTCCCGAGGGCGGTAGTTCGATCCGCTTTTCGAGGCTGTCGCGATCCCTTCTTTCGCTTAGTTCGGTCAACGCGATGATGTTCAACTCGTGCAGTGCCTGGTCGATTTTTTGGCGCAGGCGTTTATCGAGCTTGGTCTGTTCGTCGTGCATGGCGTGCCTGCGTTCCGCCTGGACCAGCGGCTCGAGTTTTTCTTCCACCGCCAGTTTCAACGCCTTCGCAAACGGCTGGCTCCAGTTGATGCCGTCGCGGGTGGCGGTCAGCACGGGTTCGTCGTTCTTCATCAGGTCATGCAGATAATCGCACTGGATCGAGCCGTAGAAATATCCCGCGTACGGGTCGTTCTCGAACTTGAGCATGGTCAACGAGATGATGGTCCCCTTGCTGACCACCAGCAGACCGCCGTCGGCGTAGTCGCCTTCCTCGCCTCTTGTGGAGAGTTGGATTGCCGACCTGAAGACTTCCAACTGCGCTGTGACGGGATAGCCCTCGATGAGCAGTTCCTCGCTCAGGACTTTTTCTCCCTTTGGCGACTTGTAGCTGAGGATGTGCTCGTGACGGATTTTCCCAGCTGACGTCAGATCGCGCAAAATGATCTTGCGCTGCGGGTCGCTCATGATGGGGCGAAGTTCGTAATGCCGTTGCAGGTAGTTCCGCAGGTTGTCGTATTGAGGCACTTTCACGTCATCGCGCGAGACGATGACCTCGATGATGGTTCCGTTCCCCTGCGGCATTTCATATTCCTCGCGTATTGACTGGTTTGCCCAGACGGGATCGTTCAACTCGAAGGTGGGCACGCCGTTTTTGATCAGCAGGGAACAGGAATAAAAGTATCCGCCGCGAAACGAGTAAACGTGTCCATGTCCCAACCCGAAGATGGAATCCTTTAGACCGCGTCCCCACATGCCGCGCACGTGTTTGTCTTCCTTCAAGCCGCTTGTTGCTTCGCCATAGGTGCCGACCACCTTGTCCATGCGCGAGTCGGTCATGCCCTCGGCATGGTCACGTACGCGGATGATGGAGTTCTGGTGCTTGCGGCGCACTTCGATGACGATCTCGCCGTCCGCTTCCTGCCCAGCCTGTTCGAGACGCGAATAACTGTCGTTGCAGTTGGTGATGACCTCCACGAGCGCGCGCAGCACATCCTTGCGGATTGCCTGGTCGGCTTGTTGCAGCGCCACGCGGTCGGCATATTGTAGTTTACGACTTCCAGCCATTCAATTTCCTTTTACCTCGCAAGACCCTAAAGGTCTCCAAGACCTTTAGGGTCTGATTTTATTATTTCAATTTCCGTGCTGCCTTTTTCTCAGGCACGAGCAAATGCGCGAACTTCTCCCGACAAAAAGTGAGGAAGGTGACCAAATCCTGACGGTTATAAATCTCCGCATAGCCTTTGAACAATTCCACGTTCCTCGCCAGCGTCTCATGCGACGATTCCATGGTGCAGAGCAGCAAACTCCTGAAATCGAACTCGCCGATATTTGCGTTTGCGCCGTTCTTTTTATACATGCGATATGCGTCCGACGCTTCCATCATCTTGATGAACTTCCCAGCCCGCGCCTTCTCCTCCGTACTGACAGTGGGGAGGAGGGACAGTTGACGGGGGGCGACGGACGGCGGAACGACCTTCGCCTTTGGCTTGATGACTGGCACAGGTTTTGCTGCCAGCGCAGCGGCTTTTTTCTCTGCTGGCTTTGGCGTTTCAACAGCAGGAGCCTTTGCCTTTTCCACCGGTTTCAGCTTGACCGGCGTGAGCTTTACCGCCTTTGCAACTTTGACCTCGGCAACTTGCTTCTCTTTTATCTTCTCGACCTTTGGCTTGGCGGGTGCAGGTTTTACGACGGGTGCGGGCTTCGCAACCTCGGTAACCTGTAACTTGTCAACTTGTTTCTTTTTTACCTTCTTCGCTGGCTTTGGCGCTTTGACAACAGGAGCCTTTGTTTTTTTCGCTGGTTTTGGTTTAGCAGGCGCAGGTTTCTCAACCGTTGTGGCAGCTTTCTTTTCCACTGGTTTTGGCGCTTTGACAGGAGCCTTTACCTTCTTCACAGGTTTCGGTTTAGAAAGTACAGGCTTTGACACTGGCGTGGCAGCTTTCTTCTCCACCGGCTTTGGCGTTTCAACAACAGGAGCCTTTGCTTTTTTCGCTGGTTTCGGCTTGACGGGTGCAGGCTTTGCTGGCGTGGTGGCTTTCTTTTCCACTGCCTTTGGTTTTTCGACAGCGGGAGTCTTTGCCTTCTTCGCTGGTTTTGGTCTGACGGGGGCAATCTTTACTACAGGCGCAACAACCTTTTCCACCGCTTTGGGCGCTTCGACAACGGAGGTCTTTGCCTCTTCCACTGGTTTAGGCTTGATAGACGCAGGTTCTGCCGTCTCTGTAACTTGTAACTTGTCAACTTGTATCTCGCCAACAGTCTTTGCCTCGGCAACTTGCAACTTGTGAACTTGCTTTGGCTTTTCCTTCTTGGGGACTGCGACACCTAATTCCCTGGCAACCCTTTCGGCAAGCCTGGTTCCCTTTGCAGTCAGTTTGAACCCAGTCTCGATTCTGGCGGTAAGCCACCCGCTTTTTTCGCAGTCATGCAGTCTCCTGCCTACCAGTGCGGAGTCGGGCCATTGGGGGTAGGTCCGCAGCGAGAATTTTTTGGGGAACAGCTTGAAGCAGGCGGAGATAATATCCTCCGCGCTGATTTCGTCCCCGTCTTTATACAGGGTATGGATGGAGTAAACCACAAGGTGGTTCGAGGCGATGGTCGTGTATTTCTCAGGGGTGAAGGTTGGTGGGTTATTTGCCGCCGTCATCTTTTTCTCTCTCGGATACAGGTGGTGTCGGTCATTTCCATGTTTGTTTGCTGCTCAATATACTACATAATTTTACCCTTTGTGATTGCATCCCGCTTGCTGATACTGCAAAAAAGGTCACGCGTGGAGCGTGACCTGAGTTTCACCGTCGTAGTGACGACTTCAGTCGTCGTTTTACATGATGCAAACGACTGCACCTGTCCTGACGGACGGTGTCAGGAAAGTCGCTACTACGGAAAAGATTCAATCCCTGTGGACGATCCCCTTTTGCCAGGCGTACACTGCCACCTGCGTCCGGTCGGCGAGATGCAGCTTGCTGAGGATGTTGCTCACATGTCCCTTGACCGTGTTCGTGCTGATGACAAGCTGGTCCGCGATCTGGCTGTTGCTCAAACCGTTGGCGATGAACTTCAAAACCTCCAGTTCGCGGTCGGTGAGTTCGGCGTAGAACGATTCGTCCTGGCTTTCACCACGCAGATTCCGCAGCACGCGCGTCGCCACCAGCGGATGCAGGGTCACCTCGCCGTGGATGGCGCTTTGGATGGCTTCCGCCAGTTTGTCCATCTTCATATCTTTCAGAACATAGGAAATCGCGCCAGCCTTGAGCGCCGGGAAAATCTGCTCGTCTTCGTGATAGGAGGTCAGCACAACAATCTGCGTGCGCGGCGAGATTTTCTTCACTTCGCGGGTGGTCTCGATGCCGTCCATGCCGGGCATGACCAGGTCCATCAACACCACGTCGGGAATCAGTTCACCCGCCATTTTGATGGCTTCCTCGCCGGAGGCGGCTTCGCCCACCACGTTGAACTTGGGCAGGGTCTCAAGATAGGCGCGAATGCCGTTTCGTACGACTTCGTGATCGTCCACAATCAAAATGCTGATGGGTGTCATGATTGAACTCCTTGCAGCGGTTTGGGCTGCTCGACCGGAATAATGATTTCAATTCGCGTCCCTTTGCCGGGTCCGCTTTCGAGGATAAATGTCCCACCGACGCTTTCAGCGCGTTCCTTGATGGAGCGCAAGCCGACGCCCTTGGGTTTCTGGTCCACGTCAAAGCCGCAGCCGTCGTCCGCAATGCTCAGGCTGACCTTGTTTGTATCATACATGAGCGCCATATGGACGGAACTGGCATGGCTGTGGCGCGCCGTGTTTGCCAGGGTCTCCTGCGTGATGCGGTACAGGGATTGTCCCACTTTCAGCGGCAACTGAAAGTCGCCATCCACACGCAGGCTGGCGTTGATGTCGGTGCGGCTTTCCCATTCGTACACGTATTCGCGCAGGGTCACCACCAACCCCTTTTCCTTCAACGCCATCGGATACATTTCCTGAATCAGGAAGGTCAACTCCTGAATCACGTCATGCACCAGGTTTTCAGCTTCGCCGATATGTTTTTGGGCGGCGGTGGTGTTGCGCTGGATGAGCCCGTTTGCCGCGCCGATCTGCGCCAGCGCTGCGAAGGCTTTTTGTTTGGCGCTGTCGTGCAGTTCACGGGCGAGGCGGTTGCGTTCCTCGATGATGGCGAGTTCCTTCATCTGCTCGAAGAGACGTTCGATTTCGCGGGTGCGTTCCGCCACCTGGCGTTCCAGTTCCTGGCGGCGCGCTTCGATGCTGCGGACTCTCAGGCGGTAGCCGCCCCAGACAGTCGTTATTATAACCATGCCCGCAAGCATAAAGAACCACCATGTCTCCCAAAAAGGCGGGATGACGGTCACTTTCAACGCGACTCTATTCTCTGTCCAGACGCCGTCGTTGTTCGAGCCTCTCAACCACAGGGCGTACTCGCCGCCGGGCAGGTTGGTGTAACGTCCCTCGCGCTTGCCGCCGATTTCGTTCCAATTGGTGTCGAATCCATCGAGGGCATAGGCGTATTGATTCTTCCCCGGCTCGGCAAAACTCAGGGCGGCGAATTCGAATTCAAACGAGTTTGCGGGCCATTTCAGGGTAAGTTCGCGGATATTTTCCACCGAAGCCCCGCTTTCGATAAGCTTCTCACCCTGGGTCAATGACGTGATGGCAATTGGAGGCGCATAACTGTTCGAAGGGATTTCGGATGGGGTGAACAGGTTGATGCCGAAGGTCCCGCCGATATAAATGTCGCCGTTCTCGCTGCGGGCGCAGGCGTCGGAATTGAACTCGTTACTTTGCAAACCGTCGCTGACGGTAAAGTTTTGGAAAGACTTGGTGGAGGGGTCGAAGCGTGAAAGCCCGTAGTTGGTCGTCAGCCAGAGGCTCCCGTTCTCATCAGGGATGATGCAATAGATGAAATTGTTGGGCAGTCCGTCCCTCTCGATCAGAACCGAGAATGTATCAGTCTGCGGGTTGTATTTGTTCAAGCCGCCGCTGGTCCCCAGCCAGATGGTTCCCTTATTATCCTGATAAATATCCAGCACGATATTGCTGCTCAGGTTTGCCGGTTTTCCTGCTTCGGAACGGTAGTAATGGAAGATGTTATTTTTCAAGTCGAGCCGGTATGCGCCTTCGCCCGATGTGCCGACCCACAGGAAACCATCGCGGTCTTCGAGGATCGCATTCACAGAACTTGAAGTCGCACCCTCCGGCTCGGACAGGTCTGTGATGTGGGTGAAGGTTCCATGATTGCGGTCAAACAGGTCAAGCCCCCTGCTGGTTCCGATCCAAAAGTTTCCGCCGGGACCCTCGCTGATCTCGGTGATCAAATTACTGCGCAGGCTGGTTTCAGGATTCAGCGGATCCGTCTTGTAGTGGATGAATATGCCCGTGGCGGAGTCGAATTTGTCCAACCCGGCGTTGGTTCCAATCCAGAGGGTGTTTGTGCTGTCTATGTAGGTTTCCCAGACCTGGTTGCTTGCCAGGCTGTTGGGGTTGTCGGGATTGCTCAGGAACCGGGTCGAGAGTCCGCTTTCGGGGTCGAAGCGGGTCAGTCCTTCGCCGGGCGAACCAAACCACGCGACTCCCGAATCATCCGCAGTCGCGCCAAAGACGCCTTCTGCAGGGATGCCCGCCCTTGGCGAATCGGGGTTGTAGCGATAAAGAGCAAACTTATCCTGCGCGGGGCTGTGCTTGTTAACTCCGCCGCCCCAGGTGCCGACCCACAGTACGCCTTCGCGGTCTTCGTACAGCGAAAAAATATTGTTGCTGCTCAGGCTGTCGGGAATGTGGGGGGTGGAAAAATAACGACTGAATTTGTCCGGCGTCTCATTAAAGCGATTTAACCCGTACCCCGTCCCAACCCATAGCGTGCCGTGCCGGTCGATCAGCAGGGCGGAGGCAAAATTGTAGCTGAGAGTGGAGGGATTGTTTTCGACCGACAGGTAATGTTTGAACTGGCTGCGGGTGGGATTGAAATGATTGATTCCCTTTTGGGTGGCGACCCATAGATTCCCCTTGCCGTCCTCCACAATATCCTTGATATAGTTGTTGCTGATGGTTTCCTGCGCTCCCAGCAGGGTTTCCGCCAGGTTTGGCGCCATGGGTGTCGAGGTGGGTTCACCTTCCTCTTCCTCCATGTCCGTACTGGTGCGGAAATGTGTGAATTTCCCGGTGACCGGATCGAACAGTTCCAGTCCGCCGCCGAGGGTGCCGATCCACATCCTGTCTTTGGAATCCTGGTAAATGACGTGGACGTTGTTGTGACTCAGGCTGTTGGGGTCTCTGGGGTTGTTGCGGTAATGGGTGAATGAATTGCTTTCAGGGTCGAATTTGTTCAACCCGTCGGTGGTGCCCACCCAGAGTATCCCGTTACGGTCTTGCAAAATGGCGCAAATCGTCCCTTCGCTGATGCTGGAAGGCTCCTCCGGGATGTGCCGAAATTGGGTGAATGTATCGGTGTTGGGGTCGTAGCGATTCAGTCCGCCCTGATAGGTTCCGACCCAGAGATAACCGTCACGGTCTTCGTAAAGAGATTCGACCCAACCGTCGCCGAGGCTGTTGGGGTCTTCGGGATTGGGTTTGTAAACCTTGAAGTTGTAGCCATCGTAGCGGTTCAATCCGTCCTGCGTACCGAACCACAGGAATCCCCGGCGGTCTTGCAGGATGACGTTGACCACACTTTGAGAGAGTCCTTCCTCGAGTCCGATGCGTTGAAACTGGACGACGGCATTCGGACGCGGCGCCATCGACTCTGCGCGGACGGCTGGTTGCTGTTCCGTCTGCGGGCTGGACGTGGGGATGGCGGGAACAGCCCCGGAGCAGGACACCAGCAAAATGGTCAGGATCAGGATCGGGGGAAGTCTGAGACGGGAAAGTCGAAAAAATGGGGGCACGCTAAATCCAATTTCACATATCCAAAGCGAAGATGCGTCGATGTCTATTTTATTACATTTTGCCCCGGAACAATGCGTTGGCGGGACGATTTTTATCCCCCCATGGGATGGTTATTGCTCCGGGGATGCGCTACCTGGGTAGGGTTTTGAAATACCCTCCGGGGTCAAGATAAACCCATTGCCAGTCCCGTGTTTTTTTCCCCTTTCCTCTGTAATATTCAATTGCTTTCAACTTTTGTGTTCAGGTGAAAATGATTTTAATTCCGGTGATCTGTGGTTGTCCAAATGTGACCTGCCTCCATTGCCTTTGCGGAGAGGAAGTAACAACTTCCGCCGGGGCTGGCTTTCCCTCTCCGGTAGCATGGGATGGGATTCCAGAACGGCGGCGGGCGCGGACTTGCGACCATGAACACCCGCGACGAGGAGGTGGTTAACGTCCAAATTCAGAAGCCGTATCGTGTTCAATATTTTCCATCAAAAACTCATGAGGAGATTTGAAATGTCACGAAAGATTTTTTCGTTTGTAAGTTTGCTGGTCGTGCTTGGCATGGTTCTTTCTGCCTGCGCTCCAACCGCTGTCACTGAGGCACCCGTCGTCACGACAGAGGAACCAGCCGCCCCTGCGGCTACCGATGCCCCTGCCGCGGCTCCCACCGAAGCGCCTGTTGCCACAACCCGCACCGGCGGATGGCTGGATGAGATCGTCTTCACCTCGATTGACGAGGTCCCCAATGCCGTCGCCCAACTCCAGGCGGATCAACTCGATCTCTACGCCTATCTTGCGGACGACCCCGATACCTTCGAAGTTGTCAAGAACGATCCTGGTCTGGCTTACAGCCTTTCATACGGTTCGTGGGATAGTATCCTGTTCAACGATGCGGAATTCAACAACGGCAAGTTGAATCCGTTCTCCAATCCGAAGGTCCGCGAAGCCGCCAACTGGCTGATCGACCGTGAGTACCTGTCACAGGAGGCTCTGGGTGGCCTGGGTGGTCCGCGCTATGTGACCATTCTTTCCGCCTTCCCCGATTACGCGCGTTATGCCGACCTGGTCCGCCCCATCGAGAGTCAGTATGCCTACAACCTCGAAAAGGCGGATGAAATCATTTCAGCCGAAATGGAAGCCATGGGCGCAGTCAAGAATGCGGACGGCAAATGGACATACAAGGATGAGCCTGTTGTCATTATCGGCCTGATCCGCTCGGAGGATGAGCGCGAGATCATTGGCAACTACTTCTGCGACCAGTTGGAAAAAATTGGTTTTACCTGTGACCGTCAGGTGCGCACCCGCACTGAACTGGCTCCGATCTGGCAGCAGGGTGTGGTCGAGAACGGCGAATTCCACTTCTACACTGCCGGCAATTACTGGCCGAACCTGTTGCGCGATGAAGGTCAGGTCTTCCTGCAAAATTACTGCCCCGATGTGGCTGGGACCACCACCGAGGCGGCGTTTACCTGCGTGGATGAACTCCATATCGCTTCACAGGCGTTGTACACCAACAACTTCAAGAACATGGATGAACGCCTCGAGTTATTCAAAACCGCGTTCCCATTATCCATGGAAAATTCCTCTTACCTGCCGGTTGTGAATCTCATCAGCTTCTTCCCGCGCAAGGCTGACTTGATTGTCGCTTCCGACCTGAGTGCCGGCGTCGGTGGCTCGACCCTCTGGCCCTACACCATCCGCTGGGCGGGCAAGGAAGGCGGCACGGTCCGCAGCGCTAATTCGGGTATTCTCACCGGACCGTGGAATCCGGCGGCTGGGCACAACTGGAATCAGGAAATGAACCTGATCTACGCTACACAGGATTTGGGCGCGTTCGCCGACCCATACACCGGACTTTACTGGCCCCAGCGTTTGGACAAAGCCACTGTCAAGGTGGTGGAGGGAACCCCCATTACCTCCACGTTGGATTGGGTCACGCTTGAAACCGCTCCTGAGATCAAAGTCCCGGACGATGCCTGGGTGGACTGGAACGGCGAGAGCCAGACCTTTGTCACAGCCGCCGAGAAATTCCCCGATGGGCTGACAGCCAAGAGCGTCACCACCGTCACCTATCCCGCCGACCTGTGGGATAAGGTCAAATATCACGATGGCAGCCCCATCTCCATGGCGGACTTCGTCCTCTTCATGATCATGCAGTGGGATACCTGCGACCCGAAGAGCCCCATCTATGACGAAACCAACATCCCGAACTGCGACACCTTCAAGTCGCATTTCAAGGCTGTGAAGATCATCTCCACCGACCCGCTCGTGATCGAATCCTACGACGACACCGTGGCGCTGGATGCCGAAGTGCAAGTTGGTCAGATCTCCGGCAACCAACCCGGCTTCTCGCTGAATTGGTTCCCGACAGCCTATACCGGTCCGGTGGCATGGCACACCTATGCTCCAGCCTTCCTCGCCGAGAGCAACAACGAAATTGCCTTCTCCACCAACAAATCCACCGCGCTGGGCGTGGACTGGACGAACATGATCGCAGGACCTTCGCTCGAAATCATGAAGAAGCACCTCGATCAGGCTCAGTCCGACTCCTTCATCCCCTACGAACCGACTCTGGGTCAGTACGTCACCGAGGATGATATCAAGGCGCGCTACGATAACCTCCAGAAATGGTATGCCGACCACAACCACTTCTGGCTTGGCACCGGCGTTTACTACATCGATGAGGTCAACCCGGTGGAAGGCTCCGTTGTTGCGAAGCGCTTCGAAGACTTCCCCGATCTCTCCGACAAGTGGAGCCGCTTCGGCGAGCCGCAAATTGCAGTGGTCGACGTCACCGGTCCAGCAGAGGCGTCCCAGAGCGCAGAATCGACCTTCGATGCCTACGTGAGTTTCAACGACGCTCCCTACCCGCAGGATGCCATTGAAAAGGTTGCCTGCCTGCTGTACGATGCCGAAGGGAACCTGGTTTCGACCAAGGAAGCCGCCTTCGTCGCCGAGGGACAGTATTCCGTTACGTTGACTGCCGAGGACCTTGGCAAACTTCCGGTGGGAAGCGCGAAAGTCGAATTCGTGGTTTCCTCCAAACTGGTTGCCATCCCGACCTTTTCCAGTCTTGAGTTTGTGGTATCTCCGTAACTGATCCTTGTGATGTGAAACTGGATAGGGGCGGCAACGCTCCTATCCAGTTTCTTCACTTCCATAACCCATCTTTCGAATTCGTTCAGGACGAAAAGCCTTCGCGCCGAGCAAAGTCGAAGCATGATGGGTAGGGTAATTATGTATTTTATTTGTTGGAGATGCCCATGAGTGCCATAGCACAAAATGACGCCAGTCCGTCGGCGGTAGACCGCGGCAGGCAGGTTGTCAATTCCTTTTTGCGAGTTCTAAAGTATTCGCTGATGCGGCTTGCATCGCTATTGTTTTCCGTTGTAGTCGCCATTTTTCTGACCATTTTGATTGCCAACATGGGGGGACGCGTGGATGAAATGCGGCTGGGGGAAATCCGCGAGACGGTGGTGCAGACAGTCCGCGGCAACCAGGCAAACCGCAACCTGCCTCCAGACCAATTCCAGAAACTAGTGGATGATCTTGTCTTTCAGGAGGCGCACGCGCAGGGACTGGATCAGCCTTTGATGTTGCGTGCAGTCCGCTTCATGGAAAAGGCCCTGACTCTGAATTTGGGCAACGCCTTGCGCATGACCAGCGACAGCGGCTCGAAGCAGGTGCGCATCATCATCCTTGAACGCCTGCCTCCCACCCTGCTGTTGTGGGGCGTTTCCGGGCTCCTGTTGTTTTTTGCCGAGATCAGCGTCGCCCTTTCCATTTCCCGCAAGTATGGTACCTGGGTGGATAAATTCTTTGTCGCCATGGCGCCTCTTTCCACGGCGCCGGGATGGTTCTTCGGTATTTTTCTGATTCTGCTTTTTGCCTCGTATTTTCGCGTCCTGCCGTTTGGCGGCATGGTGGACGCACCCATTCCCAAGACCACGCTGGGATACAGCCTGAGCGTGATAAAACACCTGATCTTGCCGACCCTGTCCCTGGCGATTGCTTCCTTCTTTTTGCAGGTCTATCAATGGCGTACTTTCTTCCTGATTTACTCCAGCGAGGAATATGTGGACATTGCCAAAGCCAAGGGACTTTCCTCCCGTACCATCGAACGCGATTACGTTCTGCGACCCACGCTGCCCAACATCATCACCGGCTTTGCGTTGACCCTCATCGCCCTCTGGCTTGGCGGTCCCATCACTGAGACCATTTTCAATTGGCCCGGTCTGGGGCGCGCTTTTTATGAAGCGGTGCAATTCTACGATACGCCCGTCATTCTGGGACAGACTGTGATTTATGCCTACATGCTAGCCTTTACCGTATTTCTTTTGGATTACATCTACGCCCTGGTCGATCCGCGCGTAAAGGTCGGGCAGGGAGGAGGCGGCGCATGAAGGAATTCCAGCGTTCGTTCCGCGAACTCCTGCGTTATCCGACAGCCATCGTCAGCATGATAATGATTCTGATGGCAGTGCTGCTTTCCGCTTACACGATGGTGACCATTCCATACGATGAGGCCCTGCGCCTGTGGCGCGGCTCCGAGGAGGACTGGTATCAATATCCCAAACAGGCAGCGCCTGCGTGGTTCAATCACTTTACCGATAAAAAACAACCAATCTCCTTCTTCCTGAACAGCGCCGATATCGAATCCGCCTCAGGCGGAACGGTGACCAGGAATGTGGAGACCCGGCAGGACGGTGCGCGGAAGATAACGATTACCTACGACTTCGATTATCAGTATGACGATTTTCCGCAGGACATGATTCTCTATACAACCACAAGCAACACGGTCAAGAAGCCGCTGGTGGGAGTGGTTTGGATCACGCCCGATGGACGCAAGGTCAACATGGCAAGTTATTCTGTGACTCAGCGTGATGTGTATCGCGTGGCGCAGGACGACAAACTGGGTCGCATCCTCAGGGCGGATAAACCCATCGAAGGCTTGTTTGCCGACCCCAAATCTGAATCACCTGTCCCGTTGAAGGGCGGTTATCAGATGACCGTGACTTCCACCGTCTATGAAGCGGATGCCAATTTGGATGCGGAGCTGGTCGTGCATGGCACACGTTACGGCATCGCCGGCACTGACCACAAACGCCGCGACCTTTCCATCGCCCTGATGTGGGGAATGCCGATTGCCCTCGCCTTTGGCTTGCTCGCCGCCCTCGGGACGACGGTCACGACATTGGTGATTGCCGCCATTGGAACCTGGTACGGCGGCTGGGTGGATGATCTCATCCAAAGGCTGACCGAAATCAACGCGGTGTTGCCGTTCTTCCCCATCCTCATCATGATCGGCACGTTTTTCTCGCGCAGCATCTGGCTGATTCTTGGCGCGACCATTTTGCTGAACATCTTTGGGCTGGGAATCAAGAACTTCCGCGCCATCTTTCTGCAAATCAAGGAATCACCCTACATCGAAGCAGCGCGTTCCTACGGCGCAAGCGACGGGCGGATCATCATCCGCTACCTGACCCCGCGTGTGATTCCGATGCTGATCCCGCAACTGGTGACTCTGGTACCCGGCTACGTCTTCCTCGAAGCTGGCCTGGCGGTATTGGGTTTGGGCGACCCGTTCATGCCGACCTGGGGCAAGGTCATCAATGATGCGCGGACGAATGGCGCATTGTTCGAGGGGCTGTATTATTGGATTTTGGAACCCGCCGTGCTGTTGCTAATCACCGGGCTGGCGTTTGCCCTGTTGGGCTTTGCGCTCGACCGTGTGTTTAATCCCAAATTGAGAGAGATGTAGCCATGACCGAACAAACTCTTTTGGATGTCAAAAACCTTGTCCTGCATTTCAAAACCACTCAGGGGGTGGTGCAGGCGGTGGATGGCGTGGACTTCTCTCTCAATTACAACAAGGCGGTTGTCGTTTTGGGCGAGTCGGGCTGCGGCAAGAGTTCGCTGGCAAAAGCCATTTTGCGCCTCCTGCCGAGAAACGTGGGGAAATATACCGGGCAGATTCATCTTCAAAACGTGGACACCATGACGTTGAATGAAGAGGAGTTCCGCCGCAACGTACGCTGGGTGGGAATGTCACTTGTGCCGCAGGCGGCGATGAATGCCCTCAACCCGGTGCTGCGGGTGGGTGACCAGGTGGCGGAGCCAAGCATGGTGCACCTCGGCTTGAGGAAAGACCAGGCTTTGGTGCAAGCCAGCAAAATGTTCCAGCACGTGGGCGTGCCGAATGACTTTCTCAGCCGCTATCCGTTCGAGTTGAGCGGCGGAATGCGTCAGCGTGTGGCGCTTGCCATGGCGCTGGTCACATCGCCGAGCCTGGTTGTTTTGGATGAACCAACTTCCGCGCTGGATGTGCTGACTCAGGCAAACATCTTCAACGTCCTGAAACGCATCAAGAAGGAACTGGGGACGAGCTTCATCCTCATCACACACGACATCGCCACCTCCAGCGAACTGGCGGACGATGTGGCGGTGATGTACGCCGGGCAGATTGTCGAGGTGGGTGACGCTTTCCGATTTTTCAAGGAGCCGCTACACCCCTACTCGAAAAAGTTGATGGCGAGTGTGCCGACCCTGCGTGGTAAGAAGGAACTTGAATTCATCACCGGGCAGCCGCCCAGCCTGATCGGTTTGCCGCAGGGATGCCGCTTCGCCGCCCGTTGTCCCGCCCGCTTTGCGAAGTGCGACCAGAATCCGCCCGTAGTCGAGCAGCAAGGTCGCAAGGTCAAGTGCTGGTTATATGCCCATTGATTGGCGATGGGAGCAGTTGCGGCTCCCATACATTGTCAGGAGTGAAGATATGTCCCTTGATGCAAACGTAGTGAGCAAGGAAAGATTGCAAAGTCCCGAAAGCCAGAATCATGTTCTTTTATCGATTCAGGATTTACATGTCTGGTTTGAGTTGAGGCGTTTCGGTTTCGGTCACGCCGGTTACGTGCGGGCTGTGGACGGAGTTAAATTCGACCTGCGCGCCGGCGAGGCGATTGCCGTGGTTGGCGAAAGCGGCTGTGGAAAATCCAGCCTGATGAAGACGATTCTCGCGTTGTACAAACCCACTAAAGGCGAGGTGGTCTTCAATAATAAAAAGCACAGCGAATTGGACAAGGAGGGACTTCGCTGGTACCGCTCGCAGGTGGGATATGTCCAGCAGGACCCTTATGGGGCGCTGGCTCCGTTCATGAATGTCCGCCAGATTTTGGAGGAGCCGCTCATCATCGGCGGAGTCAAAAGCAGAGAGGAACGTCGCCAGCGCATCCGCAAGGCAATGGAGGAGGTGAAATTGCATCCAGTGGAAGACTTCCTGGAGAAATTTCCTCACATGCTCAGCGGCGGACAGCAGCAGCGCGTGGTCATCGCCCGCGCCATGATTCTGGAACCGAAACTGTTGGTGGCGGATGAACCTGTCTCGATGCTGGATGCCTCCGTCCGCGTGGAGATTTTGAAGCTGCTGCGCGGCTTGCAGGAAAGACACAACCTCTCGGTGATTTACATCACGCATGACCTTTCAACCGTGAGTTATTTCTCCGAGCGGATTTTCGTCATGTACGCGGGACGGCTGGTTGAAAAGGCTCCCGTGGATAGTCTGCTGCAAAATCCCCTCCATCCGTATACCTTTGCCCTTCTCGAAGGCACATCCGACCCGGACGCGAACAACGCCCTGACCTTCAAGGAAGTCCCGCCCGGTGAGCCGCCGAGTCTGGTCAACCCGCCGTCGGGATGTCGCTATCATCCGCGCTGCCCGCGCATGATACAAGGCGTATGCGATGTGGATACGCCGCCCGAATTCGAGCGTGAGGGCGGGCATGTGGTCGCCTGCTGGTTATACAAATGAAAAATCCAAAAACCCTTCTCACCGCCGGTTTTTTTCTGATATTGGCAGGCGTCCTCCTGCCATTCCTGATGGTTCTTCACATACTCGAGTCGACCTTCTTTCTCAACTTCTTCGCCTTTGCGGCGCAGGTGACAGGGCTGTTTCTGGGATTTATCGGCTCGGTGATGTATATCCGCGTGAGGCGGTGAGGCAATGTACAGACTTCGGAAGTCTCTGAGACTTCCGAAGTCTGTGGCTTTCGATGTATACTGGCGGGAGACGAACAAAATCGGGGTCGGATGAATCAACCAAAAGGAGAAACCATGGACAAAAACATCTTGATTCTGAAGGGAAGTCCACGCGAACGGGGGAACAGTTCCGTGCTGGCAGACCAACTTGCAGCGGGAGCAAAATCCAACGGAGCAAAAGTCGAAAGTGTCTACCTGCACGGGTTGGACATCCGCGCCTGCGATGCCTGCGACCTGTGCGAGGAGGGCAACGGTTGCGTCATCAACGACGACATGCAGGCTTTGTACCCCAGGTTCGAAGCGGCGGATGCGATTGTCCTTGCCAGTCCGGTCTACTGGTTCACGTTCAGCGCGCAGATGAAGTTGTGTATTGACCGCTGTTATGCGTACCAATCCAATGACTGGAAGGAAATGCAGGGCAAACAGTATGCGCTCATCCTCACCTACGGCGACACCGACCTGTATACATCGGGCGGCATCAACGCCATTTCCACCTTCGAGACGATGTGCCGCTTTCTGAATGCCGAGATCGCTGGCATGGTCTACGGCACAATGTCCGATGTGGGCGATGCGGAGAAACAGCCTGAATTCATGGAACAGGCATACAAGCTGGGTCAGAAATTGGCGAACAATAACAAGGAGAAAAAATGAGCGATCAATCATCGTTGGTCAGCAATGCGTTTTAAACGTTTATGCGCGAGGCTCCGCAACATGCCCAGGCTTGGGGCGGAATGGTTCAAGAATTGGCAAATGCCAGCGCGTTGGATAAGAAGACATCTGCCCTCGCGTATCTGGCTGTGCTTGCGGCATTGCGTTTGGAGGGCGGAATTCCGTTTCACGTTCAGACCGCCAAACAATTGGGTGCAACGCGGGAGGAAGTTGTTAGCGCGATTCTGGTTGGGCTGCCTGCTGCGGGATACGGAGTCACTCAAGTCTTGCCGGCTGCAATTGCTGTCTTTGATGCCGAGTAAATATCTGGCAAAGCCACGAGATCGGCGGCGATGGAATGGACTAAAGCCACATGAAACCCTATAACGAACTTACCGAACGCGGGCGGGCGCGCCGCCTGCATAAATTGGCTCTGGCTGCGTTGGAACAGTACGACCTGGATGTCGCCCGGTTGAGATTGGTCACCAACAGTAACAACGGTATTTTCCGCGTGGATACTCACAGCGGGCGGAAGTGGATCTTGCGGGTTACCACGCCGGAAGGTGGTCACACTCACGAGCATGTCGCTGCCGAGATGGACTGGCTGGCTGCCCTCTCCCAGGATACCCACTTGAGCGTGCCGCATCCACTCCCAGCCAGGAATGGCTCCCTGGTTGTGGAGGCAGGCGCGGTGGGAGTTCCGCAGCGGCGCATGTGCGTGATTTTTAGCTGGGCGCCGGGCTCCAATCTCGCGGAGCATTTCACACCGGACAATATATCCCTTTTGGGAGAGCTAAGCGCCCGGCTCCACCTCCATGCCCGAATGTACAAGCCCCCAAACGGGCTCTCCTTGTTGAAGTTTGACAGGGTCTTTCCCTTTCCGGAATCCGTCATCCTGTTTGAGGAGCGTTTCTCTGCTCTTATCCCCCCGGCAAGGCGGGCGGTTTTTCAAAAGGCAATGGATTGGACGCAGGCTTCCGTCGACCGGTTGAAGTCCGGCGGAGAACCCATGCGCCTGCTTCACGGCGACCTGCACCAATGGAATGTGCGCTATTTCCGCGGACGCCTCTCCCCGATTGATTTCGAAGACTTGATGTGGGGTTGGCCCGTCCAGGACATTGCCACCACGATGTATTACTCTGTGGATGCCGATGATTATCCGGATAGGCGCGCCGCTTTCGAACGCGGCTACAAAAATGTCAGTTTGTGGCCCGAACATGCGCCCGGTGAAATTGATTCGTTCATTGCCGCGCGCGGACTTGGCATGGCAAATTTTGTCATCCATCATCCTGAATTGATCGACAACGATACGCCTGCCTTCCTTGAACACATCGAAAAACGCCTGCAAAGGTTGATGAAGCAATAAAACATCCCTGGAGCAATGGATGATTATTCAAAAACGATCCATCATGATTGCGGGATCGCTGCTGCTTGCCAGTCTGATTCTCCTTTCCTGCGGCGGGGCGGCTACCCCCACGCCTGTCATCCAGCCGACAGTGGAATCCACCCTGACCGAACAGCAGGTCGCAACCCTCAGCAGTCTGCAAAAGGTAGACGATTATCCGCTCTACACGATGCACTATTATGGTTCGAGCGTAGATGGCATGTCCTTCTCGACTGACTCGAAGCTATCGTCAACTTGGAGTTGTTCGCTTTTCGCGGCAATGGGCGGAGAGGATAAGTTCTATGGGCGGAACTTCGACTGGGAGATGAGTCCTGCATTGCTGTTATTCAACCATCCGACCGATGGATATGATTCCGTTTCGATGGTGGATATTGCCTATCTGTTTGATGATAACCCCGACTCGTTGACTGACCTTTCTATCGAACAGCGGCTGGCTTTGCTGGATGCTCCCGCCCTGCCGTTTGACGGCATGAACGAGCGCGGACTGGCTTTGGGCATGGCGGCTGTGCCGTCTGCCGAAATGAAAGCTGATCCCGCCAAAGAGACAATCGACTCGCTGATGGTGATCCGTAAGATGCTCGACCAGGCTGCGGATGTGGATGAAGCTGTCGCGATTCTGCAAAGTTACAACATCGAGTGGGGCAGCGGTCCCCCGCTTCATTATCTGATTGCAGATCGGTCGGGGCGTGCCTTGCTGGCGGAGTTCTATCAGGGCGAGTTGCGCTTTTTGCCCAACAACCAACCCTGGCATCTCGCTACCAACTTTTTACACAGCGCGGTCGGCGGAAGCGCTGCCGGGCAATGCTCGCGGTATGATCGCCTCGAGCAGGAGCTTTCAAGCATTGGCGGAGAGATCAACTCGACGGACGCCATGAATCTTTTATCGGAAGTATCCCAGCCGGGCACGCAATGGTCGGTTGTTTACGGGATGGACACGGGCGATGTGACAGTTTCGATGGGACGCCAATATGACCGCATGCACGTGTTCGAAATCGATTCAACAAAGTAACCTGATTTGGACAGGGAAAAAACAAAACAATGCAAAAAATAAATGCAGCCACTAGGTTATCCTCCAATGAACTTGCCTGCCTGATAGAAGAAAATCTCTCCGCCAAATCCCACGATTTCGCCAAATTGTCCGGCGGACAGTTGCACACTGGAAATCCAACCTGGTTCATATCCGGGCTAAAACGCGCCGGCTACAACGGCATTACCTGCGCCCAATTTCCCGATGGGCAGTTCGACTTGAAAATCAAGGATGCTCTTGAACCCTTTCACCGGACCGGCACCCCCTTGACCTGGTGGGTGGGGCCGCTTTCACAGCCGGCAGACCTCGGCAGGATATTGCAGGCTCACGGCTTTACTCATAACCGTGACATGATCGGCATGGCGGCGGAGTTGGACCGACTGGCGGAGTTCACACCTCCCGATTTGGACTTTACTTTTGAGGCTGTGAATACCCCGTCCGAATTGAAAGAGTGGATGCCTCTCTTTGCCGCGACCTTTGGTATTTCTGCCGATGAGACTCCGCTCACGCTGGATATCTTTGGTCAACTCAGTTTTTCACCCGATTCCGAGTGGCGACATTATGCGCTGCTCGTGGAAGGTCAGGTTGTCGCAACGGGTTCCCTGCATTTGGGCGCTGGCGTGGCTGGGCTTTACAACATTGCCACCCGCCCCGACTACCGTCAACATGGATTGGGGACCGCCATTACCCTGCTGATTTATGAAGAGGCAAAAAAAATGGGATATCGCATCGGCGCCTTGCAGACCACCTATCCCAATGCCCTGCGCCTGTACCACCGCATCGGATTCGAGGTCTATTGCAAGTTTGGCATCTATCAACGGAGTTGGTAAACTTCCTGAACGAGCGCCAAAGTTATGAGAAAGACAATCCTTTTCCTGTTGGGATTATTCCTTTTTGCCGGATGTGGACAAGCTAACCCTGGAATGACAACGCCGACGGCAGGTTCGGATTTATCCGCCTATGCCTTCCCTGACTCGATTGACCCGACTGCGAAGTACCTGTTCTATCTTCATGGCAGGATTGTCGAGGATCAGGGGATCCACGCGATCAGTCCCGATTTCGGGGAATATCAATACATGGAGATTCTGGAGAAGTTCTCTAGCTACGGTTTTGTGGTAATTAGCGAGCAGAGACCCAAAAATGCCGACAGTATGAAGTCGGCTGAGAAAGTTGTAGGGCAGGTGAAGGCTTTGTTGGATGCCGGTGTCGCAGCCAAAAACATCACTGTTGTCGGCGCATCAAAAGGTGCGGCTATTACAATCGAGGTCTCGCACCTCCTTGAAAATGAAGAGGTTAACTTCGTCATCATGGGAATCTGCCATCCCGATAATGTTGCGGAATTCAAGCGGAAGGGAACTTCCCTGTATGGAAATGTCCTGTCGATTTACGACTTTGCAGACACGGAATATGCGGGCTCCTGCGAAACGTTGTTTGAGTATTCCGAAGGCGGGGGACTTGCCCGTCATGAAGAAATCGTGCTTCAGGTCGGCACTGGGCATGGTGTTCTTTATAAGCCGTTGGATGGGTGGGTCGTCCCCGCTGTGGAATGGGCGAACGGGGGGTAATACTCAAGAAACACTCCGGTGGCGGGAGCCTTTGCAACCATGATAGCCCTTACCAAATTGGTAGGGATTTTTTTTAGTTTAGCCATTGACGCGTTGTATAATCATGATATGGAGCAGGCGCGAAATTGGTGTGATGTCTTCCCGACACCGACTTTGGACTCCTATTCGTGGGAGGGAAAAAGACATTGAATTTTACAGGAGTGACTTGATGGTTTCCGGAAAAGCTTCGCAAGGAAAGGCTGGGTTGTCTGTATCCGGTCAAAACGCCTTTCGCCTGTTGTGGGAGGAAAATTCTGCGGTTATGTTGTTGAGCGAGCCTGGGACGGGGAATATCCTGGACGCCAATCCAGCGGCAGTGCAATTTTACGGATATTCAAAAACGAAACTTTGCGGCATGTCGATTGCTGAAATTACCGCTCTGTCGATGGAACAGGCGGCGGCAGAGGGTAAAAAGGCGCTTGAAGAAAAGCGGGATTACCTTGTTTTGCCTCACAAGCTGGCAGGTGGGGAGGAGCGTATTGTGGAAGTGCGCTCATCCCCCGCAATTTTGGAGGGAAGGGAGCTGTTATTTTCCATCATCCACGACGTCACCGAACGCAAACGGGCGGAAGAGAAATTGATGCTCGATCGCAACCTATTAAGCGCGTTGCTCGATAACCTGCCGGATGTTATCTATGTAAAGGACATGCAGGGGCGCAAAATCATATCGAATACCGCGGACTGGCAGGCGGCGGGCGGGAAGTCGGCGGGCGACGTACTTGGAAGGTCGGATTTCGACACCTATCCCCCAGATTTGGCTGCCAAGTTTTGGGCTGATGATAGTTCTGTTCTTAATTCTGGTGTGCCGATCATAAACCGCGAGGAACCTGGGTTAGACAGACAGGGCAGCCCGCGATGGATGTTGACCACCAAAGTACCGCTGCGGGATGAAAGTGGTCAGGTCAAGGGGTTGGTGGGTATCGGACGGGATATAACCGAGCGCAAGCAGGTGGAAGAGGCGCTGAAGGAATCGAGGCTTTTGTTTCACCTTTTGATCGAAAGTCTGCCCCAGAATATCTACGCCAAAGATAGTGATGGGCGGTTTGTTTTCGCCAACCAGCGTTATTGCACAACTCAATGCAGACGGCTGGAGGAAATTGTGGGGAAGACGGATTTCGACCTTCACCCTCCCGAGCTGGCTGAAAAATATCGTGCAGATGACCAGCGAGTGGTCGAGACCGGGGAAACCATCGAACTCATTGAGGAACATCAACCGCTTGGCGAAAGGAAATTCTTTGTGCAGGTGATCAAAACACCTTTTTACGATTCCAAGGGACAGACTGCCGGCACCCTTGGAATTTTTTGGGATATCACAGAGCGCAGGCAGGCGGAAGTTGAACTCCAAAATACGAAGGAAAGCTTGAAGCAGGCAAATGTTGAGTTGCAAGCCGCCCTTGCCCGCGAACAACAGTTGGCACGTACCGACGCACTCACCAGTGTCAACAATCGCCGCTATATTTTTGAACTGGCTGCACACGAGCTTAGTGTTGCCGCGCGTTATCACCAGCCTCTTTCGGTGTTGATGTTTGATGTCGATCATTTCAAGAAAGTCAACGACACCTTTGGGCATGCCGCCGGTGACCGGGTATTGCAACGTCTCGCGCAGGTCGTTTGCAGGGAAATTCGTTCCTCGGATGTAATAGGGCGTTACGGTGGAGGGGATGAATTTGTCATCCTGTTGCCCCAGACCGGTATACAGGAAGCAAAAAGGCTTGCCGAACGTATTCGTGCCAGCGTTTCCGCCATGCGGGTTGACTCTGCCAAGGGGCAAATTACCCTCACAATCAGCATCGGTATTGCGGAGCTTGTCCAAAATGATGAGCAGTCTGTTACAGTGAAGGATCTGTTTTCATATGCCGACCAGGCTTTGTACCTGGCAAAGCGGTCGGGGCGAAATTGCATCAGAGTATTTGGTATATCCCCTCGTGCGTTGGAGGAATCCACCCATGCGTAATTATGATAAAAAAGAAAAACGCATAACCATCTTTTATGTTCTCGCCTTCCTTTTGCTTGTGACCGGCATTTTTACCGGCGCCTATTTCTCCTATCGCGACTTTGAGCGTGAATTCCGCAATCAGGCAGAGAATCAGATATCGGCCATTGCCGAACTCAAAGTGAAGGAACTGGTGAACTGGCGCAAAGAACGTTTGGGTGATGCAGGCTTTCTTTATCAAAACCCGGTCTTCTCGGCGCTGGTGCAGCGCTATTTTGAAAACTCAGATGATGTTGAGGCGCGCGATCAACTTCTTGCCTGGTTGGGGAATTATCAGGCCAACTATCTCTATGAAAGGGTGCGCCTGATGGATGCCGAGGGCGCTGAAAGACTTTCCATCCCCGCAGCCCCTGACGTACCTGAACAGGATTTTGATGCACATTTAAAGATTGATATCGCCACCAGCCTGCGCTCAGGAAAGGTCTCTTTTTCGGACTTTCACCGCGATGGCACTGGCGCAGACAGCGATATCCATCTCTCCATCCTGATTCCCATCTTTGTTGACCGAAGCGATAATCGCCCATTGGGGATCCTCGTTCTGTATATTGACCCTGAAACATATCTCTATCCATATATTGAGCAGTGGCCCATCCCAAGCAATACCTCCGAGACCCTGCTTGTGCGCCGTGATGGAGAGGATGTGCTGTTCTTGAATCAAATCCGTTTTAATCAGGATGCGGCGTTGAACCTTCGTTATCCGTTGACCAGCACCGATATTCCGGCCGTCAAAGCTGTGTTGGGGCAAACCGGGCTTGTGGAGGGGATTGATTATCGCGGCGAAAAAGTTCTGGCCGATGTGCGGGCCGTGCCGGATTCGCCATGGTTCCTGGTTTCCAAAATAGATACCAATGAGGTGTATGCTCCGTTACGGCAAAGGTTATGGCAGACCCTGCTCATTGTTGGTCTGGCAACTCTTCTGGCGGGTGCGGCGCTTGTAACAAGCTGGAGACAGCAGTCGATGCTTGCCTATCGAGCAAAGGCTGAGGCGACAGAGGCGTTGCGTGAGAGCGAGGAAAAATTTCGCAAGTCATTTGTTCTCAGTCCCGACTCGATCAATATTAATCGTTTGCAGGACGGCATGTTTGTCTCGATCAACGATGGCTTTACCAAAATCACGGGATATACCCCCGATGAGGTGATCGGTAAAACATCCCTCGAAACGGATCTTTGGGCTGACCCACAGGATCGCGAAAAGCTGGTGGATGGTTTGAGGAAAAACGGCGAGGTTGAAAACCTTGAGATGCGTTTCCGCATGAGGGACGGAGAGCTCAGACATGGTTTGATGTCAGCCTCTGTGCTGGAGCTGAACGGTGTCCAACATATAATCAGCATTACAAGAGATGTTACCGAACGTAAACGGGCGGAAGAGGCGTTGCGGCAGAGTGAGGAAAACCTTTCGATTACACTCCACTCCATTGGGGATGGGGTCATCTCCACAGATAAAAACGGTCTGATTGTCAACATGAATCCCATGGCTGAAAAATATTGTGGCTGGATCCTGACTGACGCCAAAGGGAAACCATTAGCCAGGGTTTTCAATATTATTAATGCTGATACCAGGGAAAGGGTTGAAAACCCGGTCATGAGAGTCATGGAAAGTGGAAAAATCGCCGGGCTTGCAAATCATGCTGTGTTGATCTCCAAGAATGGGACCGAATACCGGATCGCCGACAGCGCTGCCCCGATCAAAAATAAAGAGGGAGAGATTACAGGAGTGGTTTTGGTGTTCTCTGATGTGACGGAAAAATACAGGGCAGAGGACGCATTGCGTCAGAACGAAGAAAAATACCGCAGGCTGTTTGACAACGCGCCTTTGGGAATCTTCCAGTCCACAGTGGATGGAAAAATCATTTCAATCAATTCTGCATTCGCACAAATGCTTGGCTATGACTCACCTGAAGATGCCATGAAGAGCATAAAGAACATTTCCACCGATATATTTGCCGATCCGGATCGTCGGGCAGAGATCATTCGCTTGATGGCAGAAATTCCAGATTTAAGAACCTTCGAGAATGTATACCGCCGCAAGGATGGCAGCACCTTTATCGGCAATCTGAATGTAACGCCGGTCAGGGATGTTGATGGACGGCTTGTACGCATGGAAGGCATTGTTGAAGACATCACTGAACGCAAACAGGCGGAGGAGAGGCTGGCACAATTCTTCTCGGTCAACCTTGACCTGTTATGCATCGCCGATCTTGAGGGCAATTTTATCAAGGTAAATAACGCATGGGAATCAATTCTTGGCTATTCCACTGCCGAACTTGAGCAGCGGAAGTTCCTGGAGTTTGTCCACCCTGAAGATATGGAAGCGACGCTTGCGGCCATGTCAACTCTTGGGAAACAGGTACAGGTTTTGAACTTTGTAAACCGCTATCGTTGTCTGGATGGTTCATATCGTTTTATTGAATGGCGCTCCCAGCCATCCGGCAACCTCATCTATGCCGCCGCTCGAGATATCACCGAACGCAAACGGGCGGAGTTTGCTTTGCGTGAAAGCAGGGCCATGCTCAACATGGTGCTGGATGCCGTACCGCAATCCATCTTCTGGAAGGATGCTGACGGTCGCTATCTTGGATGCAATCGTTCCTTTGCTGCCGCTGTGGGGCTGAATGAACCCGATCAGGTAATCGGAAAGACGGATTATGACCTGTCATGGCCCCGCGAAGAGGCTGATGCCTATCGTGCTGACGACCGGGAAGTTATGGAGAAAAGTCAGCCAAAACGTCATATCAGTGAACCGCTGCAACAGGCTGATGGCACCCGACTTTGGATTGACACATCAAAGATCCCGCTGTTGGATGAAAATGGTCGTCCCTTCGGTGTTCTGGGCATTTATGATGACGTCACGGAACGCAAGCGGGCGGAGGAAGGGTTGGCAAGGCAAACCGCGCTGTTCCGAAACTTGTTCGAAAGTTCTCCGGAGGCTATTGCGGTTCTGGATCTTGAAGATCGTGTGCTTGAGGTAAACCGGTCCTTCACATCCCTTTTTGGTTATCCCGAAGCCGAAGCGCAGGGGCGATATATCAACAACCTGGTGGCTCCCGAACCGTATTTGGACGATGCCCAAAACATCTCGCAGGATGTGTTTGTAGGTGGTAAGGTCATAGAGAAGGAGACTGTTCGTTGCGCAAAAGACGGGCGCACAGTGGATGTCTCTTTGATCGGCTACCCAATTGTTTTGAATGGACGGGTGGTTGGGGCTTATGCAATTTATCGGGATATCACCCAACGCAAGAGGGCTGAAGAGGACTTGCGCAGGCAAACAGCCCTGTTTCGGAATTTGTTCGAAAGGTCTCCTGAAGCCATTACCATTGTGGATCAGAATGACTGTATTCTAAATGTGAACCAGTCATTCGAAACCCTGTTTGGTTATTCTGAAGCGGAAATTCAAGGTCGATACGTAAATGACCTGATTGTGTCCGAACGATATTGGGACGAAGCCGAAGACATTACCCGTGTAACCCTTGGAGACGCTCTCGTTGTCGAAAAGGAAACAGTTCGCTGTACAAAGGATGGGCACCCGGTGGATGTATCCATGGTTGGATATCCTATTGTCGTGGATGGGCGTATTATTGGTGGTTCCGGCATCTATCGTGATATCACCGAGCGCAAACGGGCGGAGGAGGCATTGAAGGAAAGCGAGGCAATATTCTCATCCTTCCTTGAGCATAGTCCCGTTTATGTTTTCTTCAAGGATAAAGATATCCGCTCGCTCATGTTGAGCAAAAACTATGAACAAATGCTCGGCATGCCCATCAATGACCTGCTTGGAAAGACAATGGACGAATTATTTCCATCCGACCTTGCCAAAAACATGGTGGCGGATGACCTGCGCATTTTGAATGAGGGCAAACGGATCACGGTTGTGGAGGAACTGAACGGACGAATCTACGAAACAACAAAATTCCCCGTCTTCAAGGACGGAGAGCCTTACATACTGGCTGGATTTACTCTGGATATTACCGAGCGCAAACAGGCTGAGGAGGAACTCCGCTGGCAGAATCAATATCTGCTTGCCTTGCAGGAAACTGCACTGGAATTGGTCTCCCAACTTGACCTGGAAACCCTGCTGGAAAATATCGTCAGGCGTGCCGGGCAAATCATGGAGACAGATTCCGGATATCTCGATTTGGTGGATGAAAGAACCGGTCAACTCATACCGCGCATCGGATTTGGCGTTCTGACAGAATCCCTCAAGCACCCCGTCCAAATGGGCGAAGGAGTGGCGGGAGCTGTATGGCAGGCCGGAGAGCCGCTGATTGTGAATGATTACGATAACTGGCCTGGGCGTGTCGGCACTTATACCCGTGGAACTTTATCGTCCATTGTCGGCGTGCCACTGATTTCCGGTAACCGGGTACTAGGTGTGCTGGGATTGGGGCATGACTTTGCCAGCCAGCGCAACTTTGACAAAAAATCCATTGAAATCATGACCCAATTTTCCAGGATGGCTGCAATTGCCATTGAAAATGCCCGTCTCTTTACATCTGCCCAGCAGGAACTTGCCGAACGCAAACAGGCGGAGGAAGCGCTTAAACAATATGCTCTTTTGCTTGAAGAGGCTGAGAAAAATGCCAATCTCGGCAGTTGGAGTTTTGACCCAATAAGTGGGCAGGGGTGGTGGTCAAAACAGATGTACCGCATGTTTGGATATGAAAATTTAAGTACTGTTCCGAGTTTTGAAGACCACCTCAACCATATTCACCCCGAGGACCGCCAGCTTGTTCAAGATGCGCTTCTCAAAATGGCCCAGGGTGAGGAGCCAATAATTCATGAATATAGGAGCAACCCTGAGTATGGTCCGGTGCGCTGTTTCCTTCCGACGCAAATTGTCAAAAAAGACCCGCATGGTAAAACATTCCAGATAATAGGTACCCTGCTTGACATTACCGGGCGCAAACAGGCCGAGGAAGCGTTGCGTCAAAGCGAAAGCCAACTGTCAGTGGTATTCAACAACAATCACGACATGCAACTGCTCATAACCGTCGAACCTGATGGCAACTTGCGTATCGCCGCCGTCAATCAGCATTACCTTGATGCGACACGGGCTTTTGGCTACGATTTCTCTATTCAGACCCTGGTCGGACAGACGGTTGAGCATATGCTCCGCGATATTGTCGGGATCAAAGGGGAGTTGCTCGATACCACACTGGCGCGCTATCGCCAGCCGGTCATTACGGGCTTACCGATACACTACGAGGAAGACTTGGAGACGTCAGGAGGGCACTATTTTGCCGAAGTTAATATTGTGCCCGTGTTTGACGACACAGGTACCTGCAGATACCTTCTTTGGACATCCCACGATATCACTGAACGCAAGCAAGCAGAGGCGAGACTTCGGCAGAGTGAGGAACAGTATCGTTACCTGTTCGAAAACAACCCCCATCCTATGTTGGCATATGATTTGGAGACCATGCAAATCCTGGCGGTTAACGATGCCGCGGTCATCAAATATGGCTATTCGCGTGACGAGTTTCTGAATATGACCATTGCCGATATCCGCCCGGCGGAGGATGTGGAACGATTGATGATGGATCTTGCACAGCCGCGTCCAGTCCTTCAATATTCCGAAGGATGGCGGCACAAATTAAAAGACGGCACGATCATCGATGTGGCGATTTCGTCGCATACCCTGGATCTGATGGAACATAAAGCTGCCCTGGTAGTGGCACAGGACATCACCGAACGTAAACGGGCAGAGGAAGTGTTGAAGTTGCGGGAATCCTATCTAACCGCCATTATCGAAAATCAGCCTGGTTTAGTTTGGCTTAAAGATTTGGATGGGCAGTTTTTAATGGTGAATAGACCATTTGCGCTCTCCTGTGGGAAACAGACGCCAGAGGAAGTGGCGGGTAAAACAGATTTGGATATCTGGCCCAAGTGGCTTGCGGAAAAATACAGAGCTGACGATGCTCAAGTGATTGGGCAAAAAGCACCTCTTCATATCGAAGAAGCCATTGTTGACAAGGGACAGGCAAAATGGTTTGAAACATTTAAGATGCCAATATTTGATGAAGACAATCAGGTCATTGGGACAACCGGACTTGCCCGTGATATCACCGAGCGCAAGCAGGCAGAGGCTGCGTTACGGACGGCAGAGGAAAAATATCGTAACATCTTCGAAAACGCCATGGAGGCTATTACACAAACAACGCCGGAAGGCAGATACATCACCGCAAACCCGGCCACGGCACGCATACTTGGATACGATTCGCCGGAAGAAATGATTTCCGGCGTCTCCGACATCAGCCGTCAGTTTTACGTGGATCCCAGCCGTCGCGAGCAATTCAAGGAATTGATGGACAGGCATGGGAGCGTATCGAACTTTGAATCGGAGGTTTATCGCAAGGACGGCAGCAGGATTTGGATGTTGGAGAATTCACGAACTGTATACGATGAATATGGAAATTTACTTTATTACGAGGGTACTGCGCAGGAAATTACCGAACGCAAACGAGCAGAGGCGGCGCTGCGCGAAAGTGAGGAAATGTTCCGAGTCGCCTTCGATAATGCGCCCACCGGCATGAGCCTTCTCAGCGCAAAGGAATTTACCTACATTGCGGTCAATCCCCTTCTTTGCGAAATGTTCGGATACTCCCAGGAGGAATTTCTGGGACAAACGATTCGTCTGGTCACCCACCCGGAGGATGAGGAGCGCAGCAATGAGTGGGTCAGGAAAAAGTACAACAACGAGCCATGTGAGCCTGAACTTGAGAAACGTTATATCCATAGGGATGGACACATTGTTTGGGGGCTTGTCAGGTCACAATGGATTAGAAATGAAGACGGTTCGCCCCGCATGGCGATTTCCCATATCCTGGATATCACGAAACGTAAAGAGGCTGAGGAGGCGCTGAAGGAGAGTCGCGCGCTATTCCATTCATTGGTCGAAAGTATGCCGCAAAATGTCTTCAGCAAAGACCTCAATGGCCGTTTTATATTTGCCAATCAACACTACTGTGCCACCGAGGGAAAACCACTGGAAGCAATCCTCGGTAAAACAGATTTTGAACTCCACCCACCTGACCTGGCACGCCAATATTGGGCGGATGATCGTCTTGTGATTGAAACGGAACAAATGATTGACAAGGTGGAAGTCCACCAGCCATTGGGTGGCAATGCATCCTATGTGCAGGTAACCAAAGCTCCCATTTTCAATGCCGAGGGACAGGTTAAGGGAATGCTGGGACTATTCTGGGATGTCACTGACCGCAAACAGGCGGAAGATGCACTGCGCGAAAGCGAGGAACTATATCGAAAGATGAATGAGAATTCGCCGCTGGGGATGCATTTCTACAGGCTCGAGGAGGGTAAATTGGTCTTTACCGGCGCAAATCCAGCTGCCAATAAATTATTGGGGGTGGATAACTCACAATTCATCGGAAAAACGATCGAAGAGGCATTCCCTCCACTTGTTCAAACAGAAGTGCCGCAGCGATATCGGGATGCGGCGGCAAGTAGCATTCCCTGGTCCACTGAGCAGATCATGTACGATGATGGTAAAGTCAGTGGCGCATTCGAGGTCAAGGCATTTCAAACGAAGCCTGGCAGCATGGTGGCTGTCTTTGCCGATATCACCGCAAGAAAGCAGGCGGAAGAGGAAATCCGCAAGTTGAATGCCGGGCTTGAACAGCGTGTGCAGGAACGCACAGCGCAACTTGAAACCATGAACAGGGAGCTGGAGTCCTTCAGTTACTCTGTGTCTCATGATTTGCGCGCTCCCCTCCGTGGCATTGACGGCTGGAGCCAGGCTTTGCTCGAGGACTATTATGATCAGCTTGACGAACAGGGGAAAAAATATATCGAACGGGTTCGCTCCGAGACCCAGCGTATGGGACATTTGATCGATGACATACTCCAATTATCGAGGTTGACGCGTGCTGAGATGGTCAGCGAGCAGGTGGATTT
Organism: Chloroflexota bacterium; assembly: GCA_016234555.1. Classification (GTDB taxonomy): domain Bacteria; phylum Chloroflexota; class Anaerolineae; order Anaerolineales; family Villigracilaceae; genus Villigracilis. The sequence continues at coordinate 20,126 of JACRBJ010000053.1, read as the reverse complement.
AAGCTCCCTGGCGCGGTCCATCGCGGGACGTCTGCAACAGGATGAGCCGCAGCGTCGGGTTGATTTCAACCTTCAGGCTGGGGTGACGGCGGAGGGCGATCCACGTTTGCTGGAGGTTGCCCTCGTCAATCTGTTGGACAATGCCTTCAAATTTACCGGCAAACGCGCGGATGCGTGCATTGAATTTGGGCAAACTGAATTGCAGGGAGAACGGGTTTTCTTTGTGCGGGATAATGGCGCAGGTTTTGACATGGCGTATTCCCAAAAATTGTTTGGGGCATTTCAGCGCATGCACAAGGCGTCCGAGTTCCCAGGCACCGGCATTGGTCTGGCAACCGTCCAGCGCATTGTCCATCGGCATGGCGGACGTGTGTGGGTTGAGGCGGAAGTCGACCACGGCGCAACCTTTTACTTCACCCTGAATAATAAGGAGTAGAGGTTTGCATGAAACCCAGGATCATATTACTGGTTGAGGATAATCCCAGCGACGTCGAGTTGACGCGGCGCGCTCTCCGGAAAAGTCATATTGCCAATAAAATGGTCGTCGCCGAGGATGGTCAGGAGGCACTGAATTACCTGTTCGGCGATAATTCGCCTGGAAACGGGCATGGGAACGAGCTACCAGCCCTTGTCCTGCTCGACCTGAAACTTCCCAGGGTGGATGGTTTGCAGGTCCTGCGCCGAATCCGCGCCGATGAGCGTACCCGCCACCTGCCTGTCGTCATCTTGACCACATCCAGCGAGGAACAGGATGTCGCCTGGAGCTACGATCTGGGCGCCAATAGCTACGTCCGCAAGCCAGTGGATTTCGAGCAATTTGTCGAAGCGACCCGTTATTTGGGTTTATACTGGCTGGTGATGAACGAGCCAGCCCCGCGCCAAAAGAGATGAAGCGGTGTTTACCGTATTTGTTCGTCACAGATTTGAAAAGGCAGTTCGCATCGACCCCATCACGGTCACACACTGCCCGCCACACTTTTATCGCACTGTGTTCGGTGTAGTGTAAGTGGGGCAGGTGTGACCGAAGGTATTATATTTTAGGAGATTACCATGAAGCCAAAGATCATACTGCTGGTTGAAGATAACCCAAGCGATGTTGACTTGACACGTCGCGCGCTCCAAAAAAGCCGCGTGGCAAACGAACTTGTGGTCGCTGAGGATGGGCAGGAAGCGTTGGACTACATATTCCATGGCGTTCCCCTGGCGGGGGCGACCATGGAGGAATTGCCAGCCCTCATCCTGCTCGACCTAAAACTCCCCAAGATGGATGGTTTGCAGGTTCTGCGGCAGATCCGCGCAGATGAGCGTACCAGCCGCCTGCCCGTTGTCATCCTGACCACATCCAGCGAGGAACAGGATGTGGCGCAAAGTTATGACCTGGGTGCCAACAGCTATATCCGCAAACCGGTGGATTTCAAACAGTTTGTGGATGCTGTGCAACACCTGGGTTTGTACTGGCTGGTAATGAATGAGCCGGCCCCGCCCAGAAAGAGGTGACGTGGAATTTCCGCTTGCTGTTTTAATCGTTGAAGATTCGGAGAACGATGCGCTGCTGATCATTCACCTGCTGCGAAAAGCGGGGTATGAAGTTGCGTTTGAGCGGGTCGAGACCGCCGAAGAGATGCGCTCAGCCCTCGAAAAAGGGACGTGGGATATTGTCATCTCCGACTACAACCTGCCCCAGTTTAGCGGACCAGCTGCCCTCGAATTGTTGAAATCCGCGGAGGTGGACCTGCCGTTCATTGTCGTCTCCGGGGTGATTGGCGAGGAAAGCGCGGTGGCGTTGATGAAGGCTGGTGCGCATGATTACCTGTTGAAGGATAACCTTGCGCGCCTGGTCCCTGCGGTGAGGCGCGAACTCGAACAGGCTGAAATCAGGAAGGAACGACAGCGCGCCGAACAGGCGCTGCGCGAGAGCGAGGAAAAATACCGCATGCTCGTTGAGCAGGCTTCGGATGCCATTTTTACAGCCGATCTCGATGGACTATTGCTGGATACGAACAATGCGGGCTGTAAGTTGTTGGGATATACCATTGAAGAAATCAGGAAGTTGAAGGTGGATGATATTGCCAACCTGACGCCGGGCAGCCAGTTACGGCTGAATGGGCTTGCAAGCGGGGAGCCCCTGCTTATTGAGGGCGAAGTGCTTTGCAAGGATGGCGCTCTAAAGTATGTGGAAGTCAGTGCAAGGCAGCTGCCCGATGGAAACTTCCAGGGAATTGTGCGCGACGTCACCGAACGCAAACAGGCGGAGGAAAAATTGCGTCAATTGTCGAGCGCGGTTGAGCACAGCCCGTCTGCCATCGTAATCTCTGACGCCAGCGGGCATATCGAATATGTCAACCCGAAGTTTACCGCGCTGACCGGTTTCACTCTCGAGGAGGTGCGCGGCAAAATTCCACTCAATACTTATGGCGCGGGCGAACTGCAAGACGAAGCGAAGCGTTCGGAACATTGGCAGACCATCCGCGATGGGAAGGAATGGCGCGGCGAGATGCTGAATCGCAAAAAGGACGGCGAAACCTACTGGGAGGCTGCCTCGATTTCCCCGATCATGAATTCGGCTGGCATCATTACGCACTTTGTCGCCGTGAGTGAAGATATTACCCTGCGCAAGGAAAACGAGGAGAAGATCAAACACCTCAATGCCGGGTTGGAAAAACTGGCGATGACCGACCACCTCACAAGCTTGTATAACCGGCGCTATTTCATGCAGCGTGGAGCCGAGGAATTCAAACGCTCCCGGCGTACAAACCATCCCCTTTCCCTCCTGATGCTGGATATCGACCATTTCAAAAGGGTGAACGACACCAACGGTCACGAAGCTGGGGATATGACGCTCCAGCAGGTTGCGGCTGCCTTGAAATCCTCCCTGCGTGAAACGGATATTCTTGGGCGCATGGGTGGGGAGGAATTTGCTGTTCTTCTGCCGAATACGCTTTCGAAAGAGGCTGCGCTGCTGGCTGAGCGAATACGCCATGCGGTGGAGAGCATTCCCTTTGAAATACCCGGCGCCACATTGACCATTACGATCAGCATCGGTGTGGCAATGCAGGCAGAGGGAATGTCCGGCATCGATGACATGCTCAGGAATGCCGATGTGGCGATGTACAATGCAAAGCATCGCGGCGGCAATTGCGTAATGCGGTACGAGAATGTTTCAGACGAAGAACAGCGCTTGCGTTAGACGGGAACCTGTATTTCCGTCGACCCACCCACAAGACGCCTTTAAACAAACGAGTATATGACATGAAGAATCAAAAAACACTTAGCGTCCTGATCGTGGAAGATATGGAGAACGACGCCCAGCTGTTGGTGCACGCGTTGAAAAAGGACGGATATACTCCGGTTTACGAACGGGTCGAAACCGCCGACCAGATGCGCGCCGCCCTGGCAAGACAGCCTTGGGATGTCATCATTTCGGATTACAGTCTGCCGCAATTCAGTGGGGAAGGCGCGCTTGCAATTCTCATGGAAACAGGCTTGGACATTCCCTTTATTGTGGTATCGGGGACCATGGGCGAGGAAACAGCCGTATCCATGATGAGGGCGGGCACGCAGGATTACCTGATGAAGGGGAATCTCACGCGGCTTATCCCTGCTGTGGAGCGCGAACTTGAACAGGCTGAAATGAGGCGGGAACGCAGAAAAAACCAGGAACAGTTGTTGCTGCAAAGCTCAGCCTTGAATGCCGCCGCCAATGCGATACTTATCACGGATCGTGAGGGCAATATCGAAAGCGCAAACCCTGCATTTACCGCGCTTACCGGCTACCCGTTGGAGGAAGCCATTGGCAAAAACCCGCGCGATCTTCTTAAGTCGGGTGTACATGACCAGGCTTTTTACCGGGATCTGTGGGAGACCATTCTGTCTGGCAGGGTCTGGCATGGTGAGTTGATCAACCGTCGCAAGGATGGCAGCCTGTACGTGGAGGAGGGAACCATCACGCCGTTGAGAAATGACGATGGCGCGGTCAGTCACTTTATTGTCATTAAACAGGATATTACCGCGCGCAAGCAGGCGGAACAGGCGCTTGCCGCCTCCGAGGCGGAATTGCGCGCCCTTGTGGAGCAGGTGCCGGCAATCGTATACACCGAGTCGGCAGAGACTCGCGAAACCACATATATCAGCAAACAATTGGAAAAATTGACCGGCTATACAGCCGACGAATGGATGCGGGACCACAACTTCTGGAAAAAGATAATCCATCCCGAAGACCTGGAAACTGTGGTGGGGGTTGACCGTCATACCTCGGCAACTCGCGAACCATTTCTGACCGAATATCGTGTCGTGACACGTGATGGGCGTGTGATATGGATTCGTGACGAGGCTGTCCTGATCCAAAGCCAGGATGGCATCCCCCTCTTCTGGCAGGGGGTGATGTATGATATTACCGAACGCAAACATGCCGAGGAGGATATCCGCCAGCGTGTATCCCAACTTGAAATGTTATATGAGAGCGGACTGGCGCTGAGCCAGTTGTTGAATCCAAAGGAAATCGGGGAGAAAATCATCGAATTGCTAAGGGAAAAACTTGGCTGGCATCATACCTCGATCTGCCTGTATAACACGCAGGATGACAGCTTGAAATTGCTGGATTTCAACCAGCCGGGTTTGAAAGACGAAGCAGACAAACGTGCAGTCGAGGAGCGTTTCAACCGGATTATCGCCAACTCCGGAAACGGGTTGACCGGCTGGGCACTCTCAACCTCCAGTGTGGTTCGTAGAAATGATGTAACCAGCGATCCTCATTACATAGAGACTTATCCCGGCATCCGTTCGGGGCTTTATGTCCCGATGAAGATGGGAAGCCACAGGATTGGGGTGATCGGTGTCGAAAGCGAACAACCAAATGCCTTCAGTGAGGCGGATGAGCGACTAATTGTCACCCTGGCGAATCAGGCTGCAGGCGCGCTGGAGAATGCACGCCTGTTTGAAGAAACGCGCCAGCGCGTGGCGGAACTGGAAATGCTCTACCAAAGCGGGTTGACTCTCAGTCAATTGTTGACCCCGAACGAGATCGGCGAGAAAGTCCTCGAACTGTTGGAGCAAAAACTGAACTGGCGTCATACGCGCATTCGCCTGTATCATCCCGAAGACGAAAGCCTGGAATTGCTGGACTTTAATAGACCGGGACTACAGAACAGCGAGGCAAGGCGGAACATGCGGGAACAATTCAGGACACTAATTACCCATGCGGGGCAGGGCGTGAGCGGCTGGGTGATCCAGCATGGGGAGTCTGTTCGTTCGGGCGACGTGACAAAAGTCCCGCGTTATGTCGAGGCGTATCCCGGTATTCGCTCCGGGCTTTACGTTCCGATGAAGTTGGGAGAACGCGTTATTGGCGTAATCAGCATCGAGGATGAACGGCGGGACGCTTTCAGCGAGGCGGATGAACGCCTGATTGCCACACTGGCAAACCAGGCAGCCAGCGCCTTCGAGAATGCACGTCTCTTCAAGGAAACACGTCGTCGTGTCATGGAATTGGAGACCCTCAACCGCATTTCCCTTATCCTTCGCGCGGTTTCGAAGCAAAATGAAATGCTGGCAATCGTGCTGGATGAGGCGCTTGCCATCCTCGACACCTCGCATGGCTCCATTGAATTGTACAACAGGAACACCAACGAATTCGACAAGGTGATAACGCGCGGCTGGCTCGCTCAGGTACCCGAACCGCCGCAGGGCATCCACGAAGGAATTTCGGGCAGGGTGTTTGCCAGCGGAGAAATCCACATCTCGCGCGAGTTTGCAAGCGACCCTGTTACACGCGAGGTCTCGCGCGGTTATGTGCCGCCCGGCTGGGGCGGTGCCTGCCTGCCCATCCGCACCTCGCAGCAGACATTGGGAGTGATGCTTGTCTCCGTGCCGGGCGAACGCGAACTCAATAAGGATGAAATCCGCCTCTTGTCGATCCTCTCTGAAATGACGGGCGCCGCCTTGCAGCGTATGCAGCTGCACGAGCAAACCGTTCGACGCCTCGATCAACTGAATGCCCTGCGCGCGGTGGATCAGGCAATTTCCAGCAGCCGCGATATGCAACTGACGCTCAACATTCTGCTGACCCACACCATCACTCAGCTGAATGTGGATGCCGCTGATGTGCTTTTGCTGCACGCAGGCACGAACATGCTGGAACTGGTTGCCGGGCGTGGTTTTCATACCCTCCTGTTCGAAAATTTCAGCTTGAGCGCCAGTCTTGCCGGGCGCGTCATCATGGAACATCGGTCGAGCATGACGCTTGACTTTGAAGCGGTGCGACAAAACCCCCAGCTTGGAAAACTTTGGAAGGCGGAGGGCTTTCTTGGTTATTGGTGCGTGCCGCTGGTTGTAAAAGGGGAGATAAAAGGTGTTTTGGAAGTGTATTGCCGCAGGGAATTCACTCCCGATATGGAATGGGTCGAGTTTTTGGAGGCGTTCGCCGGTCAGGCGGCAATTGCCATCGACAACACCCAGCTTTTCGGGGACCTCCAGCGAGCCAACATGGACCTCAGCCTTGCCTACGATGCCACCATCGAGGGATGGTCGCGGGCTTTGGATTTGCGTGACCACGAAACCGAGGGTCACACACTGCGGGTGACGGAACTGACCTTGAAACTGGCGCGCGCCATGCGGGTGAGCGAATCCCAACTGATAGCCATCCGCCGCGGGGCGCTCCTGCATGACATCGGCAAGATGGGCGTACCGGATTCGATCCTTCTCAAGGAAGGGGAATTGACCGATGAGGAATGGGTGGTCATGCGTCAGCATCCGCAGTTTGCGCGTGACATGTTGCTGCCGATTGCCTACCTGAAGGATGCCCTTGACATCCCGTATTGTCATCACGAAAAGTGGGATGGCACGGGCTACCCCCAGGGATTGAAAGGGGATCATATCCCCATTGCGGCGCGTATCTTCGCCGTTGTGGATGTATGGGATGCCCTGACCAACGACCGCACCTATCGCAAAAAATGGACAAAACAAAAAGCGCGAAAATATCTCAGGGACGAAAGCGGGAAACACTTCGACCCGCAGATTGTCGAGATCTTCCTGAAATATATCGAGAACGGTTGAGACGCTTCATCGGACAGGCTCAACTCCTCATCACGTTGCGGATTTGACGGTAGCCGATGGGTTTGATGTTTTCCCGCTCGATAAACTTCCTCACTTCATCGCTCATGAACGCGTGATAATTTGCCACCCGCGCCCGCCAGTCGGGACAGATCGCGCGCAGTTCGGGTGTGTCCACCGAGGGATGCAGAATAAAATGCGAGACCCCAACGGGCAGTTCGCCCAACAACTCCTTCGCAACGCCGACGTGATCGATGTCATGCTCCAACGGCATGGCAAATATCCCGTCCACCATTGGCACTCCCTGAGCCTCGATTTGTCGCATCACGGGCGCATAGGTCTGCAAGTCTGTCGCGCTGACCCCCAGCATCTCAACGCCACTGGCGTTGACTCGCGGGAGCATGTTGGGTAGCAGCCGACTCGCGGCGGACTGGACGTACGATTGCACAAATAAAAGATTCATAACCGTGCCCATGTGCGAATCCACATGCGTCACGTCGATCCCAGCCGACAGCGCAAGTTCGATCTGCGTGTTGATTTCGGCGGCAACCGCTTCGGGTTTCGCGTTTTGATAGATCGCCTTGGGATCCTGGGGAAAATATCCCTGTTCATCCATCAGACCCGACGACTGATCCCGTGTCGAAACAGGTCCCCAGCGATAGATATCCCATTCCGCGTTGAGCGTGGCATGAACTCCCATGTCCATCTGTGGATTCTCGCGGCACATCTGTGCCGTGGCAGGGAACCACGGGCATGGAACCATCACCGCGCCTGAGGTGATGATTCCAACTTCCCACAAATCCTTGAATGCCTGCACGGATGCGTGGCACATGCCGATGTCGTCGGCGTGGATGATGACGAGGCGGTCGTTATCTGAATAACCGAGTTTTTTGAGTAGTGGGTTTGGGTTCATTGTTTATCCTTGAAAAAACTTTGGCGTGTGTCCAGTCAGCTCGAAGAACCGCATCAACTCCGATTTGGAAATCACCAGCGTGGCGGTATTCACCAGTGGGTGGCTTTGAAAATATTCCCCCTGCCAGATGTATTCATCGATCCACAACTCAACCTTGAGTTCGGTGTCGTTTACCAGCCCCATCATCGTCACCGCACCGCGGGTCAAGCCCAGCAGGCGCATCAGGTTTTCCTCTGAGGCAAACCGTAAATGCGAGACTCCAAACTGCGCGGGCAATTCATCCAGTTTGACGGTTTTCTCGCAGGCGGTCACTGCCAGAAAGAATCGCCGCGCCTTTTTATCGCACAGGAAAAGGTTCTTCGTGCTGACAGCGGGTCGGTTCGGACGATGCAGTTCAGCCTCCTCGCAGGTGAACACCGCGGGATGCTCGAAGCGCTCGAAAATAAAATGATTGGCTTCCAAAAACTTGAGAAATTCCTGCTCCGATGTGAACATTTTTATCCTGGCGTGATCCTTGTGTGTTTGAGTTGACACGCAACCGGCATTGTGCCTAGGGAAAATCGGGTTGATTCTTCCTGACTCGTTCAATTTTATACCCTGAACGGAAGTTTCGGGGTGGAAATGGATGGACGACAACCCACTCCGACCCGTCTTTGTGGATTGGACGGCCGGGCAAATTTACCAATCGGTTCTTTGGCGTAAGGTGGTAAAATTTACCAGCATTCATATCTCGTTTATATCGAAGAGCATCGCAACCAGCGGTCCTACTTTTTGCACGGAGGAAGCAACATGTCCAGGATAATTTCTGTTCATTCTTTTCGCGGCGGTACCGGGAAATCCAACACCACTGCCAACCTTGCCTATCTTTGCGCCGCGCAGGGATTGAAAGTCGGGGTGGTGGATACGGATATCCAATCGCCGGGAATTCACGTCCTTTTTGGGCTTGATGAAGACTCGATGGAAAATGGGAAGTCCTTGAATGACTATCTTTGGGGCAAATGCGCCATCGAAGAGACCGCCCACGATGTCACACCGTCTCTGGGCGATAATATGAAGGGCAGGGTCTTCCTTATTCCTTCCAGCATCAAAGCGGGCGAGATAGCCCGTGTGTTGCGCGAAGGCTACGACGTTGGGCTGCTTAATGACGGCTTTGAGGCGTTGATCAAGAAACTCGGTCTCGACCTGCTTATGATAGACACCCATCCGGGACTGAGCGAGGAGACCCTCCTCTCGATTGCCATTTCTGACGTGCTGGTGCTGATCCTGCGCCCGGACCAGCAGGATTATCAGGGAACCAGCGTGACGGTGGAGGTTGCCCGCAAGCTTGATGTGCCGAAGATGTTTTTGATGGTGAATAAAGTCCCCGAAAAATTGATGGGCGGCATCAAGCAAAATGTCGAAGCCATCTATGATTGCGAAGTCGCCGCTGTCATCCCACACTCGGATGATTTGATGACCCTGGCAAGTTCGGGTGTCTTTTCCAGCAAATATCCCGACCACCCCGTAACAAAGATCTATCAACAATTGGTAAAGCGCATACTTGCCGAGTAGCTTCCTTGAACGATGGTTCCGGAAGAAAGCATTTGGAGTTCTGTTCGAGATGGAAGGCTTTGCTTCCGGAATGCAAACCAGGTCCAGACGGTTGGATTTCAAATAGTTGGGGCTGTTCCAGCCTGGAATTGAGCATGCAAGGTAAGAAAACTTTTTACGGTGTAGTTTTATTCCCAGGGAAGTGCAATGGCACAGACCGACTCAAATTCTGAATACAACCTGGACAGCCTGACAAGCGGGGTGAAACGTCGGTGGGCGCGTGGGAAGAATCCACCTGCCGCCGCGCAGCCAGTGGGTGGGCTGAAGCCAAGCGAAATCCTTTTTATGTCCAGCGGGCAACAAAAAATAATCACCTACCTGTCCCATCAACGGCAGGCGTCCATTGTCGATATTCAACAGGCTTTGGGGATCGACCAGTTACAGATCGTCAAGGAGTTGACCGCCTTAAAGGACAACGGCTATGTTCATGAAGTATTGACGGATGGAGGGAGTTTTTATCGCGTCAAGTTCGCAGAGACTGTCAACAAGAGTGGCAACCTGCCCAGGGAATTGTGGAATGCACTCAGCCTCGATGGCGCGGCTTTTTTGCGTCAGTTGCCCCTGTTCAAGAGCCTTTCTGAAACAGATCTTGGCTTGCTCAGCCGTCAGTTCAAACAGGAGCACTACTCGCGCAATGAGGTGATCGTGCGTCAGGGTGACCTTGCCAAATCCTTTTTCATCATTAAAAGCGGCATGGTGGGGGTCTCCAACCTTTCGAGCAGTGGAACTTATAATTTGATCCGATACCTGGAGCAGGGTGATTTTTTCGGTGAAAGCGGGCTGTTGACAGGGCAGAGCATATCCGCCACCATTACGGCATTTACGCCCGTGGAAATTTTTTTCATCAACAAGGATGATTTCGATGCAATGCTTGTCAGGCACGTTGGGATTGCCATAGAACTGGCAAGGACATTGGCGCATCGTTTAACGTCCACCAACACAAGGTTGGCAAATAAGTTCAACGACTCCCGCCTTTTTTTGGTGGTCAGCACGGGAAGGCATTTTGGTGCGCATACCGTAGCCAATGCCATGGCGCTCATGATTGCGCCGTCCAGCAAGGATGCCACAGCTTACGTCGAATTCTCCGGGGAGGATCTGTCTTCCGTTTATGGCTTTCCCTCTTCCAGTGAAGTGTATGACCACCCCGGCGGTTTTAAAATCCTCCAACCCCAAAGCAGTGTGGATATTCCCGAACTGGCGCAGGTGACCTTTGTCCTGGATCAGGCGGGTGCGCAATACAAGAATATCGTTGCCTGTATTTCCTGGGAACTTGCCCAAAAGTTGGGCGACCTGATTCGCAGCGCATCCCAAATCGTGATGGTGACGTCGTCGCAGCGGGAGGATTGGGAACATGCGCAAAAGGTCATTGCCTCGTTCAAACCATACATTCGCGCCGACAGGACTCGCCTGTTTACCATCGTCAACCATGTCACTCCCGAAACTTCGGATAATTTGGATAATCCCTCCCCGGATTTTGTCATTCCTTTTCTGGACAACCTGCTACCGATTGCCGAACGCCGCGTGGAGAATTTGCCCAAACCATTGACCAAGGTTGTGGAGGAGATATTCAGCCTGCTGGGGTATACCAGCCAGATTGGCATTTACATCCCCACGACCACCAGTGTGAATCAACATGCGGATACATCCCCTCATGTGGGAAAAACGCTTTCATTTATGGGCAGGCTTTTTGGCGGCGCCACCCTTGAGGATGTGCAGGGGGTGTGGAACAGTCAGGGGAGTGGACTGGTGGAGGAGCAGATTCACCTTGTCCGCAGCTATTGCAGCCAGTCCGCGCTGGATAAACACATGACCGAAGTGGTCGAGTACGTTGAGACCCTCAAGCAGGAACTTCGGCAGGAGGCAATGGCGCTGGAAGTCAACCAAAAGCTTATGCTGATTTGACCTGTTATGGATGCCCTATGATGCAAAGAATTTCCACCTTCTGGCTTATGGTGTTCGGTCTTATGTTGACCAGCGCCATTACCTTGGGATTGATGTCTGCCAGCGCAATTCAAACCACAGGGCGCACCGTCGAGACGGAACAGATTTCGCAACTTCGCTTTCGTGCAGAGGCTCACGCCTCCGCGATCAATGAGCGGTTGCATGCGCTGGAAAATGCAACGCAGCTTCTGGCGTCTCAGGCAAAATTACTGATGCTTAGCGATGAACTATCTGCGGAAGAGATCCGGCTCCGGTTGGAAAAATATCAACGGGATGATCAAAATATCTATGGCTCGGACCGCTGGTATCAGGAAGTTTACAAACCTCGGTATGGCGATAACCATGTATCAAATGCCTACCTGAACAAAAATACTCCTTTGACGCCCCAACTCGAAAGGACGATTGCCGCCACGGAGGAATTGGATCCCCTGTTTCGTTCCATTCACGAAAGCAATCTCCACTCACAATGGCTGTATTTGACCCTGCCCAGTGGCATGATGCGCTTATATCCCTGGACGGAAAGCGCATTTTATGGCGCCGATTGGCAGCCGCAGACCATCTCCTTTTTCACGGTTGCGGACCAGACAAACAACCCTGATAGGAAATCCGTTTGGACAGCGCCGTACAATGATTATGCCAGGGCGGGTTTGATGTTTACCAATTCATATCCCATTTATGACGGGGATACTTTGATTGGCGTCATGTCGAACGACGTTCTGATCAAGAGCCTGCAGGAGGAAGTGCTTGGCTTCAAGGTTGGAGACAAGGGTTTTGGTTTCCTGTTGGATAAAGATGGGAATGTCATTGCCCACAGAAAATATGTGCCCGAGAATATCCCGTTGGGATCTGAAGTTAATATCAAACTGGCTGAACATGAACCGTACATGGCGGATGTGGTGACAGATATGCTCGAAAATGGGGAGGGAACAAAAACCGTTACCGATACCGTGGGCGAGCAGTGGGTGGTTGTTTATGCGCCTGTTCCCGCGACGAATTGGCATCTCGCTCTGATGCAGCCGCGTAACGAGATCATTCAGCCCGCCACAGACATTGCCGATCAGGTGAAGTATTGGACAGTTGTTTTGGTCCTGCTGGCTTTGGCGGTCTCGATCATCATTGCCCGCTGGATTTCACAACCTGTTACCTGGTTGTCGAAGAAAGCGCGCATGATCAGTTCTTCAGTCGATGCGATGGACGCCAGCATCGACGATGAGCGGTCGGGAACTGTCACGGCGGATATCGACACTTCCAGGGTCCGCGGGACCAGGGAAATTTATAACCTTTCGCTTGCATTTGACGAAATGGTTGCCGCTCTGCATAAACGTATCAATGAACTTGGGTCGATTTACGTCCTTGGACAGACCATTGCCGCCGCCATGGAGTACGAGAAAACGCTCGATACCGTCCTCTCTGCCGTGGAAAGGACGGTCAGGTCTGATTTTACAGGGATATATATCGCCCAGGGGAATGGTTTGCACCTCGAAGTTTCCAGTACGTCGAAAACGGACGGTGTGACCGAAATCCTTGCCGGGCAAATCCTTGAGCACAAACACAGTTTACTGGTGGAAGGTTTACAATCGGAGAATGTCGATGCTGTCCCGGATGTGAAAGCCTACATGACGGAGAGAGACGTCTTTTCGCTGCTTGCCATGCCGCTGGTGATGGATGAAAAGCCGATGGGGTTGGTTTTCCTGGAAAACCACCGAAGGGAAGCCTTTACCGGCGATGACCAACGTCGTTTGAATCGCCTTGCTGCGCTGGCTTCCATTGCTCTCAACAACGCAATTCAGGTCCGACGGCGGGAGCAGGAACTCAAGCGGCAAATTCGTGAACTGAAGATCGAAATCGACCAAAAGAAGAAACAAAAGGATGTCTCTCAAATCGTCGAGTCAGATTATTTCCAAACCCTGCAAAAACGCGCCTCCGAAATTCGTGTGAGGTCTTTATCTCGCAAAGGAAAATCAAAACCCTGACCATTGTCAGGTTTCGAGGAAACCCATGCTAAAAAAAATATTTGGTGATCGCGCCCAATCATCTTTTTACGCCCTGCTGTTCATGACGGTGGGGCTGGTGCTGTTTGGCTGGTATAACGTTTATTCCCAATACGTGAGCCTGAGGGAGGCGACCACCAAATCGATCCAGGCTGCCGAGCTGGAGATCGTCCGCGCAACCGCCCGCGCCGCCACCGTATATTGGGATGACCAGTTGACCATCCTGGGGCTTGATCCCGACACCATCACCCCGGAACAGGTTCAAGAAATTGAGCTGCAATTTCTGGCGAAATATGTCAAGCCAATCAGCTTGCTTGTACCCGAAGGGGATGCCTGGGTGATTGGCAGCGATGACCGCATGGTCTTTGACAGAAGCGCCGATTTCCCCTATTTCGGGGTTCCCATCAATGAGTTCCTGCCCAGGCGCGCGAAGGTCCCGGGCGGGGCGAGCGATTACGACCAGATGCTCGACGACGTCATGTCGCGCCGCGAAGGTATCGGCTGGTATGTTTGGGATCAGAACAAGGGAAGCGAATATGCCGGGTTGTTTTCTTGGGAAAAGGGGATCGAGATCGGCGCGTGGACCCCGGCGGTGGTCGACGAAAAGAACAACGTCCAATGGATGATCGGTTTGACCACCCCATTGGCAGCCATCATGCAGGAAAGCGGCGCGCGCGATTCGGTGAACCGTTCCTTTTTGTTCATGGCGGTCGTCACAATCGTGATCGGGTTGGTGTTTTCTGGTTTCCTGGCTGGACAGCGGCGTGTACGCGCCTTGCAGCATGAAGTGGCGCAATTGAAGATCGTCATCGACGAAGCGAAAAAGCGGAGGGAGGTGGAGCAAATTCTCGGCTCCGACTATTTCCAGTCGCTTCAAAAGCGCGCGGCTGAGATCAGGGCGAAATCGACGAAGGAAAGGAGCGCCTGAATGAAAATCGGGATCATTGGCGCCATGGACGAGGAACTTGCCTCCATTCGGCAGATCATGGAAAACCCGCGGAAAATCGAAAGAGGCAGCCGCGCCTTCTGGCTGGGAGAGGCTTCCGCGCATGAGATTTACCTTACGCGCTGCGACCCGGGCAAGGTCAATGCCGCCATCGCCGCCCAGCAGATGATCGACCACTTTTCGGTGGATGTGATTTTCAACATGGGCAGTTCCGGTGCCAGCGCTTCGGAGCTTGAGGTGGGCGACCTGGTGATCGCCACCGAAGCCATTCAGCACGATTTCGATTTGACCGCCTGGGGTTTGCAGCCTGGCGACTTGATTTTCGATGTATTTACTGCCAGCGACGGCAGGCTGCAATTCCGTTCCCAACAGGCATTTCGCACCGACCCAAAATTGACTCAAATGGCGTTCGAGATTGCCCAAACCAGCCCGTTGACCGGGTTGGAGGACCGCGTTCCAAAAGTCCACATGGGGAGGATCATCAGCGGAGACCAGTTCATCAACAACCGGGACAAGGCATGGGAATTGTGGAACACTCATCATGCCCTCTGCATCGACATGGAAGCCGCGGCGATTGCCCACACATGTGAGATAAACCGCGTGCCATTCCTGTGCATCCGCGCTATTTCAGACAAGGCGGATCATTCCGCGAATATCTCGTTCACCACCTTCCTGGTGGCGGCGACTTCGAATTATGGAAGAATTTTCGAGCTTGTCATCAGACGGATTGGCAGCGCTTTATAGTTTGTTGTTGAAGGTTGAGCGATACTTTCACGAAACATACAGGGAAACACCTCATGAGTACAATTGTCACCATTCATTCCTTTCGGCGCGGAGTTGGTAAAACCAGCCTCGTCTCCAGCCTTGCCGTATTGCTGGCAAAGCGGGGGCGGCGGGTTGCACTCATCGATACGGATTTTCAGTCGCCCGGCGTTCACCTATTTTTCGGCATACCCGACCCTGAGTGCGCCTTCAACGATTACCTGTGGGGCAAATGCGATATCCTTTCCGTTGCCCGGGATGTGACCTCGCAGTTTGCAGGCGACGCTGCGGGTGGTTTGTTCATCCTGCCCGCCAGCAGCAAAATTTCCGACATCCTGCAAAGCATCCGCATCCCCCGGAACATCGATCATTACGCGGGCGGATTGGATAAACTGAAAAAGGAATTGTCTCTGGACGTGATTCTTGTGGACGCCCCCGCCGGCTTGAACGAAAGTACGCTGCAGGCGATTGCGGTCTCGAACACCGTTGTCCTGGTTTTGCACCCGGACAAGGGCGACTTTCAAGGCACGGCTGTCACCGTGGACATGATTCGCAGGTTGCAGGTCCCGATTATTCACCTGGTCTTGAATGATGCCCCGGAGACTCTCGATGTTGAAGACGCCGCCCGCCAGCTCGAAGAAACCTACCATTGCGGCGGGGGAATTGTGCTGAAACACTCCGAGGAACTGATGGCGCTTTCCAGCGCCCGTCCCTTTGCGCTTCAATACCCGTCGCACCCCCTCACAACCCAACTTGACGAACTTGCGGAACGGCTGTCCGTCTGAGTTTCCCCGTCATTTTTGAAACAAACGTCCCGAATGTTTTGAAAGCCGGCTAAACTGGCTCGCTTCAACCTTCGGGACGTTCTTTCTTAAGTTCCCTGGGGCGAAAAAACAACGACCCGGTTGCGCCCATGTTTCTTTGCCTGGTACATGGCGCGGTCGGCGTGGATAAACACTTCGTCCACGCTCGAACCGTGCAGAGGATAGATCGCCGCTCCGATCGAAATGGTGGCCCGGAGTTCATGATTCTCGAACACGACGCGGGATTCCTCGAACCGGGAACGTATATCCTCGGCGCATCGGTTCATGGTCGCCTCCGAAACGCCGGGCATTACGATCACAAACTCCTCGCCGCCGTACCGGCAGACAACATCCGCCGACCGCACGGAATTTTTCATCAGTTTGCCCAGCGACTGGAGCATCACATCCCCCGCCTTGTGACCGTGCCTGTCGTTGATCTCCTTGAAAAGATCCACGTCCGCCATCAGAATGCCCACCATCGAATCGCTCTGCATGGCGTGGGCGATTTCCCCGTACAATATTTGATCGAGATACCGCCGGTTGAACAGCCCGGTCAACGGGTCGTGCGTGGCTTGCCGGCTCAACGTTTCCAGCGCCACCACCTGCTTCATCTCCCGCGCATAACCGCGCATGCGCTCCTCTTCCGATTTTCGGATCCTCCCGCTGAGCATGTTCATCAAATTCAAGCTGAACGACGGGTTTTCCCTCACGAACCGGTAGAACGCATCGCGGTTGAAATGCCACAGGGAAACAACGTCGAGGGCAATGACCGTGGCGGAACGCGGCAGGTTTTCGAGCAAAGCCATTTCCCCGATTGACTCCCCGATGCTGCGGAAACCCAGGATGGTCTGGTTTTGGATATCGCCCTTGATCACCACGGTTTGCCCGGAACGAATGATGTAAAAATTATCGCCGGCGGCGTGTTCGCGGACGATGACCTCCCCCGGCTGGCATATCCGCTCCTCGAGCGCATACTCCTCTCTCCCCTGCTCGATCAACGCCAGCAGCGCCAGGAAGGGATTTTCATCCTCGATTCTTTCCTGCTTGTAAACGTCATAGATGGACAGCAGTTTGTGCAATTCGCGGTCAGATATTATTTCGGGTGTCATTGACTTGAGCCTACCTGTTTTATATTTTATGCAGGACCTAATTGTTCCGCCAGTACCTCAGGGTCGTTCGTCGGCTGTTTGCAAACGAACCCCTCGCAGAGATACGCCGTCGCCTTCCCATCCACCAGCCCGCGTCCATGCAATAGGGCGGGAGCGTCTTTTTCTGGAGGAAAGACCGAAGCGGCTGTTACCACGCCCGGTCTGTATTCTGCTCGAATGACCTTGAGCAAACGCCCGAGGCTTTCTGCTTCGCCCAACACCGCAAGCTGATTCGTCTTCCAGTGGGCATTTTCCGCCGCCGACAGCCATCGCGCAAATCCCAGCGGATACCGCAGCGCCGTTTCGCTTGCGATGGTCAGGGTTTGCTCCGCGAGGTCGCGGTATCTTCCATTGTCGGTGTAAGCCGCCAGTTTGAGCAACGCCTCGCAAGCCAGCGCATTGCCCGACGGGGTGGCATTGTCGGCAATATCCTTTGGGCGGATCAACAACGTCTCGCCGTCGCGCGGCGTGTCGAAGAAGCCGCCATCGGGGTCGCTGAACTTTTCGATCATCTCGTCCGCCAATTTTACTGCGGATGTGAACCACTTGTCCTTGAAATCGGTCTGGTACAACTCCAGCAATCCCAAAATCAGGGCGGCATAATCTTCGAGGAAGCCGGCATTGGTGGTTTTGCCGTCCCGCCAAACGCGGCGCAATTGACCGTCGGGTCTCAGGGCGGTCAGCAGGAATTCTGCGTTACGTGCGGCGATTTTTTCGTAGTGACGACCTGAGTCGTCGAACACCCGCGCCGCCTCGGCAAACGTCGCCAGCATCAAACCGTTCCAGGCTGTGATGATTTTATCGTCAGTTCCAGGGCGAACCCGCCGACCTCGGACAGCCAAAAGCTGCGCGTGAGAATCAGCCAGTTTGGTGGGAACAGCCTCGGGCGCGATCCCAAACCGAGCCGCCAGCGAGGAATCATCCAATGCGCGCTGCAAAACCGTCCTGCCCTCCCAATTCCCTTTCGCAGAGATTCTATAAGCCGCCTCGAAGAATTCGGAATCCTCCTTCAGCGTCTCGCGGATTTCATCCAAAGTCCAGACGTAAAACTTGCCCTCCACACCTTCAGAGTCGGCGTCGAGCGATGAATAAAAGCCGCCCTGTTCGTGAGTCATTTCGCGTTGGACAAAATCCAGCGTTTCCTCCACGATGCGTTTGAACGCGGGTTCCTTCGTCACCTGCCAGGCGTGCAAATACGCGCGGACGAGGAGGGCGTTGTCGTAAAGCATTTTTTCGTAATAGTGTACCCAATCGTACAAACGGAGTGTTGTTTTCAGCACGGTTATCAGTCGGTAGTTATGGTCTAATGGCTCACTAAGGATTTGCGATATCCGCCAGTTGGGACTCCATCTCAGTTGACGAATTGACTGGCTGTAAACAAACAAATCTTTGACACACATAAGCTGTTGGAAGATCATTCAATAAAGGTCTATCCTTCAGCAAGGCTGGCGCATCCGGCTCCGGTGGGTAAGCGGAAATCGCTGTTACCTGTCGGGGCCGGAACGTTTTCCAAAGGGTATTCAACAATTCTTTGGTTTCAGCATGCTGTGCGTCACCGATAATTGTCACCTCACGGGTCGGACCGACAGCAAAATCGGCAGCGCACAACCATTGCGCGAAGGCAGTCGGATAGCGTAGCATCGCTCCATATACTGAGGAAAGCATCTCCTCGGCAAGATCTCGCCATTCCGTCCGATCGCCATATGCTGCCAACTCCAACAGAGTAATGGCGGCAAGCGCGTTCCCAGATGGAGTGGCGTTATCCTGAATGTCTTTCGGTCGTACAAGGAGGGCTTCATGATCATCGCGGGTATCGAAAAAACCTCCATTGGGGTCAACAAAGTGTTCGACCATTTCATCGGCGAGTTTCAAAGCCGAATGATACCATTCCTTATTCGGATCGGATTGGTACAGCGATAAAAGCGCCAAAATCAGACCGGCATAGTCTTCTAGGTAGGCATTATGTTTTGCCTGTCCCTCCCGCCAGGATCGGTGCAGCCGATCATTGACATAAAGATTACTCAACAAGAAACGTGCGTTACGAATGGCAACCTGTAGATAATCCTGCCTATTCAGATAACGCCCAGCCTCTGCAAAGGCTTTGAGCATCAGGGAGTTCCACATCACCAGAACTTTGTCATCAGTAGCGGGGCGGATGCGTGAACTTCTTGCTTCTAAAAGTTTTGCGTGACATTTGGACAATTTTTGCCAAAGTTCTTCTTGCTCCATTTTGAAGCGGGCTGCGAGTGTGAATCCATCCAGAGCACGTTGCAGGATCGTTTTGCCTTCCCAGTTCCCAGATGGGTTAATGCCATAAGCAACCTTGAAAAAGTCGAAATCAGAACCGAGTACTCCCTCGAGTTCTTCTTGCGTCCAGACATAGAATTTCCCTTCTTCACCTTCTGAATCGGCATCCAAGCTGCTGAAAAATCCACCTTCTGAATGGGTTAATTCGCGCAGGACAAAATCCAGCGTCTCCTCGCAAATCCTGCGATAGTCTGTGTTGCCAGTGACCAAATACCCATGTAGATATGCCAGGGCTAATTGGGCGTTATCATATGTCATTTTTTCAAAATGAGGCGTTCTCCAAAAATTATCGACGCTATAACGGGAAAAACCGCCGCCGACAATATCATACATCCCGCCGCGTGACATTGCACTTAATGTATGAGTGACAGCCTTAATAATTTGTTCACGTTGAGTTGTATCAGTACTTGTTCGTCGTAAAAGAAATTCGATGGTCATGGGTTGCGGAAACTTCGGCGCCGGGCCCCAACCTCCATATCCCCAATCGTAAGATTCAATCAGGTTCTTTATAGCTGCTTCGAGAACATCTGTGGTTATTTCATTTCTATTCTCAGGCCTGGGTATGGGGGGACGTATGTGTTCGAGTACCTGATTTCCAACTCGATCCACTTCCTGAACATCTTCACGCCATGCCTTGGCGATGTTTGACAATACTTCTTTGAAGGAAGGCATGTTATA
>JACRBJ010000004.1 GCA_016234555.1 Chloroflexota bacterium | reverse complement strand
CGCTTGAAAATCTTTCGCATTTTGAGCGAACGTTATCGAAATCGTCGCAAACGTTTTGGGTTACGTTTTAACCTGATCGCTGCCATCTGTAACATGGAGCTCAAAACTGCTTACTAGCCTACTTTTGCAAGAGATCTATTGTAATGCTTCATTGGCTTTTTGAGGGATTTTGCGGCGACACTCTTTTGTCCCTCCCTTGCTGTGGGAACTCCCGAAAATCACCCTGTTGTGCCTGCTTGCATATCGGGTAAAATCAAGTGGAGAAGAGGACTTCATGAACAAATTCACTGGCTATCGTTGCTCGCTCTGTGGGAACGAATACCTGCCCGGACAGGTTACTTACACCTGCCCAAAGGATGGCGGTAATCTCGATGTCATCCCGGATTATGACTTCATCAAAAGAAAGTTTCACCCTGAGGATATCACCTCACGCACTGAGGCTTCGCTTTGGCGATACCTGCCGTTGTTGACGGTCAACGAACCCGCGGGTGATTCCACGCCCATGCACGCCGCCGGCTGGACGCCTGTCTTTTCCCTGCCGAGACTGGCGGATAAACTGGGTCTCAAACACCTCTGGCTGAAGGATGAATCGCGCAACCCGACAGCCTCGTTCAAAGACCGTGCCAGTGCCGTGGTGGTGACTCGCGCGCGGGAGGTCAAAGCCGAGGTGGTGGTCACTGCCTCCACCGGCAACGCGGGCGCGGCTCTGGCGGGGATGTCCGCTGCGGTGGGGCAGAAAGCTGTCATCTTCGCGCCCAAATCCGCTCCACAGGCTAAGGTGGCGCAACTGCTTGTCTTCGGCGCAAAGGTCATCCTGGTGGACGGTACCTACGATGACGCCTTCGACCTGACGGTCAAGGCGGCGGATGAATTTGGCTGGTATTGCCGCAACACCGGATACAACCCATTTACGCTCGAAGGAAAGAAGACCGCCGCTTTTGAAATTTGGGAGTGGTGGCTGGCAACGCACCGCGACTGGCACAAGAAGGACAGTCCGCTGGATAATCATTCCCCCCTGTCCATTTTTGTCTCGGTCGGCGATGGAAACATCATCTCCGGCATTCACAAAGGCTTCAAGGATTTGCTTGCGTTGGGGTGGATTCCGACCATGCCGCGCATCATTGGGGTGCAGGCGGAAGGTTCGGCAGCCATTGCCAATGCCTTTTACGACAACACTGAGACCATTACCCCCGTCTCTGCCACAACCATTGCGGACAGTATCTCTGTTGACCTGCCTCGTGACGGGGTGCGGGCGGTGCGCGCTGCAAGGGAGACGACTGGCACATACATCACCGTCTCCGATGGAGAGATTATCCAGGCGATTGCCGAACTGGGTAAAATGGGAGTGTTCGCTGAACCTGCTGGGGCAACCGCTTATGCCGGGCTGGTCAAGGCGGCAAGCCTGGGATTGGTCAAAGGCGAGGACCCGGTGCTGGTGTTGAATACTGGCAGCGGCCTCAAGGATGTCCGTGCGGCAATGCAGGCTGTCCAGCCCGCCCCCATTATCGAGCCGACTTTGGAGGCTGTAAAAAAGATTCTATGAAAGACAGTCAATGGAGTCTCCCCTCCCGTTACATAACGGGAAGCATCATTTTTATTGCCATAATTGCCATGCTGATTTATGCGCGCGAGGCGGTAAAAATGCTGGTCATTTCCGCGTTTGCCGCATATTTGATCAGTCCTGTAGTGACCCTGTTGACTCAGAACACCAAACTCTCCCGCAGGGCGGCTGTGAACATTGTCTATTTCTCCGCACTGATCGTGCTGGTGGGCGTGCCCGCCTCGTTGACTCCAATCTTCTTCGACGAGATCAAACTCGTGGCGAGCGATCTGCTGGACCTTTCGAATCAGATCGGAGATTGGCTGATTCAGCCCAAGCAGTTCGGCGGCATGGTGTTCCATTTCGAGCAGGTGGGTGAGAGCTTCCGTCATTTGCAGGAATCGATTCTCACGCCGCTTCCCGAGGAAGCCCTGGCGTTGCTGGAAACAACCTCGATCAATGTCCTGTGGTTTTTGGTAATTCTTGTCAGCGTGCATCTGTTCATGAGCGAATGGCCCCGCATGAGGGACTGGCTGACATCGTTCGCGCCGCAGGAATATCGCTGGGAGATACGCGAGCTGTACAAACGCCTGCGAAATGTCTGGATGGCGTACCTGCGCGGACAGATCGTGTTGATGCTGGTGGTGGGGACCGTGTTTACCATTGCCTGGGCGATTATCGGCATCCCCGGCTCCCTGGTCCTTGGCGTGATTGCCGGGTTGTTTACCCTCGTTCCAGATGTCGGCCCCTTTCTTGCTGTAGCACTGGCTTTTGGCGTGGCATTGCTCGAAGGTTCCAGCTGGATTCCGCTCTCCAATTTTTGGGTTGCTGGAATCGTGGCGGTCACATACCTGGTATTGATCAACCTCAAGAATTTCTTCCTGCGCCCGATCATCATGGGACGCAGCCTGCGGATGAACGAAGCGCTTATTTTCATCGCAATCATGATTGCTACCATCCTGGAGGGCATCATGGGCGCGTTATTGGTCGTGCCTGTGATGGCCTCGGTTGCGGTCATCATGGAATATCTGCGCCGGCGCGTGTTGGGGTTGTCTCCCTTCGCGGAGGATGTCGTCGAGCAGGAAGCCATTCCGGACAAGACAACAGAAGAAACCATCGAAGTAAAAAAAGACGCCCCCAGTCCCTGAAAAATGGAAGCAGACTCATGAAGATTACCTATTCGATCATTGCCCCGATTTACAACGAAATCGACAACATCCCCGAACTTTACCGCCGGGTGAAGGAAGTTATGGATACGTCCGGCGAGTCCTGGGAATTGGTTCTCGTGGACGACGGCTCGACGGACGGCTCGACCGACAAAATCCGCGAGCTGGCACAGAAGGATAAAGCTGTCCGCCCCGTCGTCTTTGCCCGCAACTTTGGGCATCAGGTTGCCATCACTGCCGGCTGGGATTACGCACGCGGCGATGCCATTGTCATCATCGACGCCGATTTGCAGGATCCGCCCGAAGTGATTCTCGAACTGGCGAAGAAGTGGAAGGAAGGCTACGAGGTGGTCTATGCCGTCCGCGGCGAGCGCGAAGGCGAAAGCTGGTTCAAGAAATTCACAGCCGCCATGTTCTATCGCCTGATCTACAGCATTACCGATGTCAAAATCCCTGTGGATACGGGGGACTTTCGCCTGATGGACCGCAAGGTGGTGGATGTGCTAAAACAGATGCGGGAACGGCATCGCTTTCCGCGCGGCATGTCGGCATGGGTGGGGTTCAAGCAGATCGGTGTCACATACAAGCGCGCCGCCCGAGTGGCTGGTGTGACCAAGTATCCCTTCCGCAAGATGCTCAAGCTTGCCGTGAACGCCATCACAGGCTTTTCATATTTCCCCTTGCAGGTGGCGACTTATTTCGGGTTTGCTTCCGCCGGTGTCGCCATTTTGGCAATCCCCTTCGTCGCCGCCTTGCGCCTGGTGGGTTCCCACTTCTTTGAAGGTCAAACCACCACGCTTATCTCTGTTTTGTTCCTCGGCGGCGTGCAATTGATTTCACTGGGTATTCTCGGTGAATACGTTGGGCGTTTGTACGACGAAGCCAAAGGCAGACCGTTGTACATCGTCCGCGACGCGCCCGAAGAGCAGTAGTCAATCGTCAATTATCAGCCGTCAGTCGTTGAACGTTTGATATTGAACGTTCAACGACTTTTTCATCCTTCCCCATGAACCTTTCCTTCCTTCGTGACCGTTCCTTTCTGCGCGAATTGCTGGTCATTGCAATTCCGATTTCCTTCCAGCAATTGCTCAGCGCCTCGCTTAACATGATCGACGTTATCATGGTTGGTCAGTTGGGTGAGACAGCCATTGCTGCGATGGGATTGGCAAACCAGATTTTCTTTGTGCTGATTCTCATTCTCTTTGGTACAACCAGTGGTATGGCGATTTTCACCGCCCAATATTGGGGCAAGCGGGAAATCGAGCCCATCCGCAAAGTGTTGGGGATGAGTCTCATCGTTTCCATATTCGTTGCTTCAATTTTTACGCTTATCGCTTTACTGATTCCTGAGACCGCGCTTGGCTTTTATGCCAATGACTCCGAAGTCATCGGACTTGGCAGCAGCTATCTCCGCATTGTCGGTTTTATCTATATTCCGATTGCCATTGCTACCGCCTACATCGCTGTTCTGCGCAGTATTCAACTCATTCGGATGACGGTCATTGCGACAGTTGCAGCGCTGGTTTTCAAAACGGTTTTGGGATATGGATTGATCTTCGGCATTGCGGGACTTCCCGCTCTCGGAGTCCGCGGCGCGGCAATCGGCACTGCCGCTGGCTGGACCCTGGAGCTGGTCCTGCTTCTCGTCCTGATCTACGCTCAGAAGACTCCGCTCGCCGCCAACCCGTTGACATTTTTCTCCTTCGACATGTCTTTCTTTTGGCGTGTACTTAAAACCGCTTTGCCCGCCGTTGCCAATGAATTATTCTGGTCGCTGGGAATTACCACCTACAACGCGATCTATGCCCACATCGGCACGGATGCGATTGCCGCGATCAATGTCAATGCGACGATTGAGGAGCTCGGCTTTGTCGTTTTCATCGGACTTGGGAACGCCTGCTCGGTGCTGGTGGGGAATCGCATTGGCGCAGGGCAGAAGGACGAAGCCTACGAGATCGTTCGGCGCGTCGTTATTCTTGGTGTGTTTTTTGCGCTCAGTGCCGGGGCGGTAATTTTCCTCTTGCGCGGTGCAGTTGTCGGTTTGTATGAACTTTCCCCAGGCGGAGCCAACAACGTCCGTTGGCTGTTGACGGTCATGGCTGGAACCTTGTGGATTCGTATGTTCAACTTTTCGATTTTCATCGGCGCATTGCGCGCAGGCGGCGACACCCGCTTTGCCCTCTTGATGGAAATCTGTTCCATCTGGTTGATTGGCGTCCCTGCCGCATACGTCGGCGCGTTCGTGCTGCATCTTCCCGTGTATCTGGTCTATTTAATGGTCATGCTCGAGGAATTGGCGAAAGCCTTCGTCAGCGGATGGCGATACAGGTCGAAGCGATGGATTCATGATCTGGTGAATCCATCCAATATCTAATTGGCTATTAAATCAAAAATCCCGACATGTGCGCCGGGATTTTTGATTCATCATGCCGGTTTATGGACCTATGGTAAATATTGGGAATATGATGAGGAGTGTTGGCGTCGGGGTTGGTAATATGAATATGGGTGGAACGATGATGATTCCGCCGCTGGTAGCAGTTGGAGTCGGGGTAAAGGTTGGAGTGGGCGTGCTTGTGGGGGTGGGAGTCGGCACAGTCGGAGTTGGCGGCGCCGTAATGGACGGAAGTGTGTCGGGGATGCAGGTTGCCACTGTGACAGAACCAGCGATCCAGGCGTGTCCGCTGTCGCCACCCGCAAATTCGATATACCACCATGTCCCGTCGAAATTCTTTCCCGCCACCGTGGCTGTGCCGCCCTGCGGGATGTTGCCGATGATGTTGTAAGCCTGCCCCGGTCCACTGCGGACATTGGCATTCGTGTTCGTCGTGACAGTGGGTTTGCAGGTTTCAACGCTCTGTGCGGTTGGTGTCGGCGTCTCGGAGACGGGCGCGCCACTTGTGAATGTGGGCGTGGGCGTCTCCGTGTCCATTGTGGATGGCGGCTCGGTCGCTGTCGCCCCCGACGGCAGGTTGCAGGCAAGCGCCGCGAGGCTGATGAAAAGTACCGATAGTAAAGTGTTCCTATTTTTTGCAAGCATACGGCTCTCCTCTAAGGTAATATCCGCATTATAGGCCTTGTTTGTCTGAATTCAACTCCACCATTCTTCCCACATCGTACAAGAGTGGGTTAGGGTTGCTTTGCCGCCTTGACCGACTGCTTAAGCAATTCCTTCAAAACTTTGACGTCCACATCTGCCAATTTGTTGATGTACAAACACCCGACACCTGTCTTGTACTTGCCAAGTTTTTTCAGCAGGTCGGTGTGCGGAGTGAAACCTCCCATCACGTACAACGTCAAATTCTGTTTGCGTGGTGAAAAGCCTGTGACGAACCAGTCACCTTCGCGCCCGCTTTTGTATTTGTAGTGATACTCCCCAAAGCCGACGATGCTCGATCCCCACATCTTTGGCTCCTGTTTGGTGACTTGCCCCATCATCTTCAAAATCTCGAAACTGTCCGCCCGTTTTCCCTTATCCTTGATGCCGTTCAGGAAATCGATCACGCTCGCGTCGTTGAGTTTGGTCTTCAATTCAGCCATGGGATTCTCCTATCTCTAAAATAAAAAAACCTCGGATGTCTCGCAGACATCCGAGGTTTTAGACGCTTACAAAACCTTGAAATATACTTGGGGCTCTTTCCTTTCAACCGCCTGTTCCGCGTTGACCGCCAGCCTCAGCAGGACATTTTCCTGCCAGGGACGCCCGATGGCTTGCATCCCGATGGGGAGACCTTTTGTCGTGTAGCCAACCGGGAAAGAGATGGCGGGCAGACCTGTCAGGTTGCCAGTGGTGACGAAGCGCATGATCTCCACCGTCACCGAGAGGTCGGAGTCGCCGTCGGGCAGAGCGCCCTTCTTGATCTCTGGCGAGGCGATGGCGGTGGTGGGAGTCAGAATCATGTCCACATCTTTGAGCGCATTCTCAAAGTTGCGGATAATCCGCGTGCGGACACGTTGTGCCAGCAAATAATCTCTCGCGTTGAAGGCGCGTCCCAGCGCGAGGTTGATGCGGACATCCAGCCCGTGTTCGCGGTGATGTTCGGGATAGGTGTAGCTCATCGCCTGCACCATCTCGCTGACGATGGTGACGGTGTGTGCGACGCGGTTCAATTCCAGGTCGGGGATGACCACCTCGCGGATTTCCGCGCCCATGTCGGTAAAACGTTTGAGCATGACTTCGCAAGCCGTGACCACTTCCGGGTCGGCGTGCTGAAACCACTCCTTGTAGACCCCAAGTTTGATTCCGCGCAAGTCGGCTTTGTCCCAGCCTTCGAGCGTGGGCAGGGGTTGATGAAGCGAGTTCGGGTCGCGCAGGTCGGGACCAGCTATCACGCCATAGGCAAGCGCCATGTCGGTGGCAGTCGCCGCCAGCGGACCGACGTGGGCGACGCTCCAGCACAGCGGAGCCGCGCCGAGTTCACTGACCCGCCCGAAAGTGGATTTGATTCCGAAGATGCCGCAGAACGAAGCGGGGATGCGGATCGAGCCACCGCCGTCCGCGCCGATGGCGACGGGGACCAGTCCCGCCGCGACAGCCGCCGCCGAGCCGCTGGAACTTCCGCCCGTGTAGTGATTGACGTTGTACGGGTTGCGCGCCGTGCCGTGATGCGGATTCAACCCCGTCACGTTGATGCCGATCTCGTGCATGTTGGTCTTGCCGACCAGCAACGCTCCAGCCGCCCGCATTCGCGCCACGACGGTTGCATCCTCGGTTGCTGGCGACTGACCCAAAAACGACGTGCCAACCTTTGTTGGGTAGGGCGTCATGTCGAGTTCATCTTTGACTGCCACAGGAACGCCGTCGAAAATGCTGAGCGGCTTGCCCGCCTTGATTCTCTGCGTGGCTTCACGCGTCTGTCGCATCACATCTTCGCGGTCACAGAAAATCACAGCCCGCAGAGGAGGTGTGGCGTTGTTGCTGGCTTCGATGGCATCCAGCAATTTTGCCGCCACTTCTTCGGGCGTGATCTTGTCGTCGCGGTATGCTTTGGCATAATCGAACACGGTTGCAAAATGGAATCCGCGAGACTCCACTGCTGCCGCGCGTGGCAATTCCTTCGCTGGCACTGCCGCATCTTTTGTGGCAAGCTCACCCGCGTGATAAAACGGGTGGTGCGTGGGCGCTTCGTCGATGACCTGCTTTCGCATCCATGCGATGCCCGCGCTCTCCAACAGGCTGGGAATCAACAACCCACCCAACGGGCCCTCCAACAACGAAGCAAACAGTTTCAACAGTCCGCCCGAAAGATAGGGCAATTTGACAGACTTCAGATCGTACACGCTTTTCTTTTCCATGTTTTCCTTTTTTCTCGTTGATCGCAATCTTCGTCCTGAGCGTAATCGAAGGACGAATTAGATTCTCAAAACTTTTGATCCATGAATTTTTCCTTGCTTCATTTCGAGCAATGCCTGATTGGCATCTTTCAATTCATACTCCTGAAATTCGGGCTTGATGTTCGCCTCCGCTGCCAGCTGCAAAAACTCGCGCACGTCGGCGCGGGTCACGTTGGCGACCGACTTGATTTCCTTTTCCATCCATAACTGCGAGGGATAATCCAACTGGCTGAGGATGGACTTGTCGGACTCTTCCTTGCGAATGGCGTTGATGACCACCCTGCCGCCTGGTCGAACCCGCTTGAGCGCTTCGCTGACCGTGCCCCAAACTGGTGTGGTGTCGATGACCGAATCCAACACTTCAGGCGGACTCTGGTCAATGCCGCCCGCCCAAGCCGCTCCCAACGAAAGGGCGAACTCACGTTCCTTTGCGCTTCGACTGAAAACGAAAATCTTCGCGTTGGGAAACTTGTGTTTTGCCAGTTTCAACACCAGATGGTTCGACCCACCGAAGCCCATTAACCCCAGCGACTGTCCGTCCTGTAAATTGCTCAACCGCAGCGAGCGATAGCCGATTGCGCCAGCGCAAAGCAGCGGGGCGGCTTCACTATCAGAAAACGAATCAGGAATCGGGTGGACGAAATCCGCGCGGACTTTCATGTACTCGGCATAGCCGCCGTCCACATCGCGTCCCGTCGCCTTGAACTGCGGACAAAGATTCTCCTGTCCGCTTTTACAGAAGTCACACTCGCCGCAAGCGGACGCAATCCACGCCACGCCCACGCGTTGACCACTCTGGAGTCCAGCGGCTTGCCGCTGGGTCTTCGACAGCAAGCTGTCGGATTCCAGAATAGTTCCCACCACCTGATGCCCCAACACCACAGGCAAACGAGGCGGAAGTGTACGCCCTTCGATCTCATCCAGTTCGGTGTGACAGACTCCGCACGCCGTCACACGCAGCAAGACCTCGCCAGCGGCAGGAGTCGGCTCGGGGATTTCGCTAAAAGTCAGCGGGGTCGGATTTTGTGGGAGTTGGGTGATCTCCCGCAGGAGCATAGATTTCATAAGATCTTTGCAACGAAGACCCTAAAGGTTTCCCAAACCTTTAGGGTCTGAATTTTAGAAAATATACGGAATGAACATCCTCGACCGCTTCATGTAATCCTGATATTGACTGCCGAAGAAGCGGGTACATTCGGCTTCGTCCGCTTTGGCGGTGAAGACAAGAAAGATCGTTGCGGTGACGGCGAGCGTGGCAACTGTCAGCGAGATGTGTTTGAAGAAGATACCCCAAGTCAGCAACAGAAGCGAGCAGTATAACGGGTGGCGGATGTATTTGTAGATTCCGCTGGTCACGAGATTGGTGGTCTTCTCGAAGCCGTACAGGGTTGGATCGCCTTCGCGTTGTTCAGCCTGCCTGCCCTGTGTCTGCAGGAAATGGACGCCGAAGCCAAGCGGAATCAGCGACCCAAATAATAGAATCCATGAAATGAGCTGATTCCACGCCAGCGGCTCGACTAGCCAAAACATCACGTTGAGCAGGAACAAGCCCAGAATACATTCCCACGCGAGGAAGCGGTAAAACCCATGTGATTGCGGCGAACCAAGCGACTTGCGCGAAATGTAGATGATGAGCGCAGACCCAAGCACGAAAATCCAGGCTTCCATAATCAGCCTCCTTGTGTCAAAAACTTTTGAAGCGGAGCAATATACTTGTCGAACTTTTCATACATCGGGAAGTGTCCGCATTGATCGATCAACACAAGCTCTGCGGCGGGCAATTGCTCTTTGAAAAGGTGAGCCTGTTCGACTGGCACAGTCCCATCCTGATTTCCAAAAATGACCAGCGTGGGTGCGGTGATGTTTTTCAATAGCGGCGTGAGGTCTGTGGCGTTGAGCGATTTCCACGCCTTGGCGGTGGAATGGGCAACACTTGGGTCCGTAGCGTAATACCTGTCTGCTTCCCAGTCGCCGAAAGGCAATTCTTCGGGTTTGTAAAACCAATGGTTGTACGCCCAACAGGCGAAGGTTTTCGATTTGCAGAGCGCCCCCATTAATCGGTAGATTGACGGGGTATATTGCCCTACAACGATCAGGAGCCGTTTGAAATTTTGCACAACGGCTGAGAGTTCTCCCGTCACCACGCCATCCACACTGATGAGTTTCCTCACACGCTGCGGCGCAAGACTGGCTGCGAGGTGGGTGGCGATCTGTCCGCCCATCGAATGCCCAATGACGATGAACCTGTCGAAGCCAAAATGGTCGGCGACCTTCAGAGCGCGCTTGGCTTGTCTTTGAATGGAGTAATCTGCACTCCCTGGCTTGTCACTGTCCCCAAACCCCAGATGGTCAATGGCAATGCAATGAAAATCCCGCTGGAGTATTTCCATTGTTCGTTTCCACACTCCACCGTGACACATAATCCCATGCAGAAGCAAAACAGGCGGATTCGAATCCGAACCCGCCTCTATGTATGCGATTTGACAACCTTCGATTTCGATCTTTCCCGTCACCATGGTTCTCGCCTCACTGACCACTGACCACTGTTTACTGACGACTGATTACTGAACTATCCCGTCCCAAACTGTCTGTCTCCTGCGTCGCCAAGCCCTGGGACGATATAACCTTTCTCGTTGAGATGGTCGTCGATGGCAGCAAGGTGAATGGGGATGTCGGGATGCGCCGTTTGCATGGCTTGAATGCCTTCGGGCGCGCCGATCAGCCCGACGAATTTGATCTTCTTCACACCCCAGCGTTTGAGTATGTCCGCTGTTGCCACGGCGGAACCGCCTGTTGCCAGCATCGGGTCGAGAATCAGACAAACAGAAACGGTTTGCTCGAGCGGCAGCTTGTTGTAATACTCCACGGGGCGCAGGGTGCGCTCATCGCGGTACAGCCCGATATGCCAGACTTCCGCGACGGGCATCAGTTCCCAAATGCCTTCGACCATTCCCAATCCAGCGCGCAGAATGGGGATGAGCCCGATTTTCTCTTGTAATTCCACTCCCATGGTTTTTGCGAGCGGAGTTTCAACTTCCCGCGGCATGACGAGCAGGTCGGCGGTGGCTTCGTAAGCCAGAAGCGCGGCAATTTCGCGAACCAGTTCGCGAAATTTTTTTGGTTCGATGTCTTTTCCGCGCAGACGCGACAGTTTGTGGGCGACGAGCGGGTGTTTGGATGGAAAAACGTTTGACACAATGACCTCCAGAAATGGGTTACTTTATTATAGTCCGCAAGGTGATTTTTGACCCGTGACTCATATCCTTGATTTTCGTACATTTAAACAGGAACAAGGAGACCAAAATGAAACTCGAAGGCTTGCACATTCTTCTGACCTGCCAATGCACGTACGAGTGCGACCACTGCTTTGTGTGGGGCAGCCCGTGGCAGACAGGCACGCTCACATTCGAGCAGATTGAAAACATCCTGGGGCAGGCGAAGGATGCGGGCGTTACTTCGATTTATTTTGAAGGCGGCGAGCCGTTTTTGTTTTATGCCATCTTGGTCAAGGCGGTTCGTAGAGCAGCGGACATCGGCTTTTCCGTCGGTATCGTCTCCAACGCCTATTGGGCAAATTCTGTTGCGGATGCCGAGGAGTGGTTGCGCCCGTTTGCAGGGAGGCTCTCAGACCTTACCGTCAGTAGCGACCTGTTCCACTGTAGTGAATGTTTGGGCGAATGTCCGCAGAATGCTATGGTTGCAGCGAAGTGGCTGCATATCCCGACGGGCATGATTAGCATCGACCAGCCCGAAGCCAAAGGAGAGTCGTCGGTGATGTATCGAGGTCGGGCGGCGAAAAAGCTCACTGAAAGAGCGACCAACCATCCGTGGGATGGTTTTGACCGTTGTCCGCATGAGGATTTGCGCGAGCCTGGTCGCGTCCACCTTGATCCGCTGGGCAACATCCACATCTGCCAGGGCGTTGTGATTGGCAACCTGTTCGAGACTCCGCTCAGGGAGATTTGCGAAAACTACGATGCGGATGCCCACCCGATTTGCGGACCCCTGCTCGCGGGTGGACCAGTTGCGCTGGTGACAGAGTACAACCTCCCTCATGTTGACGCCTACGCGGATGCCTGTCACCTGTGCTACGAGGCTCGGATTGCGCTGCGGGAGTGCTTCCCGCAAGTTCTCAAGCCAGATCAAATGTATGGGGTAATCAAGTAAGTCAATCGCGCAGGGGGGACTTGTACTTGATATCCCCGGCAACTTTGGCGGTGGCAGCGGAGCGGGTGTGTACGTCCAGCTTTTCAAATACCGCCTTGAGGTGTCTCTTTACCGTGTTGGTGGTGATGAACAATTGCTCGGCGATTTCCTTGTTGGTCAAACCCTGCGCCAGCAAGTCGAGGACTTCGCGCTCGCGATCTGTCAGCACGCTTAATTCGTCGACGGTCTCGACGTCGGTTTTTGTTTCCGCAAGGATGCGCTTGAAGGTGGCGCGGTTGAAGGTTTGCTTTTCGATGTAAGCCGAGATGCCATGCTCCTTGTAGATGCGCTGGATTTCCTCAGGCTCGGAAAGCCCGCTCACCACGATGGTCGGGATGTGGTTTTCCTGCGCGATCTTCAAGAGTTGATAGCCGGTTAAGTTTTGTTCGTCGGGGGCGGAGTTTGCGGAGACTTCCTTGAGCGACAGGTCCACCACGGCAAGCGAGAATTTTTCACGTCGCAGCGACGCCAGAGCTTCGCCAAAGCTGCTGCTGGTGGATGGCTGGAAGCCCGCTTCGCTCAACAAGTCTTCGAGAATACTGCGCCAGCCGGCATCATCATCCACGATGAGGACTTTTGGGGCAAGTTTTACCGGGGCGTACAGCGCATCCCGCGAGGAAAATGCGGGTGCCTGCGCGGGCTTCGAAGTTTCAGCCTGCGGCGCGCTGACGAGGATGCGGTTGACGATTTCCCTGAACTGACTGCGCTGAAAACTTTCCTTGCGTAAAAAGGTGAATGCGCCGTAGTCTGTGAGCGCCGTGACGGCAAGCTCAACGGTGGCGAAGCCTGTCAGCAAAATGGCGCGGCAGTTTGGGTCGAGCTTGCGTATGTTGTCCAGCACGCGCAAACCGTCGTAGTTGTTGTGGTCGTTTGGGGAAAGCGAAAGGTCCACCACCGCCAGCCGGTGCGGACGTTCCTTGAGCGCGGTCACGGCTTCGTTGAAATCGGTGGCAAGGTCAACCTCCAGCCCGTGGTCGGCAAGAATCTCGTTCAGGATTTGCTGCCAGGAGGAGTCGTCTTCGACGATCAGCGCGCGAAAGGTCATGCTTCCTCCTCGGCAATGGGCAGGCGCAGGGTGAAGGTCGTCCCATGCTGCCCGTCGCTGTCCACCGTCACTGTGCCCCCGAGACGGGTCATCAAAGTCTTGACCCACCACAAGCCGAATCCCATTTTGCCCGGGTGCATTTTGCTGGAGTGTTCCAATTCGAAAATTTCCTCGTGCAACTCGGGCGGGATGCCCGGTCCCGTGTCGTGCAGGGAAATTTCCACGTACTTCGGCAGGCTCTTGCCGTGAATCTGAATGACGCCCTTGCCCTGCATGGCGTCCAGCGAATTCTCGATCAGGTTGCGGAATACGAATACCAAACTCTGTCCGCCCGCATGGACCATCGGCAGACCTTCCAGCCCTTCGATGTTGATTTGAATCTCGGACGGCATGTGGATGGCATGGATCGCGTCCATGACGCGCGGCGCCACCTGGACCCGTTCCATGCGGATGGGGCGCAGGTGTGAAAGGTTTTCCTGGACGATCTGCATGGCGGAGGTCGCCCCCTTCTCGATTTCCTTCAAACTCTTTGTGAGATAGGCGTCGTTTTGAAGCAGGCTCTGGTATTTGTCCTGGATTGCCTGCACGCGCACGGGAATGATGCCGACCTTGTTGTTCATCTTGTGGAGCAGGTTCGCGGAAATATCTCCAACCGCGGCGAATGTCTCGGCGATCAGGTGTTGTTCCTGCGAGGTGCGAAGCGCCTGTTGATGGGATGCGTTCTGCACGGCGAGCACTGCAAAATTGGCAAGGCACGCGAGGACTTTCTTGTCCCATTCGGATTTGACGCTTCTTCCGCTGCCCGCTTCCGGGTGGAAGACCCCAAACATCCCCAGCCTTTCCGACCCTGAACCCGGCGGCAATGACAATACCAGCGCGTTCGGAAGATTATTTTCCTTCGCCAGATATTGCGATTGCTGCACTTCGCCGTTGGAGGAGACAATGTGCAATTCGCCGTTTTCATTTTTTAGCCAGATGGCGCTGGATGATGTGTTGAGCAGGTCGTTTGCCATTACGCAAAGCTGATCCAGCACCTTGTGGCTTGGCTGTGAAATCAGCAGTTGTGCCGCTTCCTGAAGGGCATCCAGCAGTCGCGCCTCCTGAATGGCGGTGACGGCGTAGGTCGCCAGGGATTGCAGCATGTGGCTGTCGTCTTCCGAGAAGCCGTTTGCGTTGGGGCTTTCCAGATTCAGCACGCCCTCCAGCCGTCCGCTGGCGTTGATGAGTGGCACGCATAACTCGGAGCGCATCTCCAGTTTTGAGTCCAGCGGGTAGTACAGGTCTGCCCAGTCCTTGTCGTGCAAGTCGCGGATCAACAACGGCTGGCGCGTGCGCGCCACGTGCGCCATCACGCTTTTTCCGTTAATGGGTAACGTCTCGACCAGCGGGCGTTCCAGATGGACGGAACTGACTGCCTTTGTCACCAGAGATTCCCCGCTCTTGTCCAGCAGGCGGAAGATGCCGTATTGGGCGTTGGTCAGTTCAAGGGCAAGTTCGAGGATGGATGCCAAAGTCTCTTCGAGGCGCAGGCGGGATGAAATGAGCATGCCCGCGTCCCGCAAGCGGTTCAACTCGTTTTCCTTTTGAATCAGGTTGCGCTTGATGCCAGCCATGTGACGCGAGTGATAGATCGCCATTGCCGCCGGGTTCACAAAATTATGGAGCATCAATTCTTCGAACTGCGAGAGATGGCGGTCTTCATAAAGGTAAATATAGAGGACGCCAAGCGCCTCCTCAGCCACGATCAGAGGAAAGCAGGCGATGACCTTTACTCCCAACTCCGCCTGATATGGGTGGATCTGCATGTCGGTCTCTTCGTACGAAATGGTCCTGAACCGGCGCTGGATGGCGCGCATTCCGAATCCGTTGGGGCGTGGAATATCCTTGACGGGATTGATATTTCCATCGAGTTCATGACCTTCCGCATAGGCAGCTACACGGGACTCGACCTCGAAAGTGTCCTTTGCAGGGTTGTAGGTGTAGATCGAAGCGGAAAAGCCGGGGATGACGCGGATGGCGCTTTCGACGATCAATTGCAGGCTTGCCGCCTGATCTTCTGTTCCGCTGGTGCCGATCTGGTTGATGGCTGTCCCAATCTGGTTGAGACTGGCGAGAGCCTCCAGCAGGCGCGGGTTGATCTCTTCGGATGAAAAGGGGAAGGGTTTTGCCATGGAGCGAAAATCCAAATCCACATTAAAGGTTGATTCGTTCTCCGATTGTACTTCATGACGGAACGAATTCTGTTGCAGGGATGGGTTGGCGCTCATGCTTGGATCAGACTTTGTATGGTTTGAACGAGGAGTTGAAAAGCGAAATATGCCAATATCAGACTGCACGCCACGTTCAACCAGCGAAAGAAATTACCCGTCATCCATTGCCTGCCCCATGCCACCAGTCCAGCCACCACGAAGCACCAAAGCAATGCGCTACCGAGGAAGCCGCTGAAAAACGTGAAAAAATGAATCGGCTCCGGTCCACCGGGAATTGCCGCAAAGACGGACGTGCCAAGTCCCGCCCAGAAGACGATGTTGAATGGGTTGCTGAGCGAGAGCATTGCGCCGCTGGCGAAGTCACCACGGTGCGAAGCAGTTGTCGACGCGTTCAATTCCCTGCCGTGACGGGCATCCTTTAATGCCTCCCAAGCCAGTTTGAGCAGCAGAAAAATCCCAAGTATGCTGAGCGCGACCTTTGCGACGTTGTTTTGGACGAGGAGCGCCATGCCTGTCAGCGCGATGGTTGCCCAGGTGGTGTCGCCGACCAATGAGCCGAGTTGGACCGACAGGGCGGGCATGAATCCACGAGCCGCGCCGCGACGGATGGTTTCGGCAGTGATGATGCCGGGCGGGGCGCAGAAGGCGATTCCCAGTGCAAAGGAGGAAAAGAAGAGGGTGATCATGCGGCGGGAAAAAAACTGACAGCTGGATACAAGTCTGGTGACGTGCATCCAACTGTCAGCGAATCAGGAGCCAATCCAGTGGAGCGGGTTAGCAATCGAAGTAGAGGGTAAACTCGTAGGGTGTCGGGCGCAGGCGGATGGGGTCGAGCTCCACCTGGCGCTTGTAGGCGATGTAGGATTCGAGGAAGTCGGTGGTGAACACGTCGCCTTTGAGCAGGAAGTCGTGGTCGGCTTCGAGGGCGTTTAACACTGCGCCGAGGGAGTCGGGGACCTGCTTGATGAGTTTCGCCTCTTCGGCGGGGAGTTCGTAGAGGTCCTTGTCAGCCGGGTCGCCGGGGTCGATGCGGTTCAGGATACCGTCGAGACCAGCCATCAAAATCGCGGAGAAGCACAGGTACGGGTTGCTGGAGGCGTCCGGGGCGCGGAATTCAACACGCTTGGCTTTGGAACTCTTTGTGACCGGGATGCGGCAGATGGCGGAGCGGTTGCGCTGTGAGTAGGCGAGGTTGACGGGTGCTTCGTAGCCGGGGACGAGGCGGCGGAAGGAGTTGGTGGTGGGGGAGGTCAAGGCGAGCAGCGCGGGAGCATGCTTGAGCAAACCGCCGATGTAGTATTTTGCAGCTTGTGACAGGCCAGCATAACCAGCCGCATCATAGAAGACATTGGTGTCGCCTTTCCAGAGGGAGGAGTGGCAGTGCATACCGGATCCATTGTCGCCAAACAGGGGTTTTGGCATGAAGGTCACGGTCTTGCCGTTCTTGCGGGCGACGTTCTTGGCGATGTACTTGTAGATCAGGAGCTGATCCGCCATGCGGGTCAGAGTGTTGAAGCGCATGCCCAATTCCGTCTGACCGGCAGTTGCCACTTCATGGTGATGGATTTCCATGGGAACGCCGGCTTCTTCGAGCGCCATAACGATCTCGCTGCGGACGTCCTGCAACGTGTCGGTGGGGGGAACCGGGAAATAGCCACGCTTGGGTGAAATCTGTCCGCCGAAGTTGGGGCGGTCGGCGCGTCCGCTGTTCCACCAGCCTTCGTCGCTATCGATGTGATAGAAGGCTTCATTGGTGTTGCTGGAGTAACGCACGTTGTCGAAGATAAAGAACTCGGCTTCGGGTCCGATGAAGACCGTGTCGGCGATGCCGGTCTGCTTGAGGTAGGCTTCAGCCTTTTTGGCGACAAAGCGCGGATCGCGCAGGTAAGGTTGGACTGTGATTGGGTCATACACATCGCAGGTTAACACCAGCGTGGGGATGTTTGCGACCGGGTCGATAAAAGCGGTCTCGGGATCGGGAATGAGAAGCATGTCCGATTCGTGGATTTCCTGAAAACCGCGGATGGATGAGCCGTCGAACGGGATGCCTTCCTTGAAAAAGCCTTCATCGAGACGATGTACAGGCATCGTGAAATGCTGCCAGGTGCCCGGCATGTCAATGAAACGCAAGTCCACCATCTTTACGTTTTTTCCCATTTTAAGAACTTCAGCAACAGTCTTTGCCATTTTTCTATCTCCTTGATCTTGACTTATATTTGTTGAATAATTTCGCGGGTGATTTTAGTTGCGCGGGGGGTACCCGTCTATTACCCAAATGGAGCATATTTCCGCCCTTTGAATGTCTAAAGGTTATAATCATTTTCATGGGCAAAAATTTGCGCAGCATCGCAAAGCACTTTGGGAGTTCATTCGAAGCGGTCGAGCCGCACTTGAAAACCGCGCTTGCGTCCGCCGCCGACCCGGAACGGTCACTGGTCTATCTGGAGCGACTCCTCGAAAGCGCGGATGAGGCATTGCTGCCTGCGCTGGTGAAGAATCCGCGCGTGATCGAAAACCTGGTCACTATCTTTTCGGGCAGCCAGTTCCTAACCGAGATCATTTTGCGCAACCCGAGCAACGTCCACCTGCTTCTCAACCGCAAATCATTGACCCAGCGGAAAAGCACGGCGACGATCCACGCGGAAGCGTCGAAAATAGCCAATGAGGTAAATGCCGATCAACATCTCGATGCGTTGCGCCGTTACCAGCGCAGCGAACTTCTGCGTATCGGCGCCTGTGACCTGCTTGCCCTGTATGATCTGAGGACCGTCACGCGGCAACTCTCCAAACTCGCCAGCGGACTTGTGCGTGCCTGTCTCGACCTTGCCAGCCAGCAAAGCGGAATCAGCGCAAACGATTTTGTGGTCATTGCTTTGGGCAAACATGGCGCGGAGGAACTCAACTACAGTTCCGATATCGACCTGCTGTTCGTCGCCGCACGCGACCCCATGGAAAAGCTCAAGCTTGGCGAACGGTTGATAGAAAACATCGGTGGAGTCACGTCCGAAGGTTTTCTCTATCGTGTGGACATGCGCCTTCGTCCGTGGGGGCGTGATGGATTTCTGGTCGCCACTCCCGACGGCTATCTTCAATACATCCAGCAACATGCCCGCCTGTGGGAAAAACAGGCGCTTCTCAAGGCACGTCCCATTGCCGGGGATTTGGCAATGGGCAAAAAACTGATTGCGTCCGTCGAGCCTTATATTTTTAGTCATGCGCCGGAGGAGGTCCGCGCCAGCGTCTTCTCGATGAAGCAGCGCACCGAGCAGGTGCTTCAACAAAAGGGGCGCGATTGGGGTGAGGTGAAATTGGGCGAAGGCTCCATCCGCGACGTGGAGTTCGTCGTCCAATATCTTCAACTTGCTTATGGCAACCAATATCCCGATTTGCGCGGTCGTACCACGCTCAAGATCCTGCCGCAACTCGCACATTTTCATCTGCTCACCAACGAGGAGGTACGCATCCTTGCCGACGGTTATACATTGATGCGAACCATCGAGCATTACATCCAGGTGATGCACTACCAGCAAACCTATACCATTCCCTCCGACCCGGATTCGCTTGCGCTGCTTGCCAGGCGGCTGGGCTTTGCAAACACGGACGCGTTGACTCTCCGCTACGACGAGCATCGCAAAGCCATCCGCGCAATTTATTTGCGGCACGTGGGAAACGAGCCGGTCAATGAGCCAAAGCCCCAGGTCATCCAACACATCGCACGCCTCAGCGCTGATTATGTGGATTCATTCTCCGATGACGAAATCCAATCTCACGCCGACCTCGCGCGCGGCATCAACGAACAAACGCCTGCCATTGTCGAAGCGAAACCTGTCAGCAAAAATACGTGGCGGGTCACCGTTGTCGGCTACGATTATCCGGGCGAGCTTTCCATCATCTGCGGTCTCTTCTTCGTTTTTGGATTTAACATCGTGGATGGGAACGCATTCACCTACGAGCCTTTGGCGGACTCCCCAGCGGAATCCCGCCCTCAGACCTTCCGCTTCGACCCAACCCGACAGTTGCCACCGCGTCGAAGAGCCTCGTCCACGCCCGAGCCTGATACCCGCCGCAAGATCGTGGACGTCTTCACCGTGAAAACGATGCTGCCCGAACCGCCTGACCATTCGATCTGGGAGTCCTACACAAAAGACCTTCACCATCTCTTGCGGATGATGCGCAGCGGACAGCGGCGCGAAGCTCGCGGTGAGCTGGCTGTCCGCGTGGGACAGGCTTACCAGAACGTGTCCAGCAAGCTGTCGCCCCTGTTGCCAATCAGCATCGAGATTGACAACAATGCCGATGAGCGGCATACTATCCTAAGAATTGATACACCCGACACCTTTGGCTTTTTGTATGAATTTACCAATGCGCTCGCACTAACTCGCACCTATATCGCACGTATGATCGTTCAGTCCATTGGCACGCGTGCGCAGGACATTCTGCATGTTACCGATGAGAACGGCGGCAAAATTACGTCACCAGAAAAACAGCGTGAACTGCGCACTGCCGTTGTTCTGATCAAACACTTCACTCACCTTCTCCCACATTCACCCAACCCGTCCACCGCGTTGCTGCACTTTCGTGAATTTCTTGTCCAGTTGTTTCAGCGTCCCAACTGGCCCGATGAAGTCGCATCCATCGAAAACCCCGATGTGCTGAACGGATTGGCACGTTTGCTTGGTGTCAGCAATTTCCTGTGGGAGGATTTCCTGCGGATGCAGTACGCCAACCTCTTTCCCGTTGTAAAGGATATGGATGCCCTTGCCACGTCCAAGCCAAAGCCGCAGCTGGAGAGCGAACTTGCCCGCGCGCTCGAAGTCAACATGGTCGGCGAGATACAGTATCCCGACTGGCATGGGACGCTGAACGCCTTCAAGGACCGCGAGCTTTTCCGCATCGACATGCGCCACATCCTCGGGCTGACAAGGGAATTCGATGAATTCGCCGTCGAGTTGACCGACCTTGCCGAAACGACCTTACGCGCCGCCCTCACACGCTGCGAATCAGAACTGCGAGTTGTTCATGGCGATCCGCTTTTGGCGGACGGTCAGCCTTGCGGGATGTCGCTCCTTGCCCTGGGAAAATGCGGCGGACGCGAGTTGGGTTTTGCGTCCGACATTGAGTTGATGTTTGTCTATTCGGGGGACGGACAGACGAACGGCAGGCAGGTTGTGAGTACCGCTGAATATTTCGAGCAACTGGTTCGGTCTGTGCTAAACGCCATGCAGTCGCGCCAGGAGGGTATCTTCCAAATCGACCTTCAACTGCGACCGTACGGCAAGGCGGGCAGCATGGCTGTCTCACTGGATTCGTTCCGCCGTTATTATGCGCCCGACGGCGCGGCTTGGGCGTACGAGCGGCAGGCGTTGATCAAGCTTCGACCCATTGCGGGCGATGTCCAACTTGGCGAAGAACTATGCAAACTGCGCGATCTGTATGCTTACGAGAGCGGACCTTTCGACGTGACTGCCATGCGAGCCATGCGCGAGCGACAAGTTCGTCACCTGGTAACGGGCGGCACGTTCAACGCAAAATTCAGTCCGGGCGGGCTGGTGGATATCGAATACCTTATTCAGGGATTGCAGATCAATCACGGAGCGCAGAATCCCGCCCTGCGGCTGACCAATCTGCGTGACGCCATGTCTGCCCTGCATGTTGCGGGAATACTCTCTGACGAGGATTACACCCGCCTGCGGAAAGCGCATACCTTCCTGCGCTGGCTGATCGACTCGCTGCGGGTCGTGCGCGGCAACGCCAAGGATGTGACCATCCCGCCCTTTGGCACGGAAGAGTTTATCTTCCTCGCCCGCCGCCTGCGCTACGAACTGGACGTGGAGCACCTGCGCGACGACCTGGCTCGTTATATCGCCGATGTGCAGGAGATCAATAACCGTTTGTTGGGCAGGGAAAGCTGATAAAAAGCTATGGCGGCTGGGATTTTTCCAGCCGCCATAGCTTTCCCTTGCAAGGGGACATAACAAGGAGAGAGATAAAACAGCCCAGGAAGAAGACTGATTCAACCCGATGTCCAATCGTTGATGTATTGTAGATGGGGATGAAGAACTTATCCATTCCCTAAATGGGTAATATCGGGGAATCAACCCGAAGCGCCCAGTATCGAGCGGAGACCTAATAGTTTGGCAAATACTTTTCGAGTTCCCAGTTGGTTACTTCGAGCCGGTAATCTTCCCATTCAAGCCGCTTGGCGCTGATGAAGACCTCGTGGGTGTGCGCCCCAAGCGCGTCACGGATGACTTCGTCCTCTTCTAGTGCCTTGAGAGCCTGGTTCAAGGATGTCGGCAAAATATCTTTTGAAGAATAGCTTGGTTTGTCCAGCAGATAGATGTTCTCTTCCGTTGCTTCGGGAACGGGCAATTCGCGGCGGATTCCATCCAACCCGGCAGCCAACATGACGGCGAAGGCGAGGTAGGGATTACAGCTTGGGTCGGGACAGCGCAGTTCAAGACGGGTGGAATCGCTCTCTGAGGCGCGAGGCACGCGGATGAGGGCGGAGCGGTTGATCCGCGCCCAACTGATGTAAACCGGCGCCTCGTAACCGGCAACCAAACGTTTGTAGGAATTTACCAGCGGAGCCAGAATGGCGCACATTCCCCGCGCGTGAGTCAGTTGTCCGGCTATGAAATGCTTGGCGATTTTGGAAAGCCCGTGTGCGTCGCCAGGGTCGGAGAAGGCGTTCCTGCCGTTGGCAGCATAGATGAGACTCTGATGAACGTGCATCCCGCTGCCATTAATGCCGCGGATGGGTTTGGGCAGGAAGGTGCAGTACAGTCCGTTTTGCTGGGCAATCACCTTCAATGCCACACGCAATGTGACCGCGCTGTCGGCGGTGGTGAGGGCATCTGAATACCGGAAGTCGATCTCCTGTTGACCGTGTGCCCCTTCATGGTGCAGGGCTTCCACTTGTAGACCAAGCGCCTCGAGCGTATTCGTCATCTGACGCCGCAGCCCGGCGGACATATCCGAAGGCGCGTCGAAATAGCTGGCGCTGTCGTGCGGGGTAGGCGGAATCAACCCTCCGTTGGCGTTTGGCTTGAGGAGGAAAAATTCAAGTTCGGGACCGGTGTTGAATTTAAATCCCATGTCGGCGGCTTCGCCGATTGCCCGTCGCAGGATCGCGCGCGGGTCCCCGGAAAACGGCTGACCGTCGGGCGTGAAAACGTCGCAGATCAGGCGGGCGGTGGCGTCCTCGCCGGAGAGCCAGGGGATGATCGCAAAGGTGGTTGGGTCGGGGCGCAGGTGCATGTCGCTTTCCGCCACGCGGGCAAACCCCTCGATGGAGGAACCGTCGAACCAAATCCCATTTTCGAGAGCCGCCGGCAGTTCGTGCGCCGGGATCGTGACGTTTTTGACCACGCCCACAACGTCGGTAAATTGCAGGTCGATAAACTTGATGTGGTTCTGTTCCGTGCGTGCCAGGATGTCGGCGGCGGTGTTTGCTGAATCATTCATGGTTGCCCTTTCCATGTCGCTATATGAAGGATGTCTCGTCAACGAAGATATTGCAGTCCCAGGGCGAGCAAAACCAGCCCGCCCATGATCCCTATCGCAATCAACACCCCTTTGATAACCTGTATTTGTGTCAAAGACAGGAATTGTCTGGAAGAGGTGTTCGATTTTTCTAAAATGGTCAAATCGATATCCTTTGGATTGTCGAGAGCCTGAATCAGGTCAGTCATATTTGCGTAGCGGTCGTCCGGGTTGCGGGCGAGGCAGGTTGCGACAATCGCAGCCAGTTGGGTGGTGATGGACGGGTTGATGCGGTCGAGGCGCGGGGCTGTACCGTTCAAATGCTGCGCCATGATTGCCATGTTGTTGTCGCCGGTAAAAGGCACGGTCCCGGCGAGCAGTTCATACATCATCACGCCCAGCGCGTAAATGTCGGTGCGCTGGTCGCCGCGTTGACCTTCGATCTGCTCCGGAGCCATGTAATCGGGTGTGCCCATTGTGGCGCTCAGGTTCGAGTATGTG
Source organism: Chloroflexota bacterium (assembly GCA_016234555.1). Lineage (GTDB taxonomy): Bacteria > Chloroflexota > Anaerolineae > Anaerolineales > Villigracilaceae > Villigracilis. Next base: position 63,082 of record JACRBJ010000004.1, on the reverse strand, counting down.
ACGCGGTGCGACCCCTTGGTGAGCGCCAGCCCAAAGTCCATGATGACCGGCTGTCCGTCGGCGGTGATCAGGATATTTTCCGGTTTCAGGTCACGGTGGATTACTTCGTTTTTATGGCAGTAAGCCATGCCGTCGGCAATTTTCCGAATCAGGGGAACGACCTGTTCGGGCGGCAGCGGTCCAGAGGCTTCGGTCAGGGAGCGGAGCGATTGCCCGTTGACGTATTCCGTTACCAGGTAGGGGATGCGGTTGTACTTTCCCGATCCCAGTCCTTTCAAAATGGCTGGATGGTCAAGTAGGCTCATCACTTCCATTTCCCTCTGAAAGCGCTCGAACTGGGCCGGGTCGCCAAGCATGGACTGGTCTGGAATCTTAATTACCACCTCACGGTGGTGTACCAGGTCGAATGCCCGATAAATATCGCTCATACCGCCCTGGGCCATGTGTGCCTGAATTTGATAGTTTTCGAACTGATCCCCGATTTGCAGCATCTTACCGTTAATTATAGCATAGGCACTCATGATAGAAATTTCCTCAGATTTTGAAACCAATTGCCCTCTTGTTGGGATTCGTGTCCCACGGAGACTGAGCCCAGTTTCTTTAAATGTAGGACCACTACAGACGCATTATCGTCCGTCTCATGCTGCAGGGCGAGGTCGATCAGGTGCCGGCTAATCATACCCGCTGGGGCGTCTCTGCCGGATACTTGGGCGAATTCATGGTCGTCGATCACCGACCAGACGCCGTCGGAACACAGGATCAGACGGTCATCTTCCACAAGCTTTTTCTGGATGATGTCTGGCTGGACGAATAATCCGATGCCGATGGCTTTGGTTAGTATCGAGCGTTGCGCGTGCGTGCGGATTTTATCGGGAGAAAGTATCTTTGCGCGCACCATGTCTCCCACCATCGTATGATCGGTGGTCAGGCAGGTGGCTTGCCCGTTACGGATAAGGTATGCGCGGCTGTCTCCGACATGCGCCAGGTGCAGCATGTTGCCCGAAACGTAGGCAGCCGTCAGGGTTGTGCCCATGCGACCCACATTTGACCGCTGTGCATGTTGATAAACCCGCAGGTTGGCAGCCTCCACGCTTTTCTCCAGGGCTTTTGATATCGAAGAGCCATTTCCCGATTGCAGCATGCTGGAAAAAGATTGAATTGCTAGCAGGCTGGCTACTCCGCCATGGGCATAACCTCCCATGCCGTCGGCAACCGCGAAAAGCCAGCCCGATGCGTCCGGTTGCTCCCCCTGGGTCAGGTGGATTGCATCCTGGTTATCCTCGCGAACTGGTCCCACGACACTCAGTCCGCTGCTTTCGATTTCGGGAAAATATTTTTTCAAAGCGACCTGTTTTTTTAGCTTGACCTGCATGGGAGGGTCATTTTCGTTTTACAAAATAATATATTATGCTTACTACGAACCACGCAGCCGCAATGCCCAATGCAATCATGCAGGCTTGCGTAACGATACCTCCAGAGTTCAGACCGATATTTATTGCGACAATCACGATTCCCAAGTTGACCGCCAGCCCGATGAGCGGCAGAAAAAGATGGTGAAGGATATTGAAAGAGGAATCTCCGATAAAGGTGGCGATGGTCAGCAGGCACAACAGGGCATACAGCAGGAATGCCCCCATGTTGGATGCCAGGATAATTCCCATCAGGACAGGCAATCCGCCGATGATACCCGCTGCGCCGATGATTGCTGAAACAACGCTGAGCAGGATCACCGTGTTATATGGTGTAGCGTATTTGGGATGCAAAAAACCCAGCAAGTCCGGCATCTCTTCGTCCAGTGCCATGGCGAAACTAATACGGACGCCGTTATTCACGGCGGTCAGGGTCCCGCCGAGCAGGGCAACTGTCACCGTAAAACCAATGAACAGCATCAATGTGGCGCCGTATCCATGCAGGAGAAGATCGCCAATTTGAAGCGCCAGGTCGCCGATGGGTGCGGGGGAATTCATCGCATCGAGTTGCGCGTTGAGGGCAAAGCCGGTCGCGAAGTATCCCGCCAGATAGGCAAACGCGCCCTGAATGACCAGCGCCAGAATTGTGCCGCGCGGGATGTCCCGTTTTGCGTTGGTGGCTGAGGCTGCCAGTGTTGTGGACGACTCGAAGCCCACCATCAGGATCATTGCCAGCGCCGCCTGGAACAGAACGCCATTCCAACTGCGTGGAAACAGCACCGACGCCGCAGATGGATAAGTCCATTCGGCTGGGGAAAACTCAGCGGGGTTGACAAGGCGAAAGACAATTGCCAGGATGGAAAAAATAACCAGCGCTGTCAGTTGGATGGTATTCAGCACTACGCTGCTTGTGGTTGTTCCGGTGATTCCACGCAGCGCCAGAAAGCCAATGAATGTGGCAAAGGATGTCGCCAACAGGGCTTCCCCATACACAGTCGGCTGGTAGCCAAGGTAGTGCAGAAGATAGTCGGCAAGGACGCCCATGAAGGCGACCATGACGCCGGGATAAATCCAGTAATAAAGATGCGCCGCCCAACCCGTTACAAATTTCGCTAGGCGCGCCATCGCTCCGCGAGGGGCGTACCTTTGATTGGCAAAGAAACGGTCAGCGAAGTGGTAAGCGCTGCGGAAACCCGCTTCGGGGTAGCGGCGGGCAAGTTCTCCAAATGAGAGTGCGGTAAGCATGGCGGACAGCAAAGCCAGTAGAACACCAGCCCAAATGTCTGCTGCGCCGTCGAAACTGGCTGCAACCTGAGCTTGATAGAGGAACCACAGAAACGCGCCGGGAGCGGTCAGCGCCATGGCGTTGATGGTGATGCCGGTCAGTCCGAGCGTTTTGCGAACCGGTTTGGAATTGGTTTCAGCGGTCATGCTTTACCTCATTGCTGGAATCTGATTTCAACCAGGACTCGAATTTTTCGATGAACAACACAAGGGGCCAGAGCATGACGATCCGGGCGGCGTCCATCAGGTATTGAAGCCATTGCAGCCAGGTGAAGCCGCGGGTGCTGACGCCGTCCAACTGGATGCGGGCAATCATCAGCCCCATTCCGAGGTAGATCAATGCGGGCGGGGAAATGTTCGAAGTAGTTTCATGCATGGCGGATTTTCAATCAGCGGCAGGTTCCGGAGGGCGGCGAAACCCGCGCCTCCGGAACCGGAATATATGTGAAAAATTATTTGCAGGGGATTAGTCCGCGCTTGCAGCTCCCCGATTGGCAGAATAGGCCAGCGAACCTGTTTCGGGCAGACCGAGGTCTTTTGGAGCTTCCCAGTCGGGCGGATATGCCAGCGAGCCCATTTCAGGCATATCGAGACCTTTGAGTTCATCTTCGCGGGAAACGCGCATTAGCTTGAGCGCGTTCATTGCCTTGAAGAAGACCCATGACAATCCGAAGACAACCACAAATATACTGACAACTTCGGTAAGTTGAGCCAAAATCTGGGTGGAGCCGCCGTAAAGCAGACCAGTCACGGCGCTTTCGACGCCATTCCATGCGGCGGTATCGGGGTTGCCATTGGCAAAGATACCTACTGCAAGCACACCCCACGCACCGTTGACCATGTGAACGGGGACCGCGCCAACGGGGTCGTCAACCTTGAATTTTTCGAGCGCGCCCGATGCCAGAATGACCAGCACGCCGGCAATGAGACCAATCACGACAGCCGCCCACGGATCAACGAAGGCGCAGGGAGCAGTAATGGCAACCAGTCCAGCCAGGACGCCGTTGACCGACATGCCGGCATCTGGCTTTTTGGAAGGTCCGAACAGCCACATGTAAGTCATTGCGGCACAACCGCCAGCCGCGCCCGCCAAAAGCGTGTTGACGGCAGCGATTACGGCAAGGTTACGGAAGCCGCCCAGGAAGCCAAGCGAGGAACCGGGGTTGAAGCCAAACCAGCCGAAGAACAGAATGATCGTTCCGAGAACGCCAATCGTGATATTGTGGCCGGGGATGGTATTTGCCGAACCGTCTTTATTGAACTTACCGATGCGTGGACCAAGCACGATGGCGCCAGCCAAACCCACGACACCACCGATCATGTGTACGGGGCCGGAACCAGCGAAATCCACTGCACCGTTGCCCAAACCGGCGATGCGCCCCAGGTTCTGCAACCAGCCGCCGCCCCAGATCCACCCAGCAACCAGCGGGTAGATGAACATGCTGACCCACAGTCCCATCACAACGAAACCGACGAACTTCAAGCGTTCAGCCATCGAGCCGGTCGGGATGGTGGCGGCTGTATCCATGAAGACCATCTGGAAGAGGAAGAAGGAGAGAATGCCGGCGTTCGTTCCCAGACCCGCCAGCATGAAGCCGCTTCCGCCGAGGATGCCGAACTGACCGATGCGAATCAACGGCGAGGCGAGCAAACCAGTCCAATCGCCGAGGGTGATGGGGGAGTGCGCCCATTCGCCTGCAATCACACCTGCGCGAGCCACTTCGGGATACGCCGCGTTGACGCCGCCGAACTGGAAGGCGAAGCCTGTCAACCAATAGCCAACTGCGCCGATACAGAAGACCATCATGTTCATCATCATGGTGTGGGTGACGTTTTTGTTGCGGGTGAAGCCCGTTTCCACCAGTGCGAACCCGGCCTGCATGAAGAAGACCAGGAAGCCACCAATGAGCATCCAGAAGATATTAAGCCCCAGTGCAATGTCATTAACCTGGTCTGCTGTTGGAGGTTCTGCGTCCTGCGCAAACGCCGGCGTGGCGAATACGAAAGCAAGAGTCACAACCAATAACGGGAAAATAAACGTCCACTTCTTTTTTCTATTAATGGCTTTCATTTTTTTCAATTCTCCTTTGTCTGATTTTTTTATTTTGTTCCGACGTATAGCTCAACGTATTTCAACACGTTGCTCATTTCAGTGGGCTTGATGAACAATGTGAGTCGTCCAAATAAAGAGGGGTGGTCAAGTTTAAGCCTCGACCCTTTGGCGATGAAGCCCGAAAAGTCCTTCCACGGATAAAAAACTCCTTCGCCCACAGAAACGCCTTTTGTTGTGAATGTGCAGCGCATCGGCAGCAGCAGGGTGATGATTGCGACTGCGCAGATGATTCCAGCCATGCTCAATGGGAGCCAGCCAGCAACCACGCCGAACACGATGCCTGTCAACAGGGCGAACAGGGTTGAGCGGTGCAGTAGAAAGCGCGACGGCAATCCCATGGGGATGCTTTTCAATGCCTTGCCGGGAGCGGGTTCCTTGACCTTCGGACGGGCTTTTGCAACCATGCTCATCAAGAGCAGTGCGATCATGATGTAACCGATGTAAGAGAGTATGATCATGTTTTTCTCCTTAATACCAGCCAGTTTGATTCTTGTAGAGCAATATGATGGAGGCAATAATCATTACGATGATGGTGGGCGGGACAGCCAACATCAGCCAGCGTTTCCAGCCGATGGCTCCGTGGTTGTGTTCCATGTAGGAGTACGACACCACGTTGGCTGAAGCGCCGATTGGCGTCAGGTTGCCGCCAACATCCACGCCCATTGCCAGCGACCAGACCATCATGGACAGCGGAGGGGTACCGGGGATGGCTGCCAGGTCTTTGAGGACGAAGGTCATTGCCAGGGCGAGTGGCACGTTGTCCAGAATCCCGCTTGCGAGACCCGGTCCCCAATGCAGGGCGAGGATCAGGTTGTTCGAGTTGGACGCAGTCGCCAGCGCCAGCGCTTCCGCAAGCGTTTCGAAGAGGTGGACCTTCTCCAACCCGCCGATCATTACGAACAGACCCGCAAAGAACAGAATGCTCTCGCCGTCGACGCCGATCAATATCTTCTTGCGCTGATCATCCCGCAGGGCGATCATGGCGACGCCGGCGGGGATCAAAGCCGACACAGCCGCATTGATGGGAAGCCCGGTCAAGCCGCTCAAGGGAATGTGGAAAATCAACAGGACTACAGCCATGATGAAGCCGGTCAACCCCACGCGGGTCAGGTGGACGTGCAATGGCTCGCTGTGGAGTTCGTCGATCTTTTCGATCATTTCAGGTGTCAGGGCAACGTGGGCGTTCTTCAATGCCTTGCGATTTGCCAGGTAAAAGTAAGTCGTCAATATCAGGGCGCCGAGAATGGCAATTGGACCCGTGTTGGCGACAAAATCCGAAAAATTGAAGCCCAGTGTTGTTCCCAAAATAACGTTGGGAGGGTCGCCAACCAGCGTTGCCGCGCCGCCGGTGTTGGCTGCGCAAACTTCCGCAATCACGAGTGGAATCGGATCGATGTTGAGCAATGTGCAGAGTTGCAACGTCAATGCCGCGAGGAAGAGCATCACCGTAATACTGTCCATGAATGCCGCCAGAAACGCCGCCAGCAGGATCAGGATGATGAATAAAGGTACCGGGTGATAATTGACCTTGCGCAGGGAGGTCATCGCCAGCCAGGTGAAGAATCCCGCCTGGACAAGGATTGCGACCAGCGTGAACATTCCCGCCACCAATCCCAATGTTTCCCAACTGATATAGGATAGCGCTTCGTTGGGGCTGAGCACACCGAACAGGATCAGCAGGGAGCCGCCCAGAAGCGCCACCCAATGACGCGGGAATTTCTCGCTTGCTATCGCAATATATGCCAGCACAAAAACAATGATGGTGATTGCCATGATGGTTATGGTCGCCTTTTCTCTCCGGGTCGGTAATCGAAAGATTTCGGCTTATTTTATGGAAATGAATTTTTCTTTCCATTCCCCCAATGGAGCATTTGTACAGATGATTCGCCCCTATTGCCCGATCTGCATCAGCAGCCTGTTACCCAAACAGGTTATTTGTGACGGATGTAACCGAAACGTGTAAGAATGGCTTCTTTTTCCTGTACTTTTGCCCCCGTTTTTTTATTTGACCTCTTGCGAAAGCTGGAAGGGAAAATACTTTTGCAAGAGGTCAATTCAAAGGCGGAATTAGATCGTCAGGGTGATGATGCCCGCCAGGGTCAGCAGGGCGCCGATGGCGGTTTTCCATGTCAACGGTTCGCCGCCGAAGATGATTCCCATCAACACGCCGAAGAAGGGGGAGGTGAACGCAATCGGCATGACCATGTTGAGCGGCGCGCCTTTGATCGCGGCATAGTAGCACAGCATCCCAATGGAGCCGGCGACGATTCCCCCGCCGATGACCATCATCAGCAGGGCTTTCGGACCCGCCTGCGGCACGGTCTTCCACTGCGGAAAAGAGACGATGCCCAGCACAACCAGCGCCACCGCCGTGCGGATGGTGATTCCCATTTGCGGCGACAGTCCGCCGAGGTGCAACCCCTTCTTTTCAAAGTAGCCGCCGATGCCCCAGGCTGCGGCGGTAAGCAGGGCGAGCAATTGTGGATTCATGTTTTCTCCTGTGTTTTTGTATCGTCCCGCAGGTTTGATTGGAGACAAGCTTGAAGCGCAGAATCCTTCGGGACGTTTGTAGCCGGGATTTTACATGAACGGGTATCCGCCCGACACCGTATAAAGTCACGAGAATACTTGCCGAAGGATATAATTTTTTCTTCAACCTCCTGCTGTTGGCAGGGGCGTTTTGATGTAAAATAGCGCCCATGCCCCAAACAATCAACATCCTATTTCTTGCAGCCGAAGCTGAACCTTTCATCAAGGTGGGCGGATTGGGCGACGTGGCTGGCTCACTGCCGCGCGGCCTGCGTGCTCTTTCCAGCGAAGATTTGAAACTCGATGTACGACTTGTGTTGCCGCACCATCCCGCGGTCAAGGCGGATAGCTTGAAGCCTGTGGGCATGTTTTCGCTCCTGCGGGACGGCGTTGAGATTCAGGTCGAAGTATCCGAAACCGTCCTGAACGGGATGCCTGTCTACCTGATCGGCGGCGAGCCAATCCGCGCGAACGGTTCAGTCTATTCGCTGAATTCAGCGCTTGACGCGGAAAAGTACGCCTTCTTTTCCCTGGCGGCGCTTGAATTAGCCAACCGCATCAACTGGCAACCGGATGTGATTCACGGCAACGACTGGCACACGGCCTTGAGCATGTACGGCGCGCTCACCAAACGCTGGGAGGAAGGTTCCCGTCATGTGGCAACGGTCATCACCCTGCACAATCTTCCGTTCATGGGACCCGACGCCAGCGCGATCATCGAAAAGTATGGCTTGAAACTCGCCCAAACCGACCTGCCCGAATGGGCGCGTGTTATGCCCCTGCCTTTGGGACTTTGGGCTTCGGATGCAATCGTCGCTGTATCGCCAACCTATGGCAGGGAAATTCTCACACCCGAATACGGTTGCGGACTCAATGAGTTTTTGCTCTCCCGCGGCGACGCGGTCAGCGGCATCCTTAACGGTTTGGACACCGCCTCGTTCGACCCCGCTGTCGATGTTGCCCTCGGCGCAAACTTCAGTGTGGATTCGCTCGATAAACGAGCGGTCAACAAAAGGTTATTGCAGGAGAGGCTTGGTCTGCCGCACGACCCCGAAACTCCGCTGCTGGCAACCGTCTCACGCATGGACGTGCAAAAAGGCATCGATATGATCTTCGCCGCATTGAAGATGATGAAAAAATCCAAATGGCAAGCGGTCATTCTGGGGACGGGGGACCCGAAACTCGAGGCGGAGGCTCTCAAATTGCAGGAGGCGCTCCCGGACCGGGTCAAAGTGGAAACCCGCTACGATGCCGGGCTTGCGCGTCAAATCTACGCCGGTTCCGACATGTTCCTCATGCCGTCGCGTTATGAACCTTGCGGACTTTCGCAAATGATTTCCATGCGCTACGGCTGTGTGCCGATTGTCCGCGCCGCAGGCGGACTGAACGACACGGTCAAACACGGCGTCACAGGTTTTGTCTTTGAAAAAGCGCATCACATGGCGCTGGCTGCCGCGATCAAATCTGCGATCAAGGTGTTTGCCGAACGCGCGAAATGGCGGGAGATTCAGTGCGCGGGCATGGCTCAGGATTTCTCCTGGGAAAACTCCGCGAGAAAATATCTCGAACTCTATCGATCCCTCATCAAAAAAGCATGACCTTCAAACGCTCCTCTGGTATTCTGCTTCATCCCTCCAGCCTGCCGGGTCCCTATGGCATTGGCGACCTCGGCCCGCAGGCGTATCGTTTTGTCGACTGGCTTTCCTCGACCGGCTGCAAACTCTGGCAGGTGCTTCCGCTTGGACCAACCGGCTACGGCGATTCGCCCTACCAATGTTTTTCCGCCTTCGCTGGGAATCCATACCTGCTCAGTCCCGATGACCTGCTTGCCGATGGATTGCTGACTCAGGCGGACTTGGACTCGCTGCGGGATTTGCCCGCCTCCCACGTGGATTTCGGTCAACTGATTCCCCGCAAGCTGGCTCTGTTACAAAAAGCCTTTGACGCCTTTCAGGCTTCCCCCGAGAACTTGCGCGCCTCCTTCGATTACTTCTGCGCCGAAAACGCCTCCTGGCTCGACGATTACACCCTCTTCATGGCGTTGAAGGAAGCCAACGGCGGCGGCGCGTGGAACGGCTGGGACGAGCCTCTTCGCTCCCGCAAAAAGACCGCCCTGCGGAAGGCGCAAATGGAACTTGCCGAAAGCGTCCAGCGCCATGCCTTTTATCAATTCCTCTTCTTCCGTCAGTGGGACAGGCTGCGGAAGTATGCCAACGAGCGCGGCATCCAGATCATCGGCGACATCCCCATCTTCGTCGCCAACGACTCGGCGGACGTTTGGGCGCGCCCCGACTTGTTTTTCATGGACAAGGCTGGCAATCCAACCGTCGTGGCTGGAGTCCCGCCCGACATTTTTTCCGAGCACGGACAGTTGTGGGGCAATCCGCTCTACAATTGGGAAGTCCACAAGAAGGACGGCTATGCCTGGTGGATTTCGCGCGTCCGCGCTTCGCTGAAGATTTTCGACATCCTGCGCTTCGACCACTTTCGAGGCTTTGCCGGTTACTACGAAATCCCCGCCGACCACCCGACTGCCCAGTTTGGACGCTGGGTCCCCGGTCCCGGCGCAGATTTGTTCCACGCCATTGACCAGGACCTCGGCAACGGTTTGATCACCCCCGGCATGGGCTTGCCCTTCATCGCCGAAGACTTGGGATTGGTCACACCCGATGTGCTCGAGTTGCTTGCCGCCTTTGAACTACCCGGCATGAGGGTCTTGCAGTTTGGTTTTTCGGGACCAGACAATCCCTTCCTGCCGCACAACTATATCCCCAACTGTGTGGCATACACCGGCACTCATGATAACGACACGGCGATGGGCTGGTTTGCCTCCGCTCCCCAACATGAGAGAGAGTTTGCCCAGCGCTACCTGCGGGTAGACGGGAGCGACTTCGCCTGGGATTTGATCCGCGCCGTGTGGGCTTCGGTTGCTGATATTGCCGTCACCCCCATGCAGGACGTGTTAAGTTGCGGCGGCGAAGCCCGCATGAACTTCCCCAGCAGGCTGGGCGGCAACTGGTCATGGCGCATGAAGGACGAAGACATCAACGACTGGCAGGCGGGCAGACTCCGCGAGTTGAACTGGATGTATTTGAGATAAGGCGGGTAGCAATTACTAATGTGACAAATCCTGCGGCTGGAAGCACGGGTCGTAGTCGTAGCCGAGGACGACGCGGTATTGGACCTGGTCGCTGGCGCCGGGCATGGAAATGACATTTGCGGAATACAGGTTGAGGGCGGAGATGATGGTCTGCCGCTGGTTTGGGTCCTGGCCGGGGGTGAAGTCGATGATCATGGATGAGGCATAATCGCGGCGGTCGGAATTCGAAAGTATCGTCTGGTATCCCGCATAGTTGAGGCGCGAAGCGGCGAGCGCATCCAGCGAGTCGATGCTGGTGCCGTTTTGCACGTCCACGTTAATGGTCTGGCGCTCCACTGCCGAGGTCGAGAGCGTGGTGGCTTCGACCAGCATTTGTCCCAGTTCCGCTTCGTTGGGCAGCAGCACCGCCGCGCCGCCGGGAGTCATCCACGAGCTGACGTAGGGCGGGCGGATGTAGTAGCCGCGAATATTGGCGTTGGTGAAATTGACTGCATAGGGAGCCATCAACAACAGGTCGCCAAGCCCCGCGTCCGTGATGACCGTGCTGGAAAAATCGTTGTAAAGCTGCGGAATTTTGCTGAACGTGTCGGTTTGCAGGGCTTTGGCGAAAATGGCGCGCAGGGTTTCCTGCTGGCGGCGTCCGCGGTCGAAATCGTTGGACTTGGAGCGCGAACGCGCGTACCAGAGCGCCAGGTCGCCGTCCATGTGAACCTGTCCCGGTCCGACGGTGTACAGCCACCAGTTGTTCTCGTTGTATGGGTCGTACGAGGGATCGATCAAACGCCAGTCTGTGTAGGCACACGCCACGGGCACTTCCACGCCGCCGAGGGTATCCACGATGCGGCGGAAGCCGTCGAACTCGACCATGGCAGTGTGGTCGATGCGGATGCCGAGATTGTAGGCGATGGTGTCCTTCAGCAAGCCCGGTCCGCCGCCCGTGTAGCCGGTGATCTCTCCGCTCTGGTAGGCGGTGTTGATGCGCTGCATCCCAACGGTGGGGATGTAAATCCACAGGTCGCGGGGGATGGAAATGAGCGAGACCTGCCCTTCCTTGAGCCAAACGATGGCGATGACCAGCGTGTCGGTACGATACGACGAGCCGGGGCGTTTGTCCGAGCCGATGAGCAGGAAGTTGATGGTTTCGTTATCGGTGAGCGGCGGAAGGGCGGTTGGCGCAACCGCGACGGATTCCGCCACGGGTGGCGCGGCAACCGTCGGGAATAACTGGTTGATGTCCGCTGTGGCGGTTGGATCGATTGGTGGGAGTGGCGTGGGGGATGGCGTTTCAGTGGGGAGGATTTGGGGTGTGGGCGTGTTCAGGCTGTACGACAACAGCGAAGGCTCTGTCGGTGTGTATTGGGACGGTTGAAACGGTGTGGGTGTCGGGGATGGGTTTGGGGCGGATGTGATGAGGATGAACGGCGGCGGGGGAACCGCCTCCTGCGACACGGTGCTGCAACCATAAAAAATGACTGCGGAGACGAAAACAAGGAATGAGATGGTGTAGGGATGGAATGTTTTCATTTCAAAGCAAAGACCCTAAAGGTTTTCTGCCTCAGTTATACCTGATTTATAACCTTTAGGGTCCTGTTGATTTTAACTTACGTCATTGCGGTGTGGGGAATGGGGTTGGGCTTGCCGTGTACGTGGGGATGGCTGTTGGTGTGGGGGGCACAGGCGTGCTGGTTGGCTCGAAGGTGGCGGTGAAGGGCAGGACTGTGATGGTGAACGGCAGGGCGGTCTCGGTTAACGGGTCGGTGGGATAGGGCGTGACCGTGCTGCCGGGCATGGGTGTGGGATACGGTGTGCGGGTGGCAACGTTCGGCACCCAGAGGATTTCTCCCGTATAGATCAGGTCGCTGGCGTGACAGTTCACATTCTTCAACAGCGTGGCGGTTGTGTAATGATTGGTTGCAATGGAGTAGATCGTATCGCCGGGTCTGACCGTGTAAGTCCTTGACCAACCGACAGCGCCGGGATTACATGCCACCGGCGTGTTGGGCGCCACAGGTGGAACGTACAAAACCGTCCCAGCCACCAGGGCGTCGGTCAACAGGCAGTTGGCGCGGCGCAGTTCGTCCCTGCTGGTGCGATAACGGATGGCAATGCCATCAAGGGTCTCACCCGCTTGGATGAAAATTTGTCCCCAGCCAAACGGGGGCGGACAGGAGGCGGGCGGTGTGAATGTGATGGTGGGTGTGGGGGTGATGCTGGGGGTTGGCGACTCAAGCCCGATGGTTGGTGTCAACGTTGGAGGCAGGGTGTTGGTAACTGTCAGCGGGAGCGGCGACGGGATCGAGTTCCCAGCTGTGGGCGGCGTCTCCTGCTGCACAAATTCCACCAGCGAGATGGACAGCGCGCCGAGCATCAGCCCAATCGAGATCACAGCCACCGCCAGCGCGTTGCCCAAGCCGCGCAAACTTCGCATTATTTCCTTCCCCTGTTCTTTTCAACGCCGCCGGTGATGGGCAGCAACACGCTAAACTTGGAGCCGACCCCCTGCTCGCTTTCGACCCAAATGCGCCCATGATGCGCTTCGGTGAGGGACTTTGCGATGGAAAGCCCCACCCCCGTATCGCCGACGCCCTGAATGAGGACGTTGTCGGCGCGGTAGAGCCGGGTGAAAACGCGGGGTAGGTCGTTCGATGGTATGCCGCCGCCGGTGTCCGTGACCTGGATGAGGATGAACTCCCTATCCTCTTCATTCCTGGTCTGGACGTTGAGCCTGATCGTGCCTTCGAAGGGCGTCGCCGCCCCCGCATTTTGTAGCAGGTGAATCAGGATCTGTTGCAGCGCCTCGCGGTCAGCCTGGACGGGAGCCAGTTTCTTGGGCAGGTCGAGGTGCATCGAGATGTTCTTCTCGCGTACCTGGGCGCTGGTGTAGGACATGGCGTTGTCGATGACCACGTTCAGGTCCACCGCCTCGAATTTGAGGTCGTTCAATTCGGTTTCCAGGGTGGTAATTTGGATCATGTCGTCGGTCAGGCTGTTGATGCGCTCCGTCGAGGCTTTGATCCGCTCCACGAACTTGCGCTGCAACGTGCCGAGGATGCCGACGGATTCCCCAAGCAGCAGGTCGGTGTAGCCGACAATGGACGAGAGTGGCTGTCGCAGTTCCTGCGCGATGGAGGCCACCACTTCCGCCTGCTCGGTGCTTTTTGCGACCACATGACCTTTTTCCAGTTCATGCACTTTCATGTTCGCGTCGGCGAGCTGATTCTGCAAACGAGCCAGTTCCTGTAAACTTGCCTTCAATTCCACTTCCATCTGTGTGGTGGAGGCTGTAGATTGAATGTTCCTGCCCGTGCGCAGTTCAGCGTTTTCGACCTGAAGCTGTTCGATGATGCGCTGTGATTCCTCCTGCGCCGCAAGCAGGGACGCCATTTCGACGCCGCCGCCTTTTGCACCTTCCTCGCGGGCAGCTTCCAGTTGACGGGTAAGCTCGGCGATGTGAAATTCCAGGTCGGTTATTTTCGCGCGTGTCTGTTCGCTTTGCGCCTCGAGTTGATTCGAGGTCTGGCTCCGCTTGATGATCGGTACCAGTGCAGCCGCAATATTCGAGAGATAAGCCTGGTCTTCCGCTGTCCATGTGCGGTCTGAATACGGCGAGAGCAAAAGCACGCCGCCGAGGGGTTCCTTCTCCGGCGTCAGGATCGGCACGCACAACAGGTGACCCGGGTTGGTCAGCCCGAGGATGTCGCCCAAGCCTTTCACGTCGGCAGAGGTGCTGCTGGCAGGCATCCGCAGGGGACGTCCGCGCTGGAGCGAATTTGCCAGCATCGGAATTGCGCTCTTGTTCAGCGAGCCTCCATCGAGGAGGTCCTCGCGTATCAGGTCATATCCGCCGGCGATCTGCAGCTGGTTTTTGTTATCCGACAGTTGGATCATGAAGCACAGGTCGGAGAGCATGGTTTGCGCGATGGCGCGGGTGATCGCCTGGCTCACTTTTTTGGGGTTTGTCTCCGCCGCGAGAGCCAGCATGGCATGGAAGGTCTTCGGGTCGGTGCTGTATCGCCTGCGTTCGGGCATTCCCACGTTCGCATCCGCCCTTTTTGCGGATGGGTGCGCGGGCGGGGTGACAACCACCTTGGGTGTCGACGCGGGGATTGCAAATCTCTGCGGCAGGGTAAGCAGGATCGGATATGCCACCATATACCCAAGCCGTACAATGCCAGAGTAATATCCGTCCACCGGGAAGAGCAAATGCCCCGCGTGACCGGCAAATCCAAGCGCGAGTATGATGATACCATTCCACATGCCGTCGGGCTTGCGGACGAACAGGATGATGATCCCCGTCAGCGCGGTGAGCATCGAGCCGATCTGCCAGACCCAGTCATCGTTCGTCTGGTTGTAGCTGACGAACCCGATTTGGGGCTGCCAGGTGAACAGGCTTAGCCCGAACAGAATAATGACCAGGAAGCTTAATCCGCCTGCCGCCACATCCGCCGTTCGGTTGGGTTCGGGGAAGGCATACAGCCATGTGATCCAGATGATTCCAAAGAGGATGTAGGCGCGGTCGAGCGGCGGCATAACAGCCGTGGGCTCGACCAGTTTCTGCCAGCCGAGACCGGCGATCACGTGCATGCCCACCTGCGCCGCAAGCAGGATGCCAAGCCCCACAAATGCCCTCCGCGCCTGGGGAAATTCGCTCACGCGCCAGTGGTTGAAAGCCGACTGGAGCGCGCTTGCAACGGCAAATGCCATGACCGTGTAGTAGATTAGGTTTCCCGGCGGGATGGTTAACTGAGTGAAGATTAGGCTGGTGAATGCGCTCATCGGCATTATTATACTTCCAGTTCAAAAAAAATATGGCGTAACTCACGTATAATTACCATTACAATGACCAATAAAAGAATCACCGTCCCGCTTGTGCTCCTCGCCTTGTCCGCGGCTTTTCTTGTTCCCGCAATGTTGGTTGGGTATACGGCGCTGAACCGCGCAGAAGCCAGTTTTGCTGCGCAGAATTACGCAGCCTCTGTCGAATCTTATGAAAGAGCCGCGCAGCTCCTGTTTTGGCGCGATGACTTGTGGGAACAGGGTGGCATTGCCGCTGTCAAAAGCGGTGACACCCAAAAAGCCATCGACCTTCTCGAACGGACGCCGGCGCTTTCCGCGGAGGGGTGGATGTTTCTTGGATATTCCCGCTTCATGCTTGGCGATTTTTCCGCCTCCGCCGTCGCACTCGAAGAAAGCCTGCGGATTCGCCCCATGCCATTTACCTATAAAGTGCTTGGGCTGATTTACCGTCAGCGGAAGGATTGGGCGGCCGAAAAGGATGCGTTGGATAAACAACTTCAATTGGAGACAGGGGAGGGGGATGTTTACAGTTACTATCGACTTGGACTACTATCGACCGTGTTGGAACCCGAACAGGCGCTCACACATTTGATGTTTGCTTCCTCTCTCGACCCGCAATTTGATCCCGCTGTCCAGACCTTGCGCTCCGCCTTGAACTTGTCCGCCACCCAGCCTGACGCCTCGCAGCAGATGGTGACAAATGGTCGCGCCCTCGGGCTGGTGCAGGAATGGGATTTGTCCATTGCGGCATTCGAGAAAGCTATTTCTCTCGACGGGGAAAATGCCGAAGCCTGGGCATGGCTCGGAGAAGCGAAACAGCACGTGGGCGGAGACGGGCTGGCCGAACTGGACAAAGCTGTTCGGCTCGACCATACTTCCGTCGTCGTGCGTGGCTTGCGCGCCTTGTATTGGAACCGGCAGGGAAAATATCCGCAGATGCTGGCTGAGTACCTGCTCGCCGCCGGTTCCGAGCCGGATAATCCCGCATGGCAGGCGGGGCTGGGGGAGGCGTACGTCAAACGAGGCGACTTGACTTCCGCGCTGGAGTCCTATAAACGCGCAACGGAACTCGCGCCGAACGAATCCACCTACTGGGCTTTGCTGGCTGTCTTTTGCGCCGCGAACAATGTGTACCTGGATGAGATTGGTCTGCCTGCCGCCCAAAAAGCCGTGGAGATTTCCCCCGATGACCCGTCCGCGCTGGATGCGTTGGGCTGGTCCTATCTTGCTTCGGGGCGTTACGCCAACGCCGAGCAAACCCTAGTGGACGTGTCCAAACGCTTCCCGTACCACTTGTCCGCGCAGATTCATCTGGCTATGACCTACCTCACGCAGGGGAATCGCGCCGCCGCCTATGAAACGTTAATCCAGGTCCAAACCGCAGACCCGAACGGCATGTATGGTCAAATAGCGGGGGAGATGTTGAAGCAGTATTTTCCATAAAAAGTGACAGTCACCTCGCAGGTGACTGTCACTTGGGTTTATTGCCTTTTCACCCTCTCCACTTCCACTTTTTCTCTTTCAACGAACGGCTCACGGGTTTCGAAGTCGAAACGCTGGAAGATGTCGGCGTACATTTGGACGATCTGTTCGCGGGAGAATCCCATCTTCTCGTAGGAGTAGTTGTGGTCGCTGGTGAAGGTGAGCGTCTCCTTGACCGCCTGGTCGATGATGATGGGCAGACCGGGTTTGTCGGGATAGCCGAACTGCTCGTAGAACGCGCGGATGACCGACTCAGGGCGTTGGATCAGGTCGTCGTATTTCAGGATCAGATGTCGGGGCGAGGGGTTGGCATCCAGATAGTTGAGCGGGTGACGATACCAGTGTTGGGTCAAATCCAAAATTTCCTCGATGTAATGGTATCCAGGTTCAGGTTCGGTGAATTGCCGCCGCGCGTAGTTGATCCACGAAACGGTGGAGGGCAGCATGTCGAGCGGGTTGCGGGCGAGGTAGATGATGCGGGCGTCGGGGAAGAATTCCCGCAGCGTTTCGATCTTCGCGCTGAACGCGGGGTTCTTCGCCACAAAATATTTTTTCCCTGTGGCGTACATGTGCCGCTGGAGCATGGACTTGTAAAAGGTCATGATGCGGCGCTTGTGTTCGGGGCTGAGCGCCTCGTCGAAATGCTGGTAGTTCGGCATCTC
The DNA here is from genome assembly GCA_016234555.1 of Chloroflexota bacterium. Taxonomy (GTDB): domain Bacteria; phylum Chloroflexota; class Anaerolineae; order Anaerolineales; family Villigracilaceae; genus Villigracilis. The sequence goes on along the minus strand of JACRBJ010000004.1, from coordinate 45,706 downwards.
GTCCATGAAGGGGAAGAGGAAGGTGACGAAGTAACCGTCCCAGATCAGCAGGTGGATGTTCTCGTCCTCTTCGGGCTGGAAGAAGGAGATGGGGTGTATCTTGATCTTGCCGAGGGTGGCGGCGTCGAATTTGTAGAGCAGGCGATGAAGCGCCCTGCCGAAATATTTGTTGTCGAGCTGCGCCACGAACTGCGTGATCTTCTTCTGCGTGACCGAGGGAGTCAGGTAGATATCCCACGTGGTCAGGCTGGTGAAGGTCGTTGAATCACGTGAGAGCAGGCGGTGGAGAAAGGTCGATCCGCTGCGAAGATTGCCGAGGATGAACAACGGCTTCTCGATGGGTTGGTTTTTATATTCGGGGAAGAGGATGTCGTCCAGCCAGAAGAAAAACCAGTGGACGAGCATTCCGGGAATCCAAACGATGACGAAGAGCGTCAGGAAGATGATGCGTTTTTTTGTAAGACGGGCGGTGGTGTTTTTGGAGTCGAAGAAGGAGCGGTAGAGCGAACGCCAGAAAAGGGGGAAATTATATTTCATGAACGAGTGAGCATCCTTGCGTGTGATACCTGCGCCGTTATTCTATCAGCAAATATGATTTTTGGATTAACGAGGAAGGTACTTATTTTTATCATCACGTCCAGGCCTGACTCCTAAATTTTGCCCAAATTGGGCTACAACTCATTGCTTGCAACTTGGGTTTACCCAAAACCTTGCCACGGATTTCACGGATGCGCACGGATTTTTTAAACCAAAAGGTTTTCAACCAGCCAATCCCCAATGACTTGCAGGGTATTTTGAACAAAAATTAGGTGTCAGGTCTCGTTGAGCCTTTTCCACATGTACCAGCCAAGAAGAAGCCAGACCACAGCCCAGAACGCAAAACGGAGAATTTCATATGCGTCCCCTTTGATGTCGGGAAATCGAAGAATGCTCCTGAGGACGAAGAAAAGGAGGTAGAAGTATATCCCCCAGCGTTTCAACTGCCACAAGCCGATGCCTGAGAGGATCGCGAAAACACCGACCAGTCCGTACCCGCCGACCGCCAAAGAATCTTGCGGGATGATTTCCCGGGTGATTGCGAAAAAGCCAAACAGGCCGAGGATAATGACTCCGCCCACAATTAGAAATGCGCTTGCCATTTTGAATTCGTTCATATTTGATGTGGCAGTCTGCGGGGTTGATTTCATGATCTGCCTGTTACCTTTCGTTTTGTGGATGCGTGGCAATGCTTTTATCGTCGACCCTGTTCATGTACATAATTAGAAGAATCGAGGCTATCAGGGTGATTATCGATGCGATAATATCGAAAGACAGGTCCAGGAAACTCCCTGTATACAGCCGATGAAAAATGTCGTTGAAAACCACCGCGGGCAGAATGGTCGCAATTTTTATCAAGGCTACGCCGCTGAACAAATAACCCCAGCCTGTTCTCCTCAGGTTTAGAACCGAGGTTATCATAATCGAGGGAAAGATTATCGCCAGATCGAGCACATAAAAGACGAGGAAGGGATTCAGTTGTTCGTTTAGGATTATTGTTTTCAAAACCAGTTCCTGAATTTCAATAACGGTTATCAGCAGGATACTGATAAAGAAGAATACCGATATTGCTTTTCGGGGATAATTTTCGGCTACGTTGGGGAGTTGGTCGTTTTTGATGATGTCGACCAGAATGAAAAGGAAGAGAAATAACGTCAAGCCTGTGATTGCAACATACAACAAATAAAAGACGCTCGACACCCCGCCAAAACTAAAATAGGCGTAGATGTAAAACAAATACAGAAGACAACCAAGCCAGATGATTTTGGTTTTTATCCTTTGGTAATCCTTGAACAGGATGACGCAGAGAAAAACGGCGGAAATCGCTGCCGTCACAACATCCTGCCCCATCAATTCATATTCTGTTATCCGATTTATTCTTGCCGTATAGATGTCTTGAAATGCGAGACTGAACAACGATAGAAGCAGCGTGGTCGTTGCGGTGATAAGCGTCAGATGGTATTTTATATCTCTCTTTTTGTTCATGGGACTTCCTTTGGTGATATTTCGCTCGATGAGACCCCGCGACCCTGACCTCGTGGAAAGTCTCAGGTGACAGTCATCTCGGAGATGACTGTCACCTGAGAAATCTCGTTGCCACGCCGTGGAAGTAATCCCGCCTTCCGTTTTATGGAGCGGGAGTTGTGTTTGGTGCGGCTGTTATAGCAAATAATTCACTGCCTGCTTTCCTGGACGGACATTTTGAAAAATTGGCTTCGAGGCATACCGCCCACATAAGAGTCTCGGCGCGCTTTTTGTTCTGCTCAAGAATACAACTGGTAATCTCATTGCTGTACATGGCGCCACCGATAGATTCTTGAGATGCAAACGTGCAATAAGGCTTTTTCATGTCCTCCCATTCTTCCTGAGGCAGTATTATGCTGCTTAGTGCTTTTTCCCATGCCCCGCTTGGAAATTGACTGTCTAATTCCAACAGAAGCGTATCTAATTCACGGGCAGATTTATAAGCCTTGCCATTAAGGCACAACGTCATGCCATATGTTGTGTCTGTGCAGTCGCTTTCTTTGTATTTAAAATCACTCACGTTGCCGGATGGATACGTTGGGGTGCGAATTATTCTTTTGGGCGAGGATGGTATGGGAATTGGTGTTGCTGTGTTACATGCTGGTAAAACGATAATACTCAAAGCAGTTGCCGATGCGAACAAGATGTGGGGCAATTTCAATGTCATTGTCGATACCTTTTTTGACCTTATCTAATCCACTTGTTCTTCAATGGAGATTAGCTCCAAGTTCTCAAATGTCTCTTCTTCTGTCACATTGAAGTCTGGACAGTTTGGCCAGGAACCCCAAAACACTAAAAATACCTTTGTGCCGTTGTCAAACATCAGGGTTCGTTCATATTCGCCTGCCAGGTCATCTCCCCAAACAACTTCATATTTATTACTCAATTTGGGACGGAGTTCCTTCAATTCCAGCAGCGCATTATCTGTGGTCACGGTGGCGAGCCATTGATAATCTTCGTTTGCAACAGCTTCGAGTACCTTCTGAAAAAAGATGTCCTCTGCTTTTGGCGGCACCTGTCCGCTCATGAAATCCACGCATGCCTGCCCGGTTATGTATGGCAGTCCGCAACAGTAGATAATGGGCAGGCAAAGAATAATCAACGAGAAAACTATGAGTATTCGCCGTGTTCGCGGCTTAATTGATGTGCTGCTCAAAGTGTTCGTCACTTTTCCCACTCCTCGCACAGCCCTCCCCATTCCTCGATGGACAGAGTCTCTGCGCGGCGCATTGGGTCTATGCCAGTGGACTTTAGCAGCGACTCAGCTTCCTGGGTTTTGATGTGCAGTCCTGACGAAAGCGAGTTGCGCAGGGTCTTGCGCTTTTGGCTGAAACCAGCCTTGGTGAGTTTGAAGAAGGTTGGGAGCGTTTCTCGCGGAATCAACGGTTGCGGGTAAATATCAACCCGCAGGATGGCGGAATCAACTTTGGGCGCGGGATGAAACGCCGTGGCTGGAATCACCGCCGCAATCGACGGCTTGCCGTACACCTGCACGCTCAACGCCAGCAGACTCAAATCCCCAGCTCCGGCGCAGATGCGCTCTGCCACTTCCTTTTGGATGGTCAGTACGATGCGGCGCGGTTTGGGAGTCCCTTCCAACAGGTGGCGCATGATCGCGGACGTGATGTAATAGGGGATGTTTGCAACTACCAGATAATCTTGCCTGCCGACCAGCTCCGAGACAGCCGTCTTCAAGATGTCACCCTGAACCACATGCACGTTCGGATGCGGTGCAAGCACAGCCCGCAGTGGGGGAATCAGCTCCGGGTCGAGTTCGAGGGCGACCACTTCGCGGGCAGAAACCGCCAAGTAGCGGGTCAGGCTCCCCAAGCCGGGACCAATCTCCAGCACGGTGTCGTCCGCCTGAATCTCCGCCGCCAGCGCGATTCGTTCCAGCGCCTCGGCATCCTGCAAAAAATTCTGTCCCAGACTTTTATCGGCGCGCAAACCAAACCGCCTGAGCACGGCATGGGCATCCAGCGGAGGAATCGCGGAAAAATCCTTCATGGGCAAAACGAGGTTGAGGATGTCTCCTCTTCCGTCTCCGTTGTTGTGGTTGAGGTGGAAAGCTCGGGCCACGCGCCAGCCTGGAAAAGCGTCACGTAACTGCGCAGGACATCGAAATCCGCGTCGAAGATCAGCAGCCCCTTGGGGTAGGCAGGGTCTTCGTAGATGCGGATTTCAGTGAAGAGTTCTTCGGGGAAGCTGGCGAAAGCGATGTTCTCCGTCGGCAGTTGAGCGCCGAGACATGCCAGCTGGCTGAGTTGTTCGGGCGTGAAGTCGGTCTGCACGTTGTCCTGAAACGACTGGATCAGTTCGGGAATCTTCGTGATGGTATTTGGGCTGAGGACTTTATCCCGCATCGCGCACAGGACAAGGTTCTGGTTGCTGACGCGCTCGAACATGCCTTCCTCGCGGTTGCGCGCCACTTTGAGCGCCTCGGAGCCGCCGAGATGATGCCTGCCGATGGGCAGACCTGTGTTGTGCGCGGTTTCGATATCTGGCACTTCAAGCGTGATCCCGCCGATAGCGTTGACCACATCCTCGAAGGTGCGCATGTTGACGGCGAGGTAATGGTCGACATTGACGCCGAAGTTGAGGTTGAGCGTTAACGACAGCAAGCCGGGACCCTGGCTTGGGTCGTCCCAATAGGCGAAACCGTCGCCGGGCTGACCGTACAGATAGGCTTGATTCAACTTGCCGTGGTCGAGACCGTCCAGGTTGTCGGAGATGTAGGGGATTTCCACCCACAGGTCGCGCGGAAACTCCAGTACGGTCACTCTGGGGGTGGCGAAGTCCACACGCACCACGCGCACTACATCGCCCAATCCGTATTGATAGTTGTTCGAGCGCTGGTCCTGCCCGATGGCGAGGATGTTCATGACGGCGGGTCCGCCGCACAGGGGCGCGGGTGTGTTCGTCGGGAAGCTAATGGTCGGCGCGAGCGTGTTTGCTCCCGCAACCGGTGGTGTGACCGGCGCGGCGGTCCACGTCGCCGGCAGGGTTTGTGTGGCAATTTGCGGCAGCGCGGGACCGAGCGGCTTGGTGGCAAAAGCCCGGTAATTGCTCCAAACGTAAAACCCGGCTGACATCACCAGCGCGGTCGCAATGAAAGAAAGAACAGCGATAACTCTTTTTTGTGTTTTGGTCATGATCTCATTCCAGGAGAATCCAAGAGATTGTCCGAAAGGTCGAAAATTCACCGCAGATAAACACAGATGAAAAGGATTTTTTGAATCAGTGTTTATCCGTGTTTATCTGTGGTTAAAACAGGTTTTCAGACAGCCTCTAAAGGCTTTCAAAACCTTTATGGTCTGGGGTTATTTCAGAAAATAGGGTATCTCCGCCGGTGCGGGCGCGAGGAAATATACCGTCACCCAGCCCGTCATGTCCACGATCTCGCCGTCGTTGAAACCCAGGTCGATCCATTTGGTGCGCGGTACGCCGAAGACGCTCTCGATGATCGGTCCGCCGCCCGTGTCGCCGATGGTCGCCACGCCGTAGCCGGGGATGTAAACCTTCATCCCGGCAAGGTAACTGTAAATCGAATAATCCACCGCCACGATGCCATAGCCTGCGTGCGCACCGCTTGCAGTCCCGTACGAACAGCCTCCCGTGCCGCTCTCGCAGGGCGAATACACCGAAGCATACATCTCCGTCGCATACCAGTAATCGTAGGGGATATTCCCGCCCACGGGTGCAAGCACGATCTTTTCGCCGCCCTGCACGATGCGAGTTTGCGGTTCGCGCAGGGTTGTCCTTTCCTCCCTTGTGCGGCTGACCTCTGCGCCATCCTCGTAGCGGATTTTCTCGCGAATCATCGCGATGCCCTCCACGCCGGGCTGGATCGTTTCCGACTCGCCAAACGGCACGTCAGGGGAGTAGGTCACTTCCTCTTCGAAGGGAATCGGCTCCAGCGTGATCTCGAAACTCTCGCGGATTTGCACCACGCGGATTTGACCGTCGGCTGGCGGCGCTTCGCTTTCCGGCGGGGAGCTGATGTCCAACCCGACGAGTGGGACTCCAGCCTCAGCTAAAACCTCCCCGACGGTTTTTGCCGCCGAGCGGACGGTCAACGCCTTGCCACTGACGAAGATGGTTAACTCGCGGGCGGGGATCACGGTCACGGTCAACGGCTGGACGATGGCTGTTTCTGCGGACGGGTCGAGCAGGTCGCCCTGCGGCGGGGTAAAGCCCGCTTCGTCGAGCGCCTCTCCCACCGTCAGCGCGGACGTTTCGATGGTCTGCCCGCCGTCTGGCTTCACGAGAGTCAAAGTCACTGCACGGCGGATTTGAATCGTCAGTGCATCCGCTGGGATGGATTGGTCGATTGGCGTGACGGCGCCGTCCACCAGCACGCTGTCATTTGTTCCAAGCTGGATGCCCGCCTCCTTCAAAATCGAATCCACTGTCCCGCCGCTGGCTTCCACGCGATGAGTCTGTCCCCCGTCGAGAATTGTAATGACCCGCGGCGAAGCGGGCTGACACGCTGTCAGAGCAAACAGACAAAATAAAATCGTCTTGCGGACGGTTCGTCGAATGGGGAATTGATGTTGCAGCCAGGACATATATTTGGGTAATTATACAGCTAGAAACTCGAACGGACTTCGATGAAATGCGTTTCGCTCACCCCGTCGATGGTGAAGATCAGCCTCGCGTTGCCTTTTCCATCCGTCTCCTCGATCTTCCATTGCCACTCACACAACCCGCTTGAGTCCGCGGTCACATCCATTATTTTTTTATTTCCCGATGGCGGGATGTAGGTCAGCCGGCAGCTTGCTTCATCAGTCACTTCGGCGGAAACGAACAGATAATTTCTCCAAAGCGCTTTTTGAGGGATGTTCAGATTAAAGCTTGCCGGGGTGGAAGTGCTGGGTGGTGGAAAAGCATCAGCTTGTTCGCCCGAGCAAGCCCAAAGGGTAAAAAACGCACAGAAGACCAGAGAGAACAACATCCCTATTCGAGGATTTTTCTGCACTACTTGCCTGCCTGTTTACTTGTACGCTTTCTCCAACCGCCCAACCTTTAAACCTTCCAACGTTTTAACTCCCGATGCAAACATCGTGACCTCGATCTGCCGCTTCGTAAGTTTCATCATCTCAACGGCTTTCTCAGTTGAAACCGCCGCGGCTTTGAGGAATTGACCTGCCATGCCTCCCAATGTCGCGCCGAGGGCAATAGATTTGGCGATGTCGAGCCCGTCTTTGAGTCCGCCGCTGGCGAAGACCGTCATATCGGAGACGGCGTTCTTAACGTTGAGGATTGAATCTGCAGTGGGGATGCCCCATCCGACGAACGTTGCGGCGAGTTGACGGGTGAATTCGTCGGGGGCGCGGTGCATCTCCACTTGGGACCAGCTTGTGCCGCCCGCGCCTGCCACGTCAATGGCAGAGACGCCGCAATCGGCGAGCAGTTTGGCTGTCCGTTCGGAGATGCCCCAACCAACTTCCTTGGCGATCACAGGCACTTCCAATTTTTTGCAAATTTCCTCGATCTTCTTTGCCAAGCCTGCAAAGTTTGTGTCGCCCGCATCCTGCACGGCTTCCTGCAACGGGTTGAGATGCAGAATCAGCGCGTCGGCCTGGATCATGTCCACGGCTTTGCGGCATTCATCGATGCCGAAGCCATAATTCAATTGCACCGCGCCGAGGTTGGCGAAGAGCAAAATGTCAGGCGCGACCTTGCGTGTGATGGAAAAGGTGAGAGTTTGTTCGGGATGTTCGAGCGCCGCGCGTTGACTGCCGACTCCCATCGCCACGCCGACTTCCTGCGCCGCCTCCGCCAGCCGCTGGTTGATCTCGCCAGCCTCCTCCGTCCCGCCCGTCATCGAACTGATCAGGATGGGAGCGGCTAATCGTTTGCCGAACAACTTGAGGCTTGGGTTCACCTGATTCAGGTCGAGTTCAGGCAGCGCCTCGTGGACGAAGTGATACTTCTCGAGCCCGCTGGTCAACGCCGAGCGGACATCCTGTTCCAGGTTGATTCTGATGTGGTCTGATTTTCTCTGGTCTATTGGCGCAACTTTTGACATGGGGGAGTGTTCCTGACTGTGATATATAAAACGCTGGCTTGACACGGTTTCCAGACCGATTACAATAAGCCAGTCAAAACCAAAAAATGGAGGCTGTCATGTCTGACACATATACCGAACTCACTGCCATCGTAAAGGATTTGCTCGGCGCGGATGAGGCGAAGATCACACCCGAGGCTCGTTTCCGCGAAGACCTCGAAGCCGATTCCCTCGATCTCGTTGAATTGATCATGGCTTTCGAAGACAAATTCGGCGCCGAGATCTCCGACGAGGACGCCCAGAAAATCACCACGATCGGTGAAGCCGTCAAATATATTGACGACCACAAGAAATAATTCCAACCAGATTATAACTGTAGAGCCGCCCACATGGGCGGCTCTATGTTTTTGTATGGTAGGGGCGAGGTTTCCTCGCCCAGGGCGGGATAACCCCGCCCCTACAAAGAATGTTATTGCAACAGCGTCGGGATTTCTTCCGGGTGTTTGGCGACCTTCACGCCGGCGGCTGTCAACGCCTTGATCTTGTCTGCGGCGGTGCCGGCGCCGGCTTCGATGATCGCACCGGCATGTCCCATGCGCTTTCCGGGAGGAGCGGTCTGCCCCGCGATGAACGATGCTACCGGCTTGGTCATGGTGGTGCGGATGTATTCCGCCGCCTTTTCCTCTTCGTTGCCGCCGATCTCGCCGATCATAATGACTTTCTCGGTCTTCGGGTCGTGCTCGAACATCTCCAGCACGTCGAGGAAGTTGGTCCCGTTGACCGGGTCACCGCCGATGCCCACGCAGGTGGACGCTCCCATGCCGAGGTTCTTCATCGCGTAAAGCACTTCGTAGGTCAGTGTGCCGGAGCGGGAGACCACGCCCACATTGCCGGGGATGGCGATGTTGCCGGGAATGATGCCGACCTTGGCCTCGCCGGGGGTCAGCAGACCGGGGCAGTTCGGACCGACGAGACGCACCTTCTTCTGGTCGAGGTAGTTGCGGACGCGCATCATATCCTGCACCGCCACACCTTCGGTGATACAGATGACAAGCGGGATACCGGCATCCGCAGCTTCGAGCATGGCGTCCGCCGCAAAACGGGCAGGGACAAAGATGACCGTCGCGTTGGCGTCCGTCGCCTCTTTGGCGGTCTTGACCGAATCAAAGACGGGGACTTTCCCATCCAGAACCCACTCGCCGCCTTTGCCGGGGGTCACGCCGCCGACAACGTTTGTACCATAAGCAACCATCTGGGTGGTATGGAACAGACCTTCGTTCCCCGTAACGCCTTGAACCAGTAATCGTGTGTTTTTATCTACCAGGATGCTCATGGCTTAGTTTCCTTTTTGCGCGGCTGCCACGGCTTTCTTTGCCGCGTCTGCCAGTGTTTCAGCAGTGATCATTTTTGCGTTCTCGAGCAGCTTGCGACCTTCCTCCGCGTTCGTGCCGACGAGGCGCACCACCATCGGGACTTTGGGCTTGACCTCGTCCATTGCCACCAGGATGCCCTTGGCGACCTCGTCACAGCGGGTGATGCCGCCGAAGATGTTGAACAGTACAGCTTTGACATTTGGGTCGGTGAGGATGATGCGCATGGCTGCGGCGACCTTCTCCGAACCTGCGCCGCCGCCGATGTCGAGGAAGTTGGCTGGCTCGCCCCCGAAGAGTTTGATCACGTCCATGCTGGTCATTGCCAGTCCCGCGCCGTTGACCATGCAGCCGATGTTGCCATCGAGCTTGATAAAGGAAAGTCCGTACTTGCGGGCTTCGGTTTCGGCGGGTGCTTCCTCGTCCGTGTCGCGCATCTCGGCAAGTTCGGGCTGGCGGAAGAGCGCGCTGTCGTCAATCAGCATCTTGCCGTCGAGCGCGACCATCTTTTTATCCTTGGTGATGACCAGCGGGTTGATTTCGGCAAGGGTCGCATCGGTGGCTTTGTAAACCTCCCACAATCCCATGGCAATTTTTACAAAGTCTTTTATGTTGTCGCGCGGCAGGTCCATGGCGACCGCCACATCGCGCGCCTGGTATTCACGCAGACCAAGGAGTGGGTCGATGTGACTCTTGATGATCTTATCAGGCGTCTTTGCGGCTACTTCCTCGATGTCGATGCCGCCCGCGGCGGAAGCGATCATGACCGGTTTCTTCGCGGCGCGGTCGTTGGTGATGGAGAAGTAGATTTCCTGATCGATGGCAGAAGCCTCATCCACAAGCACCTTGCGCACGGGCAGCCCCTTGATCTCCATACCCAAAATCTGCGCGGCGAGTTGCGCGGCTTCGGCGGGGTCCTTGGCGAGTTTTACGCCGCCAGCCTTGCCGCGTCCACCGACCAACACCTGTGCTTTAACGACAACGCGGCTTCCCAACTCTTCTGCAACCTGCTTTGCTTCCTGAGCGGTAGCCGCAACCCGTCCCTTTGGAATTGGGATGCCATACTTCGAGAAAATTGTTTTGGATTGGTATTCGTGGAGTTTCATTAGTCTCCCTCGGGGGAAAATTTTTTGACGACAACGTCATTATACCACCATGAAAAATCATCCACACCCGATGTAGGTCACGCTTGCGCTGTGACTTGTATCTATGGTTTTCCGCTGAAAATAAAGAACGCAAAGGCTGCTGTCCTTTGCGTTCCTGGTATGCTTGCGAAGAAGGGAATGTTATTACGGCAGGGTGTATCGCCTGACGCGGTTGTTCAAACTGTCCGTCACCCAGACATGCCCCTCGCCGTCGATTGTGATGCCCGATGGGATTCCAAGACTGCTTTCGGTTTCGATGTCATCCCACACGCGGACAAGCTCTCCGTTCGGATCGAACTCCATGATGCGGTAGCCGTCGGGGTCTGAGATGAACACGTGCAGGGCATCGTTCACCGCGATGAAAGGCTTGTTGTCCAGCGACTGCCCAACCCAACCGTACACGTCCCATTGCTTCTTGGGGACAAAAGACAACTGTCCTTCGCTTTCGACTGGCACAAAGGTTTGGATGCGCCTGTTCCACGTGTCCGCCACGTAGACGGTTCCCTCCCTGTCAACAGTGATACCCACAGGTTCGTCGAACTGTCCCGGCTCGAAGCCGGCGGAACCAAAGTCGGTGATGAAATTACCGTTTGCGTCGAACACCGCGATTCGCTTGTTTCCGGTGTCTGTGATGTAAACCCGTCCCTCGGAGTCCACCGCCAGTCCGCGCGGACCGTAGAAGGATTCGGGTGTTTCGCCCTGTCCGAAGGTTCCCCAGGCGGTGATGAATTTTCCTTCCGCCGTGAATTTCTCGACGCGATGATTCCAGGTGTCTGTCACATAGACCGAACCGTCGGGCGCGATGGCAATCCCCCAGGGTTCGTTGAAGGTTCCGTCGCCAATGGGTGTGCCGACGCCGTCAGCGAAGCTCCCCCATTCCTGCAGGACGTTTCCGGCGATATCCATGTGTATAACACGATGGTTGCGCGAATCCGCCACGTACATGGTGCCGTCCTTCGCAAAGGCAAGCGAACGCGGCGCATTCAGCCCAAGCGGATTTTCCATCGAGACATCCAGAACAATGTCAGCTGCGAGCGGGACGTATTTTTTCTCCGTTGGGTCTTCGACTGGCTGGACGACCGCCGGCGCGATGCCGTAATTCCAGATTTTCGCTGCAACATCCTGACTGATATACAACCGCATCTTATCTGCGGGATTCCAGGTGGTGAGAGTCAGGTCCGCGCGCCCCTTGGCTTCGGCGTATTTTGTGTAATCACGATTGAGCCAGATTTGGATAATGCCTGCGCGGACTGCGTCGTTGGTGAACGCCTCGCACAGGGGGGTGTAATCCCTCGCTTTGTTCAATTTGTATACGCTCAACAACCCCTTACATGCATAGTCCTCCGGAAAAGGTCCGTAGAAATAAGCGTTGATCGTCTGCCCCTCGTTTTGAACTTCATACTCAATTCCCGAATCCTCGATCTTCCACTTTTTGCCGGGTTGTTCCACTTTGATTTTTGCTTTTGACGACAGAAACTGGTTCTGGCTTTGGAACGTTTCCCGCAGGGAATTGTCCACCTGTTCCGTGTCCAGCACGGCGGCAAATGACGGGTCGATGCTCAGTGTGCTTTTTCCGCGCTCGTAGGAAAGACTGAAATAATCCTGCATGGGCCACCACATGCGGATGTAGTCCATGCGGTAGAAGCCGGGACCGAGCGCGGGCTCGATCTTGTCGAAGTTCTTTTCGTCCACGATGACGACCATCGAGTCGCGCAGGGAGCGGGTGGGCTGGTCGAAGGAGGTTTGCTGGGTGAAGTCGCGCAGGTACCAGACGAAGGGCCAGGAGACGCCCGTATCGGGCGCGCTGGCGTCGTAGGCAAGCGGGACTCCCAAGCCGCCCGTGGTGCGCTCCGAGATTTCAGCCGCCTGTGCGATGACTTCCTTGATGCCCGATGCCCCATGAGCATAGACGAGGTATTCTGTCGCCTGGTCGTAGGTGATGTACGAGGCGCGGAATGCGGCGCGCGCGGTCAACACGGCGAGGAGCGCAAAGAAGACCAGTGCGAATACATGCCGGACCTGCTGGAACGTCCACTCGCGGAAGAGATAGACCACGCCCACTGCGCTAAAGATGGCTGCAAAAAGCGGCAGGAGGAAGGTGCTGGTGGCTTGTAGTTGCGCCAGTTCCTTTCCCTGGAACGGGGGGATGGGTCCGTTCAACGCGAGGATCGTTCCCGTCACGCTGACGATGAATATGGCGACTGCGGCGAGCGTGAGCGGAACGAGCTGTTCCTTCCACCTCGACAGGTCGGTTGTATCGATGATTCGTCCCAGAGCCCAGCCTGTGATCAGGATCATGGGCCACGCCATGTGAAGGGTCAGCCAGGGCATTCTTTCGCCTGCATATGTGAACACGATCACGCTGCTAATACTCCACCACACCAGCAGGCTGAAGGTATTGGGAAAATTCTTCTCTTCGGATTCCTCGATCTCTGATTCGTTCAACAGGTCGAGGATTTCATCCCTGCCCTTGGGTTTGGGATTGGGGGCGGGCTTTCGGCGCAGACCAAGGATGATGGCGAGGATCAAACCCAGGGCGGGGAGGAATTCATAGATCGGAATCTGGATCAGCACGTAGAAATACCAGGGCTGGCTGCCGCGCTGTACATCCTGTTGCACGATCCAGTAGCCGAGCGAGCCGATGATGCCGGTGAAGAAGCCGGCGCCTTTCGTGAAGACGGTCGTATAAAAAATGGTGAAAGGCGTCCAGAAAACCAGTGCGGTCTGCCACCATTTTTCCCTGTTCCAGAGCCAGCCAGCCACGGCGGCGAGGATGGACACGATAGCCAGACATATTGCAGTGATTAATATGTCGTGCCCTGTCAAGCCGATCACCTCGGATGCGGTGGTGGGGATGACAACTTTCGTCCATCCAAACTCGGCGCCTGCTGCGTTCCACAAGGCGACCAGGAGAGGGGATAACTGCGGCAACACAATCGTCCCGCAGACCATGAGCAGGTCGAACGAGCGCTCGTTGCGGATCTTTTCCCAAGTGTAGCCGGAGACGAGAAAGACTGCGGCGAAGACCAGCGCCACCAGCGCTGCCACAGCGAGGACAGCCAGAATGATGGGAAAAGAATCCCCTGTGGGTTGGGCGAGGGGTGATTCGCCCAACGGGTTGCTCGGCATGGCGGTCTCAGCGCCGGCGGGAGTGGCGGTATCACGGATATAAAGTCCATACCCGACGGCGAGTCCTGCAAACAGAACGGCAACCCCAAGCGCGATAATGAAGGAACGGTAATCCTTTTCTGAATCCTTCCACGGGCGGCGTGTGACTTGGGCGATGAAATAAATCGCCAGGAAGAGCAGCGCCTGGGCTGTATAAATAAAGGATGTTTCCTTTGTCAGGTAGTGCAGGGCAAGCGCGGCGGCGAGCATCAGCAGATATTTTTTGCCGCCGACTTCGAGATGCCGAAGCATGGCATACAACATGATGATGCCGGATAAACCAACAAAAGATTCGTTGCGGACATAGCGCCCGTAATAAAGCATGTACGGCGAAATGACCAGCAGGAAACCTGCGATCAGCGCACCCCACTTGCCGAGGTATCTGCGCCAATACCAGACCATCCAAACAATGGCGATGCTAAACAGCGCTGCTGGTATGCGAGACGTGAAATCGTTTGAGCCAAACAAAAAGTAAGTGAGCGCCACCATATGGAACTGGAGCGGTCCGTGCATCATGGGCGAATGTTCGTAGCCCTGCCCGCGATAGAGCAGCCACGAGAAGTATGTGTGCAAACTTTCGTCGTGACTCATGACGCGCGCCTCGAGCATGTAAAAGCGTGTGATGATTGCAAACAGGATGACCGCCGCGAAGATCGCGATCTCATAGGTCAGTTTGGGAAAGGCGGGATGGATGGGTCGTTCAAGCCAGTTTTGTTTTGAATCCATTTGGGTTCACCTGATACGTGGAAATGAAGTATTACACAAAACGTAATGATATGCTCAAATGTTTAGTGCGATATGAGCGCGATTATAACAGGATAATTTCAACCTTGCGCGTAGGCACTATGACAATTTGATTTCAAGGTGACGACGCTGTGAGTGGGGCAGGGGAGAATGTCACCGTAAAAGTTGCGGGATGGGCGGTAGCCGATGGAGTGAAACAAACGGGAACTGTGATTTCACTGCCGGCTTTGAGCAGGTCAGACTGAAGGTTGTTCCAATCCGCAATGGTTTCGACGGAGGTGGAAAACATGGCGGCGATGCCTGCCAGCGTATCTCCCTCCCGTACAGTGTACGCGATCTCCTCACAGTTCGAGGCAAGGGCGCGGGTGCTGGTCATTTGCGTCGAAGGGGTTGGGATGGGCGATACTTGTGGCGGCGTTAAGTTTGCCGGGGTGATGTTTGAGTTTATCAACCGCCACGCGCTGACCACGACCAGCATGACTGTCAGGCTGATCGTCGCCAGTTGTAGTCCCAGCCTGCCGTGTGAGTTGACCTTCCCGGTGACGACGTCCATGCTTAGGACGGGAGTAAGTCCCCAATGCTTGTTCATCGTGGAGCGCAGGGTGTATTCCACATCCCTGAGTTCGTCCCGGTAGGAACTGCATTCGGGACAGGTTTGCAGGTGAACGGTCAGCGCGTTTTCCTCTTCCCGCGGCAGCGAATCGTCGAAGGATTGTTGAATTAACGTGTGGGCTTCCGCATGTGAAATTTGCATCTCGTTCTATTCTCCATGAAGCGACATCAGCGCGTTTCGCAGCCTGTCGCGGGCGGTGTGCAGGCGGGAGTGGATCGTCCCTTCGCTGATGGACAGGATTTCGGCGATCTCCGCCACAGTCAGTTCTTGAAAATATCTCAACACCATCACCGTGCGATGTTTTTCGTCCAGTCCGTTGAGCGCCTTCCAGATGGCTTTTTCCTTCTCACTTTGGATGATCGCATCCTCAGGCGTGGACTGTCTCTGCGAATCCGCGCGCAGGATCGAGGTCAATGTCGTCCGTAGTTTGTCGAGCGCCCTTTGCCTTCGCAAATGACTGCGGCTGGTGTTGAGCGCGATGGTGTAGAGCCATGCCTTGAGCGAGGATTTCTCCCGATAGGTGCGCAGCGACTTAAGCGCGGCGATGAACGTCTCCTGGGCGATTTCGTTGGCTGTGGTGACATCCTGCACGATGGACAGAGCCAGCCTGAACACGTCCGTTTTGTGCGCGGACACAAACCGTTCAATTGCCTGCTCATCCCCGGCAAGACATTTCTCGATCACCTGTGACGTTTCGGCTGTGCCCATTCCTTTTGTAGTATTAACGCCCGTGGAGACAAAAATCTTCATTTGCTTGATTTGCGCGTAGCCAGTTTATTATTCTGGAGTCCGGCAACTTGCCGTCAAAATCACAAGAGCAAACTCCCAGCCAGTTGACCGCATCCCGCCTGGATGTCCACTCCGCGCCTCATGCGGATCGTGCACCCGACCCCAGCCTGCTCCAACATCTCCTTGAAAATTGCCGCCCGCTGACGGTCGGTTGCTGCGCCGCTGTAGCCGTTGGTGGGGTTGAGGGGGATTGCGTTGACGTGGCAAAGCATCCCTTTGAGCCGCGCCGCAAGTTGCCGAGCCACTTCGGGTGAGTCGTTAACTCCGTTGATGAGCGCCCACTCGAAGGTCACGCGGCGATGGGTCTTTTCGACGTAATACTTGCAGGCCTCGATGACTTCCTCGATGTTGTATTTTTTGTTGACCGGCATGATGGCGAGGCGTTCCACATCGGTTGCGGCATGGAGAGAGATGGCAAGGTTCACCTGACGTCCTTCGTCGGCGAAGCGCCGAATCTGGGGGACAAGACCAACCGTCGAGATGGTAAAACGCCGCGCGCCGAATTTGAATCCATCGGGGTCGTTGAGTCGATCAATGGCAGCCATGACGTTCTCGTAGTTGTGGAAGGGTTCTCCCATGCCCATGAACACCACATTGCTGACAACTTCATCCGCCGCCTTGAGCATTTGGGCGTAGTACATGACCTGCGCCACGATCTCGCCGCTGGACAGATTCCGCTTGAAGCCCATTTGACCTGTCGCGCAGAAGACGCATCCCATGGCGCAGCCCGCCTGCGTGGAAATGCAAAGCGTGCGGCGATTCTTCGCGCCGCGTCGGTTCGTTTCAGAGGTCGACATTTGTGGGTCGTCAGCGGGATCGCCATAGCGCATCAGCACGGCTTCGATCAAATTCCCATCGGGAAGTTCAAACAGCGTTTTGCGCGTGAAGCCGTCCGACGAGTCGAGATAGGTTTTGATTTTGAAAGGAGAGAAGTTGAATTCCGCCGTCATTCGCTCGCGCAGGGGTTTGGACAGGTTTGTGAACTGGTCGGGTGAGTTGTAAAGATGCTGGTAAAGTCCCTGCCAGATTTGCTTTGCGCGGTAGGCAGGCTCGTCCCAGGATTTTAGCAGTTCGGCAAGTGCGGGGAGGTCGAGGTCATAAATAAGCATGAGTTGATTTTACTCCAAAGGATTCAGCGAATCAGCGATTCAGCAAATTGGCGAGTCATGGTATAAATTTACGCAGGGTAGGGTATTCGTAGGCGAATCGATTCCTGCATGATATTCCCTTTCCACTATAATTCCCGCCCTGTACAAGGAGAAAATACAAAGAATGGATACGAAAACAAGAACAATTTTGATGTGGGCAGGCGTTGCGGTCCTCGTCTTCGGCGGATTTACGCTGCTCATGCTTTCCTTTAGCGGAGGCAAGGCGGAAGACCCCGTCGTCGAAGTGGAGGCGATCTACACCAATGCCGCCGCGACGGTTGCCGCCCAACAAACCCTTCAATCTGGGACCTTCGTGGCGACACCGACTCCCGCGACAAGCCTGCCGAGTCCCACCCTGCCGCCGCTCCTCAGCCCAACCGCCCAGCAGACCCCGCTTCAACTGCCGACCCTCAAGCCGACAGCGGGATCTGTCTCCGTCTGTGACAACGCCGTTTACGTCAGCGATGTGACCATCCCCGATGGGACTGTTGTCGCCGCCGGGCAATCCTTCACCAAGACCTGGAAGGTTTCCAACACCGGCACCTGCGCCTGGACAGCAACCTACCAACTCACCTTCGTCTCCGGTGACAGCCTCGGCGGAAAGTCGACCCCGATCAACAAAGCGGTGAACCCGGGTGAATCTGTGGATATTTCGGTCGTGCTCACTTCCTCCTCCGCCGCTGGGACGATCACCGGCAGGTGGAAGCTGACCAACGACAAGGGACAACAATTTGGAGATGAGTTGACCGTGGTAATCAAGAACAGCGCCACCGCCACCGGCTCAGTCACCCCGACACCTACCGGTACAATCAGCAATACGCCAACCAGGACCTATACACCTACCGTGACGCCGGTTGTCATTGTGGTTACAGCCACATACACCCCAACACCCACTATCGAGGTTCCCACAGACGCCCCCACGCCGACGGAAACTCCAACACCGACAACACCGTAATACCAAACTTCCGAAGTCTCGCGCAAGCGCTTCGGAAGTCTTTTTTCATTGCTTAAACTCCTTCGCCCGCGCCAATTTGACCAGTGTGCCATAGGCTGTATCGCGTACTTTAGCATCTTCATCTGATGTCATGGATTTATACAGTTGATCGTAGACCCTTTGGTCGTAACGGACTGGCTCCAACGTACCGAGGATGAGCGCGGCTTGCTTACGAATCTCACCACTCTCTGGCAGGTAATCCCACTTGCCCGTGCCATATTTTAACGCATCGAGGCAGACTTGAATTGCATGAGCGCTGTATGCATCCCTGTTGATCAGGTATGAGGCGGCAGACAGGCGAGCGGGAAAACTTTCCAATCCGCGTTTGTCATCCATACATTTCAGGATTCGGTCAATGATCTCCTGGTGGGGATGGGGGTATCTGTTCAGCAAAAGCAAGGTCGCTTCCAAGCGGATTTTCCAACTGGGGTTTTTCAATAAGGGTAATAAATACTCCTTTGTCAAATGACCGGCAAGGTGTTTTCTCATTTCCTGGTTTCTATTTCTGTTTACTTCACTAATTCCAATAAGGCTTACATCAGAGAATTCAGATAATAAAAAATCTCTTATCTCATCCAAAGTGATAGTTTTATATTCCGATGCAGATGAATACAAGGTTTCAAACGCAATTCTCCTTACACTGCCGTTTTGATCAACGAGATGTTTGAGGATTTGGTCGCGGACTTCCTTGTCGGAGGTGGCGAGGGGCGCGAGCGCACTGACTGCGGAACTGCGCACGTTTTCGTTTTCATTGTCGAGGTGTTTGAGGGTTTGCTCGCGGACTTCCGCATCCGTGGCAGCGAGGGAAGCGAGCGTACTGAATACAAAAAGACGTAAGTTTGCAATTTTACTATCGAGTCGTTTGAAGGGTTGATCATGAACTTCCTGACCGGGAGCGATGAAGGTTGCGAGAGCGTTGACTGCGGAACTGCGCACATCCCAATTTTCTTTGTCGAGGCGTTTGAGGATTTGAGCGCGGACTTCTTGATCGGAGGTGGCGAGACTAGCGAGAAAACCAAACAAAAACCTTTGTACATCCTCATTTTCATCATTAAGCTGTTTGAGGAAACGGAGGATATCAGATGATGCTTCCGGTAATTTGGTGGCAGGCACTTTCAATTGCAAATAATATATGTTGGCTAGGAACTCCAGCCATGCTGCACTGATTCGCCAATTTCCTTCCATCAGTCTCTCCAGTTCTTGTTCGGTGACACCAAGAGAAAGTAGTGCGCTGACTGCGGCACTACGAACATCTGAATCTGGATCATCAAGGCATTTGAGGATTTGAGCGCGGACTTCTTGATCGGAGGCGGCAAGGGGCGCAAACGCACTGACTGCGGCACTACGAACATCTGAATCTGGATCATCAAGGCGTTTGAGGATTTGGGCGCGGACTTCTTGATCGGAGGCGGCAAGGGGCGCGAGCGCGCTGACTGCGGCACTACGAACATCTGAATCTGGATCATCAAGGCGTTTGAGGATTTGAGCGCGGACTTCTTGATCGGAGGCGGCAAGGGGCGCGAGCGCGCTGGATACCGAACGGCGCACGTACTCGCTTTCATCGTCGAGGCATTTGAGGATTTGGTCGCGGACTTCTGTGTCGGAGGCGACGAGGGATGCGAGTGCGCTGACTGCGGCACTGCGAACACCTGAATCTGGATTGTTGAGGCATTTGAGGATTTGAGCGCGGACTTCCTGATCGGAGGCAATAAGATGTTTCAGCGCAGGGATGGCTTCTCTTATAAAGGGGTTTTCCTTTTCAACTAACAATATATTTAGGGAGTTGTCAAGTATTTCGGTAATAGGCGCAACGAGTCGCGGATGATGTAAGGATTGAGCCAATGCCTCCACTGTTGATTTTCTGATCTGCCAATCTCCTTCTGTCGCTTGAATTTCAAGTCTATCAAGAACTACCTTATCAGAGGCGACAAGGGCCGCGAGCGCGCTGACTGCAGCACTACGCACCCATTCATTTTGGTCGTCGAGGCGTTTAAGGATTTGGTCGCGGACTTCTGTGTCGGAGGCGACGAGGGGCGCAAGCGCACTGACTACGGATCTGCGCACCCATTCATTTTGGTCGTCGAGGCATTTGAGGATTTGGTCGCGGACTTCTGTGTCGGAGGCGACGAGGGGCGCAAGCGCACTGACTACGGATCTGCGTACCCATTCATTTTGGTCGTCGAGGCGTTTGAGGATTTGGTCGCGGATTTCTTGATCGGAGGCAACGAGGGTTATGAGCGCGTTGACTGCGGCACTATACACATCTGAACCTGGATCTTCAAGGCGTTTGAGGATTTGGTCGCGGATTTCTTGATCGGAGGCGACGAGGGTTGTGAGTGCGCTGACTGCGGCATTGCGTACTAATTCATTTGGATCGTCGAGACATTTGAGGATTTGCTCGCGGACTACCTGGTCGGAGGCAACAAGGGGTTCGAGCGTGTTTACTACGGACCTGCGCATATACTCGTTTTCATCGTCAAAGCATTTAAGGATTTGATCGTGAACTTCCTGGTCGGAGGTGATGAGTGGCAAGAGCGCGCTGACTGCAGAGGTACGCACCTGCCAATTCTCATCATCATCGAGGCATTTGAGGATTTTGTCGCGGACTACCTGGTCGGGAGCGATGAGGGTTGCAAGCGCGCTGACTGCAGAGATACGCACCTGCCAATTCTCATCGTCGAGGCATATGAGGATTTGCTCGCGAATGGCTGCATTTCCCAGATGGGTTTCCAAAGCTTTGATCGCGGCAGTGTGCAGTTGGCTATCCTGCTCATCCCAAATTTTTGAAAAGCAAATTTCCGCTTTCGCGGTGTCATTCGCAACCAGTTGCCCCAATTTATTGATGAGTTCATTTGCAAAGGTATACACTTTGGTAGGCAAACATTCTACAGCCTGATTCGCAAGTTCATGGATCAGGGCGGGCTCAAGGTTCACATCATCCCCGGCAATGGATAAAACCAGCAACAGGTTACGGTGCAGGTCTTTTTCTGTCGAGTCTTCATGTTGGAAAATATTCCGCACAAAATCGCTGACATCGGCGCGCCTTTTTTCCACAATGCCAAGCTGTCCTGCGCACAGCAAAATCGGCTCGCGCCAGCGCGGGTCGTGCAGGTGGGGCGATATTGCGTCCCAACGGTCTTCCGCTTTCATTTGCGCCAGCGCGCGCCCTGCAAAATATTCCTGAAAAGTCAGGTGCAAGAAGCCAAAGGCATCGTTGCCGCGTTCCACGATCAGCCCGCTCATATTACGCATTTCCAACAAAAACTTGCGGGCATGCTCTTCGGCTTCCTTGCGTTTTAGTCGAGGCACGCTGTCGGAGTCAAAACCTTCTTCACGTAGGCAGATGTCAGTCAGCGCGTTTTGGATCACGGCTTTCGATGCCGTTCCGCTCGGTTGTGAGCTTTGCAGCCAGTATGCCAGCGGGATGAGCAAGCTCTCTGCCTGGTGCGGGTCGCTGATCTTGATGGCATGTTCCCGTTCGCCAGCCGTGCGCGCTTCCACCCAGTTATCTATCATCGTGTCCATGTAACGCTTGTACAGCTCGATGCGGCGATGGGGCAGTTTCCCAACCTGCCTGCGCAGCAAAGCCAGCATGGTCAGCATCAACGGGTTGGCAGCCAGTCGGCGCACGCTTGAAATGCTGTTCACATCTTCCAGCAGGTCTTTTTCCAGTTGATGTGCGGCACGGGTGGATTCCAAGCTTTCTTTTCCGCCCTGCACCCAGGTCTCATAGGTGTGCGACCATTGATGCACGAAGGTCTTGATCTCTTCCGTGCCGAAGTCCAGCACGCTTAGGTGCGGCACGTCCCCGCTGATGGGCGCTTCGCGATAACCAACAAAACGACTAGTCATTGCAAAACGCACGCCGCGCGGCGCGTACTCGTTCATCATGGCGGTCACCTGGTTTGCCACGTAGCGCCGGGTGGTGGCGTCCAGCACTTCGTCAAGCCCGTCAAACAAAACCAGCGCATTCCCGCTTTCAAGTGCGCGCTGGAAGAGCGGCGCAAGCCCGGGAATCAACCTGCGGCGGTCAAAATAAATAGGCAGGAATTCCAGCAGGGTCAAGCCAGGGTGTGTTCTGAGCATATCGTCAAATGCGGCAAGCGGCACGAAGATGGGCAGGCGGTTCACTTCCTGCATGGGCGCTTTCAATTTCTGTTGAATCGCCTCGGCTCCGCGTGCGTACACCAGCGCAAGAAAATGCAGCAGGGTGCTTTTTCCACTGCCTGGGTCTCCCAGAATTACAAAAGCACGCTGGTCTTGCTTGAATAGCGTTTCCGAAATGGATTTCCGCTCGACGGTTGTGGTGCGGCTCCAGCGTTCACGCCGCAGCGTGTCCATGTGGCGCAGGAGTTCCTGTTTTGCGCCTTCGTCCTCATCCTTGACTTCAAGCAACAAGCGCCGTTCTTCCACGCTGAAAGTATCTGCGGCTTCTGGCACTTCGCCCACCGCCCTTAATTCCACGTACACATCCTCCAAAGGCAGGGAGATTGCCTGTGCGGTGCGCATCATGCCCTGAAAGGTCAGGTGCTCGAACCAGGTGATGATGTGCTGGCGGTAGCGTTTCTCGATCACCTGCAGGGTCTCCGGGCTGGGTTCCTGGCTGATGACGTTCTGGCGCAAGCGGTTGATCTCCACTTGCAATTCTTCGAGCGTGTTCCTGTTGACGTTGTTTTCCAACCGATTGCTGTCCCCGATAATGACGTTGCCGTTGTTGACATCGTTGATGGTGATTCCGAAACCAGATTTGCTCAATGCCATGAGCATTTTTTCGAGCAGGACAAAAACCTGTTCAAAGCCTTTTGTGGCGACCTGCTCCATTGCCGCGCTTAGCTCGGTCATCTTTGCCTGACCCAACAAGAGTCTTTCCGTCAGGTCGCTGATTTCATCGGCGGCGGCAGCGGTTTGTTCAACAGCGATGGCTGTCCGTTCGGTGTGGGTGTTAATACTGCCCAGTTGGGCGATGGTTTCATGCAGCAACTGAATCTCGATGGTCCCCTGAAGTTCCCTTTGTTTTGCGGCGGCGTTGTAAAATTCCTCCCCGAATTGCTGGATAAACGGGTCAAAGCTGAAAATGGCAAGAGTCTTGTCGTCAAACCCCAGGGAGTTGAATTCATTCCTCAGCAATTCAACATCCAACGGGGTGTTTGGGCGCGGGTCGATCAGGTGGGCAAATTCATCGACGACATTTTGCTGGTCAATGAACTTTTCGAACAGGGTGGAGAAATGATCCTGATCCACATCCTCCAGATGGAAGGCGGCAAAGGAGTTTTCCAGTCCCTCCCGCAGGGCGCTGGTCAACGCCTGTTTGCGGGCATCGCCTGAGAACTTCTCCCGTACACGGCGCGTGGTCGCGTCCAACAGGTTCTCGCAAAAATGAATTGCAAGTGAAGCCGCCAACGTGATATAGAAAGGATCTGCCATGGTTCCCTCGGATCTATATTTTCATAGGTGACAATCATCTCGCAGATGACTGTCACCTGATTACTGCTCACTGATGACTAATTTTACCCCACCAATTCCGCCAAACTCTCCGCAACAATATCAATCTTCGGCTTCCAAGCCTCAGCCTGTTCTCTGGTCGAGACGCCGCTCAGTACCGCTGCGGTCGGACATCCCGCCGCCTGACCCGAAGCGACGTCCGTTTCCAGCCTATCGCCGACGACGAGGGTTTCCTCCTTGCTTGTACCCAGCCGCTCCAGACAAAACTCCATCATGGTTGGGAAGGGCTTGCCCGCCACAATCGGCTCGACTCTCGTTGCCGTGGTGATGACCGAAAGCCACGACCCCGCCCCGGGGATTTCTCCGCGTGGGGTTGGGAAGGTGCGGTCGGTGTTGGTCGCGTAAAACGGGATACCGGCGCGAACCAGCAAGGTGGCTTCGGATACCTTGTCGAAGGTGATGGTGCGGTCGATGCCCATGACAAAGGCTTTTGCTTCGGGAGCGTTTTCCACCGAGAGCAACTCGAAGCCTTTTTCTTCCAGTGCCTCGCGCACACCGGGACCGCCGATCATAAAGATTTTTGTCCCGCGCGGAAACTTCCGCTCCAGCAGGTGCGCCACCGCCAGCGCGGATGTGACCACCTGCGCGGAGTCCACTTCCACGCCGCGGCTCGACAGTTTCTGACGATACTCTTCGGGCGTCTTCGTCCCGTTGTTGGTGGCGAAGACGAATTTTAATCCGCGCTCGCGGATGCGGGTAAAGGTCCTGGGCAGGTCGCCGATGGGCGCGTCCGACTTCCAGACCACGCCGTCCATATCGAGGATGAGGGCTTTTATATTTGAGGGAATCATTTGATTTACGATTGTCGATTTTGCGATTTCAGATTGTGGATTTGCGTTTGACCGCATGTCCCCTGATTATATCGGACAAAACAAAAGACCCCGAAAGTTTCCTTCCGAGGTCTTCACTTCTCACTTGTTACTTTCCACTCATTACTTCCACTTACTTTTTCTCCGGCGTCTCGATAATCTGATCCACCAGACCATAATCCACTGCCTGTTGGGCATCGAGGTAGTAATCGCGGTCGAGGTCGCGCTCGATCACTTCAAGCGGCTGACCCGTGTGCTTGGACATAATGCCGTTGAGCAGGCTCTTCAAATTCATAATCTGCTTGGCCTGAATGGCAATATCTGTCGCCTGACCCTGCGCGCCGCCGAGAGGCTGGTGCATGTGGATGGTGGCATGGGGAAGCGCATACCGCCGTCCCTTTGTGCCAGCCGTCAGCAAAACTGTCCCGAACGAAGCCGTCACGCCGACAGCCACCGTGCTGATCGGGTTCGAAATAATCTGCATCGTGTCGTAAATCGCCAGTCCCGCGTAGATCACGCCGCCGGGGCTATTGATGTACATGCGGATTTCCTTCTCGGGGTCTTCGTGATTGAGGAACAGCAGTTGCGCCACGATCACGTTCGCCACCTGGTCGTCAATCGGCGTGCCAAGAAAGATGATGCGCTCCTTGAGCAACAGCGAATAAATGTCATAGGCGCGTTCGCCGCGACCTGTATTTTCCACAACCATCGGTACAACATTCTTGAAATCTGGAATCATGTCGGTCTCCTTTTTATTGGCACGATGATACCCAAAGTCTATTGGATTTTTGTTAGAGTTTTTACAAAAAAATCATTGCAGACGAAATGCCCGCAATGATTTTTTATTGGATGAAGAACCGCCGCCCGACTCCGCCCGCGCCTGACAGCCATCAACGAGCCGAGTTTACTCTGCGGTCTTTTCCTGTTCACCAGCCGACTCAGCCCCAGCCTCTTCCTGTTTCGACTCCTCCGCCGCAGGGGCTTCTTCCTGCGCTGACTCTTCCACAGGCTTGTATTCGCCCATCGCAATCGACTTCAGCATGTCGAGCGCCTTGCGCGTCATCACACGGCTCGCGGATTCCATCGCAATTGCCTGGCTAAGCTGCTGCTGACCCTTCCTGCCGCCGCGCACCTTCGAGAAGTCCATGCCCTGCTGCATCAGTCCCATCATGGTATTGTTGTATTCTGACTCGAGCGAGGTATTGTCTACTTGAATCTTTTCCTTGCGGACGACCTCATCGAGGATGAGTCCGCGCTCAAGGCGTTTCTTCGCAACGGGGTTAACTTCCTCCTCGATGAATTTCTCGCGGGTGGTTCCACGCACCTTGAAGTAGGTTTCCAGATCCATGTTCTGCTGTTGCAGTCTGCCGGACAGGTCCGAGAGGACATGCTCGCCTTCGTGTTCAAGGGTGTGAGCGTGATACTTGATGGTCGCGCCTTCCTTGAGTTTTTCGATCAACTCGACGAAGAATTTGTCGTCGTACTCATCCTTCGAGCGCGCTTCCACATCCTTTTTGACCATTTCCTTGAGGGCGTCCAATGTTTCACCGGCGCCCGCCATCTTCGCCAGTTCATCGTCGAGGTCGGGCAGGGTCACGCCGCGCACGGTCTTGATGGTGGCTTTGACCTCCACGCTCTTGCCCTTGAGTTCTTCTACATCCCAATTCTCGGGGAAAGTGTACTGGATGGTCTTACTTTCGCCAGCCTTCAAGCCGACCAGTTCCTTTGCAAAGCCGTTGTAGGGCCATTCGGTATCGCGCTCTTCACTGCGGACAAAAGCCGCAAAACCCTTGCGGTTGAGTTCCGTCGTCTCGGATTCCACATCCAACAGCACATAATCGCCGACCTGGATTTCCCGTTCCACGGTTTCGGTGGTGGCATACATCTGGCGCAGATTTTCGAGCGCCTCTTCCACTTCCTTTTCGCCGGGAGCCTGCCACTCGTAGGGGAGACGGACGGCGTGATAATCGCCGAGGTCAACTTCCGGGGCGAGCGGCACGCGGAAGGTCAGCTTGAACGGGTCGAGGCTGTCCACCGATTCGAGGGTTCCAGCCGCTCCGGGGTTCACATCCGCTTCGGACAGGATGTTGGAATATTCCGCATCGATCAACAGGTCAACCGCCTGCTCGGCAATTGCGCCTTCGCCGATGGTCCGCACGACGATATCGTAGGGAGCTTTCCCGGGGCGGAAGCCGGGGATTTTGCTGCGCGTCGAGATTTTGGTCGCGGCGCGGCGCTTGTAGGTGTTCGATTTTTCCTGATCCACTTCCACGATCAGTTTGACGGAGTGATCTTCCTGGTATTGCTTTTCTATGTTCAAAGTTAATTCCTTTTTACGTCATCGCGATGACGGATTATGGTGGGGATGATGGGAGTCGAACCCATACGCCTTGCGGCACATGATCCTAAGTCATGCTTGTCTGCCAATTCCAACACATCCCCGCGCGTTGGGCGGCGAAATTATACTGTGAATTTTCGATTTATGACACGTTTTGAGTTGACGATTTCCGATTGCTGGGTATAATGCCGCTCTTGCGAACTTAATCCCAATTCTGGAGCATCCTTCTTGAGCCGCGTCATTAACCCCGATTCTGTTGGAAAAGAACGTACCCGTCTGGTAAAGTCCATTGCGCTGTGCCTTCGCGGAATGGCAAAAATGTCCGAAGTAACCCTCGAAACAAAAGATATGGCGGCGTTTGTCGCCCTTGCCCTGCGATCCATATCAGAGGGCATAGACGCCTCTGTCGCCGCATGGGAAAAACGCGATTACTGGGTCAAGGCGGATAAATTCCGCATGGAATGGATGTGGGCTGGACAAACCGCCGAAAAGATGAAGACCGCCGTCCTTCAAGACGACTGGGCTTCCGTTGCCATGCTCATGCCGCAGATCGCGTCCAAACTTGGCAATGTCGTTGTGTCGGATAATCACCGCCTGGGAAAGCCGTGGACGGGGGCATACACGCTGCTGGCTTTACATCGCAAGCTGTGAAAAAAGCTCCGAAGTCTTTACGACTTCGGAGCTTTTTTCTTCTTATGCTTCCTGTAAATTTTTCAGGTGTAGTTCGGTGTTATTGAGCAGTTCGATCATCAGCTCGCGGATGTGCGGGCTGAGGTATTGGGTCTCCAGCGTGGAAAGCGGCAGAAAGCGCGCGCCAGCCACCACGTGGATGCAGTTCGTCGCTCCGCACAGGCAGATGAAGGGGGCGTTCATTTCCCATTCCGTGGCTGGATAGAAAAAGAAAAGCTCCTCGCCTTTCGCAATATCGCGGCGGGCGACCATCAACATGTTTTCCGTGTCGAGGATGACATTGGGATCGCACGAATGATTGAGCGCTGCGAGTTTGCCCACGTGAGTATGCTTATCCCGCGCGATCTGCACCGTGTAGCGATTGGGCTTGTCCATGATGTTTTCGCTGGGGATGGCGCACATCACTTCGCCTTTTTTATACGCCTGTTTGGTGACAAGGGTCCTGAATTTGTTTTCAGTTCTAATTGTAAGTGTGTCCATTGTGGAAACCATTTTTTTTCTCCTTTACTTCTTTTGTGTCTTTATGAATAAACATGTTGGTTGTATTCGTTTGAAATTATTGTTATTAGTATAGCAACAATGAAACATATGACAATGGTTTTATCTTAAAATATCAATATATTTTAAGGTTATATAGACAAAAACACACATCAATTGGTCTATTGATGTGTGTTAATAGCGCAATTGATGCAAAATAAAAATTATCTTATCGTGAAATCAATTCCATCTGTGTGGCAATGCGTCGACCATCGAACAACAAATATGGTGCGGCGCGTTCAGCAACGACGCCTAATTTTCTTAGCGCTGAAAGGTCGCGCAGCCGGCGAAGTTTACGCGCGGACAGGATTGCCTCTGCGCCTCTCAAACCAATGCCGGGAACGCGAAGCAACTCGCGCTTCTCAGCCTTGTTGATTTCGACAGGACGATCTCTTAGGTTGGTTTGTGCCCACGCCTGTTTGGGATCAACCTGGAGCGGCAGGTTGCTTTGGCTGGTGAACGGCAGGTCTTCAAGATCAAAGCCATAATCGCGCAGCAGAAACGAAGCCTGATATAAACGATGTTCGCGCATGGGGTCGGTGGGAGGCTTGTCTTCAAATGGTGTACCTGGAATTGGGTTGAACGCGGAAAAATATGCCCGTTTTAAACTGATGTTCTTATTCAACCAGTTGGTGGTGGTTAACAACTCAAGATCGCTTTCGTCGGAGCCGCCCGCGACAAACTGGGTAACAGTCGAGGGGGCGCGCCCCTTCCAGAATTTATAAGCGGGGACCGTGCTGCGGAATTCCTCCACCCACTTCAAAGGCTCCAATAATTCTTCAAGAAATATTTTATGCGGTGCAAGTTTGGCAAGCCGCTCGGTATTCGGCGCTTCCAAATTGATGGAGACCCGGTCTGCCAATTGCATGGCGCGATAGACCTGAGCCTTCTCCGCGCCCGGCATAATCTTCAAATGGATGTATCCGCGATATTGGTGTTTCTTCCGCAAGATTTCCGCCGTGGCGAGGATTTGGTCCTGCGTCCGTGCGCCGCCACCCGCCACGCCCGAACTGAGGAACATGCCTTCCGCCATTTTCGCGGCTGATAACTTTGCAAACAGACTTGCAAACTCATCGGGCTTGAAGGTGGCGCGGCGGAAATCACGCCCTGAACGAAATGGACAATAGAAACAATCGCGCTCACAGACCGAGGAGAGCAGGGTCTTGAGCAGCATGATGCGTTGTCCGTTTGGAAGTTGAGCGGGATGCACAAAGGCTTGATCCCGCTCCTTCGAACTGAAGCAACCTGGGGTGGGGGAGGAAGGCGAAGGTTCGCCATCCACTTCGAAAGACATCTGGGAAGTTAATAGTCTAAGAGTGTCGGCGGAGTCCATGCATCAATTTTAGAACATATTTTCTATTCACGCAAGGGTAATTTTGTGTCATAATGCGTCAAAATATTTCATAATGTTTCAGGCTGGTAGTACCTTTTTCCTAATATCAGTGTTATTTTATATGTTACAGGGCTTTTACTTGTCATTCTGAGCTTCGCATTAGGTGTCTTTGTAAAACAGGTGAGCGAAAGTCCTGATATTGGCAGCGCCTTCCGTGGAAGGCGGAAGGAGGTAGAGTACAACAGCTACAAAACCGCACTATAGTTTCTGTTTTGTTCGTGTCGATTTCAATATTCTACAAGAAGGAGAATGTTAGGCATGAGTAAAGAAAATAAGGTGCTAGAGCATGACAAGCAAGTACTGCATAAGATGGGGTATGCCCAGCAACTTGCCCGCCGCATGAGCGGCTTCTCGAATTTCGCAATTTCGTTCTCGATTATTTGTATCCTTGCGGGTGGGATCTCAGCCTTCCCAGCGGCATTTAATTCCCTTGGGTCTGGCGGCGCCTTCTGGATTTGGTTTGTGGGCGGGATCCTCGGTATGACCGTTGCATTCGGCATGGGACAGATCGCCTCATCCTTCCCGACAGCGGGCGGTTTGTATCACTGGAGTTCCCACCTCGGTGGTAAATTCTGGGGTTGGGCAACTGCTTGGTTCAACCTTGTCGGTTTGATCTGCGTGGTTTCCTCCGTGGATGTGCTGCTCTATTCGGTCTTCTTCAAGGACTTGTTCCTCGGCACAGCGCTTGGCGTGGATGTTTCCGGGTTCGGATACTGGCACCAGTTCTTCTTCATGGTGGTTGTGCTGACCGCCCAGTCACTCCTAAACCATTATGGCATTGAAGTTACAACAAAATTAACCGATTTCAGTGGTTATTTGATCTTTGCCCTCACCATTGCCTTGATCATCACGTTGTTTGCCTTCAGCCCGGTTGCTTTGGATTTCTCGCGCCTGGTGACCTTCGACAATTTCACAGGACCCTCCGGCGGCGATGTAGTTCCGTTCCGAACTGAAAGCGCGGCATTTGCCTTCCTGCTCGGTCTTTCCTATGTTTGTTACACCCTGACAGGCTACGACGCCTCCGCCCATACCTCGGAAGAGACTCAGGACGCCCAGGTCAATGTGCCGAAGGGCATGTATCAGGCTGTGTTCTGGTCGTGGGTATTTGGTTTGATTGCAGTGGCTGCTTACGTCCTGACGATGCCGAGCATCGAAGAGGCGGGAGCCGCGGGCTGGGGTTCCTTCTTCTATATGTGGGGCGCATCCCTGATGCCCAAGTGGTGGAGCATTACGCTTGCCGCTGGTATGGTAATCGTGAACTTCCTGTGTGCGCTGGCTGGTCTTACTTCCTGCTCGCGCATGATGTTCGCCTTTGCACGTGATGGCGGTCTGCCCTTCTCTAAAGCCCTCTCCCACGTCAGCACTACCTATCGCACACCGACCTATGCCATCTGGACCTCTGCGGTCTTTGCTCTGCTCAGCACTGTATACGCCCCGTATTATCTCGTGCTGGCTGTGGCTTGCGCAGTCTTCCTGTACCTGTCCATGACCATGCCTATCGCGGCTGGACTCTTTGCGGAAGGCACAGCCAAGTGGCCCGAGAAGGGTCCCTTCAATCTCGGCGCTTTCTCGAAGATCAACGGTGTAATCGCTGTGCTGGCTGGTGTCGTCCTTGCCATCACGGGCTTCTTCCCACCCAACGAAAAGGTGTTCTATCTCACTGTCGCCATGGTCATCATCATGCCCATCCTTTGGTATGCCTTTGAGCGCAACCGCTTCGAGGGTGTTCCCGAAGGTGACAAGATCAAGCAGAATCAGGCGAAGATTGCCGAGATCGAAGCGCAATATAAAGATTAATGTCATATTGATTTTTTGACGGCTATGTACTATAAAAAAGCGGCGTCTCGAAAGAGTCGCCGCTTTTTAAGAGGGGCAACTGTAAAGCAATCATTATTTTTGTTTCTTCGGAGGCACAATGAAATATCTGCTCGGCATCGATCAAGGCACAACGCAAACGACCGCGGTGGTCGTGGATGAAACGGGGGAGATGATTGAAAAGAACTCGGCGCAGCTGCCCGCCCGTTTTCCGCAAGCGGGATGGGTGGAGCAGGAGCCCGCCGACATCGTCCGCACGGTGAAGGAGGCTTGCGCTCCTTTGCTGGCGAAATACGAAATTTCGGCAGTCGGCTTCGATAATCAGGGCGAGACCTTCGTCGTCTGGGACAAGGACAATGGCGAACCTGTCACGCCCGCCATTGTCTGGCAGGATACACGCGGACAATCGGTCTGCGATGCGCTTGCCCCAAGCGTGGACGTGGAATCTCTGCGTCAAAAGACGGGGCTGCTGCTCGATAGTTACTTCTCCGCGCCGAAGCTGAAATGGGTCTTTGAAAATTATCCCGAAATCCGCAAAAAGGCACACGAAGGCAAGCTGAAATTTGGTACCACTGAAACCTGGGTCATCTGGAAATTGAGCGGCGGAAAGTTGCACATCACCGATCCTTCTACTGCTTCGCGTACGCTTTTGTTCAATGTCAACAAGTTCGAATGGGATGAAGACCTGCTGAAATTATTTGACATTCCTCGTTCCATGCTTCCTGAAGTCAAGCCATCTGCAGGTCATGTTGGCGACGTAGATTTCGGGGACGGCAAGCCACTTCCACTTCACGCGCTTTTGGTTGACCAGCAAGCTGCGCTCTTCGGTCAGGCTTGTTTCAAAGCCGGGGAGATGAAGTGCTCGTTTGGCACGGGTAGTTTCCTCTTGATGAATATCGGCGACAAGCCAAAGCTCTCGAACAATGGCTTGCTGACGACTGTCGGCTGGAACTTCGACGGTCACACCGCCTACGCCTTCGACGGCGGAATCTTCGTCACGGGGTCGGCTGTCCAATGGCTGCGGGACAACTTGAAGGTGATCCCAGATTCCGCCGCCAGCCACGACTCCGCCCTCCGCTCCACCGATGCGGGCGTGGTGGTCATCCCAGCCTTGCAGGGGCTTGCCGCTCCACACTGGCGGACAGACGTCCGTGGCGCGATGTTCGGTTTGAATCGCAGCACCAGTTCCGATGACATCGTCCGCGCAACGCTGGATGGAATCGCCTGCCGCGTCTACGAAGTGGTCATGGCGATGTCGCAGGATTTGGGACAAAAACCGCCACACCTGAAAGTGGATGGTGGCCCATCGGGCAATCCCTACCTGATGCAGATGATCGCCGACCTGCTCGATCTCGAAGTGCGGGTCTCCGCCGCGTTGGAAGCCACCGCCATCGGCATCGCCAACCTCGCGGGCGTCTCCGCCCTTGGCATCACCTTCGACGATCTCTCGAGGAATTGGAAATCGGAGAAGGCTTATGCTCCGACGATGTCCGCTGCTGACCGTGACAACAAGCTGGCACAGTGGAACAAGGCACTGGGCGCGGTGAAGGCGTTTCATAATTAACGAGGAAATATGACCAAATCCCAAAAAGGTGCGGGCATAAGAATCCCTGCTCCCACCCTGACAATCATTCACGTCATCATGGCAATCCTGCTGGGGTGGCGGTTGCAATTGCCCATTCCCACGCCCAGGTTTGTCGGCTGGATTGGCCTGGGACTTGCTGCGCTCGGTTTTGTTCTGGGCGTTCTGGCGATGGTTGAATTCAGGCGTGCCCGCGCTTCGAGTAACCCCAAAAAGCCGAACAAAGTTTTGGTGACATCGGGAGTTTATCGCTTTACCCGCAACCCAATCTATCTCGGATTTGTCCTCATCCTGATCGGGCTTCCGCTCACCATGGGGAATTATTGGGGCATCGTCCTCGTCCTGCCGCTGGTCACATTCATGAAAAACATGGTCATCCAGCATGAAGAAGCCTATCTCGAGAAAGAATTTAAGAATGAGTTTGCAGAGTACTGCTCCCGTGTTAGGCGGTGGCTGTAAAGAGAAAACATCGAAACTAGGTGAGTAACCATGAAAACAATCTACGACATCGCCGTCATTGGCGCAGGCGCGGTGGGATCAGCCATCGCGCGTGAACTATCCCGTTATCAACTCAAGGTCGCCCTCATAGAATCAAACCCTGATGTGGGCATGGGTACGTCCAAAGCCAGCACAGCCATCTGGCACACGGGCTTCGACGCCAAGCCCGGCACACTCGAGGCCACGCTCATGCGCCGCAGTTACGCCCTGATGGACACGTACATGCCCGAGGCGAACATTCCGCATGAAAGACTTGGCGCTGTGCTGATCGCCTGGAATCAGGATCAACTTGATTCCCTGCCAGCACTTGAAAAGAAAGCGCACGACA
The DNA here is from genome assembly GCA_016234555.1 of Chloroflexota bacterium. GTDB lineage: Bacteria > Chloroflexota > Anaerolineae > Anaerolineales > Villigracilaceae > Villigracilis. The sequence continues at coordinate 12,172 of JACRBJ010000004.1, read as the reverse complement.
ACGGGGTGATGGACGTGAAAATCATCTCGGTGGACGAAGTCTACCGCCGCGAGCCAAACATCAACAAAGGGGCGTTGGGCGGGCTGTTGGTTCCAGGCGAGGGGATTCTCTGTACCTTCTCCGTTCCGTTGGCATACGCAACCCAGGCGGTGGTGAACGGCGTTGAATTGTTTGTGAATTTTCAGGTGAAGGGCATCAAACAGACCGTGGATGGTGGAACGTGGACCGTGGCTTCCGCCGACAACGAGATACAAGCCCGCTACGTGGTCAATGCGGCGGGGCTGTATTCGGATGAAATCAACGCCATGTTTGGGCATGCGGGTTTCACGGTCACGCCACGGCGCGGACAGTTGATCGTCTACGACAAACTGGCGCGTCCGCTGGTCAACCATGTTTTGTTGCCCGTGCCGACATCCAAGACCAAGGGCGTACTCATCAGCCCAACAGTGTATGGAAATATTTTGCTCGGTCCTACCGCCGAAGACCTTCCCGACAAAACTGCCACACAGACAACAGCTGATGGATTTGAACTTCTACTCGGCAAGGGACGCGAGATTTTGCCGCAGCTGCTTGACGAAGAAGTGACTGCGACCTATGCAGGTTTGCGCGCTGCCACCGAGCACAGCGACTATCAGATTGCGATGTACGCCGACCAGCGTTATCTGTGTGTGGGCGGAATCCGCTCGACGGGTATTTCCTCTGCAATGGGCATAGCCGAATACGCTGTGGAGTTGCTAAGTGGGGCAGGGGTGGAGTTCAGGCTGAAGGATGAGTTCAAGTCCATTCGTCTGCCAACCATCGGTCAGGCGGACATTCGTCCACACCAGAGCGCGGAGATGATTGCGAAGAATCCGCAATACGCCGAGATGGTCTGTCACTGCGAGCGAGTCTCGCGCGGCGAGCTGATCGACGCGATGAACGGCCCCATCCCCGCAACAGTTCTGGATGCCTTGCGAAGAAGGACTCGCGCCTCACAGGGAAGATGTCAGGGATTCAATTGCCATGCGGCGTTGGTAAAAGACCTGACAGGTTTTCGAAAATCCACTATTACCCAGGCAAGCCCTGTAAAACCTGTCAGGTCTACAGCGGAGGTTTTAATCGTCGGCGCAGGTCCCGCAGGACTCTCCGCCGCCATCGAGTTGAAGAAGCAGGGCATCAAAGACATTCTCGTCGTGGATCGTGAACCCGAGGCGGGCGGGATGCCGCGTTTCTGCGACCATATCGGTTTTGGCGTTGTCGACTTGTGGCGGCTGTACACAGGCCCACGCTATGCAAGGTATTATCGAGAGCTTGCGGAAAAATACGATGTCGAGGTACGTACTTCCACCACGATCACGGGTTGGAATAACCGCAAACTAACCTTCACTTCTCCAAGCGGATTGGGCGAAATCGAAGCGCGGGCGGTCCTGCTGGCGACGGGGATCCGCGAACGTCCGCGCGCCGCGCGCATGGTTCCCGGCACACGCCCGCAGGGAGTTTACACCACGGGCTCATTGCAAAGATTTGTCCACCAGGAAGAATTGCCTGTCGGCAAACGCGCTGTCATTGTCGGCGCAGAACTTGTGAGTCTATCTGCGTTGCTGACTCTGACGCACGCGAGAACCAAGTGCGTGGGAATGGTCACCGAAGAAGCGACTCATCAGGTCGAGTTTCCGTATGTGGCAATGAAGTGGGGGATGATGGACATCCTCAGATTTGCCCCGCTCATTACCAACGCCCGGGTGACGAACATCTTCGGTCACAAACGAGTGGAGGGAATCGAGATTACCCGTGCAAACAATCAGACCGAAATGATCGAATGTGACTCGGTCATCTTTACTGGCAGTTGGATCTCGGAAAATGAAATGGCACGCCTCGGTGGGCTTACAATTGATTCCGCTACCAAGGCACCGAAGATCGACTCAAGCTTCCGTTCCTCGGTTGACGGCGTCTTTGTCGCGGGCAACCTGCTGCGCGGCGGAAAATCCGTCTATACTGCGGATAAGTGTACGGTGGAGGGCACGGCGGCCGGCAAGGCGATTGCAAAATTTCTCAAGTAAGGAATAATGTCACTTGGATATGAGGAGGGGAGTGGCTATACTGGTTGAAAGTGGTGGAGACCCTAAAGGTTCTGAAAGCCTTTAGGGTCTCGCATAAATTTTAGAAATTTACAGGAGGCAGTTATGTGTGAGTTTTGCACCCAACACGGAGAGGGGGAGAAGTGGTACCTGACAATGGAAAATTATTCCAGGGATTTACTCGACCAAAAACAACGGCGCAAATATTCAGCGGAATTTCTCAACGGATTTCATATCCGCGTGCCGAAAAGCATGAAGCAGTTGGACCAAATCCGCTGTACGCCGCTGATGAAACTGGCGAAGCCTGTGTTGACTCACAACCAGAAGGAAGACCATTACGGTCAGGTGGTCCCGATGGAAGATGTGGAAAAAATCTTCGAAATGGTGCAGGGTGCAGTGCGGCTTCCGTGCGTCTGCCGTCGCGTCACCACGGGCAACATGAACGCCCGCTATTGCTACGGATTGACCCTCGACAAACAGCTAATGGATTCACTCGATGATTCATTCAGCCTCGAAACGCTGACAAAAGAAGAGGCACTCGATGCCATCCGCAAACTGGATAAGGAAGGACTCGTCCATTCGGTCTGGACGTTCAAGACTCCCTTCATCGGCGGATTGTGTAACTGCGACCAGGATTGCATGGCGTACCGCATCACTCATGCCCGCAAGGATTATCCCGTCATGTTCCGCGCGGAGTGGGTGGCGGCTGTCTCGCTGGATTCATGCAACGGCTGTCGCCTATGCATGAGACAATGCCAATATGGCGCGATCCGCTATTCGTCGAACGACAAAAAGGTGATGATCGACCCGACAGCCTGTTACGGCTGCGGGGTCTGCCGCGCCAGTTGTAACAAGGATGCCATCACATTGCACCCACGCGAGATGGTGATGGAAGCGATGGGAGTTTGGTAACTGGCAACTTGTAATTGGTTATGCTTTATGGAATGGGTAAACCGTAATGAGCAATGCCGTACAACAACAGGCGGTATACGCCCGCCGCAACGAGTGCCGTGGCTGGGATGGTTAATACCCAAGCCGAGATGATGTCCTTTGCAATTCCCCAGCGGACCTTGTTCGCACGTTCTGCCGCGCCGACGCCCATGATGGCGGTATTGATAATTTGCGTGGCGCTGACAGGTCCGCCAACGATGGATGCTCCAATGACAACCAGGGCGGATGTGACCTGCGTTGCAAACCCGTCCACTGGGCGGATCTTGTAAAAACTGCCACCTGGCTTGCGGATCAATAGCCAGCCACCGACTGCCGTACCGAAAGTCAATGCACCGGCACAAATTGCCATCACCCAAAGCGGAACCTCAAACGACTTCAAATATCCACCCGTGACCAGCGCCAGCGTGATGATGCCCATCGTCTTTTGCCCGTCGTTGCTGCCGTGACTAAGTCCCAGCGCAAGGGCGGTGATTAACTGGCTCTTCTTGAAGAAACGATTAACTCGTGGCGTGGAATTCATACATAGGGCAAGAATGATCCTGAGCACGATATACCCGAAGACAAATCCAATGATGGGGGAGGCGAAGAGCGATATCAGGATTTTCAACAATCCGCCGATCTGAACTGCTTGTGCGCCGGCATTTGCCGAGACCGCGCCAACTATTCCGCCGATCAAAGCGTGAGACGAACTACTGGGTATTTTCAACTTCCAGGTGAGCAGGTTCCAGATTACCGCGCTGAGCAGCGCCGTCAAAATCACCCGCAGGCTGATGGCGTTTGGGTCGGCAATTCCGCGCCCGATGGTGTTCGCCACGGCAGAGCCAAAGATGAACGGACCTGAAAACTCCGCAAGAATGGTCACGCCTAACGCGACGCGGGGAGAATATGCCCGCGAAGAAACCATGGTCGAGACCACATTGCGCGAATCGTGTACTCCATTTAGGAAGCCAAAGAACAAAGAAAGACCGATAATGAGGAAGATGATGAAAGACATTACAGTTCCCTTGGAAGCCTGCAATTTTACACCTCAAAAGAAAACTCGGAAGTCAGGAGACCTCCGAGTTTTTTCAGTTCGTAGAATTATATCCACTTCAAAAAGCCAGCAAAGACGATCAGACAGAGGATGATGCCCACCCATAGCCCGCCGACGACTTGGACTTTTTGCTTGAATTCCTTCATGTCATAGACCCAAAAGGCAAAGACAAAGAACCACAGATAGCCAAAGATGAAAATCAACAACGGCATACTTTGACTCCACCATGGCCAATCCCATGTAAGCGCGTTGACTGAGTTGAGCAGAACTTCAATGATGACCGAAAACAGCGCGCCGCCAAATGCCACCGCCCAGCGGTTGGGAATCCCCAAATATTTGAAGTGTTTGTCGGGATGCAGCATCTTTGCCCAGATGATGCCTGCCACAGCGAACATGAACATGGTTTCGATGTTCAACCCTACGAGAATCAAGTACGCGCTAGGACCGGGTTCCGCCCACATGGGAGCATAACCGTTGAAGCGCAGGAAAAGGCTGTTGACGATCTCGTTGACCCAATCCGCGCCCCAGAACGCCAGCCCAGCCAGAATCAGGTTCCAGTTGCGCTTCTCGGATTCGACCGTGTAGACGTAAAAGACAAACGCTAGCAGGGGAATGACGTACCACTGGAAATTACTTCCATCGCGCAGGTGTAACAACGCTTGCAATGTGAAATCAGACATGGTGCCCTCCATTTGTGAATTTGAGTTAAGTATACATCCTTGCTTGGTGGGGAAGGGGAGGTGGAACGCGGAAAGCAAAGCATTGTTTGGTGGGAAGGATATGTCAAATCATGGCTTCCCGCTTTTTATTTTATCCACACCATAGATTTTCAACTTTTGAACACATAAAACCCAGCAGGGGAGCGGGGCGGCGTAGTCCCCAACCTCTGCCATTGACTTTACCTTTATCATTGAATATAATTAGTATTATACGCCATTATAAATAGAGAGAGAAAAATCCTCATGAAAGAGCAAATTGACAGCTTCCTGTCCGCGCTGGACCTTTCCAGGAACACGATTGACGCCTATCGCTACGCTCTCGAACGCTTCGCATATGTTGTCGGCGAAGATGCGCCGCTTACTGTTGACACCTTTGCGGAGTTTCTTTCTGCTATCAAAGAATACTCCCCTTCCACAAAACAAATTTGGCGCACAGCAGTGGTTGGGCTTTACACCTTCCACCGTTCGAGCGATTTGGCAGAAGTCCAGAGGCTGCTCCGTTTCTCCCGCAAGCAAGGCAAACGCATGGTCAATTTCGACCGTGACTCCGTGGAAAAGGTCATCGAATATTGCAGTCATCTGAGCGGCGACCTGCCAGCTCTGCGTGACCGCGCCTTTGTGTTGACGCTCGCTGATACAGGTCTGCGAATCTCCGAAGCCTGCGCCCTGAAGCGCGGAGATATTGACTGGATGGAATCTCACGCCATCATCATTGGCAAAGGCGACAAACAGGCTGTTGTCCGCTTTTCAGAACGTTCCATGCAGGCATTGCGCGAATATCATCGTGCATGTGCGTCAATCGAACCCAATACACGCATGCCTTTGAAGTCCCAGCCTGTGTTTTTGCGCCACGATATTCGAGCCAGCAAAAAGATCAGAGCCATCAGCGCCAGCGGTATGTGGACTGCGATCAAAGGCGATCCGAAACAGGGAATCAAAGGCAGGATTGAGGAGGCTGGCGTTGAGCGCAACCTTGTCCGTGTGCATGACTTTCGCCATTATTTTGTCACCATGACCTACCTCGCCAAACGGGATATCAAGTTATCACAGGAACTTGCGCGGCATAGCAGCATCACTACGACGAACCGCTACACGCATATCGGCGAGGAAGCCGACAAAGCTTACGATGAGATTTTTAACAGGAGGAAATGATGAGAACAGAGTGGACAATGGGACAGAAAATACGCGGACAAAATCAACGAGCCAAACAGGCAGGCGCGAGATATGATCTAACTCTGGAACAATGGCTGGAAACGCTGGAATATTTTAATCACAAGTGTGCGTATTGCGGCAAGCGTGATTATGAATTCATAGAACATTATCTGCCCGTTCGTGTTGCTGGAACAACGGTCAGTAACTGTGTTCCTTCCTGCGCAAGTTGCAATGCGTTGAAAGATGCCCAAAATCATAAACTGACTCTGTATCAAAGCGAGCGCGTGCTTGCATTTCTTGAAAGCAAAGGCGTAAAAATAGCCTTTCATATCCATGAGTACAAAGCCACAAAAGAAGAGCATGTAATTTTGTATTGCGAAGGCTGTCGAAACAGAATTGATGTGCCAGGTTTATTACCTGACGAGGCAGAATTATATATCGAGCAATATTTCTCGAATACAGGCTATGCCTATCAAGTATAATGACTGATAATAAGAAGGCGTTGAACATTCATTCAACGCCTTCTTATTATTTGAAAAACTGAGCGTTCGTCTTGATACTGCCGCGCAGATCAATCACTTCTCCCGCAGACAACGCCCTTGTGGTGTCGAGCGCAACCTTCTGTCCTCTATGGTTGACGGCTTCGTAGCGACCTGTCAGGCCGGCTTCATTGATATACTCGCCGCCTTTTGCCTTGAAAGCGCCAGGCACCTCATCCTCGGGGAAAATTGCGTGGAACGGACATTCTGGCACGCACGCGCCGCAGTCGATGCAGGTGGACGAGTCGATGTAATATGTGGGATACTCGGCGGTCGTGCCGGGCTGAATACTTTCCACCGGGCAAACGTCCGAACATCCATTATCTCGCAAACACAGGCTGGTAATTACATGAGTCATAGTAGTCTCCTTTTGACGATATGCTAAATAGTCGCACCCAGAAGGAGAAAGTTATTGGTAATTTATTAATTCGGGATAAGAAAACAGTTCACTCATGCGACGAACTTCTCGCTCATCCTCTCCACGTAAGCCTGATATGCCCTCATCAGCTTTTTCGTCCAATCCCCTACTTTCCCCTCCCCTACTGGACTTCCGTCAATCGAGACAATCGGCACGATTCCGCGTGAACTGGAAGTGAGAAACGCTTCGTCAAACTTCCCGCTGACAGCTGGCGGACGATATTCGATGGACATCCCCTCCCCTCTTGCGAGTCTCAGCACGGCGCGGCGCGTGACGCCCAGCAGGATTCCACTGCGGGCGGTGATCAATTTGACAACGGGAGGTTGCTTTGCCACAGCTTGGCTCGCAACCACATAGAAATTGGAAGTCATTCCCTCCAGAATCTTCCCGCTGTGAGTTAGCAAAACCTCGAACACATCGCCTTTGACCAGTTTCCTCTGCTCGGCGCTTTTGACGATGAAGTCTGTGCCTTTGATTCGCGGATCGCTGCGGGAGACGCCAGAGGTAACAGCGTGGACCCCGTTCCGGTAAACAGAATCAGGCAGGGGCGCGAACGGTTGAATGCCGACGTAAACTGTCCCGTCCTCCTTCGTCAGAATCAGTCGAATCCGCGATTCGTGTGGCAGGTTCATCTTCGCCAGGTCGGCGAGACGAACTCGAAGCGTGGATTCGTCCACCGACGGCGAGAGTCCCATGCCAGCAGCGGGGAGATACAACCTCTGCAAGTGCACCCGTAATCCCAAAACCTTCGTCCCAGTTGAAAGCGTGCTGAACGTCGTATAAAAACCCTCTGGCAACTCCTTCGTCATCTCGTCGAGAGATCTTACCTGCGTTGGATGCGGCACGTTGCCTGTCCTGGTGATTTTGAAAGCAATCATACTCATGATGTAATTTTAGCCCATTTCCACTGTTGACTCGCTGAATCGTTGACTTGCTGAATCGCAAACTCGTTGAATCGCTGAATCATTGACTCGCATGTATAATTCCCCAAGCCATGAGCAAAAAACCAAGCTACCAGCAAGCCACCGAATCCACTGCCAAAGACCTGCGAACGGTCGCAAAAAAAATCTCGGTGCAGCAGTTATCGCGATTGTCATTGCCCGAAGTGGAAGCGGTTGTCGAACTCATCTCGAAGGTCATCCCAGCCGGCAACGTGCCGGGCATGATCCTCAGCGGACTTGCGCGCCTGCCGGGTCGCCGCATCCCCGCCCAGAAAATGCAACAGGATGTCAACGCCCTGTTCAGCGGCGTCGAGCAAATCATGGATTCAGCCATGTACGGCGCATTCTTTGCGGGACCCGCCGCCGTCATCTGGGGATATCAGAACCTGCTCAAGCTTGCCGGCAAGGACCCCGCTTCGGCGTTCCCTGAAGGCGTGTGGCAGTTTTACGCGGGATATGCCCTGCGCGAAGACACGGCGCGTCACACAAACGAAACTCACGGATTCGACACACTGCTGAAACAGTACAACATCCGCTTGAACCCGGTGGACAGGCTGACTGCCTGGTTGATGGCGTCCATCACCTGCCTGAATCAATACGACGCCCTGCTCAAAAACGAATGGCGTGAGCGGGTGGCGATCTTCCTGTTGGAAGAATCAAGCAACGAGCGCGCCAAACGCCTGCGCCGCGAATGGCTGGCGCAACTGCCTTATCGCCGCGAAGAGGAAGCCGCCGATCTTGATTACCCGACTTATCGTCAATTCAAGTTCGAGCAGTTCCTTGCGAAAAGCCTGAATTCGCTTCCCCTGTCCGAGCATGAAAGATGGCGTACAAAGTTGAAATTGCTCGAAGAGCGGGACCTCAAGGCGTATCAGAAACAGATGTCCATTCTGGCGTATCTCGATCCGGGTCCTTACGGTGAAGAGCGCATTCCCTTTGAACTGGCTGATGCTCAAATTGGGGTCATCCATGGCAACAGTTATTATCTTTTCCCGGTTTGCGAGCTGGGCAAACCGCTGGACGTGGTGACCGTCCGCTCGCAGGCTGCCAGCCTGTTCCAGTCGGCGGTTTCGTCGCCCACTCAACTGACCTCCCTTGCGCGGACTCAACGCGCCGCCCTGCCTGACCTGTGGAAGAAACTCAACCCAATGCTGGTCAGCGACCTCGACAACCTGCGCTTTGCTCCCATCCTGATCTCGGCTGACCAGCGCTCGCGCATGTTGCCGCTCCCGGAATTGCGTCAGGCGGAACGCGGCATCGGCTCGCACGCGCTGACCATCTTCGACACGGGCGAAACCTTCGTCTTCGACCAGTCGCACATCTTTTTCGACGGAGCCTGGGGCACGGCGCTTTCCGAGATCATGACCAACGAAGCGCTTTCGTGGGCGCATTATTTGAGCATGCTCCCCTCCCCTGCCCCGGCCGGCAGACACATGTACACCTCGCTCACCCTTCAGGTGCAGAAGTCCGACCTGGACTTGATCGGGCATTGCCCGCGTGTTTCCGCCGAAGCCAGCGCCGAGACCGACAAGGTGGAGCTCAAGGAATGCCTCAGCCTGCGGAAACGATTCAAACAGCGCAGCGACCTTTTGCAATTGACCATCAACGACCTGTTGATTTTGTACCGCGCCATCCATGCCGCCACCTACAGGCCTTCGCAAGTGTTGCTCGATGAGATAAAGAAACTCGTCGCCGCCCAGCCCGAAGTCGCGGCTTCCCTCCGTCAGCTGGTGGAGGAGCCTAATCGTGTCAATCCCGCCATCCTGATTCCGATGGATGCCAGTCTCAAGAATCCGCGCGAACGCATTTATCCGCTCAACATGGAAGTTCCGCTCTTCGAACTGCATCTGCTCGACCTGCACAAGCAGACCATGAAAATGCTCTCCGCCTACGAGGAATCCGCCGAAGATCGCGCAGCCATGTATGCCAGTTTCAACCACTACCAAAAGGTGTATCTGGCGTCACTGGCGGGATTTGGAGCCATCCTCAACAAGGCGAAGGAAATCGCCGTCCAGGGGGAAAGCGTCAGCGTTGGCGCCATTAAATTGCTGGCGCACCTGCCTCCTTCGCTCCAGCATATTTTGGACAAGATTCCCGGTCGGTTCGATTTTCTGAACAATATGATCAAGGGACGCGAAGTTTTCTCGAACGTTGGCGCGGTGGCGAAGATCAGCACCCTCAGCCGATTCATCACCGCCAAGGACGACAACCAGCAGAAGGAACTCGCATGGGGCGTGATCACCGACTCGGCGGGAGTGATGCACATCAGCCTGCGCGACTTCCGTCCGCAGGTGGCGGCTCTCTTCGCCGTCGGGCGCAGGGACCTGGCAAACATGATCGCACAGGATTATCTCGACGTGTATGCCGAAGGCTTCAACGCCTACATCAGCGACCTTTCCCGAATCACAAAAGCCAGCAGGGAGACCAAACCCGCGACTACTTCCAGAAAACGGACAGCCAAAAGCCTATGAAAGACCCGATGATCGGACAACAGCTTGCAAACTTTCGCGTCGAACGCCTGCTCGGACAGGGCGGTATGGCAACCGTCTACTACGGCGTCGATGTAAAACTCCAGCGTCCTGTTGCCATCAAGGTGATCGACAAACGCTACCGGGATAACCCCGCCTACATCGCCCGCTTCATCAAGGAAGCGCAGATGATGGCGCAGTGGCGGCACGAGAACCTGATCCAAATCTACTACGCGGGTGAAAAGCAGGGATTTTCATATTACGTCATGGAGTACGTCGATGGCGACGACCTCGCCACGGTGCTTTCCGCATACGCCGATGAAGACGCGCAAATGCCCAACGAGGACGTCCTGCGCATCGGTTACGCCGTTGCCCGCGCCCTCGACTACGCCCACCAGCGCGGCGTGATTCACCGCGACGTCAAACCGTCAAACGTGCTCATTGCAAAGGACGGGCGCGTCCTGCTTGGCGATTTCGGCATGGCGCTGGAAGTCAGCGACCGCTCGATGGGCAACGTCTTCGGCACACCGCACTACATCTCGCCGGAGCAAGCCAAACGTTCCGCCGACGCCGTGCCGCAATCCGACCTGTATTCGCTGGGCATCATTTTGTACGAAGCGCTCACGGGCGCGGTCCCGTTCGACGACCCGTCCCCAGCCAGCATCGCCCTGATGCACATCACCCAGAACCCGCCAGCCCTGCGAAGCTTCAATCCCGAAATCAGCCCCGCCGTCGAAGCGGTCATCCTCAGGGCGCTGGAGAAAAAGCCAAAGAACCGCTACCAGTCCGGCGCGGCGTTGATGTCTGCTTTGGAAGAGGCGCTGCTAAAATCGGCAGGCTCGTCGCCAAAACTGTCCCTGCCGCCCGTCCCCGTCGGCGTGCCAACCATCCGTCAGAACCGCGTCTCCATCGAGCAGATGACCAGGCACCTCGCCGCGCCCAAGAAGAAAAAAGGCGTAGCCCAGCCCGTCGCCGAAATCCCCTCCCCCGCGCCGCGAACTCAAAACAAAAAACGGTGGATTCTCATCCCCCTGCTGCTTTTGCTGGGGCTTGGCGGATGGTATTTCACGAGGAGCGGACTCTTCTCGACGGGTTTGGTCCCAGCCCCGACCTTTACCTCCTCCCCCACCCCCGCGACCGAGGTTGATCAGCCGACCCAAGCCTTGTCCCAGCCCTCAGCGACTCCGACCCAGCTGCCTCCCTCAGCAACAGCAACCTCCACCGCGACGATGACGTCAACACCAGTCCCCACGCAGACCGTCGTCCCGACTGGGACAGCGACCCAGCCTGCCGCAAGCCCGTCGCCTGAACCGACCATCGTCGTGCCGACCGCCAATTACCCGAACGGCAACAACCTGACTCTCTTCTGGAACGAGACCAGCTTTATCATGTTGAATCGTTCCGCCGCCATCCGCAGTGTGTCTGGCTTTATCTTCCAGCGTCTCGACGCGAACGACCAGCCGACCGCCACCTTCCCCGGCTTCCGCTGGGAAAATCGGCAGTTCAAATATATCCCGCCGAATAACTGCGTCAGCATAAAAACCTACAAGGACGAGGACCCGCCCTATCTCAACCCGCTCGAGTGCGAGAACGGTTATTCAGGCATCATCCAGCCTGAAAAGGAAAGGGAGCCCGATCTATTTTTCTGGCTCCCAGCGGAAGGCTCGACCCAGTTCCGCGTGCTGTGGCTGAAAGAGGAAATCGCCCGCTGTGAGATCAGCGCCGGGACGTGCGAGATTTATGTTCCGTAGTTAGCTAGACTTTATCCAAAAGATACAGGAAGAAAGGTGCGAGTAGAGCGAGAGTAGCGGTAATTTGAGCGAAGGCGCGATACTTTTCGGATTTCATCATAAAACTGCGATGTTCGAAAATAGCGATGAGAGAATAAAGTTTG
>JACRBJ010000052.1 GCA_016234555.1 Chloroflexota bacterium | reverse complement strand
GAATCGCCGTCGGGATCGTGTCGTTGGTCGATTGGGCCATATTGACATGATCATTGGGGCTGACCAGTTGGGTGTCGCCGCGTTGCCCCCCCAGCAATTCAATCGCGCGATTGGCGATCACTTCATTGGTATTCATATTGTGGCTCGTGCCCGCGCCGGCCTGAAATGGATCGACGCGAAATTGATCGTCCCACTGACAATCAACGACTTCTTGCGCGGCGCTGACAATGGCGCCCGCGATCTCCGGATCGAGCAATCCCAAATCCCGATTGACCTCGGCGGCGGCGCGCTTGATGATCGCCATGCTCCAGATAAACGCCCGCCACGGCCGCAGCCCGCTGACGGCGAAGTTGTCGATGGCCCGTTGTGTCTGCGCGCCAAAGTAGGCGTCGGCTGGCACGCGCACCTCACCCAGCGAATCTTTCTCGATACGATATTGCCCGGTCATTCAGCCTCCCCAAAATAGGACACGGATTGCACTGGTAACACGGATAATCCTATCCCATCCGTGTTACCGGCGCAATCCGTGTTCGAAAAGATCAAACCTGGTTAAAGGTCGTCTTTCGATAGTCCCGCCTGTTTCAAAGCGGGCAGCTTAGGCATATTCGAGGTTTAGCACGCCTTCAAAGGTCTGGCTATCGTCGACGATCGATTCACCGTGCTGGCTCTGGCTTTCAAGATATGCTGTGATTGCCTCTTTCGCCATCTTAAAGGCTTCTTCATGGTTCTCGCCGTAAGTGATGCACCCCGGTAAGGTCGGCACACTCACCGTGTAGCCGCCTTCCGGTTCCTCCTTCAAGACAATCCGATAAGTTAATGTGCGTTTGGGAGTCATCATTTCACCTCTCGACAGTCCAGGTGCGCTACTGTGGATGTTAGGCTGATTCTATCGTATCCACGTTATCTGTGCAACACGCACTTGCACCCACTGATCCGCAGGGGGTGGCACAGTGCGGCGCGCGGTGCGGCGCTCCCGTCCGTGTCCGCAGTGAGACCTGACACCCAAATTTTGCGCAAAATTGGCGGGGGAGCAAATTACCTCCAGCAAGCACCTTAACAATCGAGAGAATGACGGTCCCCGTTCTACCTTAAGGATAGCCGAAATGGTCAAGCAAGCGGTGAAGTGCACTGGCCGTTTCAGCCGCATGCGGATGCAGTTGATTGAGGTGGACTTCGCTGAGACGTTCCCCCTCAAACAGTAAACGACCGGGAAGGCATAAGACGTCTTCGGTCAAGCGCAGTGGTCCATACTGCGCCAAGGCACCCTCTGCGAACATCCAGTGCCGACACCACGCGAGTAGGTTATGCGCGAGATCGGTCAGGAGAATCAGCGCTTCTTGGGCGGCGAGTTGTTTCTTGCGTCGCCGTTCGAGTTGGAGGCCCGTCTTGTCGCCTTGGAATTCGGTTTCGCAGGCCCCTCGGTCATCGTACTCGGTGATCACTTGGGGCGGCGGCCACTTCAAGACGGAGCACACGACAATCGCATACTTGGTCAGCTGCTTCTCGGTCAGCCAGCGCAATAACAGCGATTGAGTGGGCCGGACATAGGTCACGGGATGAACGACGGACGCGACCCAGCGTTGTTGGCCCAAATCCTGCCAAGTTGTGTCTGGGATCTGACGCGCAAACGCTTCGGGGCGTCGCCCGCCTTTGTTCTTCGTCAAGACCTGCCAGTGTGCTTCTAAAGCATAGTCGATATTGGCGTCGCTGCCAAAGCCGGCATCCGAACGCAAGATGGTGCGTTGTTTCTGCGTCGGAGTAAATTGAACGAATGTCTCCAAATCTTGGAGTAGGGGTTGGTAGGTCGGGCTACTTTCTTGTTTGCCAGGATAGAGCCGCGAGAGCAACGTTTCGTGATACTGCGGGGCTTGCAGGCGGGCGAGTTGGCGACCATAACTGTTTTTTCGCCCAACTTGCCCTTGGTGCTACCTTCGGCTCGTTTGGAAATCGGCAAAGGCGTCAGGTCGATGTCTACCCACAACCAATCCTGGGCGAAATTGTGGCGCAAGGTCAAACTCTCGCGGCGAAACAAGCGATCACTGCCCCGCCGCAACTGCGCGACCTGCTCACCTTCAAACGCATCCAACGTGCGGGCTAAGGTCGCCTGCTCGGCAAACCGAGATCGCCCCCAGGCTCGAGCGAGGGCCACGTCAGGACAGAGGCGCGTGTTGACTTGCGACACGGCGCGACAGCCCGCCAAAATGCTGACCAAGAGGTCCAGCAACTTTGCTTCTGGACGATGGACGACCGTTTTCAGCGGCAAGTGGAGTTCCTGCCAGACGGGCGTGAAGAAGTCCGTGCGGGTCAAGCAATAGCCCAGTACCCCTAGTGGCGCGAAACTGGTTTCGGTGGGCATGGACATTAAGCGCACTTGTGTGGACATGGCACCTCTCCATTGGGCAGGATGCTATCATTCTATCGCGATTGTTAAGGTTCAGCGACGGGAGTTTTGCTCCCCCGCTAATTTTGCGCAAAAATTGGGTGTCAGGT
>JACRBJ010000051.1 GCA_016234555.1 Chloroflexota bacterium | reverse complement strand
TTTTGGTGGTAGGAAGTGTTCGCCAAAAAGCTGAATTTTCGACTGAAGTGGTATGTCAATGGGAAAGAACATCGCTCAAGATGGAAAATCCTTGGCCTGGGTGGGAGTTTAAAACTCACCAACCGGGAATGTTACAGACTCATGTCACGGTCTCTGTCACACAGGCGGTGGGTTTTGGTATACAAAAAGATGAGCTTCTTGTAAGATATGGAAGTCGAAGCCAATCCACAAGGAGCCCATCATGTCGATTGTTGTCCTAAAGTTGCCAAAAGTCAAGCGCAAAACAGAAGAACGACCGAAGAAATGCCCGTATTGTTCTGGGACAACCTTTCAGCGTTGGGGGCAGGTGAACAAACCAGTGAAAGATGTGCGAGTACGGAATGTGAGAGTGTATCGATATCGGTGTTGTCATTGTTGGCGTACGTTTCGGCATTATCCGCAAGGGAATACGAGTGCCGATCAAACAGACAGGCTGCGTCTGTTCGCCACCCTGCTCTGGACCTTGGGGCTGAGCCATCGAGCCAGCAGTTTGATTTTGAGTGGTCTCAAGGTCAGGGTCAGCTTCATGACCATCTGGCGGGATGTCCAGGTAGAGTGGGGAGAGAGGAAGAAACGCAATTCGTGGAAGTCTGTGCGTGTTCTGGGCTTGGATGGTGCCTATGTGTTGGGCTGGGGAGAGAAACAGCCCGTGCTGGTCGCCGTTGATTTGGGGACAGGCGAACCGATCACGGTTGGATACGTCAATGAATATGATCCACATGCTGTTGTCCGTTGGCTAAGACCTTTGGTACAGCAACATGGGATCAGCGTGATTGTCACTGACGATCTGACCAGTTACAAGGTTGTGACTGAGAAATTACAGCTCGGACACCAGATATGTCAATTCCATGTCCGTCGTTGGGTTGGGAGGGCTCTCAAAGATTTGCAGGAAACCATCCCCAAGGAATGGCTCTGGGTTGTGGAAGAAGTTCGAGAACTTCTCGATGTTTTGCATCCAGAAGGTAGCCAACGGCTACATGCCCTTTGGAAACAATTGCCGGGGCGTAGTTCAAGACCTGACCAAGCACGTTCTGCCATGGAGCAATTGCGCGATTTACTTCTGCGCTTGAGCCGCGATTGGCATTCCTATTGCACTTTTCAATCCGAACCAGAGGTCCCCTGGACCAATAACGCCACTGAAAGTGCCATCGGCAGAATGAAAATGCGGGCCAGAACCGTCCGTGGCTACAAATCCTGGCAAGGCATGCAGTCTGGCTTGATGTTGGCTGGAACCTACACTCGCTAACTTCTATTCCCGCCTACCAAGCCTTTCGTCTTCCCCCTTTTCTTTTTTCGCCCACCACCTATGTTACGGACACATGTCACGATTCCGCTTGTTTTTGAATTGAAGTTATGTCACAATGTTATTTAATCTGTAACTTTAATGTGGTATCTCCGACTTTAATATAAGCGCAGGATTATTTTTTGGAAGAGGTATGTATTATTTGAAGAGGAGAAACCATGAAAACGAAGGGCTTTTTAATCCGAATTGGTCTGGCTTTGGCGGCAACCATCATTTTGAGCGCCGGGGCAGGATTGTTTGCCCGAAACAACGTCAGTGCGGCAAATGGGACTTATAAAATCCTGGCTTGGAATGATCTGGGGATGCATTGCTACAACCGCGATTTTGCAGACCTGGCCGTACTCCCACCCTATAATACCCTGTGGGTTCAAGTAATCAAGGCCGGTGATCCGCCAACACTGGTCACAACCGGAATCACGGTGGAATATTTCTACGAAGACAACACGTATTCGGTTGGCAAGACGAACTTTTGGGATTATTCACAGCCTCTATTTGGGGTCACATTAGCGCCAAATGTGGGTCTGAAGGGAAAAGGACTATCCGGAACGATGGACTTCAGTGTTGATCATTTTGTAGCGGAGGGAATCCCGGTCACAGAATACAGTGACAGCGCTCCGACAACCAGTCAGCCCTACCAACTGGCGACCGTTGTCGTCAAAGATTCAACCACAGGCGAAGAACTGGCCCGCACGCGAGTGGTCACTCCAGTCTCGTCCGAAATGCGCTGTGATAAGTGTCATAGCAATACCGGCGAAGCTAGACCTGAGAATCCCACCGGAAAAGTTGAAACAAATATTTTGCAACTGCACGATGAAGAGGAAGGCACCAGCTTAATGACCAGCCGCCCGGTGTTGTGTGCGAGTTGTCACGGCTCGAATGCGCTGGGAATGGCGGGCAATCCAAATTTGCTGAATCTGTCCAATGCAATGCATAAAAAACACGATGGCGAATCACCGAACACATTGGATGGCTGCTACAACTGTCATCCGGGTCCGCAAACCAAATGTCTGCGCGATACGATGTCGGCCAAGGGAATGACGTGCATCAGCTGTCACGGAGGCATGTCCACCATGAAAAACAATCTCAACCCCTGGTTGAATGAGCCGCGTTGCGATGCCTGCCATAACAATGGAAAATATAACCAGAACCATGCGCTATATCGTTTCTCGACAGAACATGGAGGCCTATACTGCGAAGCCTGCCACGACAGTACACATGCCGTCGCACCCAGCCGTGAGTCAAATGATGCGATCAAGTTTGTTGCATTGCAGGGACACAATGGCCCTATAGACCAGTGTCAAGTATGCCACACTACAGTTCCAACCGGAGCAGGTCCGCACGATGACATGGCACCTCCTAGCGCGTTCAATAAAACCAGCCCGGTGAACGGTGCGACAAATCAACCAGTCAACGTTACTTTGAGTTGGAGTGAGAGCGCCGGCGCGGCTTCATACGAGTATTGCTACGATACCACAAACAACAACTCCTGTACAACCTGGGTCAACAATGGTGCTTCCACCACTAAACTTCTAAATGGATTGACCCACGGCTTAACCTATTACTGGCATGTGCGCGTTAAAAATCCCAGCGGGATTGTTTACTCTGACACATCGGCAACTGCTTTTTGGTCGTTCACAATAGATAGTTTACCTTCTGCGCCGGTGTTGACATCGCCCGCTGTCAATACGGTCACCTCCAACGCCTCCCCATCCTTCGCCTGGAATAGCGCAGCCAACGGTGTTACATATGAAATCCAAATTGATGACACCGCAACTTTTAAAGCCCCGTTAGTTCAATCGCACATCGGGTTGCCGAATGAACTGAGCTACACTGCGGCGACCCTATCCGACAAATCCTACTATTGGCGTGTTCGGGCCTATAACATCAACAACGAGCCGGGTGTGTGGAGTGCCGGGCGAAAAATCACCATTGATACAACACCGCCGCTCGCGCCTGTTCTCAAAGCCCCGGTCAACCTTGCCCGCACCCGAGGCACTCCAGCCTTTTCTTGGTTTGCCAGTGCGACAGCAATAAGATATCAATTCGAATATGCAGGCAGCTCCGATTGTTCCGATCCCATTTACGCCTCTCTTGAACTTTCGACACTGACTCATACTCCTCCAGTCATGGCGTTGGGAACTTTTTCTTGGTGCGCGAGAGCCCGCGATTTGGCCGGTAACTGGAGTGGATGGAGCCAGACCAGAACCGTCACCATCCTGCCGTTGATCCCCCCGGCTCCTACCTTGGTGTTACCAGCCAATGGTTTTGTAACCAACAATACAATTCCCGCTTTTACCTGGAATGGCTCAACAAGCAGCGATACTTATGAGATCCAGATTGACGATACGGCTACTTTCGCCCTACCACCAATCCAATCCAATCGCGGGAGGTCTGACCAATTAACCTACACCGCCACCACTTTGCCAGACAAGACCTACTACTGGCGTGTGCGAGCCTACAACGTCCATATCGAGCCGGGACCCTGGAGTGCCGCCAGAAAAATCACGATAGATACGAATCCTCCCTTGCCTCCAGTTCTCAAAGCCCCGGCAAATGCTGTATCGATGCGCGGCACTCCTACATATTCTTGGTTGGCCGCCCGAACGGGGTATCGCTATCAATTCGAGTACGATGACAACGATGACTTCTCCAGTCCAGTCTACACATCGCCGGAACTTGCCACCTTAACTCATAAACCGCCCGCCCAGGCATTGGGTATTTTCCACTGGCATGTGCGCGTCAGGGACTTGGCTGGAAACTGGAGTGAATGGAGCACGTCACGTGCCATTACCATCCTGCCGTTGATCCCTGTAGCGCCGGCACTGGCTTCGCCGCTTAACGCATCCATGACAAACGATAATACTCCCACCCTGTCTTGGAATTCAGTGCCTTATGGAAACACCTATCGGGTTCAGATTGCCAGGAACAGCACTTTTACTCAGGGTCTGCAAGTCATTACCACTGGTGTAGGGGAATTATCCTCCACACTTGATACGTTGGCAAATGGAAGATACTATTGGCGAGTTCAGGCCATCAATGTGAATGGAGAATCTGGTGCCTGGAGCGCTGCCAGATACTTTACGGTTGCTGCACCATAATAGTTGATCGCCAAATAGACAAAACCGTGTTACAAGAAGCACCCCTGATTTCTCAGAGGTGCTTCTTCAAATTCTGGGTACGTTTTACGATTTCCACAAACTGTCCGTAGTAGAATCCGCTTTTGATGAACTCAATTCCTATATCAGGAGATAAATATATGAAAGCCAACCGTTTCTTCAACATTATCCTGGCATTCACATTACTTTTTGGCACGCAGTTTGCCTGCAAAACTTTTACCGAAGAGCCTGCTGATACCGAAATGACCGAAGCACCCGCCGAAGAATCCAGTCCGGCGGAGGAAACCGGAGAACCAGATGTCAACCCCGCCGCGCAAGGCGAACCCGGCACCTGGCTGGTGATGCTCTACCAAAATGCGGACGATGAAATCCTCGAAGAGGATATCTTTATCGATTTGAACGAAGCCGAAATCGTTGGCTCGACCGATGCCGTGACCATCGTCTCACAGATCGACCGCTACGATGGCGCGTACGACGGCGACGGCGATTGGATTTCCACCAAGCGTTATTTCGTCACCCAGGATGGCGACCTCGAAACCGTTGCCTCGGATGAACTCGAAGACCTCGGTGAACTGGATAGCGGCGACAGCGCCACCCTCGTTGATTTTGCGAACTGGGCCATCACCACCTACCCCGCCGACAACTACGTCTTGATTCTCTCCGACCACGGAGCAGGCTGGAGCGGCGGTTGGAACGATGATTCTCCCAACGAAGGCAGTTCCTTCTCCATGCAAAACATCGACGACGCCCTCGGACAAATCATTGCCGACACGGGCATCGACGCTTTCGAACTCGTCGGCTTCGACGCCTGCCTCATGGGACAACTCGAAGTGATGAGCGGCATCGCGCCCCACGCCCGCTACTCCGTCGGCTCTGAGGAAACAGAACCTTCCCTCGGCTGGGCATACGCAGACTTCCTGACCGCCCTCAACGAGAATCCCGCCATGAGCGGCGGCGAGTTGGGACAGGTCATCGTCAACGGCTATCTCACGCAGGATTTCCGTATCACCGATGACAATGCCCGCAACATCTTTGCCGGCGGTGATTTCAGCGCCGAAAGCGTTGTCGGGGATTTGCTTCAAACCAGCACCCTCGCCGCCATCGACCTGGGTCAGATTCAAAACCTGAACGCCGCCGTCAATGAGCTGGCAACCGCCTTGATGGACGCAGACCAGTACGCCGTGGCGGAAGCCCGCACCTATGCCCAATCCTATGAAAGCGTCTTCGGCGAAGATGTGCCGCCTTCCTTCATCGACCTCGGTCACTTCACCGAATTGCTGGCATCGGAAAGCAACGACCCCAACGTGAAGCAAGCCGCTGAAGCCGTGCAAGCCGCCCTCGTCCAAACCGTCCTTGCGGAAATGCACGGGGACGACCGACCAGCTTCCAGCGGTCTCACCATCTACTTCCCCAATTCCGAACTCTACGACGGAACCTTCGGCGACGATCCTGCCTACGGCATCCAATACAGCTCCTTCATCGGACGTTTCGCCACCGCCTCGTTGTGGGATGACTTCCTCACTTTTCACTACACAGGCGAGACCTTCGACCCCGCCTCCGCCGATTTGAGTGTGGTCACACCCGCCAAATCTGCCGAACGTGACTTCACCGCTGCGGTCACAGAATCCGCCCCGCAGGCAAACGCCCAGGTCACAGCCCCCGGCGCAGGCGAAATCACCATCGCCCCGCTTGAAGTCTCCGCCGCCGAGATTGGTCCCGACGACAGCGTGACCATCTCCGTCGACGTCAGCGGCTCGAACATCGGTTACATTTATTACTACGCCAGTTGGTACGACGAGGAATCAGGCTCCTACCTCACCGCCGACATGGGCTACATCGCCGCCGAAAATACAAAGGAAATCGACGGCATCTACTATCCCGACTGGGGCGAGGACACCAACCTTGCCTTCGACTTCGACTGGGAGCCGACCCTCTACTTCATGAGCAACGGTAATGAAGCGGACGATCAGTTTGCCTTCTTCGAGCCGACGGTCTACGGCGTCAGCGACCTCGACGATGTGTACAGCGTGCGCGGAATCTTCCAGTATGCGGGCAGCGCCAAAGAAATCGACGCGGTGATGGATTTCGGCGGTGACGGCACGATGCTCAACATCTACGGCTTCAACGGCGAGAACGGCACGGGCGCCCCGCGCGAAATCACGCCCAGCCCCGGCGACACCTTCACCATCGTCGAGGAATGGCTCGACTTCGACCAGAACCCCGAAGGCGAATTCGTGGACTACCTCGGCGGCACAATGACCTTCGGCGACCAGCCCTTCGAGATGGTTCCCTACTATGCCTACTCTGGTAGCTACACCCTCGGCGTCATCGTCACCGATCTCAACGGCAACAGCGTCGAAGAGTTCATCGAAGTGACCGTTACCGAGTAACAGGATAACCCCATGACCATCCTCAAAACCTTCGACCACAAAGGCAGGTCGCTCAAACTCACCGCCTACAATGCTCCCGCAAAACCCGCCCGCAAACCGCGCGCAGCAATCCGCCGCGCTGACTTTGAAATTAACCAACTCGCTTTTGCCGACAATACACTCACCGCGCAAATCAGCGGCAGACACATCGCCTACCTCTTCGTTGAAATCTTGATAAAAGACGGAGATAAATTCTACGGACCTGTGCTGCGCGAATATATCCCTGCGAACTTGGACAAGCAAACGGGCGGACTCCTGCGCCCAGACTGGGGCGACCCCATCAGCCTTTCAATTCCCCTCCGCCCCAGCCTGACCCTGCTTACGGATGGCGTGGACTCCGCCTTTGCCTTTTGCATCCCCGAAGGCTACCGCGTCTCAGGCTGTTACCTTGACGGGCAATTCACCACCGCCGCCGAAGGCAGCCAATCCCGTGCCCGCATCACCTTCGACGACGACGGCAAAATCACAGAAATCCTCGCCTTCAAACAACAGCGGATGAAATCCACGCCGCGCCCCGTCACCCCCAAGCCCGGCGATACCTTTGCCCCTTTCGTCCAGGCCCTCACCGAAGAAGGTGGCATGTGGACATCTGAAACCATCCTCTCTACCGCGCTCACCTTTGGCGATCAACCCTTCCGCTTGGAGAAAGAATCCCTGATTCCGGGCGAATACCTCGTCGGCATTCTTGCCCAGGATTTGGACGGCGGATTTAACAGAAAGTATGTGCCAATGGCGGTTGAGTGATAAGTAGCAAGAGATAAGTAACGAGTAAAAAGACCTGATGGCATAGAAGCCGTCAGGTCTTTACTTATCAACTCATTACATGGCAACTCGTTACTTCAGTTTTTCCTTCTTCCCAAAATCACGATACAAACTCAACGGGGCAAGGACTTTCTTCGCTTCGGCAGCGTTTTCGCCGGTGATCCACTGCCTAAGTAAAACCGCCAGACCGGGACCCAGCATGTAGCCTTGTCCGCACATGCCGACAGTGTTGAAGTAACCCTCCAAGCCGTCCACCTCGCCCACAATTGGAGCACCATCCGGGGTCATCGGGTAGGAGCCGCGCCAGGTGCGCCGTACTTTGATGTTTTGCAGGCAGGGCATGATCTCCAGCATTCGCCTGGCAACCTGCGGCAAAAAGACCGAGGTCTCGCGATGGTCAAAGCCAAAGATTTGCGGATTAGGCGTGATGCAGAAAATGATCTGTCCAGTGCTGTGTTGGTAGAAATAGTAATTGGTCGAATCAACCGTCGGGCGGATGTCCACCACCATCGGCTTGAGGAAGTGCGCAACCGGCTCCGTGATTCCGCCTTCGTGTGAGTCGGGGTTGACAGGCACATCCACGCCAGCCAGTTTGGCAACCACGGCTCCCCAGGGTCCCGCCGCGTTGACGACCAGCCCGGCGCTGTAGGTTCCCTTGTCAGTGACGACACCCGAGACACGCCCGTTCGTCCTCGCAATTCCGCGCACGCCTTCCTTATAGTGGAATTCGACGCCGTGCAATTTTGCCTGCTTCTCGAATGCCAGCGCGGAGAGCATCGGTGAAGCGCTGCCGTCGCCGGGCGAGAACGTTCCGCCGATCAACCTATCGGGATTAAGCGAAGGGACAAGCTCCAGAAATTCCTTTTTGTCGTACCAGTCGATATCCAGACCGTATTGCTTTTGAATCACCAGCAGGTCTTTGAGGGTTTTTTCCTCTTCAGGACGATACGCCACGAATGAATAGCCGCCCTGTTCCCATTCGATGTCATCTCCATATTTTTCGTGCCAGGTGGAGAAGATTTCTAGGCTCTTCAAACAGATGCCGATTTTCGCCGGGTCGGAATGTGTGGCGCGGATGCCGCCAATGGCTGCCTTGTTCGAGCCTTGACCCACGCTGGGGAATTGTTCCAGCACCAAAACCTTTTGACCCGCATCCGCCAGTTGCCACGCCAGCGGAGTCCCCACACTCCCCGCGCCGATGATGATGGTGTCGTATGTATTGTTCATGTTACTTCTCCACGCCAGCCAAAACGCCAAACGGCACTTCGACGAACATCGGGCGGGCAACGTTTTCAGTGACTTCCGACATCGGCACGCCCAACTCACGGAAGGCGCGCTTGATGAGACTGCTACAAGTCTTGCCGCCGCAGGCTCCCATCCCCGCCCGCGTGATGGCTTTGATCTCGTTCATGTCGTGGACTCCAGATTGGATGATGGCTTTGATTTCCGCCAGGGTCACCCGCTCACAGCGGCAGACGATCAGGTCATCGGTCAACCGCTCGACGTATTGCTCCAGCGGCGCGCTGACTTCCTTGTTCTGGATTTCGATGCCCGCGATCTGATCGGCAATCTCACGCGGTGCACGGACCTTGACCAGCACGGTGCGGTCGGTCGTCTTGGCAATGCGCGTGCGGACCACCTCCACACTGCCGAGTGCAACGCCGACGGTGTTCAACACAGTCACGTGGTCGCCGACTTTGATGGAGCCTTTTTCGAACTCGTAGGGGATCGTCACCAGCGCGGTATCAGCCCCCTCCTTGCGGACGTCCACCAGCGTGATCGCCAGTCCGGGACAGATGGTGACACACTTCTCGCAGGCGATACATTCCTTGCCAATCTGCTTGGAGATGTAATCGGGCACTTTACGGATGTCCACATCATCGATGACAATTGCTCCTTGCGAGCAAACCGAGGTACATGGGTTGCAGGGGATTTCCTGACTGCAATGCAGCACGGGATAAACCACTTCATCATCGGGGATGGTCTCGTGCGTGATCTCGCCGGGGCGTGATTTGAGAATCTCCGAGGTGCGGAACCAATCTTCGGGGACATCTGGCACGTCGCAGCCGAGGACGCGGGCAATCTCCAATCCGCGGATCTTGCCGGAGAACATCGCGGCGGAGGCTTCGGCAACTTCGTCGGCGTCACCAGCGGCAAATGCCGGCAGACCAAATTCCTGAGCCTTCTTGTAGAACTCATCCACCGGGTCGAGACCAACCGCCACCAGCAGAGTATCGCAGGCGAAGGTCTGCTCGGTACCAGGGATCGGCTTCCATTCCTTGTCAATCGCGGCAATCGTCACCGACTCCACCGAGTCGGTGCCGTTGGCGCTCAAAATTGTATGCGAGGTCAGCACGGGCACGCCCATGCGCACCAGCTTATCTTTGTGGACTTTGTAACCACCGCATTCGGGCAGGGCTTCGACCAGTCCCGCCACTTCGATTCCTGCTTGCAAAGCATGGTAGCCGGCGATCAATCCCACGTTGCCGCCACCGATGATGAACAACCGCTCGGAGCAGCGCACCAAGTCGCGGTTGACCAAAGTCTGGAACGCGCCCGCGCCGTACACGCCGGGCAGGGTGTTGCCCTTGAAGGTCAGTGACTTTTCGCGCGCACCCGTGGCGACCAGAATGGTCTTTGGCTCGATGAGGACGTAATCCTTCCCGTCGCGCACCACGCCAACCTTTTTATCGCTGAACACGGCGACAGCTGTGCTGTTGAGCCAGGTGGTCACGGCTGGGATTTTCGCCACATCGTCCGCCAGTTTGGTGGCGATATCGATGCCGCGCGTGCCGGCGTAGCAGGCGTTGATCGAGCCGAAGAAGCGGTGGGTTTGCAGAACCAGCTTCCCGCCGAGACGGTGCTTGTCGTCCACCACCAGGGTTTGGACTCCGCGCTGACCGAGTTCAATCGCCGCCGATAGTCCTGCAGGTCCGCCGCCGATGATCAGGCAGTCCACCTGTAAAAGCTCGGTCGGCTTGAATCTGCTGACGGGTGGGGCGTCGGGCAATTTGGGCAAAGCTGTCACCGGCTCCACCGCCATGCCGGGCTGAACCAGCGCCATGCACGATTTCAGCGGCAGCCCATCGGCGATGACCGTGCATTGGGCGCACTGTCCGTTCGCGCAGAAAATGCCCTGCGGCGAGCCATCCTTGGGATGGTAGCCGAAGGTGCGGATGCCGTTTGCAAACAGCGCTGTGGCGATAGTCTCCCCCGCCTGTGCCTGGAGTTTCTGCCCCTGCCATGTAAATTCGATTGTGTCCCTTTCAGGGATGGGAAGAATGGGATGGGTTGCGATCCGATAGTCTCTCATGAAAAGATTCCTTCGATTCGACTTGAAGATTGGAGGCGAGTCCTCCATCAATGCAAGGATAGCAAGAGCCATTCAATCATCATAGTGACAATTATCACAACTTAGAGTATGCGCATTCACCTTTCCAGACAACAGGTGCATTGGGGTTTTATGGCAAAAGTAACTTTGTTCATTATTTCACATTTCCTATCTGTTTTAGGGTGCTTGGTTTATAATTCGCGCACGCACGTCAAAAAACTTAATAAGGAGAGCCATCGTCATGTTACATGAACCTGCAAAGCCCGCCGAGAAAGACCCTGCGGGACCCTACAAGATGCGTTTGGGGATTTGGATGTTTGCTTTTTACTCTCTTTTCTACGCCGGGTTTGTCGCCGTCAATTTGCTAAGTCCGTTGGCAATGGCGGCGATTGTTTTTGCAGGGTTGAATCTGGCAACGGTCTATGGCTTTGCGCTCATCATTGTGGCGCTGATCGAAGCCTTGATCTATGACTGGATGTGCCGCAAAAAGGAAGCGAAGTTTGCGAAGGCTGAAAAGCAGGGTGCTAAAAAAGGAAAGGTATAAGTCATGGCAATCATCGTCTTCCTCATCTTCGTTGTCTTTGTCATCGGGCTTTCGCTTTATTTGGGGAACAAAGCCAAGACCTCCAGCGGATATTATGCGGCGGGCGGACAAATCCACTGGGGCGTAAACGGCATCGCCTTTGCTGGGGATTACCTCTCGGCGGCGTCCTTCCTCGGCATCTGCGGCATGATCGCCACTGTCGGCTATGACGGCTTTCTGTATTCCATCGGCTATCTCGCAGGCTGGATCGTGGCGTTGTTCGTGGTCGCCGAGCCGCTCAAACGGCTTGGGAAATATACTTTCACCGACGCGGTCGACGCCAACTACAACTCGCGCGGCATCAAACTGGCGGCTGCCATCAGCACGCTGGTCGTTTCGATTTGTTACCTCATCCCGCAGATGGTCGGCGCGGGTGTGCTGGTCGAGCCACTGTTGGGAATCCCCCACGCCTGGGGCGTGCTGATGGTCGGCGCCATCGTCATCACCATTGTCGCCACCGCGGGCATGGCATCCACCACGTACGTTCAGTTTTTGAAGGGCGCGCTGCTGATCGTTTTCTCCACTGTTCTCGTGGGGGCGGTGGTCGTTCGCGGCTTGTCGACCCAGCCCGATCAGGGTGGCAAGGTCGAGTTTTACGAGTACTCCCATTTGGAAGCGGTCAAAAACGGCGACCAGATTCAGGTCTCCGAGGCAGGCTGGGAAGTTTTGGAGCAGGCTGAAGTCAAGGGTGGGCTGTTCTTCGTTAAACTCAGCCACGAGGGCAAGGAAACCTGGTGGTATGTCTCTGAGACAGATGGAGTACTAACTCTAAAGGAATCCCAGTCTGTAGTGACCAAAGGTGCCCAAAAATGGATCAATGGCGCGCCCGCCTCGGCTGACAACCAACTGCGGCAGGTGGGCAACCTCCAGAAAATCCGCGGACAGAAAAACACCGAAACGGGTAGCCTGTCCATCTTCGAGTTTTTATCCACCATCACCGCGAAGGACACCGTGGTCCAGACCTGGAAGACCGCTGGCTTTGCGGACAAGGCTGGCGACAAGGTCACCGTTTACTATCCCAAGGACGTCACCGGCGACCGCATCATGCGTCCCGGCTTGAAGTTCAAAGTCGAAGGTACCTGGTTGGAGCGGCTCGACTTCCTCTCGCTGATGCTTGCATTGTTCCTCGGCACAGCCGCCCTGCCGCACATTCTCATCCGCTATTACACCGTGCCAAGCCCCGCCAGCGCGCGCAAATCAACCATCGTGGCGATTGCCGCCATCGGCTTCTTCTACATCCTGACCCTCTTCATGGGCTTGGGTGCCATGGTCAACGGCGTCATCAACCCCGCCGACAGCAACATGGCGGCCCCCCTGCTGGCGCGTTCCTTCGGTGAACTACTCTTTGCAGTCATTTCAGCCATCGCTTTCGCCACTGTGCTCGGAACTGTCAGCGGCTTGATTGTCGCAGCCTCCGGTGCGGTTGCCCACGACCTGATGGATCGCTACCTGAACGTCAAAATGGATGACCGCCAGAAAGTCCGCGCGGGGAAGATTTCCGCCTTTGTCATCGGCGGTATTGCCATATTGCTCGGTATTTTGTTCAAGGGCATGAATGTGACCTTCCTCGTCGGTCTGGCGTTCGCGGTGGCGGCTTCGGCAAACCTGCCCGCCATCCTCATGCTCCTCTTCTGGAAGAAGACCACAGCGCGGGGCATCGCCGCCTCGATTGTGGTGGGCGTCGTTACTTCGCTCGGATTGATCGCCTTCTCGCCGGAGTTGTACACCCTCTATGGGATGAACCCGCTCGACGCGCCGATTCCGCTCAACAACCCTGGAATTGTTTCCATCCCGTTGAGCTTCATTACGCTGGTGGTGGTTTCGCTGATGACCCAAAAGAGCGCCAAGGCGTAACTTTCAACAAAAAAACGTCCCGAAGGTCGTTTTATAAACCTTCGGGACGTTGAACTTGTTTTCATGAACGATTCGATTCTCGTCAACTTCCACTGTCATTCGATTTTCAGCGACGGTGACCAGACGCCCGAGGCGCTGGCAGCGAGCCTGGCTTCGGCGGGGGTGCGCTACACCGCCCTAACCGACCATGACAGCATCGAAGGTCTGCCGCGTTTTCAGGAGGCGCTCAAAAAACGTGGCGTGGCGTGCCTTTCCGGCGTGGAGTTGACGACTCAGTTCAACGGGCGCGAAGCCCACCTGCTGGGCTACGGCTTCGACTTCGAGAATCCCGAACTGTCCGCGACCCTGCTTTCCATGAGGCAGATTCACAATCTCGAAGTTCACAGCATCGCGGGGACATTGCGCAAGGCTGGAGCCAGCCGTCCGAATGACAACGGAGCAGCCGTCAGCGCCGCCCCGCAGGGACAACTCGAAATTGGTGAAGCCATCGCTCTCATCCATCGTGCAGGTGGACGGGCATTCCTGGCTCATCCACTTGTCCTCGAGTCAGATATGGGGAAATTGGAAGAACTGGTTTTGGAATTGAAGTCGAAGGGGCTGGACGGTCTCGAAGCCATTTACGCGCCCTTCACCGAAAACCAGCGCGACTCCTTAATCCAACTGGCGAAAAAACAGGACCTGCTGGTCTCTGCCGGCACGGATACCCACGGCAACAATCAATATGGCATCGAAATGCCGCGCGACGATTGGTTCCAGTTTCGGCAGGCATTCTTTTCGAGTGTCAGTTTTTCAGACGAGATGAACCCCTCATATCGGAAGGCGTCCAGCGCCCATGACCATGCGGCTTCCGCGAAGCATCGGCGTTTCCAGCGGCGCTCCTTCGTCCTGCGCATCTTCCTCCCGACGTTGATTGCCATCGCGTTGTTCATCTCCGCCATTTGGGGCATCATCCTGCCGTCCTTCGAGCAGACTCTGCTGGAGCGCAAGCGCGAAATGATTCGCGAGTTGACCAACTCCGCCTGGAGCATTCTGGCATCCTATGAGCGCGACGAGCAAAACGGACTGCTGACGCGTGAAGAGGCTCAGGCGTTGGCAATCACCCGTATCGAGGCATTGCGCTATGGCGCGGAAGGCAAGGATTATTTCTGGATTCAGGACATGCGACCGCGCATGATCATGCATCCATATCGCAGTGACCTGAACGGGCAGGAACTCGACAGCTTCACCGACCCGCGCGGTGTTGCCATCTTTGTTGGGTTTGCCGACCTGGTGGAGCGCGAAGGGGAGGGCTACATTGATTACGTCTGGCAGTGGAAGGACGACCCGCAGCGGCTCGAACCGAAGGAGTCCTACGTCAAGGGATTCGAACCTTGGGGCTGGATCATCGGCACGGGCATTTACACCGACGATGTCAACCGCGAAATTGCCGCTATCGAGAGGAGTCTGGTCAACACCTCGCTGGGGATTTCGGGCGCAATCATTTTGTTACTCGTGTTTGTGCTTCAACAAAGCCTGCGTATCGAGCGGGCGCGGCAGGAAGTGCTGGACACCCTGCGCGAATCCACCGAGCGTTACCACACCCTGATTGAAGCCACCACCGAAGGCACCCTGCTCATCCTCGATGACCGTTGCCGCTATGCCAACCCGACGTTTTTGGATATGCTCGGCTACACCGCCCGCCAGTTGGAATTTTTGGAACTCGCCGACCTCCTGCCGCACGAAGCGAACAACGCCGCAGTTTGGGAGCGGTTCCAAACTGCGGACATGGAACAGGCGGCGGGCGAAGCGCTCGAAGGCTGCTTGACTCGGCGCGACGGGAGTCTTGTTGAATGCATCCTGACCGTTAACCCGATTCTGTTTGCCGGTCAGCGCGGGTTCATCCTGCTGGCGAAAGACATCACACGCCAGTCCCTTGCGCTCGAAAACGGCGAATTGAACTCTGCGTTGGGTTCGGTTCCAATTGGAATCTTCCGCGCAAGGGCGGCGCGGCGCGGTGTCTTTTTGGAAATCAATTCCGCAGGACGCGCCCTTCTTTCGCATCTCTCGCCTGCTGAAACCTCCCAGCCTGCCCTCGCGGACTTTTTCCCCGACCCGGCAGAGTACGAGAAGTTTTTCCAGTCTCTGCTTGCGAATGAAAAAATCGAAAACCGTGTCATCCACATCGAGACAAGGGAAACAGCGGGACAATTCATTTCGCTTTCCTCGCGTCTGGTTCGAGACGAACACAAACATCCCGCCTACATCGACGGCTCGCTGGAGGATGTCACCGCAGCCCACAGGCACGAGGCGGAACGCGAAGCGTTGATCGAAAAACTGCAGGCCTCGCTGCTCTTTCTGCACGAGCCGATTGCCAACCTCGGGCGCGATTCGGTGGTCTGCGGAATGGGAACCAGCATTGCCCAGCTCTCGCGCTTGATGACCGCCCGAAACGTGACCGCCGCGCTGGTTGCCAGTGAAAACTCCGCCATCATCGGTATCGTCACCGACCATGATTTGCGCGCCCGCGTCCTGTCCGAAGACACCGACCTAAATGCGCCCATCCACACCATCATGAGCGCGCCGTTGATCAAGATTTCCGAAGACGCGCTGATTTACGAAGCCCTCATGCGGATGGAGGAAAAGGGTGTGCTCCATCTGGCAGTCGAAGACCGCAGCGGACAAATCGTCAGCGTGGTGGACAACAAATCGCTAATCCAGTTCCAGCGGTATGGACCGATCGTGCTTTCGCGCGAAATCAGCCGAGCCAAATCGCCAGACGAGGTGGCACATACCAGCGGACGCACCTCTCTGCTGGTACGGACTCTCATGGACAGCAGCGCCCGCCCGCGCCACGTCACCAACATGCTGGCTTCGATCTGCGATGCCGTCACCGAACGCCTGATCCAACTGGCGTTGGATGAACTCGGCGCGCCGCCCGCCCCCTTTGCCTTCATCGCTATGGGCAGCCAGGGACGTCAGGAACAGACTCTCGTCACTGACCAGGATAACGGCATTATTTTTGTCCCACCCGCTGACGCCGACCCGAATCAGGTGAGTGAATATTTCCTGCAATTGGGGAAGCGTGTCTGTGAAGGCTTGAATCAGGCTGGTTACCCATACTGCCGTGGTGGAGTGATGGCGAGCAACCCACGCTGGTGCCGCTCACTGCCCGATTGGCTTAGCGGATTCGATGAGTGGGTGCAAAAATCTGAAGAGCAGGAGGTCATTGACTTCAGCATCTTCTTCGATTTCCGCACCGTGTACGGCGAGGCGGAATTGACCAGCGAACTGCGCCAGCACATCCACAAGGCTTTGCTGGATACCCCATCCTTCCTCCATCACCTTGCGCGAAACGCCCTGGCATTCAAACCGCCCATCCGCCTGCCGGGCAACATTTATCTCAGCGGCGGCGCAACAGAACGCTCGGGGGAGATCAACCTCAAGGATGCCATGATGCCGATGGTCAGCTTTGCGCGGCTGTACGCTCTGCGCCATCAGATTGACCAGACCCACACCCTAAAACGCATCGAAGCGCTAACGGAAAGAAGCGTCATCCTCCCATCCAGCCGCGATGAGATCATCGCCTCATACGATTTCCTGATGCAACTGCGCCTGCAAACCCAGATTGCCGCAGTCCAGTCCGGGCGGAGTCCACAGAACGTCATCCAGCCCGGTAAACTGGGCTACATCCAGCAGGAATTGTTGAAGCAAGCCTTCACCCAGATCACAGCGGTGCAGAAGAAGGTGGGATACGACTTTTTAGGAGGGATGTAGGTTTGGGTGCAGGGGAAATTGGAAAACGGGTCAGGTATACTTGGGGAAGTTGGCCGGATCGTTGGATAGTTGGGAATCGTTTATGGAAAAGAAAACTACTGATGCAAAAGCAAAGATCAACAGAATCCGGGGAGGAGTTATCCGCGCTGTTACTGTCCGTGCTGGATAGGGTGTTTAAGGGGGAGTTGTGAAAGCGACCCCCTCCGCCTTCGGCACCTCCCCCAAATACGACGATTTAAAGTCTGAATCATTTTGTAAGCATTTTATTGGCGTATTTGGGGGAGGACGGGTGGGGGCGGAGAAGGTCAACACGCTGCGGGCGAAACCTGATTCTCCCCTTTGGGGATTAGGGTCTCGGATGATGAAGTAAGGAAAAATAACCATGTCCTGGACTGAAATTGACAAACAGCTAAAAGAACATACTACGGACGACCTCATCAAACTGATGAAAGGCTTGCACGACTTATCTCCGCAGAACAAAGCCTGGTTGACCGCAAAACTTTTACCGGTTGCTCAGGATTCCAAGTATCTCGAAGAATGCCGTCGCAAAATTGTCAATTTCGTTTACAAGGAAACCAGTAGAATACCGCACATGCCACGTTTCCGCGAAGCCAAGAAGATCATCAGCGACTACCGCAAATCCACCAGCGACCTGCGGGGCACTCTTGACCTGATGCTCACGTACATCGAACGCGGTCACAAATTCACCAATGACTTTGGCGACATCGACGAGCCGTTTTACGACGCACTGATAAACATGCTCGAACGGTTTGTCGTGGAACTACGTCGAAGTCCCGCAAAATATGAGTTATACGAACAGTTCAGATCCCGCCTGATGAAAATCAGGGAAACCTCGGACATCTGCTGGGGGTACGGTGATTTCATTCAGGACACAGTGGATGAGTTGGAAGAATTACTGGCGGAGAAATAAAGTACCTGGACGCAAAGGTCAATGCGCTGTCAACATAGTACCATCAGCCTTTTGAAAATCATGGCATTAGGTGTTTATAATGATCCAAATATACCCACCAAGTTTTAGAGGTTCCCATGATGAATTTTTTCAAAAAGAGCAAGCCCGAGAAAAAGCCCCAAGCCGCCCAATCCATATTTTCCGCAGGTATTCCACGCGAAAGTGATACCCTGCCGGCCTCGCTCAAGGCATATTCGCAATTCATCAAACGAGTCAACTGCCCGCAGTGCGGCGCTCCCAAGACCCTGCCGTCCAAAACCGCATATCTGTATTGCGATTTCTGCGGCTCGTTGATGGACTACGATTTCCGTGCTGGTAATGCAGGCACCAACGCCGGGCTGAGCAACACGGTGTACCATCGCATCATTGCCACGGTGCAGTCACAAATGGCACAGGCTCGCGCCCGCGGCGACCAGGAGGAATGCCGCAGGATTTATCGTCATGTTTACACCCAATGGCTGAAGGAATGTCCCACCGCAGTCTCACCGCGCGCCAATCAAGATATGGACTTCCGCGAACGTTTCATCCACTATACGGTGGAATGCGCAGTTGCAAAGGACTTCGACCCCAGGCAAGCCGAGCTGGATGCCCGTATGCAAAGGCTGGTTGCTTCGCTTCAACGCATCCCCACCCTGGGCGGCGCCTGGATGGCTGCCGGGCCGTTCTGGGAGTACGCCGCTCTCTTCAAACAGCAGATGGAATTCGCCTATGAAACGATCCATCAAAAAGGGGTCGATGCACTCGACCCGGATCATGCCCCGGCAGGCGTGCCGCTGCGCATGGAATATTCCTACTTCTGCCAGGCGTGGTTGCCCCACCTTTCACCCGCTGACGGCGAACGGCTGTTGAAGATGTATGGCCTCGACGCCGAGTACGACGAATTCAAGCCCATACAGACGGATACGCGCAAATGCGGATGTTGCGGCAGTGATATCCTCGCCCTGCCGGGAGCACGTCAGGTGGTATGCGAGAACTGCGGTTTCACCATCGATGTAAACAGCCATCCCATTTCCTGCATGAAGTGCGGTGCGTTGCTGTCCTTCCCCGTCTCAGCCGATCATTTCGCGTGTCCCTATTGTGGAACAGACAATCACCGCATCTGAGAGCGTTTAAGGAATAGTTATGGCTGGCAAATATACTCCACTAGAACATTACCTGCGCGATCTACCTGCAAGTCAAAGAGAAATTGTCCTTTCCTTTGAACGGATCGAAGGGATATTGAAGTTCAAGTTGCCTGCTTCTGCCTATGAAGACGAAAGGTGGTGGATGCATGAGAAGGAAGCAAATCATATCAACATGCGCGCCTGGACAAATGCGGGGTGGAAAGTGGAGAATGTTGAGGTTAACAGAAAACAAGTAAAGCTGATCAGGGCTTGATGGTGAAGGTCAATTGCAAAAAATTAGACAGGAATAAGAAAACGATTTGCCTGGCGTTCCAGACCTTGCAATATCGTCGCGGCGGCATATACTGACCGTGCGCAAAAATCCCAAGGAGGCACTCCATGGAAATTACTCCATCTAAAAAACTAAAACGATACTGGCGTGTGGCTGTCATCGCAAACATCAAGGACGAAAGTCAGCCCAAGCCGGAAGGCGTACCTAGCGACGCGTTCGCCGACTTCGACCACATTGAGACCATCCATCACATTCAGAACGCCATCGAAAGCGACGGGCACGAGACCAAATTCCTGATGGCTGATCGGAGCCTGCCTCAAACGGTCCAGGAATACAACCCGGACATCTGCTTCAACATTGCCGAAGGGCTTGGCGGCGACGCGCGCGAAGCGCAGGTACCCGCCCTGCTTGAAATGCTGGAGATCCCCTACACCGGTTCGCGCGTCCTCACCAATGCCATCTCGCTCGACAAGACCCTTACCAAACGCATTTGGCGTGACCGACGCCTGCCAGTCGCTCCGTTTCAGGAATTCCTGACAGGCGATGAGCCGCTTCGCCCCGAACTGAACTTTCCACTCTTTGTAAAACCCGCGCGTGAAGGCACCGGCATGGGCGTAGACTCTAATGCCATTGTCAAAAAGGAGGGCGAACTGCGCGAGCGCATCAAATGGATTATCAATTCCTACCAGCAACCTGCCCTGGTCGAAACCTTTCTCTCCGGGCGCGAGTTCACCGTAGGCTTAATGGGACACGCCGATGCCAAACTCTACTCGCGCCATCCCGAATGGTACGATGAGAAGGATGGTTTCCATCGCTTCCCAATCCTTGAATTGGATGCCAGGCGTTCCATTACCCCAAGGGTCTATGGTCAGGCCGCCAAATCCAAGGATGTTGGCGCACAAGGCGCACCCGACTATATTTGCCCGGCCGACATCGACCCTGAACTTGAAAAGAAGCTCAAGCACTTTGCCTCGCGTGCTCATATTCTACTTAACGCTTTGGATACCTCGCGCACTGACATCCGCCTGGACGACGAAGGCAACCCGCGCCTGCTTGAGATCAACACCCTTCCCGGTCTCACCCCTGATTACAGCGATCTGTGCCTGCAAGCCAAGGCCGAGGGTATTGGCTACAACGACTTGATATTGGAAATCCTCTATCTGGGAGCCGGTCGTTGGAGACTGCTCGAACCGCGCGAGTATATCGCCGCTCCGCGTAAATAATTCACACCCAATCCCATTCGCCAAGAAAGCATATGTCGGTTCGCACCAGGGGAGTTTTCCGCTCTGCCTTTCAAGATGAAATTATGAATTTCCTGCAAGAGTTCGAAGTAGCAAAATCGGCTTCAATGCAATATACTCGTTCCATCTTTTCAAGAAGGATGATTTGATGACCCGATTTCCCCGATTAGCCAGTATTGGAATTCTGTTGGTTTGCATGAGCGCGGCTTGCAGCCTGCAAACTCCTCCTCCGCAAGCCTCTCCCCCGCCCGCGGATTCGATGGCAACGAGCATCGCCCTTGGCGTGATAGCCGCCCAATCCCAGACCGCCCAGGCGCTTCCAACAGCCACTGCGACACAAACCCCACCCCCACCCCCAACCTTTACAGGCACTCCCACACAACAGCCCGTGGTCACACGCCTGGCTCCCTGCTGGTTTGGACCGGGACCAGCCTACCGCATGGAGAGTAGCATCAAGGAAGGCGAAATCGTGGAGTTGCTGGCTGTCGGAACCGTGCCGGGCTGGTATATCATACGCAACCCATATTTCCAACAGCCCTGCTGGATTCAGGCGGAAAACCTCAGCCTCGACCCGGCTTTCGATCCCAGCCAATTTCCAATGGTGACGCCGTTGCCAACGCGGATCAAAGAGTAGCGCAACAAGCGTTTTCAGCGAGGCTCTCAAAGGCGCACTGTGAGAGCCTTGCATTTTGCCTTGACATCTTCTTCGTATTCCATTATATTCGGTAATGACCGAAATAACAGAAACGAGACCAAATGGAACTGACACCTGTCGCGCAGAAATTCATTGTCCACTGGGGAGAGATGGGCGAAAAGTGGGGCATTAACCGCACCATCGCCCAAATTCATGGCTTGCTGTACCTGGCTCCCAAGCCGCTCAACGCCGAGGAGATCAGCGAGACTCTCTCGCTGGCGCGGTCAACCGTCAGCGTGGGACTGCGCGAACTCGAAAGCTGGGGCATCATCCGCGTCACCCACATCCTCGGCGAGCGCACCGACTACTTCGAGGTCAAGGGCGACGCTTACGAGATGTTCCGCTTCATCGTCGATTATCGCAAGCGCCGCGAGGTGGACCCCACCCTCCACATGTTGCGCGAGTCAGTCGCTGCACTCGAAACCGATGAAGACACCCACACCAGGGAAAAGATGCAATCCATGCTCGACCTGTTCGAGGTCTCCGACGCGCTTTACCAGCAGGCGCAAAAGATTCCCACCAAGACCATCGTCCGCGTTGCAAAGACAGGCGACATCCTCACAAAAATATTGAAGTTCTTCCCTGAATAAGGAAGGGCTTTATTTTTTATCCAAGAATTTCGATTTCTACCGAAAGAACCGATATGGAAACCATGTTGAATACGTCCCCCGTTTTGATGAACCCACCCACCGTCCAGTTGGAACAGGTGGAGGCACTGCTTGCCTCGCAGGTGGATGCGAACCGCTCCCCGCTCGATGCTGCTCTTGCCCAATTGATTTCTGCTGGTGGAAAGCGAATCCGACCGCGCCTTGCCCTGCTGACGGGTGGTCTGCTCGCGGTTGACCCTGCTCCGCTGTTGTACCTCGCGGCGGCTATCGAGATGCTGCACACCGCCACCCTCATCCACGACGATTTGGTTGACGGGGCAAGCCTGCGGCGCGGCGTCGAAACACTCAACGCCCATGCGTCTGCGGCTGCCAGTGTGCTGGTCGGCGACTTTGCTTTCACGCGCGCGGCGCGGCTGGTACTGGCGACTGGCTCTCTTTCAGCGGTGGACATGTTCACCGAAGCCATGGCCACGATCGTGAACGGCGAACTGGTCCAGATTGCCCGTCCGCGAGGGATTGCCAACCGCGAGGAATATTTCGACTGGATCGGAGCCAAGACCGCCGCCCTGTTCGAGCTGTCAACTGGTGCGCCTGCCCTGCTCAGTCGAGTCGACGCGGAAGCTGCCTCGTCTGCCAGATGCTTTGGCTACGCAATCGGCATGGCTTTCCAAATCATGGACGACGTGCTCGACTTCACCAGCGACGCCGCCCACTTGGGAAAACCATCTGGTCAGGATTTGCGACAGGGGATTCTAACCCTGCCAGCTTTGATTCACCTCGAAGCCCATCCCGACAACCCAAGCCTGGGTCGGCTGATCAACCGTCAGCGCCTGCCCGAAGCGGAACTCGCTCAACTGGTCGATTCCATCCGACAGGGCGGCTCCATCGAGCAGGCTGTCGAAGTCGCACTTGGCTACGTCCGCGATGGATTGGATGCGCTCGATCAATTACCAGATGGACCCGAACACCCCGCGCTGGAAAAAATCGCCCGCTCGGTGGTAGACAGAAGTGAGTGAGAGGAAAGGATCATGAGCAAGAATCAACTGGCAGGCAGGTTTATTTTGTATGGTGGCATCGTAGAATTGCTCGTTGCGGCGCTTCATTTCATCATGCCATTCTCCATCGGTCAGGCGGCTGAGATCAACAAACTGCCGATTGATTACCGCAATTATGTTTTCCACGCCACCATTGCCGTCGGGCTGTGCATGATGTGCTTTGGTATGTTGTCCATTTACTTCTCACGGAAAGCATCACACGGAGATAAAAACGCATGGGTCTTTGCCATGTCTCAGGCTGCGCTGTGGACGACAAGAGCCATATCCGAATTAATTCTGCCGATCAAAGTCCCGCTCTTCTTCCTGTCAAACCCAACAACGGTCATCCTGCCAATGGTAATCGTGATCGTCCTTCTCTTCCTCGTCCCAAATGTGATTTTATGGCCGGGGAAACGGGAGAAGGAATAAGCAATGAACACAAAACGTCTTGTGCAAATCGGTGGTGGAATCAACCTGTTCTTTGTCGCGTTTCACCTTTCGTTTTGGAAGCTCTTCAACTGGCAGCAAAGCCTGACGATGATGAATACAGAGGATCGCGCCCTGATACAGGTTCTGAATATCCATACAACCTACGTACTTGCGGTCTTTGCCATCCTGTCGTTTATTTTCCCAAACGAGATGAGCGCCACAAAATTAGGACGGATGGTCGGCATGAGCATCGCTGGCTTCTGGATTCTCCGTGCCGTGAACGAGGCCATCTTCTGGGGTACTTCGCTCACTTCATGGATCATCATCTTTATCTGCCTTGGGATTGCGGCGCTGTACATCATCCCCGCGACCCGAAAAACCGGAGCCGAAAGTCCCTGATATTTAATGTCCAACGAAGGGGATGTTGGACTTCATGAAAATTTGGAGGAAAAATGATTCTCGACAAATTCCTGCCCAAGTATGATTTCAACGAAATCCATGCCGTGATGGTGAATGCCCCGCCCGAACGGGTCTTCACCGCCATCAAAGAGTTGACAGCAGCGGAACTCTCCCCGTTGATCTTCTGGATGATGGACATCCGCAGCCTGCCCGCAAAACTAATGGGCAAATCCTACCCTGGCATGGCTCGCCAATCCAAACCTTTTCTTGACCAAATGATCGAGGGTGGATTCATTCCGCTAGCCGAAGAAACAAACAGCGAAATCGTCTTCGGGCTGGTGGGGCAGTTCTGGAAACTGACTGGTGGCATAGAACCTGATATTCCCTCCCCTCAAGCCTTCCTCGACTTCGACGACCCAGCCTTCGCCAAGGTCGCCGCCAACCTCGCTGTCACTGTGGATGAAAATGGTCGGACCCATTGCAGCACCGAAACCCGCATCCATGCAGCCGATCCGCGCACGCGCCGCAAGTTCGCCTTCTACTGGCGGATCATCTCAATGGGCAGCGCCTGGATTCGCGTATTGTGGTTAAAGGCAATTAAGAGGAAAGCGGAAAGTGTGGCACGTGGTTCTGAATAACGCCAGCGGTTTCCAGTTCACCATTTTGCGTGAAAAAGGCTTCAAGCGCCTCATTCACCAGCCCAGGTTGTTCGTACATGGGCATATGCCCCGTATTCTCGATAAGCAAAAATTTTTCCGGCGCAAGCCACTCTGCAATCACCCTGGACCACTTTACAGCCAAAGTGCGATTTTGCGCCCCCCAGCCGAGCAACACGGGAGGAAAGCAGGCAGGCTTTTTCCGGGGCTGGCTGAAAATATTAAAACTATCCAGCCCCATCATCAGCCAATATAACGACGTCCTGAGCTGGGGATCCACACGCTGCTGCAGAATAAAATGGCGAAGCATGGGGTGAAAAGCAGGCTGGCTGTTTGCATAGAGCAAGCGAGCACCCAGGCGCTGTAAACTGGGGTGACCGGCGGCGTCAACCATATATCGATAAAATGCCCTGCCTAAAACAGAGCGGGGACGTAAAGCCGCCCAAAATTTCAACTGCGGATTGAGCATTGGAATGCCGCCACAGACATTGAAAAGCGCCAGCGCCGCCACTTTTTGGGGATGACGTAATGTAAATTCAAGCGCAATTGAGGCCCCAATACAATTTCCCACCAAAATGGGTCTGGGGCAATCCAAAATTTTCAAAAGCTCTGCCAAATCCTGTACATACGCATCCAGGATGAGCGGTTCAGAGGGGCGATGCGAACGTCCAAACCCAGGCAGGTCGGGGGCAATGGCACGATATTTGGAAGAGAAGTGCCGAAGTTGATGTGCCCAATTCCATAAGGACCCGCCACCGTTGTGCAAAAATACTATTGGCGTATTGGAACCCATCTCAAACACGTTCCAGGCCCGGCCGCGCACCATAAACTGGACCTGATATTTTTCGAGGCATTCTTCGGGGTAATTATTTTGCATCGCTTTTCGGCTTAAGTTCCTACGATAACCTGCGCGGGTAACATAGACTTGACCCACAACTAACCTTGTGAGGATTATAAGTTGCTCTGTTGCAAAGATAATGTGAACTAGCGATGAATGTTGTAGACCAAGGCCTTGATAATCGGCTCGCGGTTCTGAAGTTGTGTCTTTCGAGAACGGATGGTATCACCAAACTTGCGTTTGATCACAGAATTGACC
>JACRBJ010000050.1 GCA_016234555.1 Chloroflexota bacterium | reverse complement strand
CATAAGTGTTAGTATGGATTTTGTCCCAATTATCACCCACAATTGAAAAAACAACCGATACACCTAGCGACACAACCGCCACACCATCCGACACACTTTTGTATCATGCGTCCCATGAGCGAGACGTATCAGTCCAAACGGGAAAGAAGGCAGCGGTTGTTGGAAACATTGCCGGCCGCCCTGCGCGCGCACATATCCATCCGCAATGTCGAAGCGGTAGCTGCCTTGACTCCTCAAGCCCAGGAGCGATTAACAGAAGCGGTGCAAGCCGGACTCAAGAGGCTGCCGCGCGCAGTGGAACAACTGCAAATCAATCCCGACACTTCGGTTGCAGACTTGCTCAATC
This sequence comes from Chloroflexota bacterium, assembly GCA_016234555.1. GTDB lineage: Bacteria > Chloroflexota > Anaerolineae > Anaerolineales > Villigracilaceae > Villigracilis. The sequence goes on along the minus strand of JACRBJ010000050.1, from coordinate 1,799 downwards.
CACCCGCCCAACCCGATCCAGTGACTGCATCGCAAGGTTCAGATTACCCCCAGCATATTCAACATGAATTAGCCGACTTGATCCAGGTATGTTTTCCGGACATGCCGCGTATGTCGGCGGAGGCGCTTGCTAATTCAGATGTGATGGATATGGCACACACCACTGCCCAGGCGCATCACCTGCTACTGGCGTCGAATCATTTGCGAACAGACTTTGTAGCGATGGTCGTGTACGGACTAATACGCCAAACCCTGGAACATCTCGAAGAAATGATTGAAGATACGCCTGCCTTGCGGCAGGCATTCGACCAGGGCGATCTGCCTTGGAAACCCAACAATTGGAGAAAACAAAATGCTTAAACGAATCGCCTCGACCGGCGTGAACCTGGTGGTGCTGGGTGTGTCGGTTGGAATTTTTCTGGTCGCGTTCATCGCCTTGAATGCCTTGGGCGCGGCGCAAAAGCCGCCCACCATTTCTGTCTTATCTGCGACACGCGACTTGAATATTGGAGATGTGATCACTCTGAACGATCTGGCGGTCAAGACCGTTTTTCAGGATGACAATGCCAGCCTGTATATTCCCGGTGAAGAAGTGACTGGAGTGGTTGGCGGCGTGGTGGCACAACCGATCTTCAACGGGCAGCCCGTCTTTCGTTCCGCAATTGTGGCGCAAGCCGCAGAAGGCACGCGTCTCTCGGCAGTGCTTGCGAAATTTCCTGGATTTAGTTTATTCCCATTGCCACTGGATGCGATGAATCTTGTTTCACCGGATGCGGAAGCGTTTTTACCTGGTGATCTTGTTGGAGTGACAGTGGTAATCACCAGCCGTCCGCAGCAGATGACCACACCGACTGCCATGCCGGAGGTCATCATCGAATCTGATTATGAGGCGCAGCCCGCCGCGACTCCTGCGCCCCAGGAGGTTGCACAAACGGACGCACTGAGTCGTGCCTTGCCTCCCCTAGCGAAAGACCTGTTTCCGATGGGCGTGCGCGTGATTTCCGTGCAGGGTCTTCCGCCTGAGACTGATTCATCTGATACCAGCAACTCCGACTCCACCTTCACCACTCTCGACCAACCGCAAATGTTGATCCTGCTCGTCCCGAATGCAAGCCGTGAAGTTCTTTCACTTGCGCTCCAACAAGGTGATCGATTGGTTGTATCACTCATGTCGCGCGGTGATGAAACACCCACCGCTGGTTTTACCTATTGGGACTTCGAAGATCTTTTCAAATCGGATCGAGAAGAAGTGTTGGGAGGAGGGCAGTAATGCAAGTTTTATTACTTGGCGCAGGGACGGTTACATCCCGCTTGAATATGCAGCTGGCGGAACAGGGTCATTCCGTGATTGCGCAAATCGCGGCGTTCACACCGCAACACATTGACCTGTTTGATTTTCGCGCCCTGATCGTTGTTTCACCCGAGTCTTCGGTATCTCCTGAAAGTCTGGTCAAGGCGGCAGAACGCGGCAAGTTGATCTTTGTGATTGCCGGTGCCGGCGATGGTATGTCCTCCTGGGCGAACGGTGTTGGTGTTCCTGCATTTGCATACCCTCCATCGGATATGGACATCAACAAATTGTATGAAGAGATGCGCCGCGCCGACGCTGGCAACCTATCGGCAGACGATCAATACCGACGGGCTGTACTTGGCAGTGATATGTCAGCCCGCATTCAATCGGGTATGGCTGTCAGGAAGATCGCAATTACTTCACCGAAAGGCGGAACGGGTAAAACTACGGTAGCAGTGAATCTTGCAGTGGCTCTCGCACTATCAGGTATCACAACCTATTTAGTGGAT
>JACRBJ010000049.1 GCA_016234555.1 Chloroflexota bacterium | reverse complement strand
TTTTGGTGGTAGGAAGTGTTCGCCAAAAAGCTGAATTTTCGACTGAAGTGGTATGTCAATGGGAAAGAACATCGCTCAAGATGGAAAATCCTTGGCCTGGGTGGGAGTTTAAAACTCACCAACCGGGAATGTTACAGACTCCGCAAAAATTGGGTGTTGACTTTTCCAAAAAAACGTGGAATAATAAATCTACGGTAACGTTACCGGTATTGATACCGATTAATTCTGAATTAGGTTTGTCATGAAGAACAAAACACATGCAGTAACAATTCAGGATGTTGCCAAAGCCGCAAAAGTGTCGGTTTCCACGGTCTCACGGGTGCTAAACGGCAGGATTGACGTAGCCAGTGAAACGCAGGAGCGGATACTCTCCGTTATTGCCAGGTTGGGGTATACGTCAAATCTGGCAGCTCGGAGCATGCGCAGCCACAGAAAAAACCTGATTGGGCTCGTGGTTCCAGATATTGGTTTTCCGTATTCACTTGAAATTATGAAGGGGATTAACCGCGCAATTGCGGAATCGAAATTCGACCTACTTGTCTATACAACAGGGGACATTAGAAAGAACGGCACTGCCCTACATGAACAGCATTACGTTTCACTTTTGAATAATTCGATAACCGACGGCGTGATCATTGTGGCGTCTGCCGCTTCAGATTTTATTACCAATGCCCCAATTGTTTCGGTGGACCCCCATATCGTCAACCCGAATTATCCCTATGTTCAGGGGACCAACTATCAGGGCGCATTGGAAATCATGAGATATCTGCTGGAGTTGGGACATCGCCGCATCGGCTTTGTCAGCGGGAGACCCGAAATAGCGAGTGCCCAACGACGTCTAAGCGGCTATCGGGATGCACTTGAAAATGCAGGCATTGAAATCGATGATGAGCTTATTGTCCCGGGCGATTTTGTTCAACCAACTGCCTACAAATCCACCTGCCAGCTGTTGTCATTGAAAAATCCACCTACAGCGATTTTCGCCGCCAATGATCAGTCTGCCATGGGTGTTTTTCAGGCAGCAGATGAGTTGGGAGTTCGAATTCCAGAAGAGTTATCCGTTGTGGGGTTCGATAACATATCCGAAGCAAAATACATGGGACTGACAACCATAGACCAATCCCTCGACGAAATGGGATATGTGGCAATTCAGATGCTTATCAAGCTTATCAACCATGAACCACTTGAGGATACCGTTCACAAAATGCAGACAAAACTGATTGTGCGAACTTCTTGTGATAAATCGGCTTCAATTTATTCAGGAACTAAACTCGTGGGCACCGTTTAGGCGCTAACGGGAGAGGTTGGAAGGTGCAATCAAAAAGCACCTTCCTCAAAAGTGTCAGGAAACCTTTTTACATGGAGGTGTCTGTCAAAAATATACAACCCATCACCCCACGTCCATCAAAGTGGACGACCGATCCCCAGATTGGAGACCGGTCGTCGGCGAGGAGGAATCCACTCCCTCGTCAAGGTCGAGTGGAGTTCCAACTCCAAAATATATCATAACTATCAAGGAGTATAAAGAAGATGAAACGTTTATATTTTGTCCTGTCTGTGCTGGTGGTATTGAGCATGGCGCTCGCCGCCTGTGGCGGTCCCGCGACTGAAGCCCCCGCCGCCGAAGCGCCTGCTGCTGAGGCTCCCGCCGCTGAAGCTCCCGCAACTGAAGCCCCTGCCGCCGAAGCCCCCGCCGCTGAAGGAAAAACCATTCTCAACGTCTGGTCTTTCACCACTGAAATCAACACCATGGCAATCGCTTTCGAAGCAACCCACCCCGATGTGGATGTCGTCTACACCATGATCCCGATGACCAACGGCGAATACCAGACCAAGGTCAAAGCCGCCGCCGGCACCGCGGATTCCCCCGATGTCGTCGCTTTGGAAGCCGCGTTCGTAAAGGAATGGGTTGAGTCTGATCTTTTAGCCGATCTCAGCGAACTGCTTCCCCTGACCGAACAACTCAAGACCTACCCCGCCGTCGTTGAAGTCGGCACGTATGATGGCATTGCAAAAGCCTTCTCCTATCAAGCCACCCCCGGCGCTTTCTTCTACCGCCGCAGCCTTGCCAAGGAATGTCTCGGCTCCGATGACCCCGCCGAAGTACAGAAAATGGTCGCCGACATGGACAAATTTGTCGAAACCGCCGCCAAGATCAAGGCTTGCGGCACAGGCGACTACTACACAGTCGGAACCGCCGGCGAGTTGTTCAACCCCTTCCTTGCCAACCGCGAACAGCCCTGGGTTGTCGATGGCAACCTGGTCATCGATCCCATGGTTGAAGAATATATCAAGTTCGCAAAACTGATGCGCGACGAAGGTTATGAATCAGGCGCCAATCAGTGGACTGAAGGCTGGTTCGCCGGCATGAACGACACCTTGAAGGCTGCCGATGGCACCCCCAAGAAGGTCTTTAGTTACTTCCTGCCCACCTGGGGTCTGCCCTACGTTCTAAGCCCCAACGCCAAATCGAAGGATGGCGCGAATGACACCAGCGGCGACTGGGCTATGATCAACGGACCGCTGTCCTACCAATGGGGCGGCACCTGGGTCGGTGTTTTGGACGGCAGCCCGAACAGCGAACTTGGAAAGGAATTCGTCAAATTCGTCGCCCTCGATGAAGAGAACCTGACCAACTGGGCAACCGGCGTCTACACCAATGAATACCTGAAAGCCATTGACCCAACAGTGCCTGAAGACCAGAAACAGGCTGCCGGCGACTTCGTCTCCAGCCAGGTTGTGGTCGAGAAGATCACCAGCAGTTTCGACAACTCCACACTGGCTGACTTCCTCGGCGGGCAGAACTCCTACGGAGCCTTTGCCGCAGCCGCCCCGAGTGTCAGTGGCAAGTTGATGCAAGGTTCGGATGATGCCATTCAGCGCGCCCTCAACGATCCGCGTGACGCCTACCTTGGCGGAACCATGACGGAAGCTGAAATGTGGCAGGCATGGCTGGATGCGGTTGCGAATGAGTTCCCCGACCTGATCCTTCCTGAACCTCCTGTAAAATAATCTGTTCCAAGCTTTGTGGGTCAGCGTGTCCTCGGATACGCTGACCCACACCCCTTCCACTATTTAACGGTTTGAAAAAAAACCAGTTTTATTATTAAACGGAGGCGGCATGAATCTTAACATGCTCAAGAAAAAATACACCGGGTACATGTTTCTAGCGCCCTTCATCATTGGCTTTCTCGTCTTTGGCTTATACCCGGTCATCAACACAATAACGCTTAGTTTTACCGACACCACCCTGATGTCGAAAAGCAGCCACTTTGTTGGGCTTGCCAACTTCAAGCGTTTATTTGCAGACGTGGTTTTTATGAGGGCAGTGGGGAATACATGGCTGCTGTGGATGTTGAACTTCATTCCACAGATCTGCATTGCCTTGCTATTATCTGTTCTGTTTACAAACGCCCGCCTCAAGATCAGGGCGATCGGGGTCTGGCGGGCAATCTTTTTTTTGCCGAACCTTTTGATGCCCGCCGCAGTGGCGGCTTTGTTCAACGCGCTCTTCGCTTATTACGGACCCATGAACCAGTTCGTGGTCAGGGCTGGTTTCCTGGAGGAAGCCATGCGCTTCCTGGAAAATCCCTCGGTCACGCGCGGGCTGGTGATTTTCATCCAATGGTGGATGTGGTTTGGACAGACAACCATCATCGTCATGGCAGGCATGACCTCCATCCCGATTTCCCTGTACGAAGCCGCCATGGTGGACGGGGCAAACGCCTGGCAAATGTTCAGGCGGATTACCCTGCCTTTATTGAGACCCATCCTGATCTATATTTTCGTCACATCCCTTGTCGGCGGAATGCAGATGTTCGATATCCCGTTCCTGCTGACAGACGGCAGGGGTTCCCCGCAAAGCTCGATCCAAACGAACAATATCCTGATGTATATGAAATTTGCCAGCAGCAAGGGACATATTGGGGCAGCCTCGTCGGTCGGCGTGTTGATATTCCTGATGACAAGCATTTGCGCCCTGGGTATCTTCTATTTCCTGCGCGACAGGGATTTGGACCAAGCGAAATCGTCGAAAAAGCCGTCATCCCCAAAGAACGCGGAAAGGACGCAGTCATGATGAGCAATTATAAAATCGGCACCCATGTCGGACGCTTTTTTGTTTACCTTCTGCTGTTTGTCCTGCTGGCGCTCACCATCGTTCCCATCTGGTTGTTGATCGTGAACTCCACCCGCTCGACGACGGAGATTCAGCAGGGCATCAGCATTTTGCCAAGCTGGCATATGATCGAGAATTACCGCCTTTTGCTTAGCAAGGGATTGAATCTGCCGAGAGGCTTTGCAAACAGCCTGTTCCTTGCGGTCTCTTCGACGGTGATCACGGTTTACTTTTCCCTGTTGACCGCATACGGGCTGGTGGTCTACAACTTTCCGGGAAAGAAACTGTTCTCCAACTTTATCGTCGTGCTGGTCATGATCCCCACGCAGCTTTCCATTATTGGCTTCTATCAATACATGTCAAAATTGGGGCTGACCGATAATTATGCATCCTTGATTCTGCCTCTTATTGCAAATGCCGGAGCGGTTTTCTTCGGCAAACAATATCTTGAATCGATGATCATCCACGACCTGATCGACGCGGCGCGAATCGACGGTGCCACTGAATTGGGCATCTTTCATAAGGTGATGATGCCCCTTGCCGTGCCGGGCGCAGCCACAATGGGCATCTTTGCGTTCGTCGCATCATGGAACAACTTCTTCAATGCTTTCATCCTGATTTCATCGATAGAGAAATACACCCTGCCGATGCTGGTACAGACACTGCGCGGCGACGTGTATCGGACCGAATACGGCGCAATTTACCTGGGACTTGCCCTGACCATCGTCCCCATCATCATCATCTACGCGGTTTTCTCCCGCTATATTATCAGCGGCATTGCCTTGGGCGCGGTCAAGGAGTAGAGCTGACCGTTTCCACAGTTCAGGGTTCCCAAATCTTCAGGGCGGCATGGGAAAAGATCGAACAGGCTTCATTCATTTCTCTCCTTCGGAAAGCCCCCGCCTCATCGGACAGAGGCGGGGGCGGGGAATGGCTGTCTGTGATGGCAACCCAAACGTTGTGTTTTGAATTGGATTAATTCCACAGGAGCATTTTATGAACGATGTCCTTGCATCGGAACAACCTTTATACCTTGACCCATCTCGTCCGCTTGCCGAGCGCGTAAAGGACTTGATCGGGCGCATGACCCTCGACGAAAAAGTGGGACTGATGAACCACCCGGCGCACGGGATTCCCCGCCTGAACATCCCGGCCTACAACTATTGGAGCGAGGCGCTGCACGGCGTTGGTCGCAGTGGACGCGCAACGGTCTTCCCGCAGGCAATTGCCATGGCGGCGACCTGGAACAGGGAACTAATTTATCGGACTGCATCAGCCATCAGCGACGAGGGCCGCGCCAAGTATCACGCCGCATTGCGCCGAAACGGTTACACCGCTCAGTATCAGGGATTGACCTTCTGGTCGCCGAACGTGAACATCTTCCGGGACCCACGCTGGGGACGCGGACAGGAAACCTGGGGCGAAGACCCGTTCTTCACGGGCGAGATGGCGTCAGAGTTCGTAAAGGGGATGCAGGGCGACCATCCCAAATATCTCAAAACAGCTGCCTGCGCCAAACACTACGCTGTTCATTCGGGACCTGAGAAGGACCGCCACACCTTCAATGCCATCGTAACAAAGCGCGAGTTGTACGACACATACCTCCCCGCCTTCAAAAAACTGGTGACCGAAGCGAAGGTCGAAGCGGTGATGGGCGCTTACAACCGCACATTGAACGAATTGTGCTGCGCGAGCAAACTTTTGCTCGACGATATCCTGCGCGGAGAGTGGGGCTTTGAGGGGCACGTTGTGTCAGATTGCATGGCGTTGTCGGATTTCCACCTTCATCACAAGGTCACGGAAGATGAAGCGGACTCCGCGGCACTGGCTCTGCAATACGGATGCGACCTCGGATGCGATCACGTCTTTAGTCAAATTCCCACAGCCATCGAACGCGGCGACACCACCGAAGCATTGGTTGATCGCGCCCTCGAACGCACGTTCAGCACACGCTTCAAGCTTGGGATGTTCGACCCCGATGAAGAGGTTCCCTATGCCTCCATCTCCACCGATGTGGTTGCCTGTCCCGAACATCGTCAACTGGCATATCGCGCGGCAACCGAAGCGGTGGTTCTGTTGAAGAACAAGGGAGGCATTCTCCCCATCAAGCCATCCACAAAGAAAATTTTCGTCACAGGTCCCGCCGCCACCAGCATGGAAGTTTTGCTGGGCAACTATTACGGGTTCAACGACCACATGGTCACCCTGCTCGAAGGCTTGACCGGGCGGCTCCCCGAAGGTATGGGCATGGAATACACCGCCGGCGCGACCTGGAAACATCCGCGCGAGATCGAACACACCTGGGCGCCTGACACGGCGCAATCAGCAGACTTTGCGATTGTGTGCGCAGGTTTGTCATCGTTTCTCGAAGGCGAGGAAGGCGATTCCATCCTCTCGGCGCAAAACGGCGACCGCGAAAGCATCTCGCTGCCGCAGAATCAAATCGACTATATCAAGGAACTTTCCATCCACGGCGTCAGGATCGTGCTTGTCCTCACGGGCGGCAGTCCCATTGCGTTGGGCGAAGTGGAAGACATGGTGGACGCCATCGTCTTCGTCTGGTATCCCGGCATGGAGGGCGGCAGGGCGGTCGCGGACGTCCTCTTCGGCGATGTTTCCCCCGCTGGCAGGCTTCCACTCACCTTCCCGAAGTCGCTCGACCAGCTTCCCGCGTTCGACGATTACAGCATGAAGGGACGCACCTACCGCTACATGACCAAAGAGCCGCTGTACCCGTTCGGGTTTGGTCTAAGCTACAGCCGCTTCGAATATTCGGATTTGAAATTGGATCAGACGAAAGTCGCCGCCGGGGATTCACTCCACGTCAGCCTGACCCTGCAAAACGTCGGTGAGCGGGACTCAGCCGAAGTTGTCCAGTTCTACCTGAGCGATCTCCAGGCTTCGAGCGTTGTCCCGCTCCATCATTTGGTTGGCTTCGATAGAGTCGTCCTCAAGGCAGGTGAAAGCCGCGAACTAAAATTCACAGTGACCCCGGAGATGATGTCGTTCTACAACGACGACGGCAAACTGACCCTGGAACCCGGCGAATTCCGTCTGGAAGTCGGTGGATGCTCACCCAGCAAGCGTGGACAGGAACTCGGCGCACCCAAGCCCATCACAGCAAGTTTCGAGGTGAAATAGCATGGCACAAAACGAAACCGTCAACTTTCTTGGACTGGATTGCCTTTCTCTAAAAAATGAAAACCTGAAATTGCTGGTTCCCCAATCGATTGGCCCCCGCATCTTGTCCCTGAGTTTGAATGGCGGCGAAAACCTGCTGGCGGAGTTGCCCGATGCCGTGCTGGAGTGTCCCGGTTCAGGAGAACTCCATCTCTACGGCGGACACCGCCTGTGGCATGCGCCCGAAGAACCGAGCCGCACTTATCTGCCCGACAATTTCCCTGTAGAAATCAGCCTTCTCGAAAATGGATGCCTGCTCACGCAGGATGTGGAAGCGAAGACCGGCTTGCAAAAATCCATGCGGATTCAACTGGTGGAAAACGCCCCGCAGGTGATCATCACCCACCAGTTGACCAACCACGGCTTGTGGCCCGTGACATGCGCTCCGTGGGCAATCACACAGTTGAAGCCCGGCGGTGTTGCCATCCTTCCTCAAGCTTGTGAAGACACATGCGTCCTGCCCAACCGTTCGCTGGTCCTGTGGCCCTATACCGACCTGTCAATCCAAAACATCCAGTGGGGCAAAAACTACATCCTGTTCCGCGCCAGCGTGGATTCCCCATTCAAGGTCGGCTTCCCCAACCCACGCGGCTGGCTGGCATACTGGTTGAACGGAACCCTGTTCGTCAAACGCGCCAAATACGAAGCGCAATCCGCTTATTTTGATTTTGGCAGTTCGAGCGAATGTTACTGCAATGGGCGGTTTATCGAACTGGAGACCATCGCCCCCATCACCACGCTCGAACCGGGAGCGTCCGCCACGCACATCGAAACGTGGGAACTGTATGATAATGTCGAATGCCCGCGCGACGAAAAGGACACGCAGGCGCTTGTTGAAAAATTGAAACTGGAATAATGAGGTAATTATGCGTTACGGTCATTTTGATGATGCAAATCGCGAATATGTCATCGAGACTCCTGAAACTCCCTTGCCATGGATCAACTACCTAGGCAGCGAATCCTACTTCGGGCTGATCTCCAACACGGCGGGCGGATACTCCTTCTACAAAGATGCACGCCTGCGCCGCCTAACCCGCTATCGCTACAACAACGCCCCGCTCGACATGGGCGGACGTTACATCTATCTGCGAGACAACGGCACATCCCAAAGTTGGTCACCCTCGTGGATGCCCGTCCGCAAGAAGTTGGATTCCTACGAATGCCGCCACGGAATGGGATACACCGCCATCAAGTCGGAACTGGCGGGGATCGAATCCCAGACCCGCTATTTTGTGCCGCTCGGTGAAAATCTCGAAATCTGGGAGTTGACTCTCACCAACAAGCGGAATCAACCCGCAGATTTATCAGTCTTCTCGGCAGTGGAGTTCAATCTGTGGGACGCGATGGACGATGCGACCAACTTCCAGCGGAATTATTCGGTAGGAGAAGTGGAAGTCGTAGATGACGTCATCTATCACAAGACTGAATATCGCGAACGCCGCGACCACTTCGCCTTCTTTGCCTGCTCCGAAAAACTGGCTGGCTTTGACACGCAGCGTGAAGCCTTCCTCGGTTCCTATCGCGGCTGGGATTCGCCCAAGGCGGTGGAAGCAGGTCAGGCGTCCGATTCGATCACGCATGGCTGGCAGCCGATTGGGTCGCACCACGTCAAGGTCCAGTTGAAGGCTGGGGAACAGAAGAAAATCATCTTCGTCCTCGGCTATCACGAAAACCCGAAGGACGCGAAGTTCGATCCGCCGGAGACGCAGACGGTCAATAAGAAGACCGTTCTGCCGATCATTGCCCGCTATTTGAAAGCCGACGAAGTAGAAGAGGCTTTCGAGGCTTTGCACCTCCACTGGGATGGACTGCTGGACAAATTGCAGGTCAAGACGCCCGACGAGCACACCACCCGCATGGTCAACATCTGGAACGCGTACCAGACCATGATTACGTTCAACATGAGCCGCTCGGCTTCATATTTTGAGAGCGGCATCGGACGCGGCATGGGCTTCCGCGACTCGGCGCAGGATTTACTGGGATTTGTGCACCTCATCCCCGAACGCGCCCGCGAAAGAATTCTGGACCTTGCCGCCACGCAACTGCCGTCGGGTGGAGCGTACCATCAATACCAACCTTTGACCAAACGCGGCAACAACGATGTTGGCTCTGGCTTCAACGATGATCCACACTGGCTGGTGCTGGCTGTGACCGCATACGTCAAAGAGACGGGCGACTTCAGCATCCTCGAAGAACCTGTCACATACGACAACCAGCCCGGCTCCGAGAAGCCGCTGTACGATCATCTGCAACGCTCGATCCAGTACACGCTTGACCGCCTCGGACCGCACGGACTTCCGCTCATCGGTCGCGCCGACTGGAACGACTGTCTCAATCTGAACTGTTTCTCCGATGCGCCCGGTCAATCCTTCCAGACCACCACCAACAAGGAAGGCAAGGTTGCCGAAAGCGTCTTCATCGCGGGCTTGTTCGTGCTGGCGGCGAAGGAGATGGCGGGGTTGGCAAAGCAAGTCGAAGGTCAAATGTCAAAGGTCAAGACTTTCGACCTTCGACCTTCGACCTTTTATCTTGAACAGGCTTCCAAGATGGAAAAGATCATCTGGCAGCACGGCTGGGACGGAGAGTGGTTCCGCCGCGCATACGATGACTTTGGTCACGTGCTTGGCTCGAAGGAAAACGAGGAAGGACGCATCTTCATCGAGCCGCAGGGAGTTTGCGTGATGGCTGGCTTGGGCATCGAAGATGGTCGCGCTGAAAAGGCGATGAACTCCGTCGGCGAGCACCTTGCCACCAAGCACGGCGTCGTTGTCCATCAGCCAGCTTTTACTCGCTATTACCTGCATCTCGGCGAGATTTCATCCTATCCGCCGGGATACAAGGAAAATGCCAGCATCTTCTGTCACACCAACCCGTGGATCATGATCGCGGAGACGAAGCTTGGTCGAGGCGACAAGGCGCACGATTATTACCTGCGGATTTGCCCCTCGGCGCGCGAGGAAATCAGCGATGTCCACCGCTGTGAGCCGTATGTCTATGCCCAGATGATCGCCGGCAAGGACGCACCCACTCACGGCGAAGCGAAGAACTCCTGGTTGACCGGCACCGCCGCCTGGAACTACGTTGCCATCTCGCAGTGGATTTTGGGAATCCGCCCGACGTATGACGGCTTGCAAATCGACCCGGTCATCCCGTCGGGTTGGAACGGCTTCGAAGTAGCACGCAGCTATCGGGGCGTCAGGTACCAGATTCGGGTGGAGCGAAAAGGCTCAGGGCGCGGAGTCCAACTCGAAGTGAATGGAAGTCCCATCGCGGGTAAAATCATCCCCATTCCGCCAGAGGGCACGAAGGAAGTAAAAGTCGTCGTCACGCTGGGATAAACGAATGGAGAACATACGTGGATAAAAAGATGTTTCAATTTCCGAAGGGGTTTGTATGGGGCGCCGCCACGGCTTCGTATCAGATCGAAGGCGCATGGGACGAGGACGGCAAGGGCGAAAGCATTTGGGATCGTTTCAGTCACACGCCCGGCTGCGTGCAGGACGGCGACACGGGCGACATTGCCTGCGACCATTATCACCGCTGGCACGATGACGTGAAGTTGATGAAGGATTTGGGGTTGAAAGCCTATCGCTTTTCGATAGCCTGGACCCGCGTCCTGCCCGAAGGAAGGGGCAGGGTCAACCAGATGGGAATCGATTTTTACAGCCAGCTTGTGGACGCCCTGCTCGCGGAAAAGATCGAGCCGTGGGTGACGCTTTATCACTGGGACCTGCCGCAGGTTTTGCAGGACGAGGGCGGCTGGGCTTCACGCATGATCGTGGATGCGTTTGTCGAATATACGGACGTTGTCACCCGCGCGTTGGGCGACCGCGTAAAGAATTGGATCACTCTGAACGAGCCGTGGGTCAGCGCCTTTGTCGGCTACCGCGATGGCCGCCACGCCCCCGGTCACACCAACCTGAACGAAGCCATAGCTGGCTCCCACCATCTGCTTCTTTCACACGGACGGTCTGTGCCGGTGATCCGCGCCAACTGCGCGAACGCCAACGTGGGAATCACATTGAATTTGACTCCGCAGGAACCCGCCTCTCCGAGCATGGCGGACAGAAAAGCCGCCACTTGGACTGACGGCTACATCAACCGCTTTTTCCTCGACCCGCTGGTTGGGCGCGGCTACCCACAGGATATCGTCAACGGACATGGCAATGCGATGGAATTCATCCAACCCGGCGACATGGAAGTGATCGCCGTCCCCGTTGATTTTGTGGGAGTCAATTATTACACTCGCAACATCGCCCGCGCGGAAAACGTCAGCGAGGCGGAGAACGAACCTCGCACCGTCATCCGCGGCGACGAAATTACCGAAATGGATTGGGAGGTCTACCCGAAGGGACTCTACAACATTCTGGGACGCCTGTATTTCGATTACGCCTTCCCCGCCATTTACATCACCGAGAACGGAGCCGCCTTCCCGGACGAGGTCGATGCCGACGGACAGGTGGACGATCCCGCCCGGTTGTCGTACATCAAACGCCATCTGGAGATGGTCAGCCAGGCTATCCATGCGGACGTACCGGTCAAGGGCTATTTCGTCTGGTCGCTGTTCGATAACTTCGAATGGGGCTTTGGATTCTCCAAACGCTTCGGCATCGTGCATGTGGACTACAAGACCCAGAAGCGCACAGTGAAATCCAGCGGACGCTGGTACAGCCGCATCATCGGCGAAGTTATGGCGTAGACTTTCCGCCCTTCTTCATAAACTCATACAGCGGCTTCAAGCGGCTGTACATGTTCTTGTACACGCCATGATACAAATCATTGTATCGGGCGTGTATTTTTGCGTCAGGCTCGAACGTATCGCGGACGCGGGTCATCTCGCGGATGGCGGTGGGGAAATCCTTGTGGATGCCGACTCCGACCGCCGCGTCGATTGCGGCGCCGAGGGCGGAGGCTTCGTACACATGCGGGCGCGAGGCAGGCAACCCGAAGACATCTGCCGTGAGTTGGAGCGCCGCGTCGGACTGGCTTCCCCCGCCAGCGACTCGCAACTCGGTGATTGGCACGCCGCTGCGTTTTTCAGTCCGCTCGGCGCCTTCGCGCAGGGCATAGGCAAGCCCTTCGAGGATGGCGCGATACAAATGAGCGCGGGTGTGAACGTCGCTGAAGCCAATGACTGCGCCGCGCGCTTCGGGACCGGGGAATCGCAGTCCCGGCGACCAGTACGGCTGCAAGACCAGCCCGTCCGAGCCGGGAGACACGGAACGAATCAACTCGTCAAAGAGGGCTTCGGCTTCGACTCCCTGCTCGTCGGCAAGTTTTTGCTCGCGCAGACCAAACTCATGCTTGAACCAGGTCACCATCCAGAAGCCGCGATAGATTTGAATCTCGAAGCTGTATTGTCCCGGCACGGCGGCGGGATACGGCGGCAGGAGCGGAATCACCTCGATGTATTTTTTGTGCGTGGTGTTGATGGTGGCGGTCGTGCCGTAACTCAGGCAGGCGACGTGCGGTTCGAGACAGCCCGCGCCGAGGACTTCGGTGGCTTTGTCGGCGGCGGAGGCGATGAGCGGAAGTCCCTGCGGGATGCCGGTGACGGACGAGGCTTCGGCGGAGATCAAGCCCAAAGGCGACGCGGCAGGCACGAGGTCGGGCAAAATGTTTTTGTCCATTGGCACAGCCTGCCACTTCCAATCCAATGGTCGCGCCCACGTCTGCGATTTGTAGTCGAAGGGGACGTATCCCACCTGCGAGGCGACCGAATCCACAAAGCGACCGACGAGCCGATAGGTGAGGTATCCGGATAAAAAGAGATATTTGTGCGTTTCGCGCCAGACTTCGGGCTGGTGGGTGCGAATCCAGTTGCATTCGGCTTCGGCTTGGAGATACGCAACGGTCTCGGATGCGCCCGCAACTTTGAATGCCACGCCCCACCACCCGCTGACGGGTTTGAGTCCATCGGTGCGGCGTTGGTCGGGCCAGACGATGGCAGGACGCAGCGGCTTGCCGTGCTTGTCCACGTTGACGAGGGTGCTGCGCTGGGTGGTCAGCGAGACGGCGGCGATGGACGATTTGTCCACGCCCTGCGCCCACAGTCCCTGACAGGCTTCGCAGATGGCACTCCAGAAAACTTCGGGGTCCTGCTCGGCAAGACCGGGCGCGGTGGAATAATACGACTCGATGGGGACGCGATGTTTGGCGAGCAGGTTGCCACGCGGGTCGAATAAAAGCGCGCGGGCGGATTGTGTTCCGTTATCGATGGCAAGAAGGTTTTCGGGCATGGATGATTCCCTTTTAAGGCGATGAAGATTTATGTCGGCTGAGAATTGACTTCCCAAACGCGTACACAATTGCGTCCCGCATGTTTGGCTTGATACATGGCAGTGTCGGCAGCTTTGATGACCGCATCCGAGTCGCTGCCGTCACGCGGATAAAAAGCCACTCCGATGGAAATAGAGGCGGATAGTTTTGTATTGTCGTAATCCATATGGAGGTCATTGAAGCTATTGCGGATTTCTTCAGCGCGCCGTTTGGCATCCGTCTCACCCACACGCAGCATGATCACCAAAAATTCCTCACCTCCGTAGCGGCAAGCAATATCACCCTGACGAGTATGGGTATGCAGAAGGTCTGCCAGCGCCACCAACACCATATCGCCGGCATCATGTCCGTAAGTGTCGTTGACCTGTTTGAAGCGGTCAATGTCCATCATCATAAAACTGATGGGATATTTTTCGCGCCGGGCGCGCGCCAGTTCGCGTCCCATGGTTTCGTAAAGATAGCGGCGATTATACAAACCCGTCAACGGGTCGCGGATTGCCTGCTCGCGCAAAATCTCCTGCAACTTGAGGTTTTCCCTGATCTGCTCCGCAAGCTGCTCGTTCATCGAACGCAACTGCAACTGGGACTCTTTGCTTTCCGTGACGTCTTCCTTGACCGCCACATAATGAGTGATGGAACCGTGCACATCCAAAATGGGGGAGATGCTCGCCAGTTCATAATAGAACGCACCACTCTTCCTGCGGTTGACGAATTCGCCCTGCCAGTCCCTGCCCGCAGTGACGGTCTCCCATAATTCGCGATGAGTTTCCTTTGGGGTTAACGCCGTTTTCAGGATACGCGGGTTCCGCCCAATCACCTCCTCTGCACTGTAACCTGTTACCTCGGTGAAGCGCGGGTTTACATATTCAATACAGCCTTTCGTATCCGTGATCACAATGGAGGCGGGGCTTTGCTCAACAGCGCGCGAGAGTTGCTGCAGTTTTTCCTCGGTACGTTTGCGCTCCACGATCTCCCAGATGACATCCGCCAAATAGGATACGAGTTGAGCATCCTTGTCGGTATAGTTCGAAGGCTTATTGCCAACCCCCAGGATGGAAACCACGAGTCCGTTGCGAAGGATGGGAACAACCAGCTCACGAATCACTTCTGCGTGTCCGGGCGGCAACCCATGTCTATTCGGGAGGGAGGGGTAATCGTTGTGGATGACAGGCTTGCGTTGGAAGACGCAGTCTGTCCAGACCCCAGCCTGGTCAATTGGGTAATGCAATCCGCGACCCTCCGCTTTGCAAAATTCACTCAGTGTTCGCGTGGACCATGCCTGGAGTGAAAGTGTTTTCTGGTCAGATTCGACAAAATGATAGAAACCTATCGGGCTGTTGAGGATAGGCCCGATTTGATCGAGTGCCACCTGCATCAACTCACCCAGCGAAAGGGACGAGGAAAGTTCAAATAATTTCAGGCGTACCTGAAAAACCTCGTCGGCAAGCTTGTGTTCGGTGACATCGTCAAATGTAGTATATACCTGATACGGAACGTCTTCCCCATTTTTGAACTGCGGCATGGCATTGATACTGATCCAGCGGTACTCATTGAGTTTCGGGTTGAAAACTCTCATAACCACATTGGATACGGGCCTGCCTGTTTGCAAGGCGGCCATGAATGGATGAGATTCATCAGAAAACAGGGAACCATCCTCGCGAATAGCGCTCCAGTACGGCTCAATGAGCATTCCCTCCTGCATTTGCTCCAACGTCAAACCCAGAATTTTTTCTGCAGCAGAGTTGACGGAGGTAACATATCCATCTGCAGCCTGATAAATCACCCCTCTCTCCATCGTATCGAAGATCAACTGATATCTCTGTTCGCTGTTCCTCAGGTCGAGCTCCATCTTTTTACGCCTTGTAATGTCGATGGAGGTTCCCCACATGCGGACAAGACGACCATTTTCCACGATACCAATGGTGTTGCTGAGGAACCAGACAGGGTTACCAGCCTTGTCATACTCCATCGTTTCATCGTTAATAGACCTGTAGTCACCCTCGATAAATTTTCTGAACGCGGCTCGATTAACGGGATTGTCCCTTCCACCATGTGCATCGACCAGACGCATGCCAACCATTGCCTCGGCAGACGACAAGCCATACATACCGGCAAGGGTCTGGTTGCATTCTGCCATGTATGCATTTTCATAGATCAGGTCGATTTGCGTTTCCACAGGCAAGGAGATGTCGATGGGATGGTCGAATTCCGTGCGATAGATGGCTTCGAAGCTTTGAGAAATGAACGCCTGGTATCTTTCCCTGCTTTGTCTCAACGCCTCTTCAACCTGAATGCGTTCCTTCAGTTCGCTTTGCAGTTGTGAGTAAACCTGGGCATTATCCATGACAAGGGCGGTCATCTGGGCGAATTGACCGGCAACATAGATATCCGTTTCAGTAAAAGGCTGGTTGCTGTTACTGCGTGCGAAGTTGATTGTCCCGACAACGCTGTCCTTGTGTTTTATGGGAACTACCATGGCGGCATGGAGGGGCAAGCCTTCATATAATGCACGGCGCTTCTCCCAAGTGGCATAATCTTCCATGATGGCTGGTTCACCAGAATCAACAGCCTGCCAGCTCAGGAACCCCTCTTTCCCGCGCCATACGGTATCGCCCACTTTGAGAAACTTGTCGGAGGATGCCGCGTAAGTGATGAGCATGTCTGTACCCTCAAGCAGGTCGATGCTCACGGCATGAGCGTCGAGCAATTTGCGCGCACTTTCCACAAGGGTACTCAACAGGTCATCCATATTACGGCGGGCAAGCATGTCCAGTGTGGCCTGACGCAGGGTTTCCAACAGGGCGTTTCTTTCGCGCAGAGCCTCTTCCATCTGCTTGCGCTGGGTAATGTCATGAATGATAGCCAGCAAGTGCGGTGTATCTCCCAGCAGAACAACTTCCGCAGATAGAAGCCCCTTTAGTATTTTCCCCGACCTGGAGCGAAAATCGTATTCCACGCCTCGAAGTCTGGACTGTCCCTGCAAGGCACTGACAAAACCTTCACGAACTTTTGGGTCCGCCCAAAGCCCCAGGTCAATTGTGGTATTGCCAAGCGATTCCTCCCTTGAATACCCTGTAATTTGGGAGAAACCCTCGTTGACTTCCACGATCTTCCCATCGTTCATACGGGTAATGAGAACCGCATCCGGGCTGGAATGAAATGCCTTCTGGAATTTCTCGTCGCTCAACCTAAGGGCACTCTCTGTTTGTTCGCGGACCGCAACATCCTGCTCCAAATCAATCACCAGGCGGTGGTTGACCATCAGGAGCAGACTGAAGGTCAGTCCAATGAAAAGCATCTGGTAGAGCATCACCACTGACGTGTCATAAACATTGGAACGAAAAAAATCATTACCCGCAGGGATGGCAAGGTCTATTAGAATACGGGCAACGCTGACCAGACAATAGGCGACAAACAGAGTGCCCGCAGTGCGTGTGTGATGACGTATTTCCACGTCCACCCTTTGCAACATGAGCCACGCGCACTGGGCGCATACCGCCAGCAAGCCAAGTGAAAAAATGATGTTGCGAACCTTCAGACTGGGATAAACGAAGACAAAATAGGCGTGAACAATAATGAAAACTTCCAGCAGAATGAGGTTATGGAGTTGCGGCCTGCGCTTTCCCCAAAACCATTCGAGACCCACCAGGAGAAACATGGTCCCGCCAACGACAAGTGCATTACTGACCGTCATGGACACAAAGTCTGGCACACTGTCGCGCAGAATAACCAAAACCATGACAATGAACTGCATCACAAAATCCGCCAGCCAGAACCCGAGTCCCTTAAAACGCTTGCGGTTTTGAAGATACAGGGACAAAACCACCATCGTACAGATGGCGTTGCTGATAATGTAACTGAAGATGACAGTTCTCATGTCAAAAGCATACATTCGGCGCCTCGTGAGTTTTGCTCACACCGCAAAGTGATCCGTTATAGATGGGATCCCTTCCTTCCCATACATAAACACGATACATTGTGGTTCATGGAAGAGATGCTTCACCAACAGGATGAAAACAGCGTCATTTTTCATGCCCATCATACTTCAAAAACATTAATGCGTTATTTGGAAAATCCATTCTCGTCATGGCGGGCAGGCTGGGATGGTGAGGGAAGAAACCCCGGGCGCCCAATGAACCAGACGATGGCAATGCCAAGGGCAAAGAGAGCCATGTTCAGCGCGAAAGGCAGGGCGCGGTCCATTGCGGAGAGTTGACCGGCGATCCAGCCAAAGGGCGAGATCAGCACGATCAACGCCACGTATACCATGGCACTGACTCGGGCGCGTTCGTCCGATTCGAGCGAAACCGCCAGCAGGGATTCGGTCATCGGGCTGACCAAGGCTGAGGCGAATCCTTCGAGCGCCACGCTGAGAACCAGAAGGGGAATGGCGCGCGCAGGCATCATCACCAAAAGCAACTGACTGGCAAAGAAGGCGATGAACCCCGTCCACAACGGAAGGCGGAAGCGGCGCAGGTTGGTCAGGCGTGGTCCGAGCAAGAAGAAACAGGCAGTCATGATGATCGAGCGTAGCGCCACGTAAGTTGATATTTCAGAGTTAGTGAAGCCAAGTTTGCTCGTAAACAACACACCCCAAAAACTGCCGCTGACGGTGTTATAAATGTTGGTGATGACCAGCAGGGACAGGGCAGCCAGGATGGGTTTGGAATGTAAAAGCTGGGCAAATACACTGCGATATTCTCCCAACAGGCTCATGATCGACCGGTGACGGGTCTCCTCCCTGCGCTGAATGCCGCGCGCGGTCTCGTGGGAATAAATGTACAGCACCACAGCTTTTGCCGTCAGCATGATAAAGCCAAAAAGATATAATCCGCGTACGGCGGGAATCAATCCAAAACGTCCAACGAACCATCCGCCCAGCGGCGCGACGAACGCCGAACAGACCGCGAAGATAAAGATCCAGGTCCAGATGTGGACAAGATGACGCTCCTCGGCATCCTCCACCATCAGGCACGTCCAGGCTGTATTCGAGATGCGCCAGAGGCTGTTCATCGCCGCCGCCGCGACAAAGAAACGAAAATCCTGGGCGATTGCCCAGATCAGGCAGGGCAGGCTCCATCCCACAAAATCCGCAACGAGGAGGGTCAGCCGCCTGCCAAACTTATCGACGATTGCGCCGCTGAGCAGGGCGGTGAAAACCTGGAGCGCCAGCCCCAAACTGGCAATGCTTCCGATCTGCTGGTCGGTCAACCCCAATGCCAGCATGTAGACGGAGGCAAACGGGTTGAACAGGTTATACGGGATTCCAAACATCACCTCGGTAAGCACGGTGACGCGCGGGTTGCCCTTCAACTCGCGCAGGGTTTGAAAGAGAGGATGATTCATGAATGTTGGCTTTCATTGGTGACGGAAATCCTGCGCCGGGGACGGCGCAGGGAGCAGACAGGTGTCAGGGACGACGGGGGAGCGGATAGGTCACGAGCGGTCAGCCAGCAGGTTTTGACAAAGTCTCACGCCAGCCATCGCATCCTTCAGCCAGTAATCCGCCCCGACGTAGCGGCAGACTTGTTCGTCGATCATGCCGCCGCCGATCAGGATCGGGAAGGAGAGGTTATGGGTCCCGGCTTCAGCACGCAGGGCGGAGATGGTCTTCTTCATCATCTCAAACGAAGCGGTAATCAGCCCGGACAATCCCACGATATCGGGTTTGAGT
This sequence comes from Chloroflexota bacterium, assembly GCA_016234555.1. GTDB lineage: Bacteria > Chloroflexota > Anaerolineae > Anaerolineales > Villigracilaceae > Villigracilis. The sequence goes on along the minus strand of JACRBJ010000049.1, from coordinate 71,988 downwards.
TCGACGGCTTTGGCGGCAAACTCGGCTGGAGGCACATCCACCCCCAGGTCGATGACCGTGAAGCCGTAACATGAAAGCAGCATGCCGACCATGTTCTTGCCGATGTCGTGAATGTCGCCGGAGACCGTTCCCACCAAGATGAGCCCGGAGGACTTTTCATCAGTTTTCTTCACCATCAACGGCTGGATGATTTCCACCACCTCGCGGAAAATTTCGCCAGACATGATCAAGCCCGCAATGTAATACTCCCCGCGCTCATAGCGTTGACCGACCAGCCTCATGCCCTCATTGCAGTCCTCAAGAATTTTCAGCGGATCGTGACCGACAGCCAGTCTTTCCTCCACCAGTTTTAGAACGGCATCCTCTTCAAGGTCGGCGAGCAGGTGGATCAGGCGGGTATCGGGGTTTTGAGCATTCATCACTGTTCCTTTTAATTCATGAGTAGTCCGACCTGGGTGGAAAAACGCAGGCAGTCTGCGCGACCGATGAACCATCCCCAACTGATGGGTTTGTCGTCGAAATCGTAGAAAAGATGCTCGAAACAGAAGGCAGCCATCGGCTGTGATACTTGAAGGATTTGGGTCTCTTCGTCGTTGAGGATGGTGGCTTCGAGGTTGATATCGCCGTGCTTGAGGATGGTCTCTCCCGTCCCGTTGAAGAGACGCTGAAGGGCGGTGACTTCCAACTCCGCTTCGACGATGGGTCGCAGCGGGTCATAGATCAGATATTCGCGGTGGTACAAGGAGGGCGTGCCGTCAGTCCGCAGCAGGCGGCGGATGTAAACCGTCCGCTGCCCAACCCGAATCCCCAGCTTTCGCGCCACGCGCTCGTCGGCACCCACAATCCGCGCTTCCAAAATCTGGACGGTGGTATGTTCCTGATCGTTGAAGAGGCTTTGCAAATTCCCCAGGTTGAAGGTGGCAGCGCCCATCGCCACTGGCTTGACAAAGGTTCCCCGCCCCTGCTCGGCGATTACCACCCCCTGATCGACCAGGGTATTGATGGCGCGGCGCACCGTCATCGGGCTGACATCGTATCGCTCGCAGAGTTGCGCCTCCGAAGGGAGCTGATCACCGGGGCGCAAAATGCCAGTTGCCATGCACTGACGCAGGATTTTTGCCAGTTGCATGTAAGCTGGTTCATAGGAATCCCGGTCAATGGACGCGGTTTGCTTCAACACATGGCTTTTGGGTTTTAGACTCATGGCAGACCCTGACTTTTGTCACTGACATTTGTCACTTGAACACTTCCCTATACAAGTGTATAAATTTTTAGGTTCGCCGTGATTTTATCACGGATAATATTTTTTGTACCCAGCCAAAGGTCAATGGAGAAATTCTCCCAATCCGAGTATTGGATTCATTTATACAGCGCCCGTCGCCGGATCATCGCCTGTGCCACGGTCATCGAGGAGATTCAGCCTTTTCTCCCCGATGACGTTTCGTTTGAGGTGCTCGATTTTGGTCTGCACTTGCGCCCGGAAGGTTTGCGGAAGGTCTTGCAGGAAAAAATTGACGAGGCAAGCAGCAGCGCTGACGTGTTATTGCTTGGCTATGGACTCTGTTCCATGGCGGTAGTTGGCTTGCGTGCAACAACAGCTCACCTCGTCATCCCGCGAGTGGACGACTGCATCGCCATCTTTTTGGGTTCGTGCGCGGCGTACAAAAAACAGGCAAGGCAGGAACCCGGCACTTATTATTTGACAAAGGGCTGGATCGAAGCGGGGGACACTCCGTTCGAGGAACACAAATTACTGGTCGAAAAATACGGTGAGGAAAAGGCAAAGCGCATGACGGGACTGTTGCTCAAAAACTACAAGCGGCTGGCATTCATCAACACCGGTCAATACGAAATCGAACGCTATCAGGCGTACGCCCGCCAGACCGCCGAGCAATTCAATCTGCGTTTCGAGGAAATAGAAGGTTCGTCCGCCCTTGTGAAGAAGATGGTCTTTGGTCCCTGGGACGATGAATTTGTCGTCATCGCGCCCGGTCAGACCGTTCAATATACAGATTTTGCGACTAATTAATCCCGAAGGCTTGCATGCCTTTGGGATTAATTGTATTCTTAATCGAGGCGTCCATGAAAATCATCGGAGAAAAAATCAACGGGACCCGTAAGCGGGTGGCGCAAGCCATCGCCGAACGGGATGCGGATTTCATCAAAGACCTGGCGAAGAAACAGGCTGATGCCGGCTCGACCTGGCTGGATGTCAACGCTGGGACTCATCCCGACAAGGAACCCGCCGACCTGGTTTGGTTGATCGAAACCGTCCAATCGGCGGTGGATACGCCGCTCTCGCTCGACAGCGCCAACCCGAAGGCGTTGCAGGTTGCCATCAAGTCGGTCAACAAGACGCCCATGATCAACTCCATCAGCGGCGAACCGGAACGCCTGACTAACATTCTGCCCATCGTGGCGGAACACAAATGTCCCGTCGTTGCGCTGGCAATGGATGAGAAGAAAATCCCCGAAACCAGCGAGAAGCGTTTCGAGGTCATCACCAAGATCATCACTGAGACCCGCGCGCGCGGCATCCCCGATTCAAATTTGTATTTCGACCCGCTGGCGATGACCATCTCGACCAACACAAAGAGCGGGATGATCGCCTTCGAAACCATGATGCGGGTACGGCAGGAATATCCCGAAGCGCACCTCACCATCGGGTTGAGCAATATCTCGTTTGGGCTGCCAGCCCGGTCGTTTGTCAATCGCTATTTCCTCAGCCTCGCCATCCAGGCTGGACTCGACTCCGCCATCCTCGATCCGCTCGACCGTGAAATCCAAGCCGCCATTCTGGCAACCGAGCTGGTTCTGGGACGCGACGCGCACTGCCTGAACTACATCCGCGCCTCGCGCAAGGGCATCTTCGACAAGCCTGCTGAATAGACATTTAGGCGGGACAATACCGCCGGAAAAAATAACAAAAGGAGAAACCATGTCAAAGGAACTGATAGAAGCCATCACCGAAATGCGTGAAGGCGACGCCGTGGAAATCACCAGGAAGTTGCTCGATTCAGGCACCGACCCTGTGCAGATATTGGATGCGTGCCGCGAAGCAATGGGCATCATCGGCAGGCGTTTCGAAACCGGGGAGAGTTTCATCCCGGAGTTGATGCTGGCTGGGGACATCCTCGGTCAGATTTCCGCTGTTGTCAAGCCGCGCATTCAACAGGCTGGCGAGGGCAAGAAACTTGGCAAGGTCGTGTTGGGAACCGTGCAGGGCGACATCCATGACATTGCCAAGGACATTGTCGGCTTCATGCTCGACATCAACGGCTTCGAGGTGACAGATTTGGGCGTGGATGCGCCACCCGCCAAGTTCGTCGAAGCGGTCAAGCAGACCGGCGCGAAGATCGTCGGCTTGAGCGGATTCCTGACCCTGGCATTCGACCCGATGAAGTTCACCGTTCAGGCGCTGAAGGATGCCGGGCTGACCGACGTCAAGGTCATGATCGGCGGCGGACAAATCGACGAGCAAATCCGCCAGTACACCGGCGCGGACGCCTATGGCAAGGATGCCATGGCAGCCGTCGCCATCGCCAAAAGCTGGGCATAAGAGGTGAATCATGTTTACCAAACCCGATAATTGGAACAAAATGTCGCCACTCGAAAGGCGCAAAGCCCGCCTGGATGCGTGGCAAAATGCCCCGGTGCCGTTCATCAGCCCCACAGCGGAAGCCAACTACAAGGAACGCATCGAACGCCTGCGCAAAATCTACGATATGGAACCGCATGACCGCCCGCTTGCCGACCTTTTCCTGGGCGTCAATGAATATGTGGTGCGCCGTAAGGGGATTCAAGGCAAGGACATGGTTTACAACCATGAGAAACTGCGCACTCCCCTTCTGGAGTTCCACAACGAATTCCAACCGGATGTCTCTGTTGGACCTCTTCCGTATCCCGGCAAAGTGATGGATATGCTGGGTTACAAATCCTATATTTGGGGCGGGCAAAAGCTGCCCGATTATCTGACGATCCAGGCGGTGGAAGGCGAATATATGTCGGGCGATGAATATAAAGAGTTCGCCGCCGACCCCACCAACTTCTGGATGAAAAAATACCTGCCGCGCGTGATGCCGACGCTTGCGCCGCTGGCAATGCTGACGGAACTCCCCCGCGTCTCGGAAAACGTTGACATCATCGACCTGATGGTGCCATTTGGGCTGCCGCCTTTCCAGGCTATGCTGAAAACCCTGATGGAAGCCGGCGATGAATTGATGAAGATGCTGGCGGTTGTCGGTCAGACAGGCGCGATGATTGCCGGCGCTGGCTTCCCTGGCATGGGCTACAATATTGCCAAGACGCCCTTTGATTATCTTGGCGATACCGTGCGCGGTACCAAGGGCATCCTGACGGATATGTACCGCCGCCCGAATGATTTGCTGGCAGCCTGCGAAGCCTATGTGCCCGTCCTGATCAACGCCATTATCAATGCCAGTGACCGGAACGGCGCCCCCTCCGTGCTGTACGTGCTGCACAAAGGCGCGGACGGCTTCATGTCGAAGGAGCAGTTCGAGAAGTTCTACTGGCCCACATGGAAACAATGCATGATGGCGCTGTACGAGGAAGGCATCACCAGTTACCTGTTCATCGAAGGCTCCTACAACACCCGTCTGGAATACCTGGCGGAGATGCCAGAAAAATCGCTGGTCTGCCACTTCGACAAGACCGACATGAAGCGGGTGAAGGAAGTCCTGAGCGACAAGCACATCATCGCCGGGAACGTCCCCGCCTCGCTGATGGCGGCTGGCACCACCGACGAAGTCCGCGCCTACTGCGCCGATCTGGTGGAATTGTTCGATGGCAAATCGTACATCATGGCTCACGGCTGCTACTTCGAAAACACTACCGACGAAAAGCTGCGCGCCTTCATGGATTCGGTCAAGAAGTAACCACGACCGAATTCCCATCCGTATGACAGATTATGGGTTCAAGCCCGGGCTTGAACCCATAATCTTAATCATCACCTCACGTCCCAATCTGGAATTTACATGACCAACCCCCAGCCTGTCCCCGCCCAGGAAAAATCCCCCGTCGCCCCTTATGCCTGGGTCATTCTTGCCGTTGTCTATTTCGCAAGCGTCGTCGTCCCGTTCAACCAACTCAAGATTCCCCCCATCATGCCCGTGCTGATGCGGGGGTTGCAGATCAACCTGACACAGGCTGGACTGCTGATGTCCATCATCGCCATGATCGGGATGGCGTTGTCCCTGCCAACAGGCGTCATCTTGCAGCGGCTGGGACCCAAAGCAACGCTGCTCATTTCCCTGAGTCTCATGGCGGCCGGCGCGGGCATCGGGGCTTTCGCAACCGGTTTTACCGTCCTGTTGGGCAGCCGCGTCGTTGAAGGTTTGGGAATGGGGCTGATGGGCGTGGCTGCGCCTGCAACGATTGCCATGTGGTTTCCTCCCGACAAACAGGGAACTCCGATGGGAATTTGGGCGACCTGGTTTCCGATTGGCGCGGTGGTGATCTACAACCTGGCGCCGATGATGGCATCCTCGCTCGGCTGGCAGTCCGTCTGGTGGGCTGGCGCGGGTTTTGCGGTTTTGATGATGGTACTCTCCGGTTTGCTGGTCACCCGCCCGCCGTCATCCAATCAGGCAGGTTCACAGCCCCAGTCCGCGCCCAGGCTGGGACAGGCGCTGGCAAATCGAAACATCTGGCTGCTTGCCCTGGCATTTGCGTGCATGAACTTTTCCATGTCGGCGCTGTCAACCTACTATCCCACGTTTCTCAATGAAGTGCGAAGCTACCCGCTGGGACAGGCTGCCTTTATATCCAGCATTGCCACTCTTGTGATTCTGTTTTCGTCGCCCGCGGCTGGATGGCTCTCCGACCGGGCTGGCTCACGCCGGCTGTTTTTCTCGCTGCCTTTTCTGGCATTGGCGGCGCTGTTTGCCCTTCCCTTTCGCGTCATCGGCTGGCAAATCTCCGCCCTCATGATTTTTCAGGGATTGCTTCTGGGAGCCGTTCCAACAGCGACGTTCGCCGCCGCCCCGGAAATCATGCGGAAACCCGAATGGGCAGGTCTGGGATTGGCGGTCATACTGCTCGGTCAGAATTTCGGTCAACTGCTGGGACCGATCTTCTTCAGCGAGATGACCGGCAGGCTGGGCTGGGTTACGGCGGGAACCCTGCTGATTCCCTTCTGCCTGCTCGGATTCGTCAGCGGCTGGATGGTCAAAGTCAAATAAACTGGTATCATCGGTCATCGCCAAGGAGCATTTCCCCGATGTTTTATATTGACTTCCAACCCGTTGGACGGCGCGGCGTTTTCAGCAAGAACCAATCCCTGCTGGATTGCGCCCGCGAACTGAGCGTCGACCTCGTCAGCGTTTGCGGCGGCGTGGGCAGTTGTAACCGCTGCAAGGTGCAGGTCGTCAGCGGACAGGTCACTCCGCCCACCCCCGACGAAGAATCCGCCCTCAGCCAGAACGAACTCGCCCAAGGCTATCGACTCGCCTGTCGGGCATATCCACGTAGCGACGTCAGCCTGCACGTCCCGCCCGAATCGTTGACCGCTCCCCAGCGGACTCAGGTAGAAGGCTTGGAGGTGGACGTCGTCCCCGAACCAGCCGTCCGCGGGCTGACAGCGATTCTTTCCGCCCCGACGCTTGATTCGCCCATCTCGGACGAATCCAACCTTTGGGCTTCTCTCGGCCTCCCCGTCGGCACGATTGATTTTTCCCTCCAGCAAACCCTTTCCCAAAAACTGCGTGACCTGAATTGGCAGGTCTCCGTAGCCCTGCGCGGGGCAGAGATTATTGCCCTCGACGCGCCTGAAATAAAATGGCTCGGTCTTGCCGTGGACATCGGCACGACGAAGATCGCGGGGTATCTGCTCGATTTGGAAAGCGGAAAAACGCTGGCGTCGAAGGGCATGATGAACCCGCAAATCTCCTACGGCGAAGACGTTGTCACCCGCATCGCCGCCGCCAGCAAGAGTGCCGAGAACGCGGCGAAATTACAATACCTGCTAACTGAAGCACTTGGCCAGCTTGCCGCCGAGTTATGCGCGGAAGTCAATGCCAGCCCAATGCAGATCGTCGAAGCGGTGGTGGTGGGTAACACAGCAATTCACCACCTCTTCCTGCGGCTGCCGGTCTCGCAACTGGGACTTTCCCCCTATGTGCCAGCCATGCAATCCGCCATCGCCGTAAAAGCGCGTGATCTTGATTTGAAGATTGCCCCCGGTGCGTATGTGCATCTTTTGCCAAACATCGCCGGCTACGTCGGCGCGGATCACGTCGCCATGCTGCTGGCTGTCCGCATTGCGCAGGCGGAGAAAACCATGCTGGCAATCGATATCGGCACGAACACCGAAATCTGCCTCAACCATCGCGGACGCATGACCAGCGTCTCGTGCGCTTCGGGTCCCGCCTTCGAAGGGGCGCACATCAAATTTGGGATGCGCGCCGCGCCCGGTGCAATCGAGCATGTCCGCCTGTCCGATGGAAAGTTGGAGATTCAAACCATCGGCGGCGAAGCGCCCGTCGGCATCTGCGGTTCGGGATTGCTGGACGTAGTCGCTCAACTGCGATTGAACAATGTACTGGATAAAAACGGGAGGATGGGTGGGCATCCGCTTGTTCGCGGGCAAAGCGGCGCGGCTGAATTTGTCCTCGCTGAACGCGAAGGGCAGGAACCAGTCATCCTCTTGCAAAAGGACGTCCGCGAACTGCAACTGGCGAAAGCCGCCATTCGTCTTGGGATTCAGGCGCTGGTTCAAGCCGAAGGGATTCAAGAAAGCGACATCGAGCAGGTGATCATTGCCGGCGCATTTGGCACGTTCATCAATGTGGAAAGCGCGGTTATCATTGGCATGTTGCCACCACTTCCGCTGGAACGATTCAAGCAGGTCGGCAACGCCGCCGGCACGGGCGCGCGCCTCGCGTTGATTTCCCAATCCCAGCGCGCCGAAGCCGAAAAAATCGCCAAACAGGATGGCTATATCGAACTTGCCACCATGCCGAACTTCAACCGCAAATTCGCCGAGGCGACGTATCTATAACACCTCCGCTCCTGGTAATGTCCCCGCCGCCCCACAGGGGTGCTTCGCAAAGGACTGCGGCGGGAGCATTTTGTTTTCGATTATTCCTCCCGCTCAAAGAACGACAGAACCTCCAACGGAGTGGGATACTCTTTGAGCGGGGTTGCGCTACACACCAGATGAATGCCACAGACGGCATTCATCCTGAATACAATCCAAACAACGCCTGAACAACTTCTGAACATCTCTTTGCTATCTTATGGGGGAAAGGAAAACCAAACCATGCGATACAAACTGCTTTTGATTTTGACCATTTTAGGCATGATGTTTTCTGCCTGTGGCGGAGCACCCGCAGCACCGGCAGAACCTGCGTCGAATGTTCCACCTGCTGAACCGACTACCATCGTCCAGATAAACCAGCCTGTGGAAAATACGAACGCTTCGGGCTTTACCCTCACCAGTCCCGACCTGCCCGCAGACGGCAGGCTCCCCGTTGAATACACCTGCGACAGCGACGGCTCCACCCTCGCACTGACTTGGAGCGGAGCGCCCACAGGGACTCAAAGTTATGCGGTCATCATGCACCACGTCGCTGCGCCCGATGACATCCACTGGTATTGGGTGCTGTACGACATCCCCACCAGCGTCACCAGCCTGCCGAAAAACGTGAGCGGAATTGGCACGCTCGGCAACAACGTCAACAATGGACTGGTTGAATACTCCCCGCCCTGCTCACAAGGACCCGGAGACAAGGAATATATCTACACGGTGTATGCGCTTTCGGCACAGCCGCAGGTGTCCGTCCCCGCCGCGGAAGTGAATCGCGCCGTACTGCTGGATGCCATCAAAGACATCACCCTCGCGAGCGCTGAACTGCACGCCGTGTATGCAAGGCAGGGAATGGACGACCCGCAAGCCCAATCGTCACAACCAGCGGCTGGAGCACAACCCCAGGGACAGGGTGGCGGGACTCCCCCCGCAGAAGCCTTCGCCGCCTGCAACAGCAAGGCTGAAAATTCCGCTTGCGAATTCACCGACCAGAACGGTTCGCATTCGGGCGTGTGCAAAACCGAGCAAACTGGGCTGGCTTGCGCTCCCAACCGCGATGGGCAAGAGGGTCAGCAGGCTCAGGGCGGAGGACAAGGTCAAGGGCAGCAAGGCGGGCAGGCTTACAACATCGAGCAAGCCACATCCGACAAGGCGCAAGGCATGACCATCTCTTACGACGCGCTGGCATTCATGACGGGCGATCTCGGCTCAGACTCTTTCTTCCCTCCTGGCAAAGTCGCGGACTTCTGGGGCTTCCAGTACCTGCGTGACAACGACCCGTCTGAAATGGGACACGCGGGCGACTTTCTGACCAGTGCGGCAATGAACACCCTCAACAACCTGACGGCTGACCAGCGCGCCCAACTCGTTGCCCTCGCCGAAAGCCAGGTGGACGACATCAACGCCTACGGATACAAGCGCTTCGTACTGATGGATGCCTTCCGCCGACTTGTAGATGGCGACCTCCCCGCAGGCACAACAGGCTTGGACAAGGAAGCGGTCAAAGCCTACTCGGCAGAGTTGTATCAACTCGATGGGCAGATCAGTTTCGAGCGGGCACAGTTAATGGGCAAGATCATCAACAGCCTGAGCATCGAGCAGAAAGCCTACTTCGATGCGATGGTTGGCAAAGGCATGAAGGAATGGAACACAGTGCAGGAACCCGAAGACATCCGCGGACTTGACAGAGACAATAAGGTTGCTGTGATGACCTATGCCGCCGACCTCTACAGTTGGTACGCTGGCTCTGTCGAAGCGGACGTGTACTTCTGCCCCGAACGCCATGGCACTTACTTCGGCTCGTTCTACCTGAAAGACATCAAAGCCATGAGCGACCCGACCTACTCCATCCCAACCAATTTGACGGGCGACCTGGGCGAAGTCATGCTCCAGAAATTGAACTCCGAACAAGCCGCGCTGATTACGGGTCTGGTTGACAGCCAGAAGCCTTCCCTGCAAGGAATGGTGGACGCACGCGAACAGATTTCCATTGAACTGCGCAAGTTCAAGGATGGCAGCGCAACGAACCAGTCAACGGTGGACACGCTCATGGCGCAATACGGCGCGTATGACGGCGAGGTCATCTATAACATGGCAGTCAACTTTGCCAGCGTCTATCAATCCCTGACAGACGCGCAAAAAGCCGAACTCACCGCCCTGCGGACAGAACTCCTCGGTGACCAGTCTCACCCTGATGGCGCGTACTTGTACTCACAGGCGATTCCCATGCCCGAGATTCCGAACAGCGATTTCCTGTTCAAGTAAAACAAGCACCCTCATCCCCAACCCTTTCCCCAATAGGGGAAGGAAGTCCCCTCTCCCTTCGGGAGAGGGCTAGGGTGAAGGAGAAAGCACACATGAAAAAAATATTCATCACCATCGTCCTTCTCTTCCTCCTCGCCGCCTGCGCGCCCGCGGCAACTGTCACGCCCGCCGATCTCCCACAGCCGAGTCAAACACTGATGGCGACCGACCAGCCCACAGCGACGATTGAATCCACGCCTACGGAGCAGAGTCAAGCCGAACCGACGAAAAAGCCCAAAGGGCAGAATCAACTCCCAGCGCCGACATCCACCAACCCCGATTTTGTTGCCACAGAAATTCTTGGGCGACCGACTGATACGTCCATCACAGTGAATGTTATCCCCGCGGTTGACATGGAAGTGGTCATCACCTACGGCGCGGCAAACGGCGCGGAGCAAACCGTGACGGCGATTGGAAAAGCAAACACTCCGCAAGAGATTCAACTTTCCAACCTGCAATCCGACACCGAATATTTTTATTCGGTGAACGGCGGAGCACAACACACCTTTCACACCGCCCGCGCGCAAGGCAGCACATTCACGTTCGCCATTCAAGGCGACTCACATCCTGAGCGGGTGAAGAAACAATTCAACGCGGATCTATATACAAAAACGTTGTTGAGCGCCGCTTCAATTGAGCCCGATTTTTACATGACCATCGGCGACGATTTCAGCGTGGACTCGCTCAAGAATGTGAATGCCGAGACGGTCACGGCGCAATACATCAACCAGCGGCAGTGGCTTGGGCTGGCGGACGCGCCAGTGTTTTTGGTCAACGGGAATCATGAGCAGGCGGCACTGGCGAATTTGGACGGCACGCCCGATAACGTGGCGGTCTGGGCGGCAAACGCGCGCAACGCGTACTATCCGCAGCCCGCGCCTGATTCGTTTTACACAGGCGACGCCGAACCCGTCGAACACATCGGTTTCCTGCGCGATTACTACGCCTTCACCTGGGGCGACGCGCTGTTCGTCGTGATTGACCCGTATTGGCATTCCACGCAAACGGTGGACAATATGTTGGGAGATGGCAAGCCGCAACAAGGTCAAAAGCAAAAGCGCGATCTGTGGGAGGTCACGCTCGGCGACGCGCAATATCAATGGTTCAGGCAGACGCTCGAAACCAGCAATGCGAAATATAAATTCGTCTTTGCTCATCACGTCAACGGCACGGGGCGCGGCGGCATTGAACTTGCCAACACGTTCGAGTGGGGCGATGCCGCAAACCTCTCTGCGCACCGCACATGGGACAAGACCATTCATCAGGTGATGGCAGACAGCGGCGTGACGATTTTCTTTCAAGGTCACGACCATATTTTCGTAAAGCAAGAACTCGACGGCGTCATTTATCAAAGCCTGCCCACGCCTGCTGATCCGAATTATGCATTTGACAATGCCGAAGCCTACAAGACAGGCGACAAGTTCCCCGCCAGCGGACACGTGCGCGTCACGGTTTCACCCGACGGGGTGACGGTGGATTATGTCCGCTCGTATCTGGATAAGCCTGATGAAGTTGCATTCACGTATACCATTCCGTAGGGGCGGGGTGACCCCACCCCTACACATTCATTTGTGGAATTACATCCCATGCCGACTCGACCCCTCAAACCGACTCTCCTCCTCATCCTGATTCTCCTCATCAGCAGTTGCACGCCTCAACCCACCCCAAGCCCTGTCCTGAGCAACGTCGAAGGGCTGATTCCGTCCATTGAGCCAACTCCAATTTCCACGCCGACTCTCCCAACACCTACGCCTACGCAAAAACCACGCGTACAGAATCCCCCGCAAGGTCAGGGCAGTGACGCGTCTCAATCGCTTGACTTTGAGATTCCATCCCATCCCTACGATGTCATCCTCGGACGCCCCACATCCAACAGTATCACATTCTCTTTACTCGCTTATGCTGACCAGACCCTTTCTATTTCGTATGGAACTGAATCTGGCAACTACACATCCCAAACTGAACCCATTAACCTAACCGCCAAAACCCCGCAAACCTTTCAACTTTCCAACCTTCAACCTGATACCCAATACTTCTATTCCATCAATGGCGGGAGCGAAAACACCTTCCACACCGCCCGTCCCGCAGGCTCCATGTTCACATTCACCATTCAAGCGGACTCACACCTCGACTCGAACACCAGCGCTGAAGTCTATTTGCAAACCCTCGCCAATCAACGTGCGGATCACCCCGACTTCGTCATTGACATGGGCGACACCTTCATGACAGACAAATACAAACCCCACACCGACGCTTTTCCGCAATACCTCGCCCAGCGTTATTTCCTCGGTCAACTCGCAGATACGGCTCCGCTCTTTCTCGTGCTGGGCAATCACGATGGCGAAGGCGCGCCGCGTGGAAAGAATGGCGAAGAGATGTCGGTCTGGTCGGCACAACTGCGGACTCAATATTTCCCCAACCCTGTACCTAATGGTTTTTACACTGGCAACACATCACCCCATTCCACCGTTGGCGACTTGCAAAATTACTACGCCTTCATATGGGGTGATGCACTCTTCATTGTCCTTGACCCGTACTGGTTCACCCCGCCCACCAAAGGCAACACCGCCAATCTGTGGAATCCCACTCTTGGCGAGGAACAATACCAGTGGCTCAAATCCACGCTCGAAACCAGCAACGCCAAATGGAAATTCGTCTTCATCCACCAACTCATTGGTGGACTTGAAAAAGACGGGCGTGGCGGCATGGAAGTCGCTCCATATCACGAGTGGGGCGGACTCAACCCCGATGGCCAGTATGGCTTCGATGAAAACCGCCCAGGCTGGGGAGTCCCCATTCACCAATTACTACTTGCCAACCATGTCAACGCCGTTTTTCATGGACACGACCATCTCTTCGTTCAGCAGGAACTCGATGGCATTATCTATCAGGAAATCCCCCAACCTGGCTCTGCCCGCCCGAACAGCACCGACAGCGCCGCTGACTACGGTTACATCAACGGCACCATCCTCGGTGGTCCTGGTCACATGCGTGTCGTCGTCAGCCCCGATCAGGTGACCGTGGATTACGTTCGCTCGTATGTGGATGAAAAGCCTGATCAAAAGAACGGACAGGTGGATTTCAGCTACACCATCACTCCATAATCTAAATACTTTCTGAACAACTTTCTGCTATTATGGGACTATGAAAACCATCCTCGTCGCTGACGACAAAGCCAACATCCGCAACCTCGTGCGCGATTATCTCGAAGCCGAGGGCTTCCGCGTTGTCATTGCCGCAGACGGACGCGAAGCGCTCTACGCTGCCCGACAGGAAAAGCCTGACCTGATTCTGCTCGACATCATGATGCCCGAAATGAGCGGCTACGACTTCATCAAAGCCTATCGCAAGGAAAGCGCGACGCCCATCATCCTGCTCACTGCCAAACTCGACGAAACCGACAAAGTCCTCGGACTCGAACTCGGCGCGGATGATTACGTCACCAAACCGTTTGGGATGAAGGAACTGGTTGCCCGAATCAACGCCGTCCTGCGCCGTGTGGAACGTCCCGCCGCCGCACCCGAGATTTTGTCCATCGGCGGAATCCACCTCGACGTTGAATCCCGCGCCGTGAAATCGTTTGGGCGTCCTGTCAGCCTAACCCCGTCCGAGTTTGATTTGCTCCACGTTTTGATGTCTGCTCCAGGCAAGGTCTTCTCCCGCTCCGAGTTGCTGCTCAAACTTCAAGGCACCACCTTCGAAGGCGTCGAGCGGACAATTGATGTCCACATCCGCAATTTGAGAACCAAGATCGAGCCTAATCCTTCCGAGCCGATTTATATCGAAACGGTTTTTGGAGTTGGGTATAAATTCCATTGCGAATAATGCGTCAAACATCGGGAGATGTTTGATTGTTGAAAGTCTCCCGACTTTCGAGTCCAAGACACTGCCATGAAGCTCACCCACAAACTCACCCTTGCCTTCCTGCTCCTCAGCCTGATCGTCATTGGGTTGGCGGTTGCATTGATCTGGGGGTTGATCAACTACGAGTTCAATCAATATCTGGAAGTCCAGCGTCAGAACGAATTTGCAGTGGCGGCAAAAAATTATTATTTGGAGAACCGCACTTGGGATGGCGTGGACAACTACCTGCGCGAACAACAACTCCTGCCCCCGTTGAATGAAGTCAGCCCGCCGCCGCAACCGTTCGTGCTGGTAGACACCGACCGAAAAGTAGTTGTGGCAAGCGCCCCTTACGTGGTCGGAGAAAAGGTGAAGCAAGGCATGCTGGACAAAGGGATTCCCATCGAAAGCGGCGGGGAAGTTTTCGGCACGGTCATCTCCACAGGGCAGCCGCTCATCCGCAACCCCATTGAGCAAAAATATGTAGATCAGATCAATCGGGGGTTTTGGCTGGCAGGCATTGTAGGAATGTTGGTTGCATTAGGCTTTGGCTTGCTGTTGGCGCGCTCACTCACCCGCCCCGTGCGTGACCTGACAACTGCCACCCGCCAAATGGCACAGGGCAAACTCGAACAGCAAGTCCCCGTTCATTCCAAGGATGAGCTTGGCGAACTGGCGCAAGCCTTCAACCAGATGAGCGCGGATGTGGCGCGTGCCAATCAATCCCGCAGACAAATGACCGCCGACATTGCCCACGATCTTCGCAACCCATTGACGGTGATCGGCGGCTATCTTGAGTCATTGAAAGACGGCAAACTCAAACCCACGCCCGAACGCTTTGAGGTCATGCAGGCGGAAGTTCAGCATTTACAGAGGCTGGTGGATGACCTGCGGACATTGTCGCTTGCGGATGCGGGTGAGTTGAAACTGCACCTCGAACCAACATCCATCTCTGAATTGCTCGAGCGAGTTGCAGAAGCCTATCGTCATCAGGCAGGGCAACAACAAATCAACTTGAAGGTGGAAATCGAACCCGACCTGCCAGAGGTCAATCTTGACTCTGCTCGTGTCGAACAGGTGCTTGGCAATCTCCTCACCAATGCGCTGCGGTATACGCCTGAGGGTGGAGAAATCTCCATGTCGGCGAATCAGCCCTTCGACGGGGCTCAGGGCGAAGGCGGGCTGGTTTTGAGTGTGAAAGATAACGGCAGTGGCATTCCCCCCGAAGTCCTGCCGCATATCTTTGAGCGTTCCTATCGCGGAGACTCATCCCGCAGTGGGAATGAATCAGGCTTGGGACTGGCGATTGCCAAGTCCATTGTTGAGTTGCACGGAGGAAACATCCGCGCCGAGAGCGGAGAAAATGGAAGCCAGTTTTCCATCATCCTTCCCGTTCAAAAAACGGCAGAACATCCAACGGAGCAGGATACTCTTTGAGCATTGCCGCGCCTGTGAAAACTTGTTTTGTCCAGTAGTCGCGCCACATGCCAGGCGGGAGGTAAATATCGCGCTGGCGCATTTGCGGAAATAAAACGGGGGCAACCAAAATATCATCGCCGAGCAAAAATTCATCGTCGCAAGTTAAAGCAGTTTCGTTGTTTGCGTCCAGCCAGAAGACAGGGCGAATGATCGGCGCGCCTGTGCGCGTGGATTCTTTTGCAAGCTCAAAAATCTTTGGCGCAAATTCGGTGTGCAAGTTGGCATAGCGGCGGCAAAGTGTGGCGCTCTCCGCGCCGTACTCCCAGGGCGGCAGGCTGAACTGCATGGCGGGTAGCAGCGCGTTCAACTGCGTCCAGCGGATCATCATTTCGGCGTCGGCTTTTTCGTCGTACTCGTTGCCGCCGATCATGTCAGGCAAAATGAACGGATAGCCTGCCAAGCCGAGCGCGAGGATGCCCGTCAGCACGGAATGCAAGCCGTTATCCAAACCCCACGAAGTCGTCTTGTCCCACTGGCGGAAGAAAATCGGCGCGCGCTGATTCTTCCAACCTGAGCGGACTTCGGTCAGGCGGTGATGCTTTGCGACAGCGTCCACATAAATTTGGGTGTACTCGTTTGGATTTATTTTTTGATGAGTGACCGCGTCGGCGGGGAGGAAGCAAGCCTCGCCTGCGTCGAATTTGAAGCCGTCGAGTCCTGACTCACTCTGGAGGCTGGTCAGCCGCCCGAAGAACCAATCCAACGCGGACGGATTCGTCACGTCCAGCAGACCGCCGCGTCCCTGCCACCACTCGACGAGGTACGGTGAGCCGTCCGCCATACGGACAAGCCAGTTATTTTTCGCGCCTTCGGCAAAGGCTTGCGACTGCGGGTCTAAAAACGGAATAACCCAAGCAGTGACCTTGAAGCCTTTGGCGTGCAGTTCGTCGATCATCGCTTTGGGATTTGGGAATCGCTGCGGGTCGAAGCCGAGGTCGCCGTAGTAAACCTGCCAGCGGTCATCAATCTCCAGCACGTTGAACGGGTAATCGTGCGCGATGATGTCATTGGCGTATTGCAAAACGACTTCCTGATTGATGGCGGTTTTGTAACGCGCCCAGGTCGTCCACGTGGGCTTGGTGAATAAATCTTCGGGCGGGGTTTCGCTGGGATGCCCGAAATGCTCGACGAGTTTTTTGTGCGCCTCGACTGCATTCTCGGAGAAAGAGATTTTTAAATCCAGCGCATTGCCTTTGAAGGTGAAAAGCCCGTCGCCATGTCCGTTATTTAGGAAAGGACGGTCAGCAAACTCGCCGCGCCCGTCGGTGGCGAAGGTCCACTTGAAGCGGAGATAATCCGCAGGCGGCTGATTGATTCCAACTTCGACGGGCGAGTCCACGATAACCATTGCGCCGTTGGATGAGAACCACGCGGGGGTTAGTTTTCCGCTCAAGCCTGTGGGACCGTTGTCGAAGGTGTGGAAGGGGGCGTTGTGTAGCATGACCTTGTTGAGCGGGAATTGCTGGTGAATCAGTTCACCACCGCCGTACCAGTGACCTGGGATTTCCACCGTGACTTCGGCTAGTGCTTCGACTGGGGATGTGGTCAAGACCCAATGGTCAGCAACCAACTCACAGCGGAGAGCGAAGCGGGGAAAATCCGCAGATACATTCAAACCATCGGTGCGGGGATTCGCTTTGGGCGTCGCCGAAGTCCGCACGGTCATCAATAAAATATTGTCTTGTTTGAAGGAGATGGAGAAGGGAGAAGAGGTGGTTTCGAGTTGGATGGTCATGGGAATGCAGAATGAGAAATGCAGAATGCAGAATTGAATTCTGCATTCTGCATTTTGCCTTCTGAATTTATCTCTTGAATTTCTTGCCCGTCGCCAGTTCGACGCTCTTGTAGGCGCCATCGTAGATGCCGATGCTTTTGTTCTTGACGATGCAATCGCAGAACATGGTCAGCAGGTCGTCGGCTTCGGTGAGCAGGTCGATGGCTTGCAGGGTCTGCGGGATGGTTCGGGTCTCGACGGTGCTGTCGCCGATTTCCGCGCCGCGAATCGCGCCCCACATTTCATGTCCGCCGACGCGGGCGTTGAAAATCTTGGGGACGGGATAGAAGGCGAGTTCGCTGGGCTTGGTAATCATCACGTCCATCACGCGCATGAGATAGTTGGTGGCGTAGACCGCGTGGAAGGTGTTGTCGTGCAGGAAGACATGCAAGCCGTGCGCAGGCTTCTTGCGGATGCTGTCGGTGAAAGCTTTGGTATCTTCCCAGGTGAAGTGGGTGTTGATGAGGTCTTTGTGGTGTGCGAGTTCACCTTGCAGCCATTCCCAATTATCTTTGTGGTCGCCGAGGTTGATGAAGAGGGCGATCTGGTCTTTCTCGATCATCGGGACGGCGTGCTCAATGATGGCTTTGAACAGTTCGCGCTGTGCGCCCGCTCCGCCCATCGTGACGAGGAAGCGGCGCGGCTCTTTGGCTTTCATGCGGCTGATGCGGTCGGCGCAGTCGACTTCGATGTTCTCGACGAGTTCATGGTCCACGTGATGACCCGTGAAGAAGAGCGCGTCGGTGGGCGTGGGCTTGAGGATACGCCCCTTGTCGTCGAAGCCGCGCATGGCGCGGAAGCCGTAATAACCCGACGGGGATTGAACCGCATGCTTCGCGCCTTCGGTGAGTTGGAAAGCCATCGGCCAGTTGTCGAACATCATGTCGACCACGTTGGTCATGCCGCCTGCCACAGCGCCCATGCAGTTCCACATATGGGATGTGAGAGTGGGCATGTCGGATGGGAGTGCGGCGTACAGGTTGTTGAACAATTCGCTCATCTTGTAATCTTTGACTTCTGTCTTGAGGAAGCGCCAAGGCCAGGTGGCGGTGACGTAGTTGAAGATGGCGTCCAGACCAGGGAGGGTAGGCTCGCCCGTGGTGAGCGATTCCCAGACGTATTTGTCAAACCAGGGATAGCGCTGTGAAATGCGCGAATATTTGCTGTAATTGGTGTTGCACCAGTTGATGACGTCGGTGGTGATGCCGGGGATGCCGAGCAGATCGAGCCAGTAGGGGGTGAAGCCCATCGCCTTTGCCGCGGAGACTCCCGCCATGGCGATGCGATAATGTCCAAATCCCATGCGGATGGTGCTGACGACAACGCCATTGGTTTTGTCGAGCGGCTTGCCATTCCCATCGCGGACGATGTTCTTGAGTCCAAAAATCTCCGAGCCATAGGGATGGTCCTCGACACTTAAGTTGAATTTCTCGTTCGGGTCGTAGTTAAATTTCTTCGCCAGCATATCCTTCCACTGGTCGGCGGCTTTGGTTTGTCTTTCCGAAATGGGGTTGCCGTACAGTTCATACCGGCCGTTGACTTTTTTCATAAACACTTCTCCTTGAAGGTGTAATTTACAATGTTGGTTCGTGCCCAAAGTCCTAACCACGGAGGCACTGGGTCACGGAGTTTTTATTTTTTCCTCGGTGTCTCTGTGTCTTAGTGGTTCAAATGCTCAAGATGATCTTTTTGTCCACGTTTTCATGGCAGATAGAATATTCTCTCCCATCTCACGGCTGGTGACGCCGCTGATGGAGAGCGCCAGTCCGTGTGGGGAGAGGATCTGCATGACCAGATTCAAATCGCTGACATCGCAATAAACTATCATGGACTTACCCGCAGATTGGATTGTTTGATAAACCGATACCCAGCGGGAAAAGCCTTCACGTCCCGCGCCAGGAACCCATTGCACCGCGTTCAGTTCGGGGATTTCGAGAATTACATCCAGATGACGCAGGGCGCCTGGACCGTCGAGATGGTAAATGGAACGATCCAGGAATCGGCATTCGTCAATAATGCCTTGCAGGAAAAACTCTTTGAACATTTTGGTGCTGATCATCCCCGCAAAATCGTTCGAGGGAATGTAATACTTTGAATAACTCGCAAGTTCCAGCCAACTGGTAAGCGGCTGTCCGCTTGCCGAAAGTTTATCGTACCAAAAATCGTAGACCTTGAAATAATCAGGTTTCAGGCGTTCGAGCAGTAATTTTACCTGTTCGGGATGGTCAAGCAAGTCGACAGCCAAATCCTGTGGGTTGCGGAGCGAGGCGATCAGGTCGCCGCCAGGGTGGAAGTCGGGCAGTCCCGTGATGAATTTATCCCTGCCAATTTCCAGCATGGCATCGGTCAACTCGACCAGCTTCAAAAAATAGGGGTGATTCATGTCGAGGCGGATTGCTTCGGTTTCGTTCCAATTTTTCAGGATAGGCTGAGTCCAACTCGTGCCGTAGTCACCAAACTCCAGCGGACAACCGTAGAAGGCAGCGAGGACTTCGGGCCCCAAATTGGGGAAGGCGACGGGCAGACTGTCACCCATGAAAATCTGGTTGGAGAATCGAGCTAGGGTGTGTCGAGCCTGATAGTCCGCGTCCATCCAACATTCACGAGAAGTCAGGTGATGCGAGGCGGGCAGCGGGGTTTGTTCTACAAGCGGCTTTTCGAGATAAAACTGAATCACGGGGCGGTCAAGGACAATTCCCTCCCAAAAGGCTTCCATACGCTGCATGGTCTTTTCAAGGTCTGGTTTGAATTCAAGCATGATCTAATCGAATATCTCTAACTATATTTTTGAAAACGCCAGGCGGAATCTCTTCCGTCTGGCGGCATGGGGCAGGTATAAACGGAAATTAGCCTTTGACGCCGCTGCTGGCGACGCTCTCCACGAAGAAGCGCTGTCCGAAGATGAAGACGATCAACGGCGGGATGATGGCGATGGCTGCGCCCGCGAGAATCAGGTTGGGCGTGTCGGAGGCGCGCCCGCGCAGCACATTCAAGGCAAGCGTCAAAACGTGGTTCTTTTCATTGCCGACGTTGATGATGACGAGGGGCCAGAAGAAGGAATTCCACGCATACAAAAAGGTAAAAGTAGCTTGCGTCGCCAATGCAGGCACACTGGCGGGGATGAGAATATTCTTCAAAATTTGCAAGCGTGAGGCACCATCGATCAGTGCGGCTTCTTCGATCTCCTTGGGGAAGGTGATGAAGTGCTGGCGCATGAGGAAAGTCCCGTACGCAGAGAAAATCCAGGGGATGATGAGGGCGGCGAGTCGGTCTGTCCAGCCGATGAGCACCATCAACTGATACAGAGGAACGATGAGCATGACAAACGGAATCATGACCGTACCGAGGTAGAAGACGAAGACCGTATCGCGCCCAGGAAATTTCAGGCGGGCGAAGGCATAACCACCGACCACGGAAGTCACCAGTTGCCCAAGCACCACCAGAATTGTAACCAACGCTGTATTTGTCAACGCGCGTGCCATGTTGTTCAACTCGATGACCTCGGTGTAATTTTCGGGATGCCAGCCGATGCTTTCCACAGGTTCACTCAGGCGGACGTTTTGATAAATCTTGGTTTCGGGGTTTTTCGGATCGATAAACTCGCCGACGGTTGTTTGGCTGACCAAAACCATCGGGATGACCGACCCGTCGTCGGCGGTGACATCGAAGAGCTTCATCTCCTCGCCGTTGACCGTCACCTTTTGCTGATTCATCGCTCCGCCCGTCGGGCTGACTTCGGTCAGGCGACGCTCGACGGTGGCGGTCAGGTTATCGGCGGGGGCATACATGCCAATCTTGATATTGCTTTTTGCGAGCGCGTATTCCGCCCGCTGACCGTCCACATCCACAAAGTAAAGCGGAAGCGGCTCGTCGTAGCCATCCACTTCAATGGTCGTGGCGTTGCGCGGCAACATGCGTGGCGGGTAGCGGAAGGTGTCGGCGGGAGTCTTGAACGAGGTGGCGAGCATGTACAGAAACGGGAAGATCATTACCAACGCGAAGAAGGTCAGAATGAAGTAGAGGAGGAAATTGTTCAGAAAGCGAACCAGGCGGTAGGATTGGATTTTCATGTCAGCCTCCTTCTAACTTTCGTAAATGCTGGACTGGCGCTGGCGCTGGAACTGGATGAGCGTCAACCCGAAGATGACGATAAATAGCACCCAAGCAATCGCGGACGCGTATCCCTGCTTGAAGTTTTGGAAGCCGCTGCGATAGAGATACAAGACCAGCGTGATGGTCGAATTATTTGGGCCTTCGGGCGGGTTCATCAAAATGAAGACCTGCTCGAAGACCTGCATGGCTTGAATGGTTGTGGTCGAGACCACATAAAAGGTCGTCGGCGCCAGCATGGGAAGGGTGATACCCCAGAACTTGTCCCACGCGCCCGCGCCATCTACAGTGGCGGCTTCGTACAGCTCACCGGGGATGTTCTGCAAGCCCGCCAGGAACAGCACTGTGTTGAATCCCATCGTCTGCCAGGCGGCGATCAGGATAACAGCAAAGAGCGCGGTCTTTTCGTCTGACACCCATTGAATTTTTGGATCAACCACTGCGAGATTAAACAGGTTGTTCCAAAACTCGATGCCAAGCGTGATGAAGTAATTGATGTAGCCGATGGTCGCATTGTAGAGCCATTGCCAGACGAGGGAGATGCCCACCACAGCGGCGATGCTTGGCATGAAATATACGGCACGATAGAACTTCATGCCCGGCAGTTTGCTATTGAGCACATTTGAAAGGATGAGAGCGGGAATCACGCTCAGAGGAACAGCGAACAGGGCAAAGGTCAGGGTGTTGCGCAACGCCAGCCAGAAGAATTTATCAGCGGCGGCGAAGAGGATTCCCCAGTTGCCAAACATCAAGCGTCCGACTTCGTCATAGACCTTGATGTCCACCACTTCCTTTGCCAGTTGGTCGGGCGATGAAAGCGTGGCAAATTTGACGTTGAGAATCTTGGCGTAGTTTTCGAAGCCGATCCAGTTGGGGGTGTTGAAAGCGTCTGAGTCGGTGAAGGAAAAATAGAACGAGAGTAGGAGCGGTCCCGCGAAGAAGATGAGGAAACCTATCAGGTTTGGAGAGAGGAAGAGCCAGCCACTCAGGACTTGCTCGTGTCCTGTCTTGGTGTGCAGAGCGGTGGCTGTCGGCTGGCGCCACATGCCCCAGATTGCCGCGCCAAAAATCAGCACGCCTGCCACACTGAAAATTCCCGCAGGCTGCGCAAGTTTGCCGAGAAAATAGAGCACTCCGTTGATTGTGTCCACCTGCCAGAGAAAGATTATCAAGCCGATGATCATCACCCAGCGCCCCACTTGTTTTAGGCTTTGTTCAGAGCTGCGTTTGCGGGCGGAGTATTCATCCAGCGAACCAAGGAAATAGCCGACGATGGCAATTCCCAAATACGGAATACCGCGCCCAAAGGTCTCGCCAAGCGCATCGATACCGATGAAGACTTCGCCGACATTGAGCATCAATACCGCACATGCCACGAATGCGAGGTAATCGATGACAAGCGAGATCATCCGTCCGCGGTGATTGCGGCGCACAATTTCCACTGCGCCGAAAGCGCTGAAAATAGCCGCAATTACCAGAACCAAACTGAGCAGGATTTTTTGCCAGAGTGGAGTCTCTGGCAGCCTGCCCAACCAGGTGGTGACGACTCCCGCCGCCGCGACGACGGAAAAAATTCCACGCCACACCACGGCGATTCGCAGGATGATGTTGGTCAACGAATCTGGCTTTTGATGTTCGCTCATATTTCTTCTCCTGGAACAATCCATACTTCACTCCGTCCTGAGCGCAGTCGAAGGGTGATTGCTTCGTTTCAACTGCGCTCAACGCGAAGGGAAAAAGACAGGGGCAGGCGTAAACCTGCCCCTGTTTGATTCAAACCGTACTATTTGACAAAGACCTTGTCGGCTTCGTCGCAGATGGTCGCGCCGAAGTCTTCGACTGTGGTCGCGCCAGTCAACACACCTTGAATGGCGGGGCCCATGATCTTGTCATATTCGGGCCAGGAGCCAGCCCAGAGCGGACCTTCAGCGGTCGGTTTGGCGGCGTCGGCAATACCGTTCAGGAACGCCTGGTTGTTGGCGGGCGGTGTGAAGGTGAGGAAGGCGTCGAGAGCTTCCTGGCTGACACGGCTGGGGATGTTGGCGCCGAGGGCTGCGACTTTGCCCTGAGTCTGGGCGGTGGTCAAAGCCTGAACCAAAGCCCAAGCCTCCTCGGGATGTTCGGTCTTGGCGTTGACAACGTATGCGCCCCAGAACAGCCAGTTACCGGGCGTGCCACTGGGTCCAGCGGGAAGTTCAACCACGTCCCATTCGAATTCCACGGTGCGGACACCGGGGGTAGCCCAACGTCCATTCTGGAACATGGCAACTTTGCCAGCGCGGACTGTGGGTTCGGGGTCTTCGCCGTAGGGAGTGGCAACATCAAAGTCTTGATAGAGGGAGCGCTGGAAGTCGAGACCGGCGAGGGATTCGGGCGTGTTGAGCGCGCAAGCGGTGCGGTCAGCATTGAAGAAACCGCCGCCGGAGGCATTCAACCACACACCGTAAGGACCCCACCAGGCACTGGCGCCATAACCATAGACGTCAGAACCGAGGGCGCGGGTCTTCTGCGCCACATCGAGGAAAGCGTTCCAATCCCATTTGCCTTCCTTGGCGAGTTCACGAGGATCGGGAGCGCCGGCTTCGTTGATCAGATCCATGTTCAGATAGAGGGCGAAGGTGGACACATCACGGGGGAGACCCCATAGCGCGCCGGAGTCCGCACCAAATTTGGCGCTATCCGGGTTGTAGGTCAGGTGGTTCATGGGGCCAGAGTAGAAATCTTCAACTTTGAAACCTTCGGTGGCAGTGGCAAGGTCGTTGATGTTGAGGATCAAGCCACGAGTGGCGAAGTCAGCAACATCTGTTCCGGGGATCCAGAAGACATCGGGAGCGGTTCCAGCAGCAACCTCGGAGCGAAGTTGGTCCTGGTAGTTGGCGCCTTCAGTGCCGCCCGGTTCGTAGGTCAGGGTGATGCCATCGAGTTCAGCGTCGAGTTCTTCACTGATCTTGCTATAAACGTCGATTTCTTCCTGATTATCGGGGCGGGTGCGCCATCGGATTGCAACTTCTTCCATGGTAGGAGCTTCGGTGGCAGCAGGAGCCTCGACAGCGGGGGCTTCAGTCGCGGCAGGAGCTTCAGGGGCGGGGGCTTCGGTGGCGGGAGCGCCACAGGCAGCAAGAGCAAAAGACGCAATCACAAGAAGGCTGAAAGCCTTGAAAAGCATGTTCTTCTTCATTTATTCTTCTCCTTGAAAATGTTTAAACGATTGAAAGACTGGAGGGCTTGCCGGATATTTTGGGTTGAATCAATCACCTCCTTTTCGAGATGTGGATTGTCTTATAACCAGTTCTGCGGGCAGCTTCATATCGCAGGTTTGGGTTGACTTCTTTTGAATGATTTCCAGCAACATTCGGGTTGCTTCGCGCCCAATACGGGGAATGTCCTGCCGCATGGTGGTGAGGGGCGGATCAAAGTAGGAGGACAGCGGCATATCGTCCACGCCGATGACCGCCAGTTGGGTTGGGACTTTGATGCCCGCTTCGCGCGCGGCGCTCATCACGCCCATCGCCATGCGGTCGTTTTGGGCGAAGACCGCCGTCGGCACACGTCCCTGCTCGATGAAGGAAAGCAGGGCATCCTGCCCGGAGGTGGCGGACCAATCCCCTTCGACGACCATGGTTTCATCAAAAGGAATCCCCGCCTCGGTCAAGGCACGGCGATAGCCCTCGGTGCGGTCCTGCGAACAATCCTCTTCCATTGGACCTGTCACAAGGGCGATGTTGGTATGTCCCAAGTCAAGCAGATGGCGGGTCGCTTCGTAGGCAACCTTCTCGTCGTCGAGCGAAACCGAGCAGATGTCTTTTTCGTGGGCGCTGACGCCGACAAAAACAAGGGGAAAGTTTTTTGGGACATATTCAAAACGTTGATCGGCATACGGGTTAATGACGATCAAGCCGTCCACGCGGCGGTGTCCCACCAGTTCATCCACCAGTTCGCGGAAGGCCTCGGGATCGGAAGCAGAAGAGGACAGCATAAAATATTTGTGCTGTCGCGCTTCGACTTCCGCGCCTTCGATGACGCTGGCAAAGGTGTAATCTGTCAGGTTGGGGGAGATACAAGCCAGGGTGTGAGTCTGTCCACGTGCCATCGAACGGGCGATGGCATTGGGACGGTATCCCATCTCCTCAATTGCCGCTTCCACGAGGGCGCGGGTTTCTGGCAGGACATCGTCGCTGCCGTTGATCACACGCGAGACGGTCTGGTGGGAGACACCAGCTTTTTTTGCCACATCACGCAGGGTAGGACGGGAAATTGACATAATTTTCGTCTCCTCATGTTACCGTTCACATGAACGGTAACATGAGTCTACAGGAACCACCCTACTTTGTCAAGAGGCAACGTGAAATTGCCGGAGTCGTGGAGAAAAGTTAATTGGACGGTATGACTTTACAGAGTTTTTTTTATTGCTCTCTCCCCAATAACTCCTTCACCAAACTCTCTGGCACCTGCACGGCAATCAACTCCCCTTTCACGGTGATTACACCATCTGCCATGATCCACTCCTCCACAACCACTTTTCGCCCCTTCACCTCTTTCACCTTTCCGCGCACCTCCAACATGGGACCCAGTGGCGTAGGCTTGAGATAATCCACATGCAGCGAGGCGGTGAGATAGCGCAGGGGTGGCTCGGTGTCCATCTCGCGGTTTTCGGCGCGATAGCCCGCGGCGGCGGCTGTCCCTGTGCCGTGACAGTCGATCAGAGAAGCCAACAGTCCGCCGTAGACGTAGCCCGGTATGGCGGTGTGATACGGCTTGGGCTGGAAGTAGGCAACGCTCTCATCGCCGTCCCAATAACTTTTGAGTTGATGCCCGACCTCGTTCATGCTGCCACATCCGTAACAATGGGCGAAATATTCAGGGTAGTAATCCTGGAATGCTTTTTGTGCCATACAAGACTCTCTCCAATTTACGATTGACGATTTGGGATTGACGATTATGGCGCGGGGGTAAAAGTTGGGGTTGTGGGAGGTTCAATTATGATAAAGCGTCCCACCACCTTCCAGTCGTATCCCATGAAAATCTGCACTTCATATTCCCCAGGCTGCCAGCCGCCGATGGGATTGGAACATTCGGTATAGCCACCGATGCCGCCTGTCCCGCCGTTCCAGGGCTGGGTCTCGTAGCAGATCAATTTCTGGTCGTGATACCAGAGCGCCGACCACTGCACACCGGGAATTAGATTGTTGTAATCGAACCCGCCATACATCGTCTGGATTGGAAGCTCGAACACGGTCTTCGGGTCAACCGGATTGACGCCATCGAACTGGGTCGAAAATTGCAGTGGGGTGAACAACGCTTCGGGGTTCGGCGTGACCACTCCCTCGAACAACGCTTGAATGGCATTCGGCAAAAACGGCGTGAGGGTCAGCGTGGGCGTGTTGCTCACCAGCGGAATTGGCGTCTGCGATGGGACAAGTGTGAGAGTCGGCGTCAGCGTGATGGTGGGAGTCAACGTAATCGTCGGGGTCAGTGACGCTGTGGGTGTGGGCGGGAAATAAGTGAAAATCACCGGCTCGCCCCAAAAGGGAAGCCAGATGGCACAGGCAAACATGAACAGGGCGAGAAAAAGCAACCGCCAGGCGTTGGCATTCCGCGTCCGCCGCAGGCTGGCTAAAAACACCTTGCGCGCCAGCTGCATGACATGAATTGCCCTGCGAATGGCAAACACAGCGGCAAGCACCATCAGGATCGAAGCGGCGATAATTCCAGCGTGAATGTCCATGAATGGGATTATAAACGTTAACGATATAATTCGCGCATGACACAGGAAACCATCTTTCTCAAACTGGGCGGATCGTTAATCACCGACAAGGACAAGCCCTACACCCCAAGACTGGACAAACTCAAAGAGCTGGCTCTGGAAATCAAAGCCGTCCTGGATTCGCGCCCGGAGCTGACCCTGATTCTCGGGCATGGTTCTGGCTCCTTCGGTCACACTGCCGCAAAGAAATACGGTACGCGCAACGGCGTGGAAACACGCGAGCAGTGGTATGGCTTCACAGAGGTCCGCTTTCAGGCGGCGGAGTTGACCCGCTACGTGATGCAGACCCTGCTCGAGGCGGGCGTGTCCGCCATCCCGTTTTCGCCGTCAGCTTCAATGGTATCCACAAATAGAAAAGTCACCTCGCACAATGTGTTGGCTATACGCAAAGCATTGGAAGCACACCTGCTCCCGGTCGTACATGGCGATGTCGCCTTCGACGAGGCGCTGGGCGGGACGATCCTCTCCACCGAGGATGTCTTCGCCTTTCTCGCGGAGCACTTTCCACCCATACGAATCCTGCTGGCAGGAATCGAGGCAGGCGTGTGGGCAGACTTCCCAGCGAGGACAAAGCTGGTGAAACAGATTCAACTGTCAGATTACGAGAAGATGAAGGCGGGAATCGGCGGCTCGGCAAGCACCGACGTCACCGGCGGAATGAAAGCCAAAGTCGAAGAAATGTTCACCTTGATCCAAAAAAACAAAGGGCTGACCGTGCAAATTTTTTCATCGGAGGAAGGAGGACTGTTGACTCGCGCCTTGAACGGTGAAAATGTGGGGACGTTGTTGAGGGAGTGACAAAAGGAGTGACAAAACTCTCTTGCTTTTTTGAAGACTTCCCTAGATAATGAAATGAATTATATATAATTTCATAAGGAGATTCTATGGCATCCAAAGCGAAACCCGCCAAAAAAGCCGTCAAGGCGAAAGCCAGGCCCAAGGCCGTGAAACCCGCTCCAAAAAAGAAGGTTTTAGCTGCAAAAGCGAAGAAAGCTGTTGTTGTGTTCCAGCCGACGAAATTGAAGTTGGTCCGTCCCGTCCCCTCCGACATCGACATTGCACAGGCGGCGAAGGTCAAGCCGATCACGCAGATTGCCTCCGAACTCGGCATCCGCGAAGATGAGCTTGAACTCTTCGGTCCGTACAAGGCAAAGGTCAAGCTGGAGATTTTGGAACGCCTGAAGAATCGTCCGAACGGCAAATACGTTGATGTGACTGCGATCACCCCCACCCCGCTCGGGGAAGGGAAAAGCACCACGATGGTGGGTTTGAGCCAGGCGTTGGGCGCGCACTTGGGCAAGCGGGTCTTCACCTGCATCCGCCAGCCCAGCCAGGGACCCACCTTCGGCATCAAGGGCGGCGCGGCAGGCGGCGGGTATTCGCAAGTGATCCCCATGGAAGATTTCAACCTGCATTTGACGGGCGACATTCACGCCATCACCGCGTCGCACAACCTGATCGCAGCCGCACTCGATGCGCGTGTGATGCACGAAAAAACCCAGGATGCCTCGAAAATGTTCGACGCGCTTTGCCCGGTGGACAAGAAGGGCAACCGCAAGTTCTCCCCGAACATGATGCGCCGCTTGAAGAAACTCGGCATCGAAAAGACCGATCCCAACGAATTGACACCCGAAGAACGCGCCCGCTTTGCGCATCTCGACATCGACGAAGCCACCATCTCCTGGCGGCGCGTGGTCGACATCAACGACCGCATGCTGCGCGAAGTGCAGGTCGGCTTGGGCAAGGATGAAGCCGGGCATGAGCATCGTTCCGGCTACGACATCACCGTCGCTTCCGAGATCATGGCAGTGCTGGCATTGACCACCGATCTGGAAGACATGCGCGAACGCTTCGGGCGCATGGTCGTCGCCACAAACAAACGCGGCGAAGCGGTCACAGCCGAAGACCTCGGCGTGGCAGGCGCAGTCACAGTTTTGATGAAGGACGCCATCAAGCCAAATTTGATGCAGACCCTCGAAGGCACACCCGCCTTCGTCCATGCGGGACCATTCGCCAACATCGCACACGGACAATCTTCCATCATCGCGGACAGAATCGCACTCAAACTCGTCGGCAAGGACGGCTTTGTCGTCACCGAATCAGGTTTCGGCGCCGACATCGGCATGGAGAAATTCTTCGACATCAAATGCCGCTACTCGGGCTTGATCCCGCAGGTGGTGGTGATGGTCGCCACCGTCCGCGCGCTCAAGATGCACGGCGGCGGGCCGAAGGTTGTGGCTGGCAAACCGCTGGCTCCCGAATACACGGATGAAAACCTCGACCTGCTTCGCGCCGGGCTTCCCAACCTGGAGCGCCACATTCAGAACGCGCGCAAGTTCGGCGTGAATGTGGTGGTGGCTGTGAACTCGTTTGCAACCGATACCCCCGCCGAAGTGGAACTGGTTCGCGAAGCCGCAGTCAAGGCAGGCGCGGTGGACGCAGTCGTATCCTCCCATTGGGCGGAGGGCGGCAAAGGCGCGAAGAAACTGGCTGAGGCTGTGGTCAAAGCATCCAAGATGCCGACCAACTTCCAGTTCCTGTATCCGCTGGAAGAGACGATCAAGAGCAAGATCGAAACCATCGCCCGTGAAATCTATCGCGCCGACGGCGTGGACTACACTCCCGAAGCCGAAGAACAGATCGCACGCTACACCCGTCTCGGCTTCGACCACCTGCCGATCTGCATGGCGAAGACTCACCTTTCCTTCACCACCGATGCAGCGAAGAAGGGCGCGCCGACGGGATTCCGCATCACGGTACGTGAAGTCCGTGCCAGCGTGGGGGCGGGATTCCTGTACCCGATCCTCGGCGATATGCGGACCATGCCCGGCCTACCCACCCGTCCCGTCTTCTACGATGTGGATTTGGACCTGAAGACTGGCAAGGTTGTGGGTCTGTTCTAGGATATGTAGACAGAAAAACAAGTAGACAGGAAAACAGCCGCGACAAATTGTCACGGCTGTTTTATTTTCGATTGTCTGTTATCTCAACGACCTACTTGACCATTCCCACTTTGACGCTCACGTTCAGCTTATCGCCAATATCCTCCAGCGCGTCGCTCCAAACATGAAAAGTCAACTTCGGCGGGACGAGGACGATGCCTTTCATCGTGAACAACGGTGTGCCGCTCATCGGCGCGGGCGTGGAACTGGTGTCCATGCTCTCGATGTTGATGCCCTGCGAGGCAAGGTGATGCGCAATCTCGCGGATGATTCCCTCGTGGTCGGCGCCCGTCACTTCGATTTCATACGGCAGCCAGCCCGCATACTTCCCCGTTTCGTCCTCGGTTGGCGTCAGCAACACTTGAAAACCCTCTCCACGCAACCGGGCAAAGTCCTTATCAAGCCCCACCAGTTCATTTTCAGCAAGGGAAAGGAGCATCAGTATGGCGAACTCGCCGCCAAGCCGCGCCATGCGGCTGGATTCCACATTGCCGCCATGCTTGACGATCAGGCTGGTCACGTTGTCCACAATTCCAACTTTGTCGCGTCCCGTCAGGGTCAACACAATATTCTTCGGCATGGAAAGCTCCTGTTGCTGGGTGTCTGGATGATGGCAAGTATAGCATAACGTTCGCTATTTGATTTTCAAGACTCTACAGCCTCGACCGTCCTTCGCATGCGGATGGTCACAAAAAAAGCCATCGTGATGGAGAAAAGATACAGGGCGCCGTAAATCGTCAAAAAGCCTTTAGTCATGAGATAGGCAAGCGGGGTGAAGATGATGAAAAGCGCGAACTCGAGCATCATCCAGATACGGTGTTTACCCATAAAGTCCGCGTCTGTGCCGCGCCCATGGGCCCAACCGCCCAATATCCAAAGGTAAATCCCAAAGCAAAGGAATTCTGCAGGATCCATGAATTTCATGAACCAGGCGGGCGGCGTTATGTTTTCCCAGAGATTGACCCAGATCGGCAGGGGCCAAAACAGCGCGACGCCGTTAAACCACACGAGAATATCCAGCAGGCTGTGAAGCAACAACCCCAATCCCAAACCAAATCCGAGATTGCTCCAACGCACATCTTTTTTGACCTGCCCAAGCAAATAAAAGACCGCGACAACAGCCAGCATAAAGAAGATACTGTGAGTCGCCGTGCGATGGATGCCTTCGGTGGGCGCTTTCGTCAGAGTAGCAACCGCCACGCCAAAATTATCCATGTCGGGGATAAAACTTCCCAATATCGCCCCAAACAAAAGCCATCGTCGCTTGTCAGCAACTTTACGAGTGAGCATTCCAACCATTGCGTGAATTCCAGCTTGAGCCATATCAATCTCCTTTCTAAAGTTAAGGAATGCAACACCGCAAAGCTGTGCGCGTTACTTATTTTTTATTCCAAGGTAATCGCTGTAGCCGCCTTGATATTCAACCAGTTGACCATCTTCGATGACCAGTAACCGCTCCACTGTTCGGTCGAGAAAATAACGGTCATGGGAAATGACAAGCACCGTGCCTTCAAAGTCTTCGAGCGCCTGCTCCAGCACTTCGGCGGAGGCAATGTCGAGATTGTTGGTAGGTTCATCAAGCAGCAGGAAATTTGCTCCCGACAAAACCACCAGCGCCAGTTGGAGCCGGCTGCGTTCGCCACCTGAGAGTTCGCCGATCTTCTGCGAGACCTGTCGATAGGTAAAAAGATAATGCAAGAGAAAAGCCGTCGCACGCGATTCGCTCATCTCGCCTGCATAGCGGACAGCGTCCACAACGGTTTGGTTGAAATCCAACGTCTCGTGCTCCTGTGCATAATGTCCGATGGAAATGCTGGGACCGATCTTGATCTCACCAGCGTCGGGCTGTTCCTGCCCGAGGATCATTTTCAGCAGGACGGATTTACCCGCTCCGTTCGCGCCAATCAATCCCACACGCTCGCCATGCCAGATGGTCTGGTTCAAATTCGAAAGCACCCGTTTCGACCCAAAAGACTTCGAGATGCCATCAAGTTCCAAGACCTTGTTCGAGCCGCGCCAGCCGTTTAGTTGAAGTCCCATGCGGCGGCGTTCGGTGATTGGCTTCTCGACCTTTTCCATTTTGTCCAGCCGCTTCTGCATGGCTTTGGATTTTCGCGCCAGGTCTTCGTTGTCATAGACCTTGCCCCAAATCGCCAGGCGTTTGATCGCAGCTTCGAGACGGGTAATCTGGTGTTGCTGGGCGCGGAACACTTCCTCCTGGCGAGCCAGCCGCATTTCCTTGTCCGAAACATAGGATGAATAATCGCCCTCAAACAGGGTCAACTTGCCGTCCTCCAATTCAGCGATGTGCGTGACAACCGCGTCGAGCAGGTAACGGTCATGCGAGATCAACACCACCGTTCCTTCGTACTCACGGATGAGTTTTTCAAGGAACATCTTGCCGGGCAGGTCGAGATGATTGTCTGGTTCGTCGAGGAGCAAAATATCGGGGCGGACAAGAAGCAGGCTCGCCAACCCAACCAGTTTTTTCTGTCCCCCACTCAACACCGACAGGGGTTTGGTCAATTCACTTTGAGCGAGTCCCAACCCGAGCAGAAGTCCACGCACCCGCTCAGGATACGAGTCGCCGCCGAGGTCGTTGTATTCCTCGATGAGTTTGTGCTGCAATTCGAGCGCCCGTTGTAGCTTGCGCTCATCTCCATAAACTTCGGGGTTGCCCAAACTATTTTCCACGCGCTCCAGTTCGGCATGGACTTCCGCCACGCGCGGGTTGCCCCCCAGCGCGGCGTCGAAAGCCGTCAGCGTGGAATCAAGTTCGGGATGTTGTGGCAGGTATCCCGTGGTCACGCCTTTGGCGCGGGTGATGCTCCCGCCGAGTTCGGGACCATGTTCGCCTTCGATAAGTTTGAAGAGCGAGGACTTCCCCGCGCCGTTCGCACCGATGAGACCAATCTTCTGACCAGTTTGGATTTCCCAATTCAGGCTTTCGAAAATGCGCTTTGCGCCGAGGACGAGAGTAATGTTTGCGAGTTGAAGTTGTACCATTTTTTATTCCATGTAGGGGCGACCCGCCAGGGTCTGCCAGAGTTGTGATTGATATTGTCGGGTCGCCCCTACGCTATTACAAACAAAAATGCCGCAGGTCGCTCCTGCGGCATGAGAAAGTTGACGAAGTACTTTCAGCGTATAGGCGCGATTCAAGGAAGCCCCTCGAAGATAAAGCCACGAACGCCGATGATGAGCGGGGATTTGCCCGCACGGAAACTGTAGATCATGTCTGAGATTATAACTGATTTTCATAACAGTAGGGCGGAGTGACCCCGCCCCTACATCACGAATCAAAACTAAGTACCATCTGACAGACTCTTTTTACATCTTCGTTTCGTAATTCAGGATAAAGCGGCAGACTGAGGATTTGGTCGGCGGCGGATTCGGTCACGGGCAAAGAATGAAGAGCAAGTCCACGATAGGCAGGTTGAAGATGGATAGGAACTGGGTAATGAATTTGCGCATGAATGCCGTGTTCCAGCAGGTAATTCCGCAAGGTGTCCCGTCGTGGATGACGCACGACAAATTGATGAAAGACGTGGCGGGTTTCAGGCGGCTCGACGGGCAAAGTCAAAACATCAGCGAGAAGAGATTGGTAGAGGGCCGCCAGTTCACGGCGGCGGTCGTTCCATGTTTCGAGGCGGCGCAACTTGACGCGCAATATGGCGGCTTGCATTTCGTCGAGACGGGCGTTCATTCCTTTTTGCTGACTAACGCGGTTCGCGTCCCAACCGTATTGCCGCAACAGCCGCACCTGCTCTGCCAACGCGAGGTCATTCGTCAGCACGGCGCCGCCGTCGCCATAGGCTCCAAGATTTTTGGTCGGATAAAAACTGAACGCGGAGAGATGTCCCAGCCCACCCACTGGTTTGCCGTGATATTGTGCGCCGTGCGCCTGGGCGCAATCTTCGATGACAAAAAGTTGATGGGCACGGGCAAAATCCAAGATGGGATTCATATCCGCTGGGCAACCATAGAGATGGACAGGAACGACGGCACGAGTGTGGGACGTGAGTGCAGCTTCCAACTTGGACGGGTCGAGGGTCAGAGTCTGCGAGTCGATGTCCACCAGCACAGGCTTTGCGCCTGTCAACTCGATGGCAGCGACAGTGGCAACAGCCGTGTTTGATACAGTGATGACTTCATCACCCGCACCAATTCCGCAGGCAAGCAGGGAGAGTTCAATCGCGCTCGTGCCTGAGTCCATACCGATGGCGTGAGCAACGCCACAATATTCAGCAAACTCATGCTCGAAGGCTTCAACCTCCGCGCCGAGGATGAACTGTCCCGAAGCAAAAACTCTTGCAATTGCAGTGTCAATTTCGGGCTGGATGGAAAGGGTTTGGGCTTTCAAGTCGATGGGGAAGATTTCGTCACTCACCAGTAATACTCCCGATGCTGACGGTAAAACTCGAAGGTGCGCGCCAGCCCCTCGCGCAGGGAGATTTTGGGCTGCCAGCCAAGTTGGCTTTGGATTTTTGAATAGTCGCCGTGATAGTCGCCGATGTCGATCCGCTTGCGCTCAGCGGGGAAAGGGCAAAGTTCATAACTTCCCGAGCCAAAGACTTCGATCATCAACTGTGCCAGATCAAGCAAGTGAATCGGTTCTGAACTGCCGAGGTTGTAAATCTGTCCCGCCGATTTCTCATCGCTGACCGCCAGCAGCAAGGCATCCACCACATCGTCCACAAAATTCAGGTCACGGATCTGTTTGCCCGTGCCATAAACCTGCAAAGGCTGATGATCGAACAGGCGGCGAATCCACTCGCCGAGGAAGTTTAGGCGTCCATCCCTGCAATGCATCCGCGGACCGTAGGTATTGATCATCCGCAGGCTGGTTGTATGAAGCCCGTAGGCACGGTAGCTGACGAGGTGATACATTTCGCCCGCGCGTTTGGTCACGCCGTTGAAATCCACCGGGACGATGGGATGTTTTTCATCCACGGGCAGATATTGGGAGCGCCCGTAAATCTGGCGGGTTCCCGCATAGACGATTTTGATTTTGGGGTTGTGTTTGAGGCAGGCTTGGACAATGGACAACTGACAGGCAGCATTGACTTCCAAATCGATCTGCGGCGCTTCCATGCTGTCCACATGACTGACTAAACCCGCGAGATTGAAAAGGTAATCCTGACCAGCGATCAAGTCAGGAATTGCATCGGCATTGCGCAGGTCCATGTGGTGAAGTTCCACATCTTGTTCAATGCCGTGCAAGTTGAAAGTATTTGCGCCGGTGTGTGGCAGGGCCACATCCACGATCCGCACCTGCGCCCCCAAAGACACCAGACGATGCGCCAGGTTGCTGCCGATAAAACCCTGTCCCCCGGTAATGAGGGCACGTTTTCCTCGAAAAAGTTCAGGATTCATCGCTGCTTTTTCAAAACCAGTTTCCGCCACAGGATAATCAGGTGACGGGCTGTCCGCAGCAGACGCCGCCAGTTGAAAAATTGGGAATGTCCGTACTGGCGGTGATAGTGCGAGACAGGGACCTCTGCAAACTTGAAGCCAGCGTCCTGTATCTTCTTGATCATCTCGACACAGATGGAACCTGTATTGCTTTCGAGTTCAATGGCGGAGAAAATACTGCGGCGTATCAGGCGGTAGTCACAGTCCACATCCTTCAAGCGGATTCCAAAAACGAG
Source organism: Chloroflexota bacterium (assembly GCA_016234555.1). GTDB lineage: Bacteria > Chloroflexota > Anaerolineae > Anaerolineales > Villigracilaceae > Villigracilis. The sequence goes on along the minus strand of JACRBJ010000049.1, from coordinate 36,077 downwards.
TTTGACGCCGAGGTTGTAGATATTGCCCAGCAAAACACGGATAAACGGGTCGTTGCGGCTGATCTTCCAACCGTTGACCACATCCACGCCGTCGCACAAGGCATCGACCAGCGAGTGGAGTTCCAGCGGATTGTATTGGGCGTCGCCGTCGGTGTAGAAAATCCACTCCTTGCTGGCGGATGCAAACCCCGTGCGGAGCGCCGCGCCGTAGCCTCGGTTCTGCGGATGGTGGACCACCCGCAGTTGGGGAATCTGCTTTTCGAGTTCAGCCAGCACAAGCGGAGTGTGATCCTGACTGCCGTCGTTGACCACGATAATCTCGTAGTCGTCGGTGACGGCGCGAGCGGCAATCTGGGCGGTCAGCACCATGCTGGGGATGGTGCCGCCGTCGTTGTAAGCTGGGAAAAAAATGGATAGTCCTGAAATCTTTTTTTGTTCACTCATGCGGTTTGGGGTTTCCGCGCCAGGGCGATGACGCTCAAGCCGAAGGGCAGTCCGATGCGCGAGACGAAAAACGCCTCACTGGCGAGGATATGTTTGAAAAGCCCGTTCAACCTGCCGACGTTGACCGACAAATCGGAGGAGGCTGGGGCCGGCGGAAAGATGCGTTCGAGCAGGCGTTTGGCGAGCGCCAGCGGAAAAAGGAAGGTATTGGCATAGGTGACACGCACGGGTTGAAATCCGCTGTCTTCGAGAAGCCGGGTCACTTGCGGAACTGTGTAACGCCGCGCGGTGTGGATGGTGAGGTCGTGCTGTCCGCGCAGCCAGTTGTAGGCTGGGAGGCGGAGCAGAGTCAAACCGTTTGGGCGCAGGACGCGACGGAATTCGGTCAGCGCGGCAAGGTCATTGGGGACAGCCTGTTCGTAAAGCACGTCGAAGCTGGTGACGAGGTCAAAGCTTGCGGGTGGAAAAGGAATGTACGAAACAGAAGCCAGCCCAAGGGAAGTCAGGTTTCGTTTGCGGCAAAAGCCCAAAGCCAGCGGCGAGACGTCGATGCCGGTCACATCCCCGTAATCCGCAAGATAGGTGGACATCGCCGCGCCCGTGCCGCAGCCCGCATCCAGGACGGTTGAATTCGGTTTTGCAGAATGCCACTGATCGAGAATGGCGCGGGTGATTTTTTCCATGCCCAGATACCACCAGTGCGCCGTTTCGACCTCGAACATCAACTCGTATTCCTGCGGTTCCATGACTCCTTCCAGCTACCCATCCTTCCCGTTTGCTTCCTGCATGGAATAATGGTTGTACGCCACGTACCCGATCCAAAGCACAATGAAGAGGAAAATCAACTGCCAGCCGCCGGAACTCAACTGGCTGATCTCCGCAGACTCGGGCGTCACATCGGCAGTGGAGGGCACGACGCGGTAGGAGATGAAGGAGACCAGGTTGTCGAAATCGTAATGATTTTCAAGCACCCCATCCGGGTAAAGCCTCTGCAAGACAGGGATCACCTCGGGATGGCGGAATAAAATAAATACTGTTGGACGGTCGAGCGCCGGCGGCTCGCTCTCCAGTGCCGCGAGGTCCAGGTCTTGTCCCTCCATGTCGCGGCTAAAAAAGCGGAAGGCATGTTCGCCCCAGGGAAAAGCATCACTGGCAAGATAAACGTAGTAACTGGATGGCAGGGAATTAAGATAACGCGCAATGCGGATTCGGTTGCCGGCGTTGTTCTTGACGTAATCGTAATAGACCTGCCAGTTGTTGACGCCGGTAACGACAAGCACGCCGATCAGCACCCAGACATATACCATGTACCCAACCCGACCAAAGGCTTTTTTCAAGGCGTCTGCAAGGCTTTCAATCCCCAGCGCCGCCACCAGCATAATTGGAGGCAGGGCAATATTGAGATGGGGCCAGTAAGGCGGGTCGGCAGTCAGCACCCCGCCGAGGATGAAGGTGAGGAAAATCCAGGCAAGCATGGCAAAGAGCCTGATGTTCTTCAGGCGGGTAAGGGCGTATCCCAGCCCAAGAATGAAAAACATGGCGGTAAGCGAGGAAACCATGGGGCGCTGGAACGCGAAGTGCGGACTGCCATCGCCGGTCAGGTGAAGGGTGAGGAAGGTCCGCCAGGTTTGCTCCACAAGAACGACAAAGGGGCTCTCGGTGTGGTAGCTCGCCAGTTGATGCTGCCAGACGACATCCTCCCACAAAAGGACCTTGTTGGCGCGCCCCGCAAAATTGGAGAAATTCACGGCGGCATACGCCAGCATGGGTCCAAATGCAAACAGGACGCCCGCCCCCAACACCAGCCAATCCTTGTACATGGATTTGATCTGTTGGCGATGCCAGAGCGCCTGCCAGATTATGATGGAGACGATGAGAACCGGGATGACACGGCTTGAATCATAGAGAAGCAGCCCCCAGCCGGTAAGAACTCCCGCCAGCGTAAACCAAAAAGGCTGGCGGGTGCGCATCCCTTTGAAAATTGCATATACCGCAAAAGACGCCATAAAGAAGGATGAATTACCGAATAGAATTCTGCTGAAATGAATATGGGTATAGCTGATGGTCAATAATCCCACCGCCATAAACCCCACAAGCGGACCGCTCAGTTTACGTCCCAACAGAAACACAAAAATCAGAGTGAGAGTCCCCAAAACGACGGAAGGCATCACAATCCCGTAATGGTTTTGTCTAAACAGGCGCATTCTCCACGCCATAAACTGGTCATAAGACAACAAATGTTCGGAATTGGAATATCCGATCCAGTTGTAATTCTCCGCCTCAATCAGATCGACGCCGAACGTCCCCATCAAGGCGACATCGTTATCCACATGAGAGGGGACCTCGGTCAGCTTCCAATAGCGAAACCCAAAGCCGATCAGCACGATCAGACTGAGCAGGAGCCATTCCCAGGTTGGAATCCGCCTTCCGTCAGGCTTGCCCCAGGTTTGCATCCAGAAAGGAATCAACAGCAGGGCAATGCCCGCCATCCACAACATCCGCACCCAGGAGTTTTCCCCGGTGGTCAGATAAATCAGGATGGACGACAGATAACACCCCCCCGCCGCGACCAGCCAGATGCGCCTGCGCCTGATACCGTCGTCCAACAGCGGGGTGGTTTCATCTTCAAGTTTCGCCTTTTCCCGTCGAAATGTCGCCCATGCCGAGCAAGCGGCTGCCAAAACCAGGAGAAGCACGGCAAAGGTATATTTTGTTTCCCACACCCAGGTATTGGAATTCTTCTGGTGGGTGAATATTTCCCCGGTAAAAAGATATTGGGCGGCTAGAGCCGATATCACCGCAATAATCATGGCGATCAATTGCGAATTTTTACGAAGTCTGTCAGGAAGCATGGTCTGCCTTTCGAAGCATGGTTACAGGATGTCCAAAATGACTATTCCACTGCCATCAAGTCGGCGATGTGATCCAGAACCTTGTGGCTGCGCGCGCCGCCATAGAGCAGGCGGGCAAGCACTTCGACATCCAGCTTGTCGGGGGAGCCGAGGTCGGAGATGAGCAGCTGTAATATCTTGCGGTCGCATTTATCGAGCAGGTCGGCGGCTTTTTGCACGTCTGCCGCGAAGAACATCCTGCGGTTCAGAATCCGCTCGTGGCTGTCGGGGTCGAACTCGAAGCAAAAGGTGTGGAAAAGCTGGTGCGCCACATCCAGCACGACCTGCGGCTCGATTTTCGGCGCAGCGGATTCGTAGAACGCCTGCGCCTCTTCCTTTAACTGGTTGAAGGTAAGCGGCTCGGCGGCGTTCTTCACCAGTTCGTACATTTTATAGATGACAAATGGACGCTGGTCGGCATCGGCAATGCGGATTTTCCTCGCCGCCAGCAGACTCAAATACTGCTCGAACTTCCCTTCGGGCGTGGTGGCGACGGCGATCCCGGGCTTGATTGCACTCCCGTTGCTTTGCTTCGCCGACAGCGGATTCTGACCTGCGCCATTCTGCGGCGTCTTTTTGACCTTGCTCACGCCCTGCAACTTGTCGTAGTAAATGAACTTATCGCAGGCATTGACCAAATACTCGGCGCTCGTGCCGCTGATTCCCATGCCGATGACGGTTTTGCCGTGCGCGCGCAGGCGGTGCACCAACTCGGTGAAGTCACCATCACCCGAAACCAACATTACGTGAGTAAACGAACTGCCATCGTTGTGGAACAGTTCCAGCGCGTCGATCACGATGCGGATGTCCGCCGCGTTCTTGCCGCGCTTGCTGTTGACGTGGACCAACTCCACGCCCAGAGCCAGCAGTTGACGTTGTCTCGCCGCCGCTTCCGCCCAGTCGGCGTAGGCGCGACGCATCACCACCCTTCCCAGTTGACTTGCAGATTGCAGGACGCGATTCCAATCCACGTCCGCGTTTTTTCCAAAAGCCTCTTCCACACTGATCTCGATATTGTCGTAATCAATGAAGACAGCCACCTGTGAATCCTGACCCATCACAAACTCCAAAAATATTTTTTCAAAGTATAGCATAGGCGCTTTATTCTGTGGCAAAATAGAACCATGACAGAACCCTTGAACACCCTCAGCCAGTCGTCGCTACAGGATTACCAGGATTGTCCGCGCCGCTTCGAGTTGCGATATTTGCAGCGGCTGGCATATCCCGCCATCGAAACCGAACCCGCGCTGGAAAATGAAAAGCACCAGCGGGAAGGCGAATATTTTCACCGCCTCGCGCAGCAGCATCTCATCGGCATCCCCGCCGAACAGGTCGGCAGGCTGGCAAATACCGAGAACCTGCGAAGGTGGTGGTCTAACTTCTTAGATCTCCGAGGTCTCGCTCAGCGCCCTGCGGGTAAAGACCTCGGAAGTCTTTACCCGGAGATTACCCTCTCCGCGCCGCTGGGGAAATTCCGCCTCGTGGCAAAGTATGACCTGATTGCCATCGACAGAGACCGCGCCACCATTTTCGATTGGAAGACCTACCGCAGGCGACCCAAAAACGAATGGCTTCACGTCCGCTGGCAGACGCGGGTGTACCGCGCCCTGCTCGCCCAAGCCGGGGCGCACCTCAACGGCGGCAAGTCCTTTGCGCCGGAACAAATCGAGATGATCTACTGGTTTGCGGACTTCCCCGCCGATCCTGCGAGTTTCCCCTACAAGGCGGATCAATTCAAACGGGATTGGGATGCGCTGACGAGAATCGCAGGCGAGATGGCGGCTGGCTTGTCCTACCCGAAAACGGATGAAGTCTCGAAGTGCAGTTACTGCCCCTACAGGTCGTACTGCAATCGCGGCGTCCGCGCGGGAGACGCCGCCGACGCCGAGTTGGAAACCGAAGCCGAGGAATTGTTCGACGTCAACTTCGAGCAGATCGGCGAGATTGCGTTTTAACAACCAGCTAAAAATACGACTCGCCCATATTTTGAGTGAGTCGTCGTATTTCTATTCGAGTCCTTTGTAGATCACGTCGTCTCAGTCACCTTGCGGATACTGCGCGGCTGTTCGGTGTTGTAGCCTTTGGCGAGGGTCAAATGATAGGCAAACAACTGCGCGGGCAAAATGCTCACCAGCGGCGAAAGCCACTCGGGGACATCGGCGGGAATATTCAAGGGGACTTGAGCCAATGACAGGGCTTTTTTATCATTTGAAATCACAACCAACTCGGCAGAGAGCTCGCGCAGGCGTTTGAGCATTTCCAGCATTGAGTCAAGAACCTTGCCCTTCGGCGCAACCGCAAACACGGGATAACCTTTTACCATCATCGCAATGGGTCCATGCGCGAAATCGGCGGAGGAATACGGCTCGGCGATGATGTAGGTCAATTCTTTCATCTTCAACGCCCACTCGAAAGCGGTGGCATAGTTGAAACCGCGTCCCAGCACGACGGTCTGGTCGATGTAACGGTAACGCTGCGCCGCCTGCGAGATGAAATCGTCCAGTTTCAACACCTGCGTCATCCAGGCTGGGACTTTCGCCAGGTCAACCCAGGCTTTTTTACTTCCGTGCAGGGCGGTGGATAGCATCGCCACTGCCATCAGCTCTGCGGTGTAGGTCTTGGTTGCGGCGACGGCTCTTTCCGCGCCCGCTTGAATATCAAAAACAAAATCCGAAGCCTGCGCCAGCGGAGAATTCGGCTCATTGGTGATGGCGAGAGTCAAACAGCCCTGCTTCTTGCCTTCCTCCAGCACGCTGACAATATCAGGTGATTTGCCCGACTGCGAAATGCCGATGACCAACGCGTTCTTCAACCTGGGCGGCTGTTTGTAGTATGTGAAGAGTGACGGCGTCGCCAGCGCAAGCGGAAGTCCGTTCATCGCGCCTAGCAGATAATTGGCGTAACGCCCCGCATTGTCCGACGTACCGCGCGCAGAGAGAAAGACATATTGAATATCGCGCTTTTGGATTTCGGCAGCGATCCGCTCGACGATTTTGCGCTGTGAAAAAAGCAGGGATTTAATTCGTTCGGGTTGTTCAGTGATTTCAGAGTGTAGAGTCATTTCAATATTTTCCAATTTCTTCAGCAAGTGGGGTAAGCAGTTCCAACTTCCACGGCTCGACGCGCGGCGCGATGGAACAAGCCGAGCTGAGGATGTATCCGCCGCCAGGCTTGCCGATTTGAATCCGCTCGCTGGCTTCAGCAAGAACCTGCTCTTTTGTGGTGTATTCAAGAATCGAAACCGAGTTCATGTTCCCCTTCAAAAAGAGTCGCCGACCAACGCCGTTTTTGGCGTCAGCCAGTTCCACATTTCCAAGCGGATGAGGATCGAGGGTGTCAATACCCATCGTGCCCGTTTGCTCCATCAACTCAAGGCGGTCGCCGATCTTGCCGCAGGTGTGGGTGTAAGCAGGAACATCGCAGCCTTTGATGGCATCCGCCACACGGCGCTCGTAAGGCATAACATATTCTTCGTACATTTTTGGGGAGATGAATCCACCGCCCGCAAACGCCGAGGAAATCAAGACTGCATCGACTCCGCGTTTGGCTTGAGCGACCGCCCAGGCAATGGATGCCTCTGTCAGCCTGTCCAATAACGCCTTGACCTTCTCCTTATATTTCACCAAGCCAATGATGGCGTTTTGATAACCGATCAACTCCAGGTAGTGCGTAAAGGGCGAGAAGACTTCGCCGTGAACCGAAACCTCCCCATTCGTCTTTGCGCGGACAAGGTCAATGGTATCTAAAAAATAATCGGGGACTTCGTTCAAAGGCGCGGAATCCTTTTTGCCTTCGAGCCACGGGATGTGATAGGTATTCCAGAGATAGCCAGGGAACTGGTCAACCGTTTCGAGGTGGTCAGGGTCGAGGTTTTTCAAGTCTGCACGAGGCTGCAACTCGGGACGGGCGGTGTAAACGTATTGGGCGTTGTCGTCCCACGGGATGAGGGTCACGTGACCATTGCGCCAGGTGACCACTTCGCCCTTTTTGGTCTCTTCGATTTTCTGAATTTTACTCAAAATATCGCGTGGACGTCCTGGGAGGTTGATCAGAATCCCGTCGAACTGATAGCGCCTCTGCATCTTGACCAGCGCCTCGGCAAAGCCTTCGCTGGTGAACCAGATTTCATGCGGCTTGAGTCCCGCGTTCAGGAAATAATGTCCCAACGCCAGTTGAGACATGACGGGCACACGGTCAGCCTCTTTATGCTGCATTGCCAGTGCAATGCGTTCTCGTCCATTCATCAAGCTATCCTTTCACAGCGCCAGCCGTGAGACCTTTGATAAATTCACGCGCAAGCAGAACGTACAAAATCAAAAGCGGGACCGCCGCCAGCGAGAGGACGGCAAGTGCGCGAGTCCAGTCGGTGCGGTATTGACCAAACAACAGCGAGACCCCGAGGGCAACTGTCCGCGCTTCTTCAGAACGGATGAAAACCAGCGGGAACCAGAAGTCGTTCCAAATCTTGATCATGTTGAAGATGGCGACCGTGGCAAGCGCGGGGCGCATGAGAGGCAGGATAATCTTGCTGTAAATCTGCCACTCCGAAGCGCCGTCCACTTTGGCGGCATCGAACATCTCACCGGGCAATTCCTTGATGAAAGCCGTCAGCACGAAAGTCGCTATCGGCATGCCCATCGCCACATAGACGGGGATCAGGCTCCAGATGGTATCCTGCAAGTTGAGGGCTTTGATCAGGCGCACAAGGTCAATCGTCCCGAGGCGGATGGGGATCATTAATCCCGCGATAAAAAAAACATACAGGAAATCAGCGATGGGCGACTTCCATTTGGCGAGGGCATATGCCGCCATCGAACCCACCAGCAGAATCAGGGTCAGCGAAAGGGCGGTAACGATCAAGCTGTTGGTGAAGTACACATCAAAGCGTCCCGTGTTCCATGCTTCGATGTAGCCATCGAAGGTGAAATTCTTCGGGAAGCCGAATGGGTCTTTGAAGATTTCCTTCTGCGGCTTGAACGAGTTGATGATAAGCGTCCAAAGCGGGAAAAGCACAATCACAGACCAGATGGTCAGGACGATGTAGGTTAGCGCGTGGTTGAATTTGATTTTCAGCATGGCGGCTTCTCCCGATTAGGCTTCTTCTGCATTGCGGCGCGACAGGTAAAGCCAGAGCAACACGCCAGCCATCAGGATGAAAAAGGTGACGGTGGCGATTGCCGCGCCCATGCCCATGTTGGGAATGCCAACGGGATGTTCGCCCGCAATACCCGTGCGATAAAAGAGCGTCGCCAGTAAATCAGTGGAATACGATGGCTCGCCCTTCGCGCCCGCCATGGCGTAGATAACATCGAAGGCGTTGAAGTTGTCGACGAAGGTCAGGATGGCGACAATGCCGATGATGGGTCTGAGCAGTGGGAATTTTATCTTCCAGAAAATATCCCACTCCGAAGCGCCGTCAATGCGGGCGGCTTCGAGCAATTCATCCGAAATCCCCATCAGCCCCGCCAAAAACATGACAGTCGGCATCCCCACCCACTGCCAGACGGAGGTCAGCGAGATGACAGGTAGGGCGAGATTCTCCCTGCCGAGCCAGGGCAGCGCCCATTCGCGCAAGCCCATGCCAATCAAAATCTTGTTTACCGCGCCCCAGTTCGGGTTGAGAATCAAAGTCCAGAGGAAACCAGTCACCAGCACGGAGAGGGTGGCAGGGGTAAAAATAATCGTACGAAAAAAATTCCTGCCCTTAAAGTCAGAGGATAAAAGATTCGCAAACAGCAGTCCGAGGCTGTTTTGCACCAACATGTGAATTCCAAAGAAAATGAAGGTGTGCTGGACTGCGCCAAAGAATTTCTCACGCCAGAGCGGATTGGTAAACAGGTCCACGTAATTTTGAAAGCCAACGAATTTTGTCGGAGTATAGCCTTGCCCCGTGTACAGGCTGAGACGTAATGAGTCAAACAGCGGAATCGCCATGAAGGTCAGGTAGATCAACAGGGCGGGGAGCAGGAACAGCGCCCAGGTCACTTTGCGGCGATTCTCATTGCTGAGCAATCCCGCACTTCGTTTTCCTGAAAAGGTCATTTGGCTCATGGTCTCTCCTCGTTTGGCTGGCAGGGACGGTTTCCCGTCCCTGCCAAAAATTGGAAACGAACTACTTGCAAGCCGCGGCAGGCTCGTACCACGCAGCCACGTCGGCATTGAAGGCATCGGCGGCTTCCTGCGGGGTCTTCTCACCCTTCAACACGGCAATCACGTTGTTGTTGAGGGAGGTGTAGGCGTCCACACTGCCAGAGGGCGCAGCGAGGAGTTTTTCCCAAACGAAGCGAATGTCAACACCCTTGGCAGCGCCGTTGAAAGCCATGAAGTCGGCGGCAATCGGGTCGCTCAGGGTCGGGACTTCCTTGGTGAGCGGGAAGAAGCCAGGCAGGTTGTTGCCGAGCAGTTCCGCAAACTTGGGAGACTCAAGCCATTCGAGGAAAGTCATCGCAGCTTCGAGGTTGGGGGAGGCGGCATTGGCACCGATGGCGGCATCCACGTGGAAGGTCACATACTGGTCTTTGCCTTCGAGGGCGGGCGGATAGAAAACGCCCCATTCAAAGTCAGTGGCATCCTTCTCGAAGGGTCCAATGCTCCAGGAGCCGTCCATCATCATCGCAGCCTGACCCTGCGCGAACAACTGCGCGGCATCGTAATAGCTGGTGGCTTCAAAGCCTGTCGGCAGGAAGGGCTTCATGTCGGCAATCTGCTGGAAGGAGGCAACCATTTCCTCACTGTTGAAGCAGCGTTCGCCATTCAGGTAAGCCATGCGACCTTCGTAACCACCGATGTTGCTGGGGATGAACTGCATCATCACAACTTCGTTGATGTCCCAGGCATCCTTGGTGCCGTTGGCGAAGGGGATGACGCCCGCGTCGAGCAACTTCTGCGAGGCAGCCATCAACTCTTCCCAGGTGGCGGGGACTTCGATTCCGTTGGCGGCGAAGATGTCTTTATTGTAGTAAATACCATGCGAAACTGCAATGATCGGCACAGCATAGGGTTCGCCATCTTCGGTTGACCACGGGGCGCGGGAGCCGTCAGAGAAGTTGTCCATAATGCCAGGCAGGTCTTTCAGGGAAGCAACGTAGCCAGCATCGAACAGCTCACGACCAGTGGCGAAGGAACGGACGAAGTACAGATCGGGTCCCGTGCCAGTTTCGAGTTGGGTGCGGAGTGTGGCATTGTAATCGGGGGGATTGGTCGGGTCGAATTTGACGGTGATGTTGGGATATTCTTCTTTGAAGGCAGCGGTGATCACTTCCCAGGCGGCAACATCGTCAACGCGCCAGGAACCGAGTGTAAGGGTAATCTCTTCAGCGGCAGGTGCTTCGGTGGCGGCAGGCTCGGCAGGAGCCTCGGTGGCGGCAGGTGCTTCCGTAACAGGAGCCGCGGGAGCGGGCGCTTCAGTGGCGGGAGCACCACAGGCAGCCAGCATCATGCTGACCAAAATCAAAACGGACAACAAACCGAACAGTTTCTTTTGCATTTTCTTCTCCTTGAATATTTTGGAAAACGATTTACACAAACGAACGTTCACTATAATTTTCTGTTTTTGTTTTTACTCCTTTCGAGTTGAGATTCAAGCATCAGGATTTTCCATCCATCCTGTTAACTCGCTCTTGAATGTCAAGCGACAACCGCCGAACGAAGCCCTGAACAAACTCTGCAGGCTTGAGGCTTGCATCGTTCATCAGGGGGGTCATGTCCATTGCGTAGGACAAGCCCGTTGTATCATCCACCCCATGCGATTCGAAATAGGTGGCGTTCGCGCGGCGACGTCCCATCGAAGCCAGGTCATAACGTTTGCCGCCCGCAATCTGTGAATCGAAAACGCCCAGCAGGGCGAACTGCAAATTTTCGTGACTGGAGACATCCATCGTGACCTTGTCGGAATCGACCATCCAGTCGAGCGCGCGCCAGACCTCACAGCCGAAGACCTTTTCCGGACGTTCAGCCTGATTCAGTCTGCGGAGGGCTTCGATGACCCTGAGAGTGACTCCCACGTGCGTGTCATGCTTGTCCGCAAGGTTGTGGGTGTAGACAAACTCCGGCTTGGTTGCCCGCAAAATGGCGAGGATGTCCTCGACAGGTTCATTGCGCGTCGCGTCCTTGATGACCTTGCTTGGGAAGTCCAACATGACCTGTGCCGCAAACTCCCCAACGATTGCCGCCTTGCGCTGCTCTTTGAAGCGGACAAGGCGCATCTCGTCATCGCTGTACTTTTCGTAAAGACCGTTGCGCGGAGAACCGCGCCCATCGGTCACCACCACACCCGTGAACCACTTGTCCTTTTGTTGGAAACATTCCACAATCGGCTGCGCAGCCATGATTTCAATGTCATCCTGGTGGGCGGAGAAACACAGGTGGGTTGTCCGCGCCAGCGCCTGCTCCACAGGCAATTCATCAGGGACGTAAATTTCGGCTGTATCGAGATGAAATTTCATAAAAATCCTTTATAGACCTGACAGGTTTTATCGCGTACTGCGTCGATTCGTGTTTCGTGCGGAAACCTGTCAGGTCTTTTCTCAATTGATTACTGGCAAACTCGCCGCCGCAACAGACTGACCCACGCGGCGCACTTTTTCATCCGGCAGGTGCAATTCGATTTTCTGTAACCATTCAGGAAACTCGGCTTCAAAAACTTTCTTCGCACCTTCGAGCAACAAGTCGCCGCCGCGCCCGGAGGTACAACGTCCCAAGATCAAAACGTGCTTGACGTCGTAAAAGTCGGCGTAGTGGGCAATGCCATATCCAAGATACACACCCATGCTTTGCCAGATCTTCACCGCGCCTTCGTGACCTGCTTCCAGTTTTTCCTGCACGAACTTCAACTTCTCGGCGTCAGTCACAGCGGACGGGATTTCAATGCCCGCTTTTGGCGCAAGCCTGAAAACACATTGCTGCGAAAAATACATCGCACCGACGCCCAGGTCGCCTGACCACTCGTCAGCGGGCGCGTTCGGGCTGTAGTCAATCGGCGCAAACGCCAGTTCGTTGAGCCAGCCCATGATATGCCCCTCCTTATTGACATAGCCTGCCGCTTCGCTCGAGCCGAGGGCAATGCCCAACACGGCGTTATCCTCGATCGACATCGAACCCGCCAGCGCGGTCACGTCGCCATCGTTGATGACTTCCAGCGGCACGCCCAACTCGTCGCGCATTCGCAGGAACATATTTTTAATCTCGCCAAACTTCTCCTGCGGGATTCCGCGAAAGAGCGAAGCCACCATCGGGCGGTTGTCGATGTAAATGCCAGCGGAGCTTCCGCCGATGGCGTCTACGCGGGGCATTTTGCTGGCGGCAGTCTTCAGCGCGGTCATCACCTCGCGATAGTGGTATTCGGGGTCGGCGTGCTTGCGCGGCTCCCAAATGACTTCCTCGCTGTAGATGGGGGTCCCATCCACCACCGCGCTTACCTTGCGGTCAGACGCGCCGAGGTCAAAGCCAATGCGGTTGCCGTTCAGGTTACGCCCAAGCAGTTTGCCCGTCTCACGCGCGGCGGGAACTTCGTCCACCGCACAAGAGATGACCGAAAATTCTTTTTCGTACACCTGCCCGCCCATAAATTTGTAATCGAAATGTCTCGCACCATTCGCGGAATAAACGCTTTTCAAATAATTCGCAATCTTGGGAGAGCCGCCCACGTAGAGCGTATGTCCGCCGCGCTGCCAGAGCAGAAATTTGACAATCCGCTCGATGAACTGATAATTCGCCTCAAAGCTGGGATGACCCTCGGGCAGGACTTTGGTCTCGAAGCGGGAGACCCCGTCTGCACTGCGCTCCACGCCGAGGACCAGCTTCACGCCAGCAGAATCAACTTCACGTTGGAAGTTTCGATTCGCTAAAATAGCGGGGCGAAAGCCTTCATCCAGCGGCGGGACAATGCGGGGAACAATCAACTGCAAAGACATCAATTTTCCTCGTTGAATAAAAGGGAATAATCGTCAAGCAATAAAAACGCGGAAGCGCCAAGGATACAGGCGCGATAATCCAACTTGCCGATTTCGAGCTTGGTGCGTTCACTGATGCGGTTGAACACGCCCGCCTGCATGGAATCGTTGACTGCGTTCAGCCATTTATCACCGAAGCGGGTCATGTCACCTGTCAAAACAATCTTTTGGATATTGAGCGTCGCAATCAAATTGGCAAGCGACAAGCCAAGGTATTGCCCTGCATTCTCAATGGCTTCATTGGCAGCGGCATTGCCCGCGCCAAAAGCAGACACCACTTCGGCGAGCGAATTCATCTTCATCCGCTTGACCACCGCCCGCGCGCTCGCGACGGTTTCCAAACATCCGCGCTTGCCACAGCGGCAGAGTTCGCCGTTTTCCTGAACCACCACGTGACCGATTTCGCCCGCGCCGCCGCCGTCGCCCTGAAACAACCGCCCGTTGATCAAAATGCCCGCGCCAATGCCATGAATGACGTTGACCACAACCATGTTCTCATCGGGTGCATGGTCGCCACCGTAGACAAATTCACCGATTGCCGCTGCCTGGCTATCGTTCAAGACCAGCACAGGGAGTTTGTACTTCTTTTCAAGCAATTGGCTAAGCGGCAGATCCTGCCACTCCAAATTGACCGCGTTGACCACCACCCCTTCGCGGGTGTTGACCAAGCCCGGGGTGCCGACGCCGATCCCGACAATCGGCTTGATTTTCTTCTTCATCAACTGGTCAATCATCTGATACACGAGGTTGAGGGCATTTTCGCCGTTGTCGTCGTGGACAGGCGACTCCACCATCTCTTTGATTTCCCCGCGCAAATTCACAATCGCGCCAGTAAATTTATCCTGCGCGAGATTCAAGCCGATCAAATGGCGCGAGTCGGCGACCACGCTCAACAAAATAGGCGACTTGCCACCCAGCGACTCGCCCCTGCCGACTTCCTCCACCAAACCTTCGGTGAGCAGACCATTCACCACATCAGAAACAGTCGTGCGCGTCAGGTGAGTCACCCGCGCAACTTCTGCGCGACTGATGGACTCGTTTGCGAAAATAGTCCGCAGGACGAGGTCACGATTGTGCTGTTTGGTTTGCTGGTGAGTGGCTTTTTTCGTGGTCATGTCATCAGGTCAAATCACGGATCACAGATTCGCAATCCCTGCTTTGATTCCTTTCACCTGTTCGCCATCGACGACGTTCAAGGCAAAGTCGTCGCCGTGTCCCATTTTTGCGTCGGAGCGGATGTAGGTCATGCCGCTGCTGCGCAACACAGCCGTCGCAGAATGGACTTCGTCCACGCCAGTTTTCAAGACAATTTCATTCACCGTGACGGGGGTTACTCCAGCCGCCATAATCATGATTCTCTTGCGGGCGTAAGCCACAACTTTTTGGAGTATCTCCATCCCGTCGTAGGGATTTTCTGCCTGTCCCGAAGTCAATATCCTTTTGACTCCCAACTCGACCAGCGCGTCAACCGCTTCAAACACATCCCGGGCCTGATCAAACGCCCGATGACAGGTGACGTCCATTCCAGCCGCCTCCCTAACCAGCGACTTCATGACTGGGAAATCAATTTGTCCATCGGCGGTTAGAACGCCAAACACGACACCCGGCGCGCCAAGTTTTTGGGCGGCGTGGATGTCGCGGTGCATGATTTCGATTTCATTTTCGGTGTAGAGAAAATCGCAACTGCGCGGTCTGACCATCATAAAGACAGGCACAGAAGCCTTCAACGCCGCCTCCATGAAAGCATAAGACGGCGTCAGCCCGCCCTCCCTCAGGCTGGAGCACAGTTCAATACGGTCTGCCCCCGAAGCGATGGCTGTGGAAAATGACTCGTAGTTGTCAACGCAAATTTCGAGATTCATAAAATTATGGCTCAAGGCTCCACTTTGTAAATTCACTGTACTAACAAAGATTATTTTACAGAGTTCCAGTTCTAAAGTCAAGCGCCAGTTTCTTGACAGTTTTTAGGAAAAGATATAAAATAATTTAGGAATAACTAAATTTTAGAGATAACCGAGGAGCGAATATGAAATCCATATCAAGACGAGATTTTCTTAAAGTTGGCGGACTTGCAATGTTCGGTACAGTAGGCGGAGCGGCATGGGCGCAAAGAAATGTCCCCCAGCCTGTGCTGCCAGACGACATTTGCGGGGTGAGTCAGATTCAAAACACCTCCACCGCTCTCCAAATGCAACATGGTGACGGCATCATGCCAGGAACCGTAGGCGAAGTGGACCACGAAGCTAACGGCTTCGACCCCACAGATATTTTGACCGACTTTGATTACGGCGAAGTATCCACGATGCCCGACGGCAGGACACTACGGGAATACAGAATCATCGCACTAAACAGGGACATCGAGATCGTACCCGGAATCAAGTTCCCTGCGTGGACGTATAACGGACGCATTCCAGGTCCAACCTTGCGCTGCACGGAGGGCGACCACATTCGTGTCATTTTTCAAAACGGGAGCGACCATCCACACACCATGCACTTCCACGGCTTCCACGCGGGCGCAATGGACGGCGTGCCGGGAACAGGTCCAGGCGGCAACATTCAACCTGGTGAGACATTCACTTATGAGTTTGACGCGGAACCGTTTGGGCTTCACCTTTATCACTGTCATGTCTTCCCGCTGGCGCGTCACATTGCGAAGGGGCTTTACGGCGCATTCATCATTGACCCAAAAGCGGGACGCCCGCCCGTTGACCATGAAATGGTGATGGTGATGAGCGGCTTCGACATTGACTTCGACGACGCAAATGATTTTTACGCGGTCAACGGGATTCCGTTTCATTACCAGAATCATCCCATCCAGATCAAAGTCGGTGAAACTGTCCGCGTTTATCTTGTGAATATCCTTGAGTTCGATTTACTCAACTCTTTCCATTTGCATGCCAATTTCTTTAACTACTACCCCACTGGCACGAGTCTCACACCGTCCGAATTTACAGATACGATTATCCAAGGACAAGCCCAGCGTGGCATTCTGGAATTCAGTTATAAATATCCGGGCATGTACATGTTCCATGCTCATGTGACAGAGTTCGCAGAGCTTGGCTGGAATGGCTTGTTCGAAGTGACGGAACAATTACAGGTGCGCCATGACTGAAAATACGACGAAAACCACTCGCTTCACTTTCCAGAACCTCATCCTGCTTCTGGTCCCGGTCATTCTCCTGGCTGGGGTGATCGCGCTCTTCCTCTCCACAGGCGGCGGACTCGGTCTCGAATCCGCCGCACCCGTTGAAGGCTTGGACGTGGAGCGTTATGTCCTCAAAGAAAACAGCATCGAACTTCACGTCCGCAACACGGGACCTGAAGAAATCACGATCGCAAACATCATCATCAACTCGGCAGTGATGCCATTTAACGTGGAACCAGGTGCGAACATTCAACGGCTTGGACGTGCCGTGATTCGTTTTGACTATCCGTGGTCTTATGGCGAAGCGTACGCAATTACGATTTTCACCAGCAACGCTGTCCCCTTCAATGTTGAAATCCCTGTTGCGTTTGAAACCCCGCAACCTTCGAGCAGCACTTTCTGGGGCTTCACGTTGATCGGCTTGTACGTGGGAGTCATCCCTGTCTTCCTCGGCATCTTCTGGTTCCCCGCCCTGCGCCAACTTGGACGCCGCACAATGGCTTTCCTCATGGCGGTCACGGCAGGGCTGCTCGTATTCCTTGGTTTGGACACACTTGCCGAGGCGCTTGAATTCGCGGGCAAAGTGCCTTCAGCATTTCAAGGCATTGGCTTGATTGGCATTGGCTCCGTTGCCACATTCCTATTGCTGGATGCCATTTCAAAACGCCAAACTGAAATCACAGGAAACGAAACAGACCGCAGGCTCGCTGTCGCTTTCATGATCGCGGTTGGAATCGGATTCCACAATCTCGGTGAAGGGCTTGCCATCGGCGCGGCGTACAACGTTGGTGAGATCGCGCTTGGCACGTTCCTCGTCGTCGGCTTCATCATCCAAAACATCACCGAGGGACTTGGCATCATTGCGCCCGTCCTGCGCGACAGACCCAGCCTTGGCAGGCTCGCCATCATGGGGATGATCGGCGGCGGACCCGCAATCATCGGCGCATGGATCGGCGGTTACACGCCCTCGCCTTTCCTGGCGGTGTTATTCCTTGCCATCGGCGCTGGCGCAATTTTTGAAGTGATTTATGAAATCGCCAAACTTATTCAAAAGGACACCGCACGAGAAGGCGGAGCCATGCCAATGACTGTTTTTAGCGGAGTCCTGACTGGCATGTTAATGCTCTGGGTTACAGGACTTTTGATCAAATAAGAAGTATCAAAAATGGAACCTCTCACACCCCCACACTTTGGAAATGATAAATGAAACCATCCACCTCCACTCAGGATTACCTCAAGCGGATTTACGACCTGACCGAAAACGGCTCCCCTGCCAGCACAAATGATTTGGCGCGCGAGTTGAAGGTCAGGCCCGCTTCGGTGACAGGGATGATTCAAAAACTCGCCGCTGAAAAGCCCGCGCTGGTGGCGTATCAAAAACATCAGGGCGTGACCCTCACCCCAGCCGGCAAACGCGCCGCGCTGGAGGTCATCCGCCATCACCGCCTGCTGGAAACCTGGCTGGTCCAGACCCTCGGCTACGCATGGGATGAAGTCCACGAGGAGGCGGATCGGCTGGAGCATGTGATTTCCGAGGATTTGGAACAGCGGATTGCCGCCGCGCTGGGACATCCCACCCGCGACCCGCACGGGGAGTTGATTCCGTCCGAAGACCTGGCCATGCCCGCCGACGACTCGACGCCGCTTGCATCCCTGCGTCCCGACCAGACGGCAATAATTCTGCGAGTCAACGCCCACGACCCAAACCTGCTGCGCCATCTCGACAGTTTGGGACTGACTCCAGGCATTCAAATCGAAGTCACCGATTACTCATCCTTTGACAACAACCTGACCGTCAAGGTCGGGCAAAAATCCAACGTGCTTGGGTTGAACATCACCACAAGGATTTTTGTGGAACCCAGAGAATAAACGAAAAGAAAACTGTAATGAGTAGAAAGGTTATTAAATGAACGAAACTATTTTTAGAATTCTAGCCGCCGCAATTCTTATCACAAGCATGGGTATCTCAGGGTATTCTCGCAGCAAGGCAGATCGCAGTACTGGGGAAAGACTCTCACGCAAAGCAGATGGCAACCTCATGATGACCATCATCCGCATTGGCGGATTGGTGCTCTGGCTTAGCCCATTCATGTATCTTCTCAATCCCGCATGGATGGATTGGTCAAAACTAAACCTGCCTGAAATCGTCCGCTGGCTGGGAGTTGGCGCTGGCACTGTTTGCATTGGTTTACTGTACTGGCTGTTCAGCAGTATTGGCAGTAGCATCACTCCCGTCAGCGCCACGCGAAAAGAACATAAACTCGTCACCAGCGGAATCTATCGCTGGGTGCGGCATCCGCTTTACACAGTCGGAGCATTCTTATTTGTATCCTTCGGGTTAATGGCAGATAATTGGTTCATCATTTTGCTGGGCGCACTGGCTTTTACTGTCATGGCAATCCGCACTCCGAAGGAAGAAGCCAATCTCATCGAAAAATTCGGTGATGAATATCGTGAATACATGAAGAGGACAGGTCGCTTCCTTCCCAAACTTTCGTAGAAAAGGAAATTTATGAATACAACATTCTGGATTATCACTGGCATTGTCCTATTGATTGCAGTCTTCATCCCCCGCGTGGGACTGCTGGCTGTGTACAAAACTTATCGCGTGGCGCAGGAACGCGAGCAGGTGGAAGACGCGCTCAAACATCTGCTCGACCGCGAACAGCAGGGGCGTCATGCTTCGCCAGAATCACTGGCTGGCACGTTGGACATTCGACGCGGCGAAGTAACGCGACTCATCGAGAACATGGAAGAGCAGGGGCTGATCGAATCGCAGGGCGCGCAACTGCACCTGACCACGGAAGGCGAACGCTGGGCGCTGCACGTTGTCCGCGCGCACCGTTTGTGGGAGAGATATCTCACAGACGAGGCACGGATGCCGCTGGAAAAAGTCCACACCGAGGCGCACCGCCGCGAACATACCAGCAGCGACACCCAACTTGACGAGATGGATGCCGCAATGGGCTTTCCCACCCGCGACCCACACGGCGACCCCATCCCCAACCGCGAGGGGATTCTGCCCGAAGCGAAGGGAATGCCGCTGACGGCGTATCAGGCTGAGGGGTCGATTCGCATTGTCCACCTTGAGGATGAACCCGCCCTCGCCTATCAGCAAATTCTGGCGGCTGGACTCCGCCTGGGTCAGGTCATCCGCGTGATAGATAAAAATCCGCAGCGTTATTTGCTGACCGATGGCGAGCATGAATATCGTCTCGCGCCAGCCGTCGCCGCGAATGTGAGCGTGGCTCCGCTGGCAGAGAGCGAAGTGGCGCGGGCGCAGGCGGTCTCGCTGGTGGATTTGGAACACAACCAGAAGGCGGAAATCGTCGAACTCGACGAAGCCGTGCAGGGCTTCACCCGTCGCCGCTTCCTGGATTTGGGCCTGACACCGGGCACGTTGATTTATCCTGAACTAAAAAACTTCTTCGGCGACCCGCGGGCCTATCGCGTGCGAGGCACGTTGATTGCGCTGCGAAAAGACCAGGCGGCGCAAATTTGGGTCAAGCCCGTTTAACCAACTCCTGCTTCATCGGGAGCT
The DNA here is from genome assembly GCA_016234555.1 of Chloroflexota bacterium. Taxonomy (GTDB): domain Bacteria; phylum Chloroflexota; class Anaerolineae; order Anaerolineales; family Villigracilaceae; genus Villigracilis. The sequence goes on along the minus strand of JACRBJ010000049.1, from coordinate 16,106 downwards.
TAGCCCTCCAATGGAACAGAATAACAACACAAGAAAGCATCGAAGCACACATGATCTGGAAAATTCTTACGCTGAGCGTGATCGCGGGGTTGGGGACGGGGCTGGGCGGCGTAATCGCCGTCATTCGCCAGCCAGGCAGGCGTATGTTTGGATTATTAATGGGTATCACTGCGGGCGTGATGATCACATTGTCCTTTGTGGACCTGGTCGACCATGCTTTGGAACTTGCAGGAGTCTGGACAACAACTATTGGCTTTGCATTGGGTGCACTTTTCATGCTGGCAATTGACATGCTGATTCCGCACATCCGCTTCGGAGAAAAGGAGTTCGATGTCTTTAGAAAAAGAGATGCGGTCAAAGATGGAGACGGGCAGGGAGCTTCCCACAAATGGCGCTGGAAAAGCAAGACCCACATCACGGATGTAAAACTTTTGAAGACAGGGTTACTGGTAGCCTTGGGCATTGCCATCCACAACACGCCCGAGGGGATTGCCGTCGGCGCGGGGTACGCGCATACACCCGCTTTTGGAATTTTCATCGCCACCGCCATCACCCTGCACAACATCCCGGAGGGAATCGCCACAGCGCTTCCGCTCTACAAGGCGGGGATGTCGAAACGACGGGCGGCGGTCTTTGCCCTGCTCTCAGGCTTGACCGAACCCATCGGGGCTTTGCTGGCTGGACTGGTTTTGACCTCCTTCGATGCGTTGATTCCAGCCGCGCTGGCATTTGCGGGCGGCGTGATGGTCTTCATCACACTCGATGAACTCGTCCCCGTGGCGCGGGAGCATGGTCACCAGCATTACACTGCCATTGGAATTATCCTGGGCGCCGTTTTTGTTTTTATCCTATCCGGCGTCCTGGGCGTTTAAAATTTTAGATAACTTTTAAAGGTAAAAATGAACGAAAATATTTTCCGAATTTTGGCTGCCGTCATTCTCGTTATTGGCGCGGCAATTTCATCCACATTCCGCATCAAGGCGGAAAGAACTGGAGATGAAAAAATCTCCCTCAAAGAAGAAGGTACATTGACAACCGTATTGCTTCGCATCTTTGGGCTTTCGATTTGGGGAGGCGTGTTTGCCTACCTCATCAACCCAAACTGGATGAAATGGTCGAGCATCGAACTGCCCGACACCCTGCGCTGGATTGGTGTTGCGCTGGGCATTCTTGGTGACCTGCTGGCATATTGGGTATTCAGCAACCTTGGGCGCAACGTCACGCGGACAGTTGTTACCCGCAAGTCGGCGCAGCTCGTCACAAGCGGGCCCTACCGCTGGGTACGTCATCCGCTGTATTTGATGGGACTTATCGGTTACATCGGTTTTTCCCTGCTGGCGGAAAACTGGTTTATCGGGCTGGCGACTGTGCTTGTCTTCCTGGTTCTGGTCCGCCGCACCGACAAGGAAGAGGCAAAGCTCATCGAAAAGTTTGGCGATGAGTATCGCGAGTACATGAAACAAACTGGAAGGTTTTTTCCAAAATTTATTTGACATTTCCAACAGAGGAACATATGGAAAACAACAAAAAATTACTCCCCACCGAACACTGCGAAACCTGTCCTGCGTATGCGGAACTGGAGCAGATGGGAATCAAGCTTGATAACTACGACCGCGTGATTGCACTGGCTGGCAACCCCAACACGGGCAAGTCCACGCTGTTCAACGCGTTGACGGGACTCAAACAGCACACTGGCAACTGGCCCGGCAAAACCGTCACCCGCGCTGAAGGCGGATACCAGTTCAACGGAGTCCGCTACAAGATCGTGGATTTGCCTGGCACCTACTCACTGCTCTCCGCTTCGCAGGACGAAGAAGTGGCACGCGACTTCATCCTGTTCGGGCAGCCAGACTGCACCATCGTCGTCACCGACGCCACCGCGCTGGAACGCAATCTCAATCTTGCAATGCAGGTGATGGAGATTACCGACAAGGTTGTGGTCGCAGTCAACCTGATGGATGAAGCCCACCGCAAGGGACTCGAAGTGGACGCGCGTTCCATCGCCCGCGACCTCGGCGTGCCCGCCATCCCCATCACAGCGCGTTCAGGCGAAGGCGTCCCCGCTTTGCTTTCGACAATCGCCGAAGTCATTCAAGGCAGCATCGTCACCAAGCCGATGCGCGTGGAAGGCACGCCCGAATTCCAGAAAGCCGTCAGCGAACTCGTGCCGATGATCGAGCAAGCCGCCCCCGGCGTGCCAAATGCCCGCTGGCTGGCAATCCGCTTGCTGGACGGCGACGCGAAAGTGCAACAAGCGCTGCTGTCGGGCGAACTCGGGCAACGCGTGGCGCGTCAACAACGAGCGGATGTGCAGTTCTCAAGGAAGATGTCAGTTCAAGGGAGGCAGTAACCATGAACCCTAACGAAATCCTATCCAAGGCCGAAGTCTTGCGTGGAAGTTTATCCACCGGCTTCCGCGACGAAATTGTCAAATCGCTCTACAACGAAGCCGAGAGCATTGCGAAACGCGCAGTAAAAACGGCAACCGACAAAAAATACGACCTCGACCAGCGGATCGACCGCCTCGTCACATCGCCGATTGTCGGGCTGCCTATTATGTTGGTATTGCTTGCCATCATCATCTGGCTGACCGTCTCGGGCGCGAACGCCGTCTCTGCAATGATTGCCACCGTCCTCTTTGCCATCGGCGATTGGGGCAACGCGCTCTTCAAGTCACTCAACATCCCGTGGTGGATCACGGGCTTTATCTGGGATGGCGTCTATCGCGGACTTGCCTGGGTAATCAGTGTGATGCTGCCGCCGATGATGATTTTCTTCCCCGCCTTCACCATCCTCGAAGACCTCGGCTACCTGCCGCGTGTGGCATTCAACCTCGACTGGCTGTATCGCAAGGCTGGCGCACACGGCAAACAATCGCTGACGATGGCAATGGGATTTGGCTGCAACGCCGCGGGCGTGGTCGCCACCCGCATCATCGACTCTCCGCGCGAGCGGCTGATCGCCATTCTGACGAATAACTTCGTCCCGTGCAACGGACGCTTCCCCACTCTGATCATGTTGGCGACGGTTTTCGTGGCGGCATCCTTTCCTCCAGCCTTGACCTCGTTCATCGCCGCAGGGACAGTTGTCGGCGTGGTGCTGATCGGCATCTTCTTTACATTCCTGATGTCGTGGCTGCTCTCGCGCACCGTCCTCAAAGGCGAAGCATCCGCCTTCACACTGGAGCTTCCCCCATACCGCCGTCCCAACATCGGACGCATCCTCTACACCTCCCTGCTTGACCGCACCCTCTTCGTCCTCTGGCGTGCCATGCAGACTGCCGCACCCGCAGGAGCCATCATCTGGGTTTTGGCAAACATCCCCATCGGTGATTCAAACCTTGCCCGCGCCATTGCCGATTGGCTGAATCCCTTCGGGCTGCTGCTCGGACTCGACGGCGTGATCCTGCTGGCATACATCATCGCCATCCCCGCCAACGAGATCGTCGTGCCAACCATGATGATGGTTTACATAGGCGCAGGCATGATGATCGACCCAGGTCCTGACAAATACTTTGCAATTTTTTCCGGCAACGGCTGGACCATGCTCACCGCCGTCAACCTGATGCTGTTCGCGCTGCTGCACAATCCATGTGCCACAACCATCATGACAATTTACAAGGAGACCAAATCGCTCAAATGGGCAACCGTGAGCGTAGTCATCACTTTGGGGACTGCCATCATTGTGACGTTCCTCACGGCAAGCATTGCAAGGCTGTTGGGCTGGGCTTAATCCCCTCTTCGAGACATACGTAAAAAGCAGACGCTGGTATTGCCTTCGGCAGCCAGCGTTTTTGATTCCAGCGGCAAACAAGCCTGAATTTCGAGACGGGACTCTTTTATTCTTTCTTGACCTCCCACAATTGTTCCTTGTCCCCTTTTTGACCAATAAAACCATAAACTACGTCCGAATTGGAGGCACAAATGAACGATCTGATTTACATCGGACTGACCTTACTTTTCTTCGCCCTCACCTTTGGACTGATTGCGGTCTGTGAGCGGTTAATGGAGGAAAAATCATGAACGTTTTATACGTTGTAACAGGCGTTGTCACGCTCATTCTCTTTGTCTACCTTGTATTGGCATTACTTAAACCGGAGCGGTTCGGATGAACATCTATAGTTGGATTCAATTGATTTTCTACTTCGCGGTTTTGCTGGCACTCGCAAAACCGCTTGGCTCGTTCATGGCAAAGGTCTATCAGGGCGAGCGGACTTTTCTGGATTACGCACTTGGACCTGTCGAACGGTTCATTTACCACATTTCAGGCGTCAAACCCGAAGAGGAGATGAACTGGAAGATGTACGCCGTTGCCGTGATGGTTTTCAATGGACTTGGCTTGCTTGCAGTCTATGCCTTACAAAGACTCCAAGCATTCCTGCCGCTCAACCCGCAGGGGCTCGGTGCAGTGGCGGCTGACTCATCGTGGAATACCGCTGTCAGCTTTGCATCCAATACCAACTGGCAGGGTTACGGCGGCGAAGTGACCATGAGTTATCTTTCGCAGATGCTCGGCTTGACTGTGCAGAACTTCGTTTCCGCAGCGACAGGCATGGCAGTGCTGGTTGCTTTTATCCGTGGCATCATCCGTCACACCACAAAAGAGATCGGCAACTTCTGGGCGGATATGACTCGCTCGACTCTCTACATCCTCCTGCCGCTTTCGATTGTGCTGGCGTTGGCGCTGGTTTCTCAGGGCGTGGTTCAAACTTTCAGCGAGTACAAAACCGTTGAGCTGATTCAACCGTCAGCGGAGGTGACCGAGCAGGTCATCGCCGTAGGACCCGCCGCTTCGCAGGTCGCCATCAAACAACTCGGCACAAACGGCGGCGGATTCTTCAACGTCAACTCAGCTCACCCGTTGGAAAATCCAACGCCGTTCTCGAATTTTCTCGAAATGTTGTCCATCCTGTTGATCCCCGCCGCGCTGGTTTACATGTTTGGCAAAATGGTCGGCGACACGCGTCAGGGCTGGGCGCTGCTTGCTGCGATGACCATCATCTTCGTTACTTTGCTAGGGATGGCGGTTTGGTCGGAACAAGGCGGCAACCCCGCTTTCACCGCAATGGGCATCGACCAGACTCAAACCGACACCAACCCAGGCGGAAATATGGAAGGCAAGGAAGCCCGCTTTGGGATTGCAAACTCCGCGCTCTGGGCAACGGCGACAACTGCCGCCTCGAACGGATCGGTCAACGCGATGCATGACTCATTCATGCCGCTCGGTGGACTCGTCCCCATGTGGCTGATGCAGTTGGGCGAGATCATTTACGGCGGCGTCGGCTCAGGCTTGTATGGGATGCTGGCATTCGTCATCATCGCGGTCTTCGTCAGTGGATTAATGGTCGGGCGCACACCAGAATACCTCGGCAAGAAGATCGAAGCCTTTGAAATGAAGATGGCGTCCGTCATGATTCTGATTCCTGTGGTCACGGTCTTGATCGGAACTGCTGTTGCGCTGATGAGCGAGGCTGGCAGGGCGACGATTTACAACCCCTCGGCTCATGGGTTTAGCGAAGTGTTGTATGCGTTTTCATCGGCAGGGAATAATAACGGGTCTGCATTTGCAGGGCTCGGCGCGAACACGCCGTTCTACAACACGGCGCTTGGCTTCGCCATGCTCTTTGCCCGTTACTGGCTGATCATCCCCGCGCTGGCGATTGCAGGTTCGCTGGCGCAGAAGAAAAAAGTCCCCGAAAGCGCTGGGACTCTGCCCACGCACACGCCGCTTTTTATCGCATGGCTGATCGGCGTCATCATCATCGTCGGCGCGTTGAGCTTTCTGCCCGCGCTGGCATTGGGACCAATCGTCGAGCATTTGATGATTTTTGAGTGATCTGGAGTCCAACGTCTCCTGACGTTGGAGCTCGAAAGTCTGGCCCACAGGGTGCTTTGCAAAGACTTTCGAGTCCGAGAGCCAAGGAAAATAAAATGACAATTCAAACGAAAAAACCAACTACATTCCGCCGCGAGATTTACCAGCGCGCCATCGCGGAATCCTTTATCAAACTCAATCCGCGCTGGATGGTACGGAATCCCGTCATGTTCGTCGTGGAAGTAGGCAGCGTGCTCACCACCGCTCTGTGGATTCAAGCCCTGCTTGGTCAAGGGGAAGCGCCCACAGGCTTTATCGGGGCAATTGCAATGTGGCTGTGGTTCACGGTGCTGTTCGCCAACTTCTCCGAAGCCGTCGCCGAGGGACGTGGCAAGGCGCAAGCCGAGTCGCTCCGCAAGGCGCGTCAGGATACGCCCGCCAAGAAAGTGCGTGGCGAAGCCAGCGATGTTCAAACCGCCCTCTCCAAAGTGGAAGTGGTTTCTTCAACTTCTCTTCGTAAGGATGATCTCTATCTCGTTGAAGCGGGTGACATCCTCCCAGCCGACGGCGAGATCGTCTCTGGGATTGCCTCAGTGGATGAAAGCGCGGTGACGGGCGAATCCGCTCCCGTGGTGCGCGAGGCTGGCGGCGACCGATCCGCCGTCACAGGCGGCACACGTCTGCTATCCGACTGGCTCATCATCCGCGTCAGCGCCGACCCAGGTCAGGGATTCCTTGACCGCATGATCAGCATGGTCGAAGGCGCGAAGCGTCAAAAGACGCCAAACGAGATCGCGCTCAACATTTTGCTGGCTGGCTTCACCATCATCTTTCTGGTCGTATGCGCCACGCTTCTGCCCTACTCGCTTTACAGCGTGGACGCGGCTGGACAAGGCATACCCATCACCATCACGGTTTTGATCGCGCTGCTGGTCTGTCTCATTCCCACCACCATCGGCGGATTGCTTTCCGCGATTGGCATTGCAGGCATGGATCGCATGATTCAGCGCAACGTAATTGCGATGTCTGGTCGTGCCGTTGAAGCTGCGGGTGATGTGGATGTGCTTCTGCTCGACAAGACGGGCACGATCACGCTTGGCAACCGTCAGGCTGTGGCATTCATCCCTGTGAACGGAGTCAACGCCCGCGATTTGGCTGAGGCGGCGCAACTCGCTTCGCTTGCCGACGAGACTCCCGAAGGTCGATCCATCGTTGTGCTTGCAAAAGAAAAATTTGGTCTGCGCGGACAAACGATGGGCGCAAGCGAAAAAGCGCCAAGCGGAATGCATTTCATCCCGTTCACCGCGCAAACCCGCATGAGCGGAGTGGACTACAACGGCACGTCGATTCGCAAGGGTGCGTCCGACACGATGATCGCGATGATTCAGTCCAGCGGAAATGGTTCAGTGTCTGACCTCAAGCAGACGGTTGATTCGATTGCCCGAACAGGCGGCACGCCGTTGGTGGTGACTCGCAAGGACCAACCTTTGGGCGTGATCCACTTGAAGGACATCGTCAAAGGCGGCATGAAGGAACGCTTCGCGCAACTGCGCAAGATGGGCATCAAGACCGTCATGATCACGGGCGACAACCCGCTCACTGCCACAGCCATCGCCGCCGAAGCAGGCGTGGACGATTTCCTTGCGCAGGCTACGCCAGAGACAAAGCTGAAACTTATCCGCGAATACCAAACGGGTGGACGGTTGGTTGCCATGACAGGCGATGGTACGAACGACGCGCCCGCGCTGGCTCAAGCCGATGTAGCAGTTGCCATGAACACGGGCACACAGCCCGCGCGTGAAGCCGCCAACATGATCGACCTCGACAGCAACCCAACCAAGTTAATTGAGATCGTCGAGATTGGCAAACAACTGCTGATGACTCGCGGCGCGTTGACCACCTTCAGCCTCGCCAACGACGTAAGCAAATACTTTGCCATCATCCCCGCCGCGTTTGCTACGACGTATCCCGCGCTGCAAACCCTGAACTTCATGCGGCTTGCCACGCCAGAGAGCGCCATCATGTCCGCGGTGATTTTCAACGCGCTCATCATCATTGCGTTGATCCCGCTGGCATTGCGCGGTGTGCCATATCGCGCAGTCGGTGCGGCACAACTTTTACGTGACAACCTATTGATCTACGGCGTGGGCGGCTTGATCGCTCCGTTCATCGGCATCAAAGCGATTGACATGCTGCTGGTCGCGCTTCGTCTCGTGTAGGAGACTTATTATGCGTCAAGATGTTCGTCCCAAATGGTGGCAGCTTTATCTCACCCTTCCGCTGCTTATCGGCTTGTTCATGGTGGATTTCCGCCTCGATCTCTCCACACACGGACATCAGATCGCGCAGATTGGAATCCTCCTGTTTGTGTACTGGCTGGTTCATCTGTGGCTGAAAGCCAATCAAGCCGCCATGGGAAAAGCGGAAGACGCACAACATCCAGTAATCATTACCTTTGTGCAAACTCCGCCAAATGGAAGAAGAACCCAACCGTTGTTCCACTTGCCCAACTCCGAAGTCAAGGGTCTGCTCGACAACACGTTTGAAATGGACATCATCGATGCGGAGTTCCTTCCAATGGAGGAAGTCTCGCAGAAATTAAATAAGGAATAAAAATGATTTCACAAATACGCCCCGCTTTTATCATGCTTCTGGCATTTACCGTCATCACTGGCGTCATCTATCCGCTGGCGGTGACAGGCATTGCCCAGGTCGCCTTCCCGCATCAAGCCAACGGCAGCGTCATCGTCGTAGACGGAAAGACTGTCGGTTCGGAGCTCATCGGTCAGCAGTTCGACGACCCGAAATATTTTTGGGAACGCCCATCCGCAGCTGGGTACAACGCCGCCGCTTCATCTGGTTCCAACTACGGACCGATGAATCCAGCGTTGGAGGAAGCTGTCCAAGCGCGGATGGACGCCCTCAAAGCGGCAGACCCTGACAATACGCTCCCGATTCCCGTTGACCTGGTCACTGCTTCGGGAAGCGGACTCGACCCGCACATCAGCGTCGCTGCCGCGTTGTATCAAGTCAGTCGCGTGGCATCCGCTCGCGGGTGGAGCGAAGCGGAAGTCACATCCCTCGTCGAAAAATACACCGAAGGTCGTCAGTTCGGATTCCTCGGCGAGCCGCGAGTCAACGTCCTGGAACTCAATCTGGCGCTGGATGGGTATGTCTCTGTCCCTTGACAACATCTTGACCTGATTCGTTTATTTCTTGTCCCCTTTTTGACAGACAACTGAATAAACTTCCATATGTCGATACTCATATGAAAGTGGGGCGCTGACAACCTAATTGTTCAGCGTCCCACGAGTATTGCGCAAGCGGCAAGACAGTCAAAAAGGAACAAGGCATGAAGAAAAAAGTCCTTGAACAGGTCATAACCTATTCGCCATTGGTGGGAATTGTCGGCGCATCGCTCTTGAATGTAAGCGCTTTTCAACGCCAGCTTTTAATGCTGTTTTTGCTTATCTGGGCAAATGCCTTTTTTCTCTACAAATCCTGGTTGACCCAGTGACGTCGTCCTGACTCAATGACGTCCTCCTAACTGCCCCGCTGCCGTCCCTAGCAAAAAGACGGCGGCGGGGAGCCAATCCCCCCAAAATATCCCAAAAAATCATCTTGACACTTTCTTGACGCGAAGGGGGCATTTCTTGCGCCTAAATTGACACGCCCAACTATAGAATATTGAGCGTCTTGATATTTTCTTGATGGCGTATTGATGTCAACCTTTCCTGTTTCCTCCCTGAAAATCCTCGTCGTGGACGATGAACGTCCCATACGGCGTTTCCTGAATGCCTCCCTCACAAACCGCTACACGGTTTTGGAGGCGGAAAACGGCGGGGACGCGATTCAGTCTGCAGCTGTCCACAATCCCGATGTGATCATTCTCGATTTGGGCTTGCCCGATATGGACGGCACGGAAGTCACCCGACGTCTGCGCGAGTGGACGGATGTCCCCGTCATCGTCATCTCGGTTCGGGAAGGCGAAGACGACAAGATTGCCGCCTTCGACGCGGGCGCGGACGATTACCTCGTCAAACCCTTCAGCACGAGCGAACTACTGGCGCGTATTCGGGTTGCCTTGCGCCGTTCTAACAAAGCTGAAACGGAATCCGCAGTTTATCAAAACGAAGGGCTGCTCGTTGATTTCGTGAAGCGCGAGGTGCGGATCAATAACAGCCCCGTAACCCTCACCCCCACCGAATACAACATCCTGAAGATACTCATCTACCACGCAGGGAAAGTCCTCACCCACCAGCAGTTGATCAGGGAGGTCTGGGGCGGAAACTACGAAGCGGATTCCCATCTCCTGCGGGTCAACATCAGCAACCTGCGGCGAAAGATCGAAAACGATCAGTTGAAGCCGCGACAGATCGTCACCGAACCTGGCGTCGGTTATCGCCTCAGAGAACTCTAAAACATCACGACAACAAAAGGTAAACAAACATGTTATTTTCCATCGGACTTCTTATCGTAATCGCCTTCCTGGCATACAAAGCCTCACCCGTTGAAAAGGAGGAGGATGCGCACGTTCATGGCGCGGGACAGATCGGCTTGCTCGCCGCGCTCGCCCTGTTCGGCGTGGACTATTTCACATCCTATTTCTACGCCACTGGCGAAATGATGCACGCCCTCCATCCCTACGGCATTCAGGAGTGGGGATACGCGGCAGCAGCAATCATCAGTATCGCCAATGTTGTTTTTGGCGCGCTTTACATGTATTCGCTTGGAATTTTCAACGAAGGTGGCGGTTCGTACACTGCGTCCATGCGCTATCTGACCCCTGGATTGAGTCTAGTCGTGGCAATCGTATTAATTCAAGACTATATATTCACTGTCGTTGTTTCCGCGCTTTCGGGCGGTGACCAGTTGCTCTCGGTACTTGGACTGTACGGCACAAACTGGATTTGGCACTTCCTGATCGGCGGGACGCTGGCAGTCATCACCTGGTATCTCACCATCCGCGGACGCGGCGAGTCGGCGCGGGTTGTCTTTACCCTCCTCGGCATCTTTGTCATGATGACCCTGCTCATGGTCGGCGGGTTGATCTACGCCAATGTAAGCGGGGTCAAGGCCGTGGAAGTTGAGGAAACCATCAAGCAGGTATCGTTTAGTCAGGCACTCTTCCATCTTTTGACCGCTTCCATGAAAGGGCTGGTTGCGTTGACGGGTCTGGAAGCCATGTCCAACGGCATCCAATTTGTCATCAACGAAGATGCAAACATCGTGAAGTGGGGCAAGAAGCATCTTCCAAAACTCAAGGGGATATGGGAATTCTACAGCGGCAAGGCTGGCATCGGGCGCTTTGTCCAGACCTCGTTTCTATTCTACGGCGGCTTGACCACTTTCATGTTGACCTTCTTCGCCATCCGCTTCAATGTCTTCGACGGCACGCTGGGACGTACCCTCGTTGGCAACCTCGCCTACATTGGCTTTACTCAATTCCCAGGCGGTGAGATCATGTTCTGGGTGTATCAAATCCTCGCCGTGGCGTTGCTCGCTGCCGCGTCCATGACCGCATTCCAGGATTTGCAAGCTACTGGCTGGCGTGACGTGGCAATCGGCGAGTTCCCCGAATTCATCGTCTATCGCAACGAGCAAGGAACCTTTACCCGCTCGGTGACGATTGGCTTCTTCATCACAATCATTCTCATGTTGCTGGTGCGCGGAAAGACATCGGTGGCGGTTCCGTTCTATGGGGTGGGCGTGTTCATGCCCATCATGATGATGGGATTGGCTGTCCGCAGGCACATCCTCGAACATTACACAGGCAGCAAACGCAAATGGGGTTCCATCGCGGCTACCATTGCGGCGGCGCTGGCTGCGATTGTTTTTGTCGGGCAGATCGTGGGCAAATGGGAGGAAGGCGGCTGGATGGTGCTGATTTCGTTCAGCGTTCTCGTGATTGCCGCCAATGCCATGCTCATCTCACCCAGCGGACATCGCGACCCCAAACAAATCCACCGCATTGTGCGCGAAAAGGCGCGCGTGCAGGGCGCAATGGCATCCATCGTCGAATGGCAATCGCTCAAGATGCAGGAATACCGTTACTCGGTGCTGATGGCTGTGACCAACTTCTTTGGGGTGCTCGGCGTCCGACGCCCAGTCCGCTTCGACCCGCCAGTTGCGGCTGGCGACTACGACCACGCCCTGCACGTGGATCACCCCGAAGCGCCTTCACTGCTGGATCAATATCTCGACAAGCCGCAGCCAAAACTGGGTGGCAGTCCAAAGCAAACAACACCTGTCCCTCACAATGCGGATTGATGGTCTGGCTGGCTTCTGGAATCCATCAGCTCGCTGATGAGTTGGGACAGCAAGCTGTCCGACTCCAGAGTAATTCGGAGAGGCTGTGTGAAGTCAAATCACACAGCCTTTTGCTTTAACACCTCCCCTTTTTTATTGACACTTTCTTGGCGTGCAGGGGGTATTTCTTGCGCCTAAATTGACACACCCAACAATAGAATGTTGGGTGTTCTTGGTATTTTCTTTATGGTGAATTGATGTCAGCTAATCCAGATTCCTCCCTAAAAATCCTTGTCGTGGACGATGAACGTCCCATACGGCGTTTCCTGAACGCCTCACTGGGGAACCGTTACACCATTTTGGAAGCGGAAAACGGCGGCGACGCGATCCAGTCGACGGCGGTCAACCATCCCGATTTGGTCATCCTCGATTTGGGCTTGCCCGACATGGACGGCACGGAAGTGACCCAACGCCTCCGCGAGTGGACGGATGTGCCAGTCATCGTCATCTCGGTTCGGGACAGCGAAGAGGACAAGGTCGCGGCGCTCGACGCGGGCGCGGACGATTACCTCACCAAGCCGTTTGGCACAAGCGAACTACTGGCGCGGATTCGAGTCGCCTTGCGTCACTCCAACAAAACGGAAAGCGAATCGGCAATCTACCAGAACAACGGCTTGATAATTGATTTCATCAAGCGCGAGGTGCGGGTCGAGGACCGCCTTATCACCCTGACCCCAACCGAATACAACATTTTGAAGATACTCGTGACCCACGCGGGGAAAGTCCTCACCCATCATCAATTGATCAAGGAAGTTTGGGGCGGAAACTACGAAGCGGACTCCCATCTCCTGCGAGTCAACGTCAGCAACCTGCGGCGGAAGATCGAAACCGACACATTGAAGCCGCAGTACATCATCACCGAGCCAGGGGTTGGTTATCGGCTCAAGGAAACCTAAGGAAAATGATAAATACAGCAGTTCCACATCTGGCTCAGGAATATGAACAGCAAAAAAAGTTGTTCGAGAACCAGCCAGCCATTGTCCAGCGATTTCTGGAAGGTCAGGCGCAGTCCATCGCGGACGCGCTGATCTCCAAAACTTCGCAAGTCCAGTTCACGTTCCCGGACCGCATCCAGGTCGGGCAAAACGGGACAAGTCCCATCCCCGAAGCGCAGAGAAAAATCAGCGTCGGCGGCTTTCTCCAGCGCGACGTGCGCGAACCATTGACCCAGCGACTGAACGAGTTGGAAGGGTCAACCGACCAGGCGATTGCCACGGGCGCAGGGTTGCTGCGCTACGCGACGGTCACGCACATGGTTCACGACCTGCTGCCAGCGGGTCGCACGGTGGCCTATCGCGCCGACGGCGACGAGCAAATCCCGACCATTCCAACGGGTGACAATGCGCCCGAGTCCGCCATCACCCAAGCCAGCGACGCCATCGTGGAAGATGGAAACGAAGGCGGACGCGGCGAAGTGCAGACTCCCTTCGTCCCAGCCGCGCGGAAATTCTTCCTGCCGCAGTGGGTTGCCTTTGACGACAAGGGGAAGCTGCTGATTGGCTCCGCCAACGAAGCCGAGGCGCATGTCAAATCCATGCAGCAGTATGTGACGATCCTGCATCGCGCCCTGTCGTTTGCTCCCTATGTCATGGCTTGTGATGAATATCAGCAAAAGCGCTACGGGATTCTCGGTCAACTGGTGAATCAGGGGCGGGCGTTGGCGAATTTCAAGACGCAGGAAATCATTCGCAAGGTTAAGGAGCGAGTGGAAAATCAAACCCTGAATCGCGGACTGAGCATCACCCTCTCCTATTTCGACGACCAATCCCTCGAAATGAAAACCTCCGAACTGGAGATCATCCCTGCGGGGCGCATCATGTTCATCCCAGCCTTCGTCGTCCGAGCCACACGCAGCGAACAAGCCAAGGCGGCGCAGGACACGCGGTTGAACTCGTCCACCCGTAGGCATTTGCTTGCCCAACTGAAAACGCTCGAAACGGCTTTTCAATCATAAATATTTTTAGAAGGTAAATAACATGCTATTTTCCATCGGACTTCTTATCGTAATCGCCTTCCTGGCATACAAAGCCTCGCCCGTTGAAAAGGAGGAAAACGCCCACATCCACGGCGCGGGACAAATCGGCTTGCTTGCAGCCATCGCATTATTCGGCGTGGATTACTTCACATCCTACTTTTACGCCACGGGCGAAATGATGCACGCCCTTCACCCCTACGGCATCCAGGAATGGGGCTACATTGCGGCGGCGATCATCAGCGTTGCCAACATTGTATTTGGCTTTTTATACATGTACTCGCTGGGAATTTTCAACGAAGGCGGCGGATCGTACACCGCATCCATGCGTTATCTCACGCCAGGTCTGAGTCTGGTCGTGGCGGTGGTTTTGATCCAGGATTACATTTTCACCATCGTCGTCTCCGCGCTTTCGGGCGGCGACCAGTTGCTCTCGGTGCTTGGACTCTACGGCACGAACTGGATCTGGCACTTCCTCATCGGCGGGATACTGGCAGCAATCACCTGGTATCTCACCATCCGCGGACGCGGCGAATCAGCACAAATCGTCTTTACCCTGTTGGGTATCTTCGTCCTGATGACCCTGCTCATGGTCGGCGGGTTGATTTACGCCAATGTAAATGGAGTCAAAGCCGTTGCGGTGGAGGAAACCATCAAACAGGTTTCGTTTACTCAGGCGCTTTTCCACCTGCTGACCGCTTCCATGAAAGGACTGGTGGCACTGACAGGTTTGGAAGCCATGTCCAACGGCATTCAATTTGTCATCAACGAAGACGCCAGCATCGTCAAATGGGGGAAGAAACATTATCCGAAACTCAAGGGAGTGTGGGATTTCTACAGTGGCAAAGCTGGGATCGGACGTTTCGTCCAGACCTCATTCCTGTTCTATGGCGGGCTGACTACCTTTATGCTTTCATTCTTTGCCATCCGATTCAACGTCTTCGATGGCACGCTGGGGCGTACACTCGTCGGCAACCTTGCCTACATTGGCTTTACTCAATTCCCAGGTGGTGAGATTATGTTCTGGGTGTATCAAATTCTGGCAGTGGCATTGCTATCCGCCGCTTCCATGACTGCGTTCCAGGATTTGCAGGCTACTGAATGGCGTGACGTGGCAATCGGTGAACTCCCCGAATTCATTGTCTATCGAAACGCACAGGGGACCTTCACTCGTTCCGTGACGATTGGCTTTGCAGCGACGATCATCATCATGCTCCTTGTGCGCGGACAAACCTCTGTCGCCGTGCCATTCTATGGCGTAGGCGTGTTCATGCCGATCATGGTCATGGGACTCGCCATTCGCAGACACATTCTTGAACATTACACAGGGAGGAAGCGCGCCTGGGGAGCATTTGCCTCATCGGTTGCGGCGGCGCTGGCTGCGATAGTCTTCGTCGGACAAATCGCTGGCAAATGGCAGGAGGGCGGCTGGATGGTGTTGATCTCCTTCGCGGTTTTGGTCATCGCCGCCAACGCCATGCTCATCTCGCCAATCGGCTTCCGTGATCCAAAACAGATTCATCGCATCGTGCGCGACAAGGCGCGGGTGCAGGGTGCGATGGCATCCATCGTCGAGTGGCAGTCACTCCGAATGCAGGAATATCGTTATACCGTGTTGATGGGAGTCACAAAATTCTTCGAACTCTTCGGCGTCCGACGCCCAGTCCGCTTTGACCCGCCAGTGGAGGCAGGCGACTACGACCACGCCCTGCATGTGGATCATCCCGAAGCGCCATCGCTGCTGGAACAATATCTCGACAAGCCGCAGCCAAAACTGGGCGGTAGTCCCAAGCAGACAGAACCCGTCCCACACGATGCAATGTAGTCAACAAAAGGCTGTGTGATGATTTCGCACAGCCTTTTTATTTTCGGAGTTGCTCTGTTGCAAACATCTGAGTGAGCTGGTAGATTTAAGGGCATGAACCAACGAGAGAGCCGCTATGTAAAAGTCGCCAAAATTGCATATCGCCTGACCAAACAGGCATTGCCAAAGTATTCACACGCCAAGAGT
>JACRBJ010000045.1 GCA_016234555.1 Chloroflexota bacterium | reverse complement strand
GGTCAATTCTGTGATCAAACGCAAGTTTGGTGATACCATCCGTTCTCGAAAGACACAACTTCAGAACCGCGAGCCGATTATCAAGGCCTTGGTCTACAACATTCATCGCTAGTTCACGTTATCTTTGCAACAGAGCAATTTTTCATCAGAACTATCGAAAGTCGCTTCAATTGGGCATATCCAACATAAATTAATCAGTTTAGCAGGGTACTAGTTATATAGTGATTCCAAAATCATCTTTAGACTTAAATAAACAAACTTTTCCTCTTTGTTGATTCATGGCGTCGTTAACAATCTTTCTAGTACGATTACTTATTTCATTGGGTAGGCCATTGATGTTGAAATACCGAATATCGGATATTTCGGATTCTTGTATTTGGAATAAACCATCCGACAATGCTATCTCAAAAGCTAAGACAATATTATGGTCCTGTTGCCGGATATACGTACCTATGAAGCCCAAGATTGTTGAACTTAATCCCAATTCTTCCATAATCTCCCTGCGCAATGCTTCATCAGCACTTTCATATGATTCAACGTATCCACCAGGCAATTGCCATTTCTCGCCCGAATAATTCGTCTTAACCAATAAAACGCGGTCATCTTTATATGCCGCGCCAAGAACGCCGAGCGTAAAAATTGGTGTAACCATGGTCTTTGCCAATCCAGTATTTTAGCGTGTAAATTTCAGTTTACGAGCGCGTCTCCATTCTTCAATTGACGCTTTCCACTCTTGAGAACGAGTATCTCGCAATCTTTCCTTACTTGTCAACGCGGAAGATAATATTTTCTTTTCCCAATCTTTAACATAACCCATCAGACTATTCCTCTCTTTAATGTCAAGCAAATCAACATGAACAATATTTCGAATGGGCTGTAATTGCTCGTTGATTATTTTAATATCTTGGTCTTGGACGTCAGGCCACGGAGGCGTCTGTACATTTCCACGCAGCCAATCCAACGCCTGAACGCTAACATTTTGCAGCCACTTGCCAAATTCCCTTATATCCCAAAACATAATTCGACAAGTTCCAGCCCAGACCATTGCTTCAAAACCTCGACGCTGATCAATAGGAAAATCACCCAATCCAGAACCTTGTACGACAATTGATGCAATATAGCCTCCTCGCGAAATATCTCCGCAACCAAGAGCATTGCGAATTTCACTTAAAGGTAAACACTGACCGCTTATATCGTTGCTATTCGGCTTGGAAACGGGAACCACATGAGTCCAGATAGGTTTACTCTTATCTTGACCCCACCACAAACATCCGAGAGGGCCTAAGGTGCATCCTAACGCATCAACCTTGCCCATCAAACCGCCGGCCGGGGTTTTCGTCAGGTCAAATTGAACTTCATTCAACTTACGTAACAACAAAGCCATCTGTTTATACCTTCCCGTTTCGTCAGTAGGCTCTATTTTCGAGTATTCGTTATTGACTGTATCCCAATTAATATCCATTTCGGGAATTAGCTCTGGGGCGATTTCCTTCCACGGACGGTTCGGATATTCTTTTTCGAAGGCTTTTAATACATAACTAATTTTTGGAATTCTATTCTTAGGCACCGCTTCCCAAGTTTGAATATATTGATACAAACTAATAGCACTAGCAATAACAACACTCCGTTTCAAACTAGCCAACAAAAATTCATTTGCTTTGCAATTTCCTCCCGTGTCAAATACTAACAATCTTGGTCATCGCTATCCAACGACTTAATAACCGCCGGCAACATTGGCTTACTTGCATAAATCACCCTGCCGCCAGGTTTTTGGGGGAGAACATCATTAATGTTGACTTGGTAATCAAAACCGCGCTCTCCGTCCATGATTAATCGTAAATCCATCCAACACGCAACTGTCGCTTGCTCAGTCTTTGCCTTTGGATTTGTAACCTGTTTGATTTGTGAAAAATCAATGTATTGAGTCTCATTACTCAAATAATCCAGAATGGCTCTGCCCGCTGAATCACATGCAACCCGCCCGGCCAATGCACTTGGTATACCAAGCCCTTCCCACAGATAACTAGGAACGAAAGCATCGCCCATTGGGGAAGTTATTTCGAGAACCCTTTCTTCGTCGTCATTGGGTTTCCAATTCGCTTTCTTTGGAGCGTAAGCTCTTTCTTGACTTGGCGCAGTCTCTAACCCTCTGGATGTATGATACGCCATCTGTCCAGCAGAGACCACTAGCGGCGTCATCTCCGCTAATGTCTTCTTTGGTTCAACTGGAACTGATGGAAAATGTTGAAGAGAATCTCGTACATATTGCTTTACCTTCCTGTCCAATTCAATTATGCCGAACTCGTTCAATTCATCAAGTAATATTAAGTGAGCAAGTTCACGTTTTAACGAAGAACCCGCCAAACCCGGCGGAATGTTGATTGTGGAAATGATGTGGCTCTCCCTAGACGAAATAGCCTCTTCTTGATGCTCGAATGTAAGAATTAGGATAGGTGCGCTAAATTTATTTTCACCCGAAGGCATGGCTGTTTGTAACAAGCGAAATATTATTCGTTCCTCGGCTCTCATTCCATGCCCAATGATTAAGACAAGATTATTCGGATTACGAAGAATATTAATCGGGCCACGAAACTTTCTATTAAAGTCGATGTTAGAACATTCATATGCCCACCAGTTATACACTTCCGCCGACGCAACAATCGTATCAGTCTCTCCTGCTTTTCTCTGTACGCGATAAAAATCACCATCTATTAAAGACTGGTCTTGGGGAAAATGATTTGGCAACACTCCGAAGCTTCCTTGAATTTTATATACCCAGGTATATTTTGAATCGGGATTCCAACGTTTAAAGACATCGGTGACATTACCCTTATTCATCGGGACTGCGACACAATAGTTTTCGTTATATTTCCCAATTCCATCAATTTGTAATGTTCTTTCTATCAAGAGATCATAGTTTGTAGTAATAAATGCTTTAGCAGACCGAGCTAGAGCGATATGCAACGGACTTGGGATTCCTTTTTCAATGTCGGGAATGATGTCTTTATATAGTTTCCATATTTCTTTCATTATTGCATTCCGAGCTTTAAGTCCAGACTTTTCAATGATAAGGCGGAACACATCGTCAATTAGAAAGCCTCTTGCAATTAGATGCTCTAGTTTTGGAAAACCTAGCTCTTTGCACCGTTCATCCACTAAGCTGTAGTATGAACTGTCGCTATGCTCGGGATGCCTAGCAAGGGCAATTCTCGACAACCCATTACCTACAAAGGGAATAAGGCACATGGAACGCTTACCGGCCAATATTCCATCCTTGCGATTTGTAAGTTGCTTAAGATTTTTTCCTATGATCTTCCGAATTCTATCTTGTAGCTCCATGCTGAACCTCCTTGCTAGTACTCGACTAACTTGAATATTTTTCATCAGAACTAGCGAAAGTCGCTAAAGAAATATTATGGAAACCAATCGTCGAAAGATCCGCATAGGTTCGCTCACTTCTTGCTCATCGAAGTAATTACATATCAAGAAAAAGATTTTTAATTTCCAACTACCCAAACAGCTTTATCTGCGGAAATTATAAGCCTCCCATCCAGAATCAACAATTCAGCTTTTTCTCTGGTAAAATACCCCCCTGTGATTTCAGCCCGCAAGGCGCGTGTTCCTTTCACGCAACCCCTCTCTTGCCTGTCTGGGACGCAACGTACCCGAATGGGTGCAAAACATATTTCAAGGAGCAAGTAAAAATGGTAAGAATTCGTTTACGTCGTATTGGTCTCAAGGGCCAACCCACGTACCGCATCGTCGCAGCGGACAAAGAGTCCCCCCGCGATGGTCGCTTTTTGGAGATTTTGGGCGTGTACAATCCGCGCACCAATCCCGCCACCATTCATATCAAGGAAGACCGCGTCTTCCACTGGATGAAGAACGGCGCCCTGCCCACCGAATCCGTGGCTCAGATTTTCAAGACCGCCGGCACCCAAGCGCGTTTCGACCGCCTCAAGAAAGGCGAAGCCCTCGAAACTCTCGTCGCCGAAGCCACCCAGGCGGAAGCCGCGCGCGGCGCACCGGTCAAGACCCGCAAGGATTAATTTATTCCCTCACCCCTGTGCCCCTCTCCCTATGGGAGAGGGGATGGGGAGAGGGCGGAAATCATTATGAAAGACCTGATCGAATACATTGCCAAGTCCCTGGTGGACCATCCCGAAGAAGTGACTGTAAAGCAGAGTGGGGGAGGCAACCGTACGCGCATCGAACTCAGCGTCAACAAGGATGACATGGGACGCGTCATCGGTAAAAGCGGGAAGGTGGCGAACTCCATCCGCATCCTGCTCAAGGTGGCAGCCGAGCGCGAGGGCAAACAAGCCACTCTCGACGTGATGGAACCCTGATGGCAGATAAACAGCAAACCCCAGGCTCGCCGACAGGCGAGCCTGTCCATTTAGCAATCGGATTTCTCCGCCGCCCGCATGGGGTGCAGGGCGAGATCATCATGGACGTGCACACCGACTTTCCCGAACGCATCAAATCGGGACGCAAGGTTTTGGTCGGCGAGAAGCACCAGCCGCTGACGTTTGACACCGTCCGCCCGCATGCAAACGGACTGCTGGTCAGTTTTCGCGGTGTGGATACGCCCGAAGACGCGGGAAAACTCCGCAACCAGTGGGTGTATGTCAAAGCATCCGAGGTGCCGCCGCTTCCCGAAGGTCAGCATTATCAATATGAATTGATCGGGCTGGATGTAGTGGACGAGGACGGCAATCCGCTTGGCAAACTGGCGGAGATTTTGGAGACGGGCGCGAACGACGTCTACGTGGTGCGGGACGAAGCGGGGAAGGAGATTCTCCTGCCCGTGATTCCCTCCGTCATCCTCAACCGTGACATGGATCGCCGTTTGCTGACTGTTCATCTGCTCGAGGGGTTGTAAAAAAACAGACCTGACAGGTTTCGGAAAACCTGTCAGGTCTATGGTAAAAATGCTTCATGGACGACAAAAAATACTGGGTCGGTTTCAATCTCATCAAAGGCATCGGCGCAGTGCGGATGCAGGGATTGGTCGCGTACTTCGGCGATCTGGAATCAGCCTGGGGGGCTGACCCAACCTATTTGGCTGAATCAGGCTTGGGGACGAAGGTGGTGGAAAGAGTCCTCGCGGCAAGACAAAAAGTCAACCTGGACCAGGTCTGGGAGAAAATTCAGTCGCAGGGAATTAAAATCCTCACCTGGCAGGACAGCGAATACCCGGCGAGATTAAAGGAAATCGACCAGCCACCGCCCGTGCTGTACATCCGCGGCGAATACCTGACCGACGACCTGTTTGCCGTTGCCATTGTCGGCACGCGCAGGGTCACGCCGTACGGCAGGCAGGTGACTGAGGAACTCGCTTCGTTTCTGGCGTCAAACGGAATTACCGTGGTCAGCGGGCTGGCGCGCGGCGTGGATGCGATTGCCCATCAAGCCGCATTGAAGGCAGGCGGGCGCACAATTGGAATTTTAGGCTCGGGGGTCGATGTGATTTATCCGCCCGAACACGCGAAGCTGGCAGAACAGATGATGGAGCGCGGCGCACTCATCAGCGACTACGCGCCCGGTACGCCACCCGACGCTTCCAACTTTCCGCCGCGTAACCGGATTATTTCAGGTTTGTCTCTGGCTGTGGTGGTCATCGAGGCGGGCGAGACCAGCGGAGCCTTGATCACCGCCGAGTTTGCCGCCGAGCAGGGACGTGAAATCTTCGCCGTGCCGGGCAGCATCCTTGCGCCGCAGAGTAAAGGCACAAACAAGTTGATCCAGAATGGCGCGCAGCCTTTGTTGAACGTCAACGATATTATGCAGGCACTTGACTTCACGCGCATCGGCGAGCACAAAGCCGCGCGAAAGGTTTTGCCAACCGACGAGACCGAGGCGCACCTGATGAATGTGCTTGGCGCCGAACCGCTGCACGTGGATGAAATCAGACAAATGGCGGATTTGCCCATCGAGCGGGTCTCTGCTACACTTGCGCTGATGGAATTAAAAGGCATGGTTCGGCAAGTTGGCGGCATGAACTATGTTGCGGTAAGAGAATCGGCTGGCGAATATCAGGCAGGCAAGTAGACAGGTAAACAAGTAAACAGGCTGTATATGTACGCGTTTACCTCGTCACAAAGGAACATCAAATGACTGAACACACTTATGCTGTCATCATGGCGGGCGGAGGCGGGACACGTCTCTGGCCCATTTCGCGAAAGGGAAAGCCCAAGCAACTGCTTCCCCTGCTTGGACAGGACACCCTGTTTCAAGGCACGGTGCAGCGGCTGGAGAATCTGTTTCCGCCCGAACACATTCTGGTTGTCACCGTGGAAGAGCAGGCGCGCGAGATGCGTTTGCAGACTCCCGAAATCCCCGAAGAGAATTACATCATCGAACCTGCGCCGCGCGGGACGGCTTCCGTTGTGGGGCTGGCTGCCAGCGTGCTTCAGAAGCGGGACAAGGATGCAGCCATGGCTGTGCTGCCCGCCGATCATTTCATCCGCAACCGCGATCTGTTCCAGTACCTGCTCAACGCCGCCTTCGACGTGGCGGCAAACGGCTACCTGGTGACATTGGGCATCACCCCCACCCACCCTTCGACGGCGTACGGCTACATCCAGCAGGGTGAGCCGCTGACGGGTAGTTATAAATATCCCACCTACAAGGTAAAGAGTTTCAAGGAAAAGCCCAACGAGAAAACTGCGCAAAAATTATTGCACACTGGCGATCATTCCTGGAACAGCGGCATGTTCATCTGGCGCGCTGACGCCATTCTGAGCGAGATCGACAAGCAATTACCCGAGCTTGGCGCTGTGCTGAAAAAAATCTCCGCCGCATGGGAGACCGGGGAACAGGGCGATGTGCTAAATGAAAACTGGAAGCACCTCAAGAATGTCACCGTGGACTACGGCGTGATGGAAAATGCGGAGCGCGTGGCGGTACTCCCCGCCGGCGGCCTGGGTTGGAGCGACGTGGGCATGTGGTCTTCGCTCTTCGAGGTTCTCCTGCCGGATATGAGCGGAAACATTTCCACGAACAGCAGTTTGCACCTGGCATACGAGACGAACAATACGCTGGTCTATGGCGGCAACAACGACAAACTGATCGTGACCATCGGCGTGGACGACATGGTCATCGTCGACGGCGGCGACATTTTCATGGTCTGCAAAACCGACCAGTCGCAAAAGGTGAAGGACGTGGTTGAGCACCTGAAAAAGCACCGGCAGGAAAAGTATTTGTAGGAGTTTGGAGCGCAGGGAAAAGCCTGCGCTTCGCTTTTTAGCCGTCAGGAGGGGTATACTGTCGGGCGGCGCGGAAATTGCATTTGTAAAATTCTGAAATATTGCGTAGAATGCGTGTCCGGCGTCAAGAGAGCGCCGTTATTAATGATTGGATAAAAAACGCATTTTGCGTGGAGGATTGATGGAAGCTTATTGCATGAAATGCAAGACAAAGAGGGAAATGAAAGACCCTGTGGCGGGATTCAACGCCAAGAGTTCCCCGGTGACAACGGGAACATGTCCCGTTTGCGGGACAAAACTCTATCGCATGGGTAGAACAGATGCTCATACGGATATGGTCGCGCCGCCCAAGCCTGAGAAGGTGGTCAAACGTGAAGGCAAACTGGTGATCGTCGAATCGCCCGCCAAGGCAAAGACCGTCGGGCGTTTTCTCGGAAAGGGCTACACCGTCCGCGCTTCGGTGGGACACGTGCGCGACCTGCTCAAGTCACAGTTATCGGTGGATGTGGAAAATAACTTCGAGCCGAAGTATCGCGTGCCGAACGAGAAGAAGGAAGTCGTAAAAGAGATCAAGAAACTCGCGCAAAAGGCGGACGAGATTTACCTCGCAACCGACCCTGACCGCGAGGGCGAATCCATCTCCTGGCATTTGATGGAATCCGCGCAGATCGACCCCGAACGCTCGAAGCGTGTGGTATTCCACGAGATTACCGCACCAGCCGTCGCCGAAGCATTTGCCCATCCGCGCGGCATCAACATGGACCTGGTCAATGCCCAGCAGGCGCGCCGCGTGCTGGACCGCCTCGTCGGGTACAGCATCAGCCCCATCCTGTGGGAAAAGGTGCGTGGACGTCTCTCCGCTGGACGCGTTCAATCGGTGGCGCTCAGGCTCATCGTCGAGCGTGAACGTGAGATCGAGGATTTCAAGCCCGTCGAGTATTGGTCCATCCACGCGGAACTCAAGCATGGCAGCGCGAAGTCGTCCTTCCTGGCCAAGCTGGCGCGCATCGACGACAAGACTCCTGAACTTCCCAATGAGGATGTGGTCAAGCCCATTCTCGTGGATATGGAAACCGCTGCCTACATCGTCACCAAAGTCAAGCGCGGAGAAAAAAGACAAAAGCCTTTGGGACCGTTCACGACTTCCACCCTGCAGCAGGAAGCCGCGCTCAAACTTGGTTTCCCAGCCAGGCGCACGATGGCTCTGGCTCAAGGACTTTACGAAGGTCAGGACGTGGGAGAGGGCGGCACGACGGGTCTCATCACCTACATGCGTACCGACTCGATGAACGTTTCGACGATTGCCCAAAATGAAGCGCGTGAGTACGTGATGGGCAAATACGGCGCGGATTACCTGCCCGCCGAGTCTCCAATTTACAAGACCAAGTCCGCGGGCGCACAGGAGGCGCACGAAGCCATTCGCCCAACCTCCGTGATGCGCGATCCCGAAAAGGTCAAGGAATTTCTCGACCCAGCCATGTTCAAACTTTACCGTTTGATCTGGCAGCGTTTCGTCGCCTCGCAAATGGCGGTCGCGGTATTCGACACATTGCAGGTCGAAGTGACCGGCAAAACCAGTGAACACGAATATCTTTTGCGGGCATCTCATTCGTCCATCAACTTTGCGGGGTTCCTCGTGGTGTACCAGGAAACCAAAAACGAAGATGTGAGAGATGAAGAAGAGGAAGAGGATGTAAAAATCCCCCTTGGCATTGCCGAGGGACAAAGCCAGGAATTGGTGCGGCTCATCCCCGAACAGCACTTCACCCAGCCGCCGCCGCGTTTCAACGAGGCATCCCTTGTGAAGACGTTGGAGGAGAACGGTATCGGGCGTCCCTCCACCTATGCGCCGACCATATCCACCATTCAACAGCGCGGCTACGTCGAGCGCGTGGACAAACGCCTCATCCCAACCGAGACGGGACTGCAAGTCAACGACCTGATGGTGCAGTATTTCCCTGAAGTTGTGGATTACAACTTCACCGCTCACATGGAGGAAGACCTCGACAAGATCGCGGACGGTGAAATGACCTGGACCGATGCCATCCGCGAGTTTTACACGCCTTTTGCCGAGGATGTGAAGAAGGCGCAAGCCGAGATTCCCGTCACCAAGAGCGAGCCTGAACCCATCGGGCGGAATTGCCCGGAGTGCGGCAGGGAACTGGTCATCCGTTACGGACGGTTTGGCAAATTCATCTCATGCAGCGGATTCCCCGAATGTCGTTACACCGAACCCTGGCTCGAAAAGATCGGCGTCAACTGTCCGCAGGATGGCGGTGATTTGGTGGAGCGCAGGACGCGCAAGGGACGCACCTTCTACGGCTGTGTCAACTATCCAAACTGTGACTTCACCTCCTGGAAGAAACCGCTTCCCACGCCCTGTCCCAAATGCCACGGCATGTTAGTCATCGCCAACAAGCGCGAGGCGCAATGTAACAACTGTCACGAGTCCTTCCTGCTGGAAGAGATCGTGCCTGAGACCGCCTAGCAGGTCGCGTTCGTAACGTGGCTTCCCCGTTGAATTGAAACTATCACGCTGGAAGCGTGACCTACAAAAGGAAGAAAAATGCACTTTACCCCCCTCCCCTATCTGGATCCCGGTTCCGGGAGTTTCATCATCCAAATTGCGATTGCCGCCCTGTTGGGATTGGGCGTCGCCATCCGCGCCTCGTGGAGCAGCATCAAAAAATATTTTGGTGTCAAGCCAAAATCAGAGGATGAGGACACCGATTCTGACAATGCTCAGGACTGAACAACTCTCCGCCTCCTTCCGCGACCCAAGCGGATTCCTGTTTACTCGAAATGGGATTCTCCACCGACAGATCAACCGCGCATACTCGAAAGATTATGCGCGGTTGATGGACTCCGGACTGTACGAGAAGCTGGTCAAAGCCAGCCTGCTGATTCCGCACGTTGAGGTGGATCAGCCCCCGGCGAAGTCTGATCTCGCGTTCAAAGTCATCCAGCCTGAGCGCGTCCCGTTTATCTCCTATCCGTATGAATGGTCGTTCAGCCAGTTGAAGGATGCCGCGCTTGCGACGTTATCCATCCAAAAACGCGCCTTGAAACTGGACATGTCGCTCAAGGATGCCAGCGCCTACAACATTCAATTTGTGCGCGGCAAGGCGACCCTGATCGACACGCTCTCCTTCGAGCTTTACAAGGAAGGCGAACCCTGGGTGGCGTATAAACAATTTTGCCAGCACTTCCTCGCGCCGCTGGCGTTGATGGCTTATCGCGACGTGCGCTTGAGTCAACTGCTGCGAGTTTACATCGACGGCGTTCCGCTCGACCTCGCCAGCGAGCTATTGCCTGCAAAGACCAAATTCAACTTCGGCTTGCTGACCCACATCCACATCCACGCGGGCGCGCAGAAGCGATATTCGGACAAGGCTGTCACGCCGCGCAAGGGTGGAATGTCAAAACAGGCATTGACCGGCTTAATCGAAAGTCTCGAAGCCACGGTCAGGAAATTGGCGTGGAAGCCTGCTGGCACCGAATGGGGCGATTACTACGACAATACAAACTACACCGATTCCGCATTCGAGCATAAAAGGCAATTGGTGAAGGAGTGGTCTGAAGAAAAGAAACCTGCGCTGGTCTGGGACCTGGGCGGCAATACCGGCGTATTCAGCCGTGAAGCCGCTTCGTCGGGAGCATTCACCGTTTCATTTGATATCGATCCCGCTGCGGTGGAACAGAACTATCGCACGGTCAAAGCCGTCAAGGAGCAAAACATCCTGCCGCTGGTTTTGGATTTGACCAACCCCAGCCCCGCCCTCGGCTGGGACAACGCCGAGCGGGATTCCTTCGGCGCGCGCGGTCCCGTGGATATGGCGCTGGCGCTGGCGGTCATCCATCACCTGGCGATTTCCAACAATGTGCCCCTGCCCCAACTGGCGGATTTCTTCGCCGCGCATTGCAGGTGGCTGGTGATCGAGTTCGTGCCGAAGTCTGATTCGCAGGTCAAAAAGCTGCTTGCCTCCCGCGAGGATATTTTCCCGAACTACTCCCGTGAAGGTTTCGAGGCGGCGTTTTCCACGCGGTTCAAGATCCACAAAAGCAAGGCGGTGCGCGATTCGGAGCGCACGCTGTACCTGATGGAAATCAAATAAGAGACAGACACCCCGCTCCCCGTGGGGTGTCTTTTTTTCAAAGTAACATGAAATTGAGAGCAAGATACCATCTCGCTCCGCGCAGGTTGGGGTTATAATCGGTCTCAACAACTGTCAAACTCAAGGAGTGCGGTATGCAATTCGTTGTTGCTTTTCTAAAAAAATTACCCTGGGTTCCAATTGTCCTATTCTTTGTCGGGTTGGCTTTGGGATTGACCTGGGCATGGTGGATAAACCCTACTACCTTTGTCGACGCGACTCCTTATTATCTGCGCGAAGACCTGCGGAGGGATTACCTTCGCATGGCAATCGATTCATACCGCGTCAATCCCGACGCGAACCTTGCAGTAGATCGTTACAAAAATCTGGATCGGACGCAGGATGGCGAACCACTCAATCATGCGAACGCAGAAAAAGCCTTCAGCGAAATCCAAGCCGACTTGCAAAAGACCGACCCAGCCAATGCGCAAAATTACAAGCAGTTGGTTGACAGCGTGCTTGCAAGTGAACCTCCGCAGCCCACAGATGGGAACGCTGGACTTTCGACGGCCGGCAAGTTAGCACTGGGGTTCGCACTTGTGGCATTAGCCATTGTTGCCGCGGTGGGCTTCATCTACTACCGCCGCCTTTTCAGCAATCGCGGCAGCGGCGAAGTCACCCCCACCATGCAGGCGGTCGAGATCAGCCGCAAGGCAGAGAAGACCAATTTTGAGCAAATGGGGCTTGCCCCGCCCATCACCCAGACCATGACCACCTACGTCCTCGGCGACGACCTGTATGATGAGTCGTTCAGCATCGACACGCAGGCTGGCGAATTCATGGGCGAGTACGGCGTGGGCGTCTCCGAGGCGATTGGCGTCGGCGAACCCAAGAAGGTCACCGCGTTGGAAATCTGGCTCTTCGACAAGAACGACATCAAGACCGCCACAAAGGTGTTGATGTCCAAACATGCCTTCGACGATCCCTCCATCCGCGGCAGGCTGGAGCCGAAAGGCGAACTGGTGGTGGTGGAGCCTCAGGCGCAGGTCCTGCTGGAAACCGCAACCCTGCAACTGCTCGCCACCGTTGTGGACCTGGAATACGGGCGCAGCGCCCTCCCCACCGACAGCTATTTTGAACGCATCACCCTCGAGCTGGCAATCTGGCCCCGACAGGGATAAATAAAACAGATAACAGAAACATGACACATCCCGAAATTAATCTTTCGAGGATGTGTCATGTTTTAAAGACATTTGGACGCTGATTCACGCTGAAAAACGCGGATTTTTCTTCACCTCATCAGCGGAATCAGCGTTTTTCTGCGTCCAGATTAAATTCGGGGTTAATCATGTTTTATTCGATTTTCAAAATCTTGAATTTGATCCTGCCGCCCGGAGTCTCCGCCTCGGCAGTTTCGCCGACCTTTTTATCCATCAGCGCCCGCCCAATGGGAGACTCGTGCGAAATCCTCCCCTTGCGCGGATCCGCCTCGGTCGGACCAACCAGGTGATAAGTCTCGGGGTCGAAGTCGCCTTCCTGAATGGTGACGTGCGCGCCGATGAAGACCGAATCCTGCCCCGTCGATTTTTCGATGATGACGGCATTGCGCAGGATGTTTTCAAGTTCCTGGATGCGCCCTTCGAGAAAGCCCTGGTCTTCCTTGGCTTTGTGATAGTCCGCGTTCTCCGAAAGGTCTCCCATCTGGATGGCGGAACGCAGGCGCTGGGAAAGTTCCTCGCGCTTTGGTCCCTTCAACTCCACCAATTCGGCTTTGAGTTTCTCCTCGCCTTCGGGGGTCAGGTAATTGGGTTGAGTCATATTAATCGCTCCTCTCTTGGTGCTAAATTGGGGGAAGGATTTTCATTCCCCCTCGACCGAAAAACCGATTACGGCTTTTCAAAGGGATTGAACAGTTTCTGGTGTTCCTCGATGGCATAACGGTCGGTCATGCCTGCAATATGGTCGCAGATCGTGCGTTCGAGTCCGCGCTTGTCCACGAGGGATTGGACATGGTCAGGCAGGATGGCTGGTTCGGCGCGATAGGCGTTGAACAAATCCGAGATGACACGTTCCGCCTTGACCTGCATCCGCACCACGCGAAAGTGGCGGTAGAGTTTTCGGTAAAGCAGGTCTTTTATTTCCCGGTTGCGGCGCTGCATCTCTTCGCTGTAGCCGATGATGTTATGCTTGAGTTTTTGAATGTCCAGCGCGGTCTTGACCTTGCTCTCTTTGATTCGCGTTTCGGTGGCTTGCAGCATATCAGTCACCATCAAGCCAACCAGTTGACGAATCATGCGGTGGCGTTCCATGTCACTAAGAATGGCGCCGCGCCAGTTGTAGGTCTCGCGCAGGATTTCCCACAGGGCGACTCCATCCAGCGTTTGTGGGGTAATCATGCCAGATCGCAGACCATCATCGAGGTCGTGGGTGGTGTAAGCCAGTTCGTCTGCTACATTGGCGATCTGCGTTTCAAGGTTGCCGCGCAGTTCGGGACTAAACTCACGCGCGTCCGAAATATCATATTCCGACTCGTGCTTGACCATGCCCTCGCGTACTTCCCAAGTCAAGTTCAAGCCGGGGAATTCTGGATAGCGCTGTTCGAGTTCGCTCACGATACGCAGAGATTGTTTGTTGTGGTCGAAGCCGCCAAAGTCTTTCATCAGGCGGGCGAGCGCCACTTCGCCAGAGTGACCGAACGGCGAGTGACCGAGGTCGTGTGCGAGACAAATTGACTCGACCAAGTCTTCGTTGCCGCCCAAAGCCCGCGCCAGCGTCCGCCCGATTTGGGCGACTTCCAGCGTGTGAGTGAGCCGTGTGCGGAAGTAATCGCCTTCGAGGTTGAGAAAAACCTGGGTCTTGTATTCCAATCTGCGGAACGCGGTGGTGTGCAGGATGCGGTCGCGGTCGCGTTGAAAAGACGTGCGGTAATCTGGTTCGCCATCCAGATAGGCGCGACCTTTTGTGTCCTTGCTTCGCATTCCGTAGCTGGCAAGGCTTTTATCTTCAATATCTTCGAGTTGTTGTCTGGTAAAAAACATAATCAGCCTTTCAGACAAAACTACTTTTGCTCTGTCGGGGACCAAGCCCCCGACAGAGCAAACAGGTGGTTACTTTAGACAAAACAGCCACTGCGCCCTTTGAATCATCTCAGGTTTTACGCAATGGCATTGAGTGGGGCGAGAGGGGGTCGAACCCTCACGTTGTTACCAACGACAGATTTTAAGTCTGTTGCGTCTGCCGATTCCGCCATCGCCCCAGCGGAGCTATATTTTACTACATACCTCTGGGGTTTCCAAAACCCTGGAGATGTTCTTTGAAAAATAGTAGGGGCGGGGTAACCCCGCCCCTACATCTATTGCTTCACCTTCAATCCATCCACGCCGTAGTAGCGGGCGCCGCAGTTTTCAGAGAACTGGGTCCAGCCTTTGCCTGTGGAGCCGAACATGTCGCGGGTGTGGATTTCGCCTGTGTCAATCGCGGGGACTTCAACCAACATGATTCCCTGTGCCTTGGCTTCTTCGATGATTGCGTCGCGCTCGTCCCAGACCTGGGCGCGGTAGACAAAGCCGTCGAATTCACCGTAAATCGTTCGGATATTGCGAGCGGTGTAGGCGAGTCCAGCCAACATGACGATGGCAGCGCCGATAATCACCCATTTGCCTGAGACATTTTCAGCAAGCCATAAGCCGACAATCCATGCCATGAATCCCAGACCGAGGAGCAGGGTGAAACGCGCGAGGGACTGTCCGCGTGGGTCGGGGGTGGCGCTGTAGAAGTAGGCGCTGGGAGCCTGGATGGCGACGATGAGCAGGTAGGTGATCAGCGTGGACAAAGCCAGCAGAACCGCAACCCGCTTGAGGCTGAGGCCACTTTTCGGCTCATTAACCGAGAGAAGCCCAAGGCCGGTCATCATGCCGATAAAGATCGCATGAGGCAGGGGTAATCCCTTCAAAGACAGAAAGATGAAGTCGAACGCGTGACGCAGGGATGTGAACGGGACGGAGAGCAGGCTGCTTTGTTTGGCGTCCATCTTTTCCACGCGGACGTTGGACGGCGAGACAATGAGCGCGACCATGCCAAGGAGCAGGAAAAGCCAGGTGACGAAAATCGTTTGCAGAGATTTTTGCGCCCAATCTTGTTTGCGATAGAACCACGCGGCGATGAGCAAGAGAGTTGTACCGCTAAACAGAAACACACAGCTGATCTCGCCCAAGCCAGCGGCGATGAATGCCAACGACGCGACGAGGATGTTGAACCAGCGCTTGGGTTGAATCATCTGTTGGGTGATGAAGCCCAGCAAATAAAGCCAGAAGATGACGGCAGTGCTGTACGGAAGCACGCCCGAACGCCAGTACAAAATTTGGAAGCGCTGCGGCGAGAGGTAGAGGTTGTAGAAAAGCAACAAGCCCGCTGCGAGGAGAATGAGGTTGAGCGGCAGCGGTTTGAGCAGGCGTGAGAGATTCCAGCCAACCCAGGCCAGCCCACCGAGCCAGAGGACGATGGTGAGCGTGGCGACGAGTTGGTTGCCGAACATGCCGAGCGTGTTTTCTGTCAGCGCGGAGAAGAAAGTCAGCGAGTAACGGTTGGATGAGTAGCCCGTCTTTTCCGTGTCGAAATATTGCAGGGTGGCGGGGATGGTTCCCATTTGGCGGGCGTCAGCGCTGTAGCACCAGTCGTCTGCCCAGTAGCGGTTGTAGAAGCCGAGGTAGGCGAGCAAAGCCAGCCCAGCAAGCACAACGACGTTGCCGAGGAGGAAGGTGAGGGAGGGGAGTTTTTTGAGCATGGGATTCCTAAACGAATCAGCGAGCGAACGAGTCAACGAGTCAATGTGTGGATGAATCGCTGATTCGCTGAATCGCCGAATCACTTCAGTATGGTTTCGATTTTCTGCAATTCATCTGCCGAAAAATCAAGCCGTTGCAATGCGCCGACAGCGTCTTCGATTTGCGACACCTTGCTTGCGCCAATTAACACGGAGGTCATGGCTTCGTGGCGCAGTACCCAAGCCAAAGCCATTTGAGCCAGAGTCTGTCCGCGTGATTGGGCGAGTTCGTTGAGCTTGTGGACTTTGCTCAACTTCTCGTCGGTGATGTTGGCAGGTTTGAGAAAGCCGTGCGCTTTCGAGGCGCGCGAGCCTTCGGGGATTCCGCCGAGGTATTTGTCGGTGAGCAAGCCCTGTGCCAGCGGAGAGAAAGCGATGCAGCCAATGCCTTCCTCTTTGAGCGTATCGAGCAGGCCATCCTCCACCCAACGTTCGAACATGCTGTACTTGGGTTGGTGGATGAGGCAGGGCGTGCCGAGGGATTTCAATATCTTCGAGGCTTCGCGGGTTTTATCCGCGGGATAGTTGGAGATGCCCACATAGAGCGCCCGTCCACTGCGGACGATGAAATCGAGCGCCTGCATGGTCTCTTCGAGCGGAGTTTCGGGGTCGGGACGGTGGTGGTAGAAGATGTCTACGTAGTCCAAGCCCATACGT
Organism: Chloroflexota bacterium; assembly: GCA_016234555.1. Classification (GTDB taxonomy): domain Bacteria; phylum Chloroflexota; class Anaerolineae; order Anaerolineales; family Villigracilaceae; genus Villigracilis. Next base: position 85,319 of record JACRBJ010000045.1, on the reverse strand, counting down.
TTGAGGCTTTGGTCAAGGCTGGAGACGAGATATTTGCGCGAGCCCCAATCCCCGTAGGGACCGCCCCACATGGTGTAACCCGCTTTTGACGAGATAATAAGTTCATCGCGGAAGGGACGCAGGTCTTTTGCGATAATCTGTCCAAAGGTTTCTTCGGCAGAGCCTGGAGGGGGACCGTAGTTGTTGGCGAGGTCAAGATGAGTGATACCGAGGTCAAAAGCGCGCAAGACCATTTCTCGGCTGTTGTTAAACGTGTCCACCCCGCCAAAGTTGTGCCACAAGCCGAGGGACACGGCGGGGAGTTTTAGTCCGCTGCGACCTGAGCGGCGATATTGCATGGATGCATAACGGGTTTCGTTGGGAAGGTAATTCATGGCTGCTCCAATAAAGTTTACACAAGCCCCTGTTCAATCAAACTTTCAGCCATCGAGAGGATTGCCTCTTCCATCGGGCGCGGACTCCACTTGAGGATGCGTTTGATCTTTTCATCTGAGAGCTCAAAATCCCATTCGAGGTCGCCAACAACGCGGGCAATCTTTTTGTCGAACAATGCCAGCAAACGGACTACCCAAACGGGAATTTGCAGGGCGTTGACTCTATATCCGCGTGGGGCATATTTTTTGCGCAAGATATCAGCAAAGTCCTTGAGCCAGATTGTGCCAGCGGGGCAGAGGAAACGATTGCCCGTAGCTTCGGGGATTGTCATGGCGAGGATGAGGGCGGATGCCACGTCGCGCACGTCCACAATTCCCACTTTCATCCGCGCCACACCTGGGACTTGTCCCAGCATGAGGGTGCTGACCATCTCGGCGGAGGTGGGCAGGTCTTTGTTTGGCACAGGACCCAGAATCAGCGGCGGGTTGACCGCGACCAGTTCCAATTTGTTGGTATTTTTGGCGCTATTGATGAAGTCCCACGCGGCGCTTTCGGCGAGGGTCTTGCTCTTGGCGTACGCGCCAATATCTTTCCCAACATCCGACCAGTCGTTTTCGTCGAAGGTTCGGTTCTCGCCGTTATGTCCGGAATAAATCGCCGCGAGGGATGAGACAATCACAACCCGTTTGATCTTTGCATCATGCGCGGCGCGCAAAACGCGCAGAGTCCCGGTCACGGCGGGGGTGATGAGCTCGTTCTCGTCTTTGGGCTCAAGCAGGGGAAAAGGAGAGGCAACATGCAAAACGGATTCGCAGCCTTCGACGATTTTGTCCCAGCCTGAGTCCTGGGTCAAGTCCGCACTGATGATTTCGAGGTTATCCCCGACTTCGACATGTTTGCCAATCGCCTCGCGGATTTCGGCTTCACGCGAGAGAGTCCGCAGCGTGGCGCGGACTTTGTATCCCTGTTGGAGGAGTTGAATGATGGTGTGCAGGGCGACAAATCCGCTGGCGCCTGTGACGAGGATGGGCTTGGACATTTTCATTCCTTTTGAAATAATGGCTTGACGTACTTGGTGACTTCTTCCTTGAAACCGAGTTTCTCGTAGACTTTCCTTGCCCGCGAATTGTTCGAGAAGACGTACAAGGTCAGCAGGGAGCAGCCTTGCTCACGCGCCCACGCTTCGGCTTGGTCGAGCAGAATCCGCCCGACACCTTGACCCTCGAATGAGGAATCCACGGCGACATCTGAGATGTAGACAACTTTCGAGCCGTTGAAATAATCGGTTTGGATTTGGATGTGGAGAAAGCCCGCACGTTTGCCTGTCTCGTCTTCGGCAATGAAAATCGCGGAGCCAGGCTCTGGTGTTTCCATTGCTTTTTTCAGCGAGGCGAGGTTGGCGTTGTCAATTTCGTCTGGTGTACGCCACGAGGGCAGGTCAAATTCGGAGAAGCGGGGAATCAGCGATTCGATGAAGTCTGTATCAGACAGGGTAAAGAGACGGATATGGATGGTCATGTTTTGCAGGGCTATTTGGACAACGGAAGATATAAAATTTGCCCTTCCAGTTCCCCAGAATCACAACTTTCAGCAATGAATAGAATTTCCTCGATGGCGATTCCAAGCGGAACTTTGCGGTTTACTTCAATGACGCCAGGCATGTACTTTCCCGTTTCGACTCGTTCATAGGCATATTTTGTGATGGTCGCGACATCGTGGGTCAACAGGATTCTGTCTTCGCTTGCCGCCCACTCCAAAACAGTGGGGTCATCGGCAGAAAACAAGCCCACGTCTTGAACACGAACGATATCAAGATTGGGCTTGATCCTCAACAGACCGCGAAGGATGGCGTTGTTGAAGTTTTCATCAGCCACGAGGAAAAGCATGTTACTTTTTCCTGTTTTTTTGCCGCGCCAGCAGCCTTTCGCGAATGCCAGAGGCGTTTGCTTTTTCCTCGTTTTGCTTGCGGACTTCCTGAGCCAGTTTTTCGCGCCGCTTCAAGTAGGCGTCCACCTGCTTTTTCTTGCGAAGGTAATATCCGATGACAGAGTAAATATCGCCCAACGGCACGGACGGATACTGATATGAAATTTCCTCCGCGCTGGCGCCTTCGGAAAATGCAGCGACGATGGTATCCAGCGTGACGCGGGTTTTGCTGACAAGGATGACACCGTCCTTGTTCATTTTCAGCGGGATGGTTTCTGTAAATACGGTTGCTACCATAATACACCTCGTTTACAAGTATAGCATGGCGACCATTGCCACCAAAGCCCCCAGCACCCCGCACGCGAAATTGACCCAGTCGTTATCCAGCCAGTTCCAGCCGCGGATGTGGACGGTGGGTGTTCCGCAGGTGTGGATGGGATGTTTCTCGGTTTCCTTTTTGTCGGTGGGGCAAAAGTACATGGCTTGGACTGTCGCGCCAAGGAAAGAGTCGAAGAGGGAGCCAGCGAGACCTGCAAAAGTGATCAGCAGCCAGTGACCAGTGTTCAGTGACCAGTTGTCAGCGGGGGGAAGGATGACGGCGAGGAACGCGATCAGCCCGGAACCAGCGAGGGCGGCAAGAGTCCCAACGAGGGAGATTCCGCCTGAGGTGCCTTTTTCCACCGCTTTGGTTAGGTTCGTAATCATGCGTGGGGAACTGGGATTCAAGACGCCGAGTTCGGTGCCCCAGGTGTCGGCGTTGACGGCGGCAAGGGCGGCGGCAAACCCAACCCATGTCCACGGCTCGTTGGGGAAGAACCAACTCAGGGCGGCGAAGGCGGTAGCGATTCCGCCGTTGCCAAAGACCTGTCCCGCGTCGCGTTCATGTCCCTTTGAAAATTTTTCGTCGAGTCCCTGCTTGCGTTTTTTGAAGGCGCGGCTCAACGCCGAGGAGGTGATGAAAAAGGTCAGCAGTAAAATTGCCCACTGCCAGCCGCCGACGCCAAAGATGATCGTACCTGTGACGAGGGCGGCAATGGCTCCGCTTTTGTTCAAGCTGTGGGCGCGGTAAGCGAGGGCGGCGATAATGATTGCGAAGAGGAAACCGAGAGGGAGTTGCATATTCTTTAGGTCGAAAGTCAAAGGTCGAAGGTCTGACCCTTGACTTTCGACTTTTGACCTTTCTAAACGGGCGTTGTGACGATGAAAAGCACGGCGATCAGAAAAGACAGGCTCATCAACATGCTGGAACCCCAGACGATAAAAGCCAGCACGCGCTCCTTTTCCCAGCGATAGAAATACAAGCCGGCAACCCAGCCGACCACCGAAAGCAAAAGGCAGACGACGGGAAGGATGATGAGCTGCGACGATGGCGCTGTTTCGATTGCGCCGCCCGAAAATTGAAGTCCCAGCGCGACACGCGGCATGGTCGGGATGATGAGACTTGCCCAGATAAACAGTCCCAGATTGAGGAAGAAGGTAGTCAGCCAGAGATAACGCGCCAGATTGCTCGACCAGGCTTGCGTGATCACGAAGGACGGATAAACCGATTTCGACTCAACTGGCATCAGACTGCCCAATTCGGTGGCGCGGGCAAAGGTCTGGGTAAGCTTTGCGGGTTCTTCGGGCGAGATCACGAACACGCGCCTGGCGGTCGCCACGAGCAGAAGTTTCTTTGCGTCGGAGGCGAGGAACTCCACCACGCCGAGGTCGGGGTGACGGCGCACGCCGATCAAACCGCCAGGGATGGGCAGGGGCGGCAGTTTCAGCGGCACGGTCAGGTCGTCTGCCGAGCGGATGAACTCGATGTCGGTCAACGAGATATCTTCGACGCGCAGCCCCCATTTGATGACAAGACTGTCGCGGTCGAGATGATAATCCGCCTGCATCAGCGCGTAAGCCCGATACACAAAAAACGGGAGCGGGATGAAGGACGCCAGCGCGACCAACAGCGAGACCAAAAATGCGGGACCGACTTCAGCGCGGCTCAGGGTGATGAATCCCGCAACGGCAATGCCAGTCAGCACAAGGATGACGATGCCGTGAACGATCAAGCCGCGTCTTTTGGGTGGGGGAAAATGTCCGACGTTCATGATGGAATAAGAATTCAAGGAAGCCCGCAGATTATACCCTTCACGGTCACGAATTGCGCCTTTTTACCTCGTGGAAGCGCAATCCGTGACCGGGGGTATCATATAAAGGTGTTTCATTTACTGTATAATGCGACCCTATGAACTTTCTGATCACCGGAGCCGCGGGATTCCTCGGCTCTTCCCTTGCCAATTACCTTGCCCGTGAGGGACACCAGGTCCGCGGGCTGGACGACCTTTCGACAGGAGACCCCCAAGCCCTCGCGCCCGATGTCCATTTTACGCGTGGAGATGTGAACGACCGTCCCAAGCTGTGGACCTTGCTCCAGGATGTGGACGTGGTCTATCACCTCGCGGCGCGGGTCTCGGTGCAGGAGTCAATCCTGTATCCGCGCGACTACAACTCTGTCAACGTGGGCGGGACTGTGGCGTTGATGGAAGCCACCCGCGACGTGGGAGTCAAACGCGTCGTGCTGACCTCGTCCGGGGCTGTTTACGGCGACCTGGGCGACTCGACGCTGAAAGAGTCTGCCACGCCGAATCCGCGCTCGCCGTATGCCGTGTCCAAGCTGGCGGCGGAATATTACGTCCGCACGATTGGCGGTTTGTGGGGCATCGAAACCGTCAGCCTGCGGATTTTCAACGCCTACGGACCGGGTCAACACCTGCCGGCGTCGCATCCGCCCGTTGTGCCGCATTACCTCCGTCAGGCTTTGCGCGGCGGGACGCTGGTCGCGCACGGCGATGGGACCCAAACCCGCGATTACGTCTACGTGGACGACGCGGTCAGCGCGATGGTCGCCGCATCCACCGCGCCGAATATCAACGGCTTGGTCATCAACGTCGGGTCGGGTGTGGATACGTCCATCAAGGATTTGATCCGCGCCGTGCTGGACGTGACGCACAGCAACGCCAATGTAGTCTACAACGCCCAGACTTCCGGCGGCGTCTCGCGTATGAAAGCGGATTTGAACCTGGCAAAAGAGAAGCTGCGCTTCCAGCCTTCGATAAAACTCGAGGAAGGGTTGAGACTCACGCTGCAACGAGACTCAAGATTCAAGTAACGTTGAACGTTAAACGTTTAACGTTCAACCCTATGACGATACTCCCCCCCTCCTTCTACAACCGCCCCACGTTGACCGTCGCCCGCGAGTTGCTCGGCGCGCGGCTGGTGCGGATTCTGGACGGCGTGAAGCTGATCGGGATCATCATCGAGACCGAAGCCTACATCGGCGAAGAGGATTTAGCCTGTCACGCCAAAGCGGGGCTGACTCCGCGCACCGCCCCGATGTACGGTCCAGCGGGACATGCTTACGTCTATTTCACCTACGGCAATCACTGGATGCTGAACGCCGTCACCGAGCGCGAGGGATTCCCGGCGGCGGTGTTGATCCGCGCGATACAGCCAGTCGAGGGAGTCGAGGTCATGATGGCGCGGCGCGGCGGGCGCGATACGCTGGGACCGGGGAAATTGACACAGGCAATGGGAATCACCAAAAGCGAGAACAATGCCGATTTGACAGAATCAACCTCGGGGTTGTGGATCGAGGCGGGACAAATCGTCCCCGAAAAAAGCGTGACCAAATCTCCGCGTGTGGGTTTAAATAAGACAGCAGAGCCGTGGCTATCAAAACCATGGAGATTTTTAGTCAAAGAATAGTTCGAGGAGAAGCTTAATGGGACTTTTAGATGGTAAGAACGCGCTTATTTTTGGTCTGGCAAACGACAAGTCGATCGCGTGGGGAATTACACAGGCATTCAAACGCGAGGGAGCGAACCTCGGCATCAGCTATGCGGGCGAAATGCTCGAACGCCGCGTCAAGCCGCTGGCGGAGCAGGTGGACTGCAAATGGGTGGAGGAATGCGACATTACCCAGGACGACCAGATTGCGTCGCTTGTGGAAAAGGCGTCAAGGCATTTTGGAAAGATCGATGTGCTGGTTCATTCCATCGCCTATGCGGGACGCGACGAGTTGAGCAAGCCGTATTACGAAACCAGCCGCGAAGGCTTCAAGGTGGCAATGGAAATCAGCGTGTTCTCTCTCGTGGCGTTGAGCAAGGCATTCCTGCCGATCCTCAACCCCGGCGCTTCGATCATGTGCATGACCTATTACGGCTCGGTCAAGGTCGCGCCGCATTACAACGTGATGGGTGTCGCCAAAGCCGCGCTTGAATCTTCGACGCGCTACCTGGCGTATGACCTCGGTCCGCAAAAGATTCGCGTCAACGCCATTTCGGCGGGACCCATCCGCACGCTGGCGGCGGCTGGCGTGGGCGGCTTCCGCGACATGTACAAACACTTTGCCGACATGGCTCCCCTGCGCGAAAACGTCACCATCGAAGACGTGGGCAACTCGGCGGTCTTCCTCGCCTCCGACCTGTCGACGCATATCACAGGTGAAGTCCTGTATGTGGATTCAGGTTTCAATACGATGGGCGTGCAACTTAGTGAAAAAAGCGAGTAGGTTGATGATTGGTAATTGGCGGATGGCGCGTGGCGCCGTCCGCCTTTTTGTTTTCTACGGTAAAATTGTGAAGTCATGTTCAAACGCAATACCACCCCCACAGAAACAAGTTCACAGCCCGTACAAGCCGTCGAGCGGATCACCTCGGTGCTTGGATCGGGAGTCATCTGGCACGGAAGTATCAACGGTTCGGGCGGAGTCCGCATCGAGGGCGCGTTCGAAGGCGAGATTGCCCTGCGCGGGATGCTGGTCGTCGGCGAGACGGGGCGGGTCACCTGCCCCAACGTCCGCGCAAACACCGTCATCGTGGCGGGCGCAGTCCGAGGAAACATCACCACCCAAAAGCTGGAAATCCGCTCTTCGGGACGTGTTTGGGGCGATGTGGTGACGACCGCCTTCGTGACCGAAGAGGGCGCCTTCCTGCGCGGACAGATCCGCATGGAGGAAACCGTCGAACTGGAACTCGAACCTGCTCCCGATTCCACGCCTTCGGAAGCCGCCCAGGCTGAGTCCATCGCGCAGACATCGAGCCAAATCCCCGTCGTGTCTGAGCCGTCCGCCCCGCCAACGGATACCACCCAAAAGTTGACGCGAAAAAAGAAGACCGACGCCTAACCTCTCCCCTGCCCCCTCTCCTACAAGGAGAGGGGAATTTCTATTGCCATGAAATACAAAGACCTCAACATCCAAACCCAGCGTGAATTCCCAAACAATGCGCGGACAGCGGGCTTTGGCTGGCTCGTCCGCGCGGGATATTTGACCCGTGAGAATCAACTCCTGCCGCTTGGGGAACGGGCAATTTCGCAGTTGCACGCGAAGCGGTCAGCGGATGTCCTCGCCCTGCTGCCCACCTTGAAAAGCGAAACTGAAACCTTCTTCCCGCTGGAGATGGGTCCGCTGGAGATGGGTCCGCTGGAGATCATCCATTGCCCCGCCTGCGGGTACGCCAAACGGATTGAACTCGCCCAATTCAGGAAGACGCCATTTTCAACAGAAGCGCCGCTTCCCACCGAAAAGGTCTTGACGCCCGATTGTCCCACCATCGAATCGCTGGCGAATTTTCTGAACATCCCGAAAGAGAAGACCGCCAAGGCTGTGATGTACACCCGCACGTCTGACAACCGATTTGTCTTTATCGTCGTACGCGGCGATATGCAGATGAGCGAAACTAAATTGAAGAATCTCATCGGCGATGTCCGCGCGGCGACGGTGGAGGAAATTTCTGCGGCGGGCGCGGCGGCTGGATACGCTTCCCCCGCCGGGTTGAACGCGAAGCGCGCGCTCATCGTGGTGGATGACCTGATTCCGCAGTCGCCCAATCTCGCGGCTGGAGCCAACGAAGCGGGTTATCACCTGCTCAACACCAACTGCGGGCGGGACTACTCCCCCGAAATCGTCGCTGACTTGATCCAAGCCAAAGCGGGTGACTCCTGCGTCGGGTGTGGCAACCCGCTTTCAGCTTCGTCCGCCCTTTGTTTGGCTACGCGCTCCAAATTTGATTTCGAGAACATCCTGCTCGCCCTCGCCGAAACTCATCACGACGACAAAGGCTTGACCCTGCCCAAGTCCGCCGCGCCGTTCGATGTGTACTTGATGCATGTCCCAGGCAAACAAATGGACACTCGTGCCCAAGCTGAGGAAATCTACAACCAATTGCAAGCGGCTGGATTTTCGGTCTTGTTCGATGACCGCGACGAACGGGCGGGAGTCAAATTCAACGACGCGGATTTGATCGGCTGTCCGCTCAGGATTACGGTTGGGGAAAAAGCGCTCCAAAACGGGATGGTAGAATTGAAAAAGCGTACTACAAGCGAGATTCAACATATAGAGTTGGGCGATTTAGTGAGCATAATTCGTAATTCGGAATCTGTATCCTATGCGTAAAATTTTTCTTTTTATCCTGATATTGTTTCTCGCCGCCTGCGCGCCCGTGCAACCCAACACAGCCGATATAGAAAACACAGCCCTCGCCGCTGCATGGACTATCGTCGCGCTGACTCAAACGGCTTTGCCCACTGTCACGGCTACGCCAATGCCCTTTATAAATACACCAACACTCGTGGTGACATCCACGCCGGTTGCTCTTTTGTCGCCATCTCCTACCCCTGCACCCACGTTTACCCCAACGGCAACCGCGCCTACATCTACCACCGTGCCATTTTCCCAGACCTTGTTGCGACCAGCGCAGGGGGCGAATGCCTGGGTTACTCCTCATTACCCCGAACTGTGGTCGCGCCTTGACCGTTCGTTCATTACTCTTTATCCATACAATCACTTCTCAGATTTTGCTTATGCTCCAAACGGCGACCTCTGGCTGGTGGGCGGTTTTGGTGTCATTCGCCAAACGCCCAGCGGTCAACAATCCTGGTACTCGATTCAGGAAGGGTTGCCGGTGAATTATTTTAAGTCGCTTGCGATTGCTCCCAATGGCGAAGTCTGGGTAGGCGGGTCAGAAAATGCCCTCTTTCGCTTCGATGGGCGGGAATGGCACGATGAAGGCCAGTTTCTCCCTGCTCCGTTGAATGGCCGCACTCAGTGGTTGTGCTATTCGCGTACTATCTTTGGCATTGATTTTGACCAGAATGGGCAGGTCTGGGTCGCAAACGCCGGTTTGGAACTCTATACCCGTCAAAACGGTCAATGGATTGATTTTGGTTTTCCAAAGGATCTGCTTCCTGACGCAGGCGGAGGTGCTTGTCCGTTCGGCTTGCGCGTGTTTTCCCCCAGCCGAATCACTATCGCACGAAGTGGGTGCTGTTCCATGCCAGCGGAGGCCTATCACTTCGACGGTCAGACTTGGATGCAGGACAATGACTTGACTGATTTCACTTCTCAAGTTGCTGCCCGCCGAAAGGAAGGCACAGCGCAGCAGTATGCGACTGGATATGGGAATATGGGAAATAGCGGCTTTTCATGGTCTTTCCCATCTCAGCGGATCTTAGCTAAAGGTCTCCATCCGCTTTATAGTTCAACTTCACTTTATGGACCAGCCTCCCTTGCTATTGATGCGGATGGCACAATATGGATAAATAATAATTATGATTTGTTTAACAATGCTTCGGGGGGTTTTAAAGATTTAGGAACACTCAATGGACCTTGGTTGGAGCCAGATTTCTCACAAGTACGCTGGATTGATTTTCCTGATGATCCGTTAACGATTGATTCAGACTCGCGCTTTGAACGTTTTTCACGTTGGTTTTTCGGCTACAATGAGTTAGGCAGGGATATACCAAAGCATTTCAGCGGGGACTCTGATGTAGCAGATGATTATCCCTGGTTGCGTTTTTCGCTCGATAAATCTGGACAAGTATGGCTTTACGCGCCCGAACGGGGCCTGGCAGTGGTTAAAAAAGATGGGGTTGCCAGCCTTTTACCTGGACCGGCTGAATTGACCCTTTCTGTTCTGGGCGGTGTTCAGCCACTTCCCGATGGGCGCGTGGCAGTAGGTAGTGTTGGGGCGGTATGGATATTCGAGGGCGGAGCATGGCAAAAATGGGTTACGCCTGAGACGACGGAAAAATTCATTCGCTTTGCGCAAGACGCGCAGGACAATCTGTATGCTGCCACCGATACATCTGTCTATCGCATTGCCCATGGAGAATTTCAGCAGGTACATTTTGTAACTCAAGATGTCAAGCCCGATGTTCTCCCCACAGGCGCCACTAATCCCCCTGCTTACCATAAACGTTACGTTGAAGTCGGAACCGCCCCGGAGGCAATAAACCATGATGAATTTCCCCTCCATTACCGCGTTTTGTTGTTGCACGTCATGCCTGATGGCACCGTATTGTATGCCAATAGCCATGTGTTAGCACAGTTTAATGGTAAGGAATGGCACAGTTTCCTATTCGAGCAGATTGAATTCGAATCAGTCGCAGTCGATTCAGCGGGCAATTTGTGGGCCTATGCTGGATATAACGGCTTGCTAAAGTTCAACCTCAAAATTTTTCAGGCTTATTATGGACTCACATCCCCATAAAAAGAAAATAATCGCCAATGAAAATCCCCATGTCCTCCCCTGACCCAACCAACGCAGATTTGATCTGTCACCTGGAATAGCAGCCGAATGCAAAAGTCCGCCCCCACCTTCCTCCAAATCATCGCCAGGGATTACCTCGCGCAGAATTACTTCGCAATGATCTTCGGCGGCTGGGTTGTTTATTTGATCGACGTCCTTTTCAAAGGGAACTTCACGCTTTTCCTCGCCGCCTTCGCAGCCATCCTTACGCTCGCCGGGCTGGCGCTCTTTTACCTGCGATACAGTCTCATCAGTTCCACTTTTGCAAATGGCAGGGAAATAATGGGACAGGTTACAGAAATCCGCGCCTTCCCCACCGGGAAAAAGAATGCCGATACCATCATTCAATACGAGTACACTTTCAACGGACGAACCCACCGATACAAAAACCGCGTCAAGAAAAACGCCTATGCCGACGCGTTGAGACAAGGGCAATCTGTGGTTTTGCTGGCACACGAAGAGACGCCACACGCCGCCTTTATAAAAGGAATCTATCTGGAATAGACAAATGACCCAATACAAAATCCCCATGTCCTCCCCGGACTTGAACGATGCAGACCGTCAGGCTGTCATCGACGTCATCAACACGCCCATTTTGAGCATGGGCAAGTACACCGCCGATTTCGAAAAATCCTTTTGTGACCTGACAGGCGCGAAGCACGCCATCGCCGTCAACTCCGGCACGGCGGGACTTCACCTCTGCGTCCGCGCGGCTGGAATTGGCGCAGGCGACCTCGTCATCACCACGCCGTTTTCGTTTGTAGCTTCGTCAAATGCGCTGTTGTTCGAGAACGCAATCCCCGTCTTTGTGGACATCGACCCGAAGACTGGCAACATCGACCCTGAGTTGGTCGCAGATGCGGCGAAGAATATTGAAAAGTATCTGCCGAGAACGGGGTCGAAGGTCGAAGGTCGAAAGTCGGTAAAGGCGATCTTGCCAGTGGACGTATTTGGTCAACCTGCCAACATGGACGCGATCAATGCGGTTGCAAAGGAACACGGATTAGCCGTCATCGAAGATTCGTGCGAAGCATTGGGCGCAACGTACAAAGGCAGACACGCTGGCATGCTCGGCGACTTTGGAGTCTTTGCGTTTTACCCGAACAAACAAATCACGACGGGCGAAGGCGGAGTCATCATCACGGACGACGACAAAGCCGCGCACTTCATGCGCGCCCTCCGCAATCAGGGACGCGCCCCCGGCGACACCTGGCTGCAACACACCCACCTCGGTTACAACTACCGCATCGACGAAATGTCGGCGGCGATGGGGGCCTCGCAAATGTCGAGGCTGGATGAAATTCTCTCGAAACGGGAACAGGTCGCAGCGTGGTACGAGTCAAGGCTGGCAGAGATTGCAGGCGTCGAAGTCCCATTCATCGAATCCTTCACCACCCGCACCTCCTGGTTCGTCTACGTCATCCGCTTCGACGGGAAAATCAACCGCGACGAAATGGCGAAAAAACTCAAAGCGCGGGGAATCCCCGTCCGCCCATATTTCCTGCCGATTCATTTGCAGCCCTACATGATGGAACGCTTCGACTGGCGCGAAGGCGACTTCCCCGTCACCGAAGACCTCGGCAGGCGCGGACTCGCCATCCCGTTCAGCGGGGTGATGACCGAGGAGCAGGTCGATACTGTTTGCCGGACCATCCGCGAGGAAATTATCAAGTAACCCGCCTGCTACCCAAACATCTTCGGCAATCCCCTGCCCCCGCTTTTCTGGAACATCTTCATCATCTTCTGCGCTTCGCGGAACTGTTTGATGAGGCGGTTCACGTCCTGCACTTCCATGCCGCAACCGGCAGCGATGCGGCGGCGGCGGGAGGCGTTGAGGATGTCGGGGTCGCGGCGTTCCTTCAAGGTCATCGAGTGGATGATGGCTTCAGTCTGCTTGAAATTCCTTTCGATGTCCCTGGGGTCGATCTGACGGGCGGCTTGTCCCATTTGACCGGGGAGCATTTCCATGATCTGCGAAAGCGGACCCATCTTCTTCATCTGCTTCATCTGCTCGAGCCAATCCTCCAGCGAGAACTGACCCTTCATCAGTTTCTGCGCCTGCTTTTCCATGTCCTGCCCGTCGTAGGCGGCTTCGGCTTTTTCGATCAAGCCGATCATGTCGCCCATGCCCAGAATGCGAGAGGACAGACGCGACGGGTCATAGGCTTCGAGCGCGTCGAGCTTTTCGCCCGTACCGATGAATTTGATCGGGACACCGGTCACCGAGCGGATGGAGATGGCGGCGCCGCCGCGCGAGTCGCCGTCCATTTTGGTCATGACCAGACCTGTGAGTTGGATCGCGTCGCGGAAGCCTTGTGCAATGTTGAGAGCTTCCTGACCGATCATCGAGTCGACCACGAGCAGGATGTCCACCGGGTTGACGTTTGCCGCGATGGCTTTCAACTCATCCATGAGCGTGGCGTCCATCTGTGACCGACCAGCGGTGTCGATGATGACCAGGGTGTAGCCGCCCTTTTCGGCTTTGTCGAAGGCGCGCTTTGCCAGTTGCGGCGGCGTGACCGAAGTATCCGCTTCAACCTCGACATCCAGCCGCTCGCCGAGTTGCTGCAACTGCTGCACAGCGGCGGGACGATACGGGTCACCGGCAACCAGCAGCACGCGCTCCCCTTTTGATTTCATCAGCCGCGCCAGTTTGCCCGAGACGGTGGTCTTGCCCGCGCCCTGCAAACCGACCATCATGACAACGCGCGGTTTGGGACCCGTGAGGTTCAACCCGACGGGTTCGCCCAGCGAGGTGATCAATTCCTCGTTGACGATCTTGATCACCTGCTGACCGGGGTTGAGCGCCTTCGAGACTTCCGCCCCGACGGCGCGTTCGCGCACGCGGGCAATGAAGGTTTTGACCACGCTGAAGTGTACGTCCGCCTCGATGAGGGCAAGCCGCACCTCGCGCATGGCGGCGTCCACGTCCGCTTCGGATAGCTTGCCGCGGCGGCGGAGATTGTCGAAAATTTGGTTGAGTCTTCCGGTGAGAGTTTCAAACATAATAATTTTATGGTACCAACTTAAGTCGGTACTACATGATTCCTTTTTAGTATAGGACGGGGATTTTAGCGCGGAGCGGGATGAGGGTCAAGAAAGTTAATTTCGATTCCCACGCAAACCGTAGTTGATCAGAATCCACTGGCTGACGAATCCCAGCCAAAGAACGAGATAAGCGGCGAGATATGTCGTATCGATCACCATGGTAAGCATGTTGCCGTTTTCAAGCGCCCAAGCATATATCCCCGCCTGGAGAGCCCAGGCATAAAGAAAATCGGAGACGCTGAAGACCACCATGCCGATCCAGGGTCGCGCGATCATGGCGCCCCGGAAAGAGAATACGAATATCAGTCCCGCCACACCGACAGCGAGGTCGGCAAACGAGTAAAAATAATTGATATAGTTTTCCAGGGTAAATGCGTTCATTGCCAGCAACCCGACCAGGGGCAGGATCAGAACAACCGCCGATATGCCGTAAACGGTGTTCCGAATGCGATTTCGCTGCGATGGAAAAATCAACGCATATTGATGATATACAGCGATGGCAAAAAAGATATACCCTGCCAACCAGCCAATATCCGCCCAACTGGGTGTAGGAACCTCTTCGAAGCCTGAGCGGATGTAGTACACGCACCACACCGCCTCAGACAAGCACCACAACCAAAAGCCAATTGCCAGATTGAGCCACACAACACGGGGGCTGTCATCGGGTTTGTAATGAAGGTAATTGGCTGTGCCAACTGCCGCCGCCAGGAACGCCGCAAACGCAAATGCCACGCTGAGAATAAAATCATTCAAGGTGCCTTCAAACGGTTCCACCTGATAAATGAATACATACCCCACAATCATGATAATCACAAGCACATAACAGGCAGTGGATATAAGGGCGGGGACGAAATTATGCGCCTTTTGATGCATATCCATATCCTTCGGGCAAAAGTTCGGAGGTGCTTATCGCAGAGCGCTCAAGCTCGGGCAGGCTGGCGACGATTTCCTGCATGGTCAGCGAAAGCAGGCGCGAACCGACAACCGATGAAAAATGGCTGAACATTTCGGTCAATATTTCGCGGTAACTTTGCGCCGCATCCGCGGGAGAGGAAAACGCTTCGTTATCAACCACCTTGCGGGATGAGATCATGATGTCCAGATTGTTCCTTGCGGCGCATATTGAGACAAGCCGCACAAGTGAATCAACCAGCGCACGCCCCGTCATCACCTCGAAACGACTCAACATGAGGCGGCAGATCTCGGAAAATGCCCTCCGCAGGTACCATTCCCGCCAGGTATCAACCGACAGATCGAGAGCAGCCATCTCGACCGCGCAGTTCACCTCATTCCAGGTGGAAAAGTTTTTATGGACGCCGGTTTCATCCACGACAGTTTCCCGGGAAAGAAAAACAGAATGAGTCTCATCCTGCGCATCGGAAAAGAATATGCCGCCCATGGCGCGATTCCAATTCACCCGCAGCAGGGTCGTCCCCGCTTTCCCTTCGAGCGACGCAATATAGTCAGATAACTGGGCTGGCATGGAGAAATTTTCCGTGGTGCCGCCGCCTACTGTGATCAATAGTTTGGAAACGAACAATCCACGCACGGAAAGCGACATGATTTTTGTGTAGGCGTCCCCGGCGGCTTCAACCCACTTCACCCATTGACTGGCAGCCAACGGCTCCAAAGCCGCCGAAGGCTGGGCAAGGTAGGAATTAAGCAATTCGCCCCGTTTAAAAAGCAGGCAAAGATGTTTTCTCGACGGGTAGCCCAGGCGGATGACCCCCGTCCGTTTGCGTTCGGAATACGAATCGACCAGAACTCGGATCCTGGCCACAGGGATTCGGAGTTCTTCCGGGTAAATTGGGGCAAAAATGGTTTGCACCTTCCAATGATAGCACACCGGGGGATTCGTAACAATGTATAATGCGTTGCATCGAAGTCGAAACCGCCTGCGCGCGCAAGTGTTGTCAACTCAGCAACAAATCACAGTCCGTGGAGAAACTATGTCAACAAACACAGCAATGATAAATGACCGAAGGGAAATCTTCGGCTGGGCAATGTACGACTGGGCAAACTCGGCATTCAGCACGACCATCGGGACGGTGTTTTTGGCTCCGCACGTGGCGGCGCTGGCGCGGGATGCGGCTAAGGCGGCTGGAACTTCAACTGCTTCGTTTTTTGGGATTCCCGTCGCACCTGATTCCTTCATGCCATACTGCATCTCGTTTTCTGTCGGGATGCAGGTTTTATTCCTGCCCATCCTCGGCGCGATTGCGGACTACTCCCATCTGCGAAAACAGATGATGCAGATTTTCGCCACCATCGGCGCATTGGCAACCATATTGATGTTCCTCGTCACTGGTGAATTGTGGTGGCTGGGCGGCGTCCTGTTCATCGTCGCCAACCTCGCCTTTGGCGCGGCGATGGTTTTCTACAACTCCTACCTGCCCGACATTGCCAGCGAGGATGAAAGAGACCGAGTCTCCTCGTATGGCTGGGCGATGGGCTACATGGGCGGCGGAATTTTACTGGCGCTCAATCTGGCTTTCTACACCTTCAGCGAAGACCTGGGCGTGCCGGGAGAGCTGGCAGTCCGTATCAACCTTGCCTCGGCGGGCGTTTGGTGGCTTGGCTTTTCCTTCCTGACCTGGAACAGGTTGCGCCCGCGTCACGCAGCGCGTCAACTTCCCGCAGGTGAAAATTATGCCAGTATCGGTTTCAAGCAACTCCGCAAGACGTTTGGCGAGGTAAAACATTTCCCCGAAACGATGAAATTCCTGCTGGCATACTTTTTATACAACGATGGGATTCAAACCGTCATTGCGGTTGCCTCAACCTTTGCCGCCGCCCCGCTGATTCAGGGCGGGCTGGAACTTGAACAATCGACTCTGATCGCCGTCATTTTGATGATCCAATTTGTGGCATTCTTCGGCGCGTTATTCTGGGGCAAACTGGCTGGATGGGTCGGTGCGAAACAGTCGGTGGTCATCAGCCTTGCCATCTGGGCAGCTGTGGTGATTTATGCCTACGGCGGATTAAAAGGTCCAACCGCAACCGCGCAGTTCTTCGTACTCGGCATTTTCATCGCATTGGTGATGGGCGGCTCACAAGCCATTAGCCGCAGTTTGTTCGCGCAGATGGTCCCCAACGGCAAGGAAGCAGAGTTCTTCTCTTTTTATGAAGTCAGCGAACGAGGCACCTCATGGATTGGTCCGCTGGTGTTCGGCTTGGCGAACCAGATTTTCGATGACCTGCGCGTCGCCATCCTCTCGTTGATCTTCTTCTTCATCATGGGCTTGATCCTGTTGCCATTTGTAAATGTAACCAAAGCCATCGCCGACGCAAAGAAGTACGATGGGAATCAATAAAAGCTGAATAGCCATGTTAAACAGACATCAGAAGTCTCGCACAGCGGACTTCTGATGTCTGTTTTTTTTGCAGGCGATCCCAACAATATTTAATGTGTGAGACGTGCCGGCAGGTCGTACATCCGTTTTTGACCATAATTTCTTTCGACGAGGACCAGCCTATAGATTGGGTCTCCATCGGAAAATGAGATTTTGAAATCGGGCGCAGATCCTATATTAAACACGGTGAATATATGCTCGCGCACGAGGTTGTATAAAACAAACAGGTGTGGCTCCCCGATCCTCGAACCGTACACAATACCGTTCGAGCCGGCGTATATCAGGAATTTATCGTTGGGACCCACGGCAAACACTCCACTGGGGAGGGGACCCAGATCATATTCCAGGCCGTCCTCACAGCGCAGGATGTGGAGCATGTCGCCCTGGTCGGTGTCTGTCTGCGTGACGACGATGCCCGGGCAGGCAGACCATTGTCGGGTGGGGGTAACGGTGGGCGCAAAAAAGAGCGTCAGTGTAGGCGTGGGCAGGAGGGGCACCGTGGGAAAAGGAGTAAACGTCGAGGTGGGAGAGGCAACAGGTGTGGCGGTCGCTGACGGAATCGTCACCGGCGTGGGAGATAAACTGTCGCTTCGCACAGACACGCGCAAATTGCATGAATAAAGCAGGGAGGCTAAAGTTGCAAGAAAAAGCAGTCGTGGAAAGAGGCTGTTACTTCTCATGATTGTCTCTATTCTCGAATAAAAAAGCGCAAGAACCATCTCCTTGCGTGGTAAAAATTATAGCATTAAACAAGCAGGCCTGACTCAATCGTCAAGCCTGCCATTTGCATCGAACTCAGCCTATGCTTACGCGCCCTTCCCTGCCCGTTCGACCACTTCGAGCAGTTCGGGCAAATCCATGCCCAGCTCGCGCAGTTTTTCGGGAGTGGGAACACTGTTCGAGTCCCAGCCGCGGCGCTGATAGACCGCATCCATCAACTGCTCGTACTGACCTTCGCGGTACTTGCGGAGGTGTTTCATCTTCTCTTCTGTGGACATGCCTTCGGGGTCGATCTCGACCAGCCGCTTGAGTTGCTCATCGTAGCGCTCCTGGCGGGATTCGTACTCGGCGGCGGTGACGGGGCCCATCGCGCGATAGGGCGGATAATCATGCTGACGTCCCACCCGTCCCATGCGGATGGCAAAGACCTTTTGGAAGTTGTAGACCCGTTCCGACTGGTCGAGCAAATCCTGCGGGACAGTTGGGTTGCCGGTCACGCCCTGGTGAATCCACGAGTAGTTTTCGACATGCTCCACAACCTTGGCGGGTTCCTTCGTCTGCTTGTTGTTCTCGGGCGAGATGTCGTTCCACGGCAGTTTGCACAGTCCGTGCAGGCTGAACCAGGTGCGCCACATCGGGAAATAATGCAGGGCTTCGGCTTTATCCTTGAAGGACGGCAGCAGGTTCAACACTTGATCCATGAAAATCAGCCAGGCTTCGTCGTGCTGGGGACCTTTCGTCGCCAAGCCAAATCCGCCCTGCTGGGCAAGCGATTCCTTGGTCAGATACTCCGAGATTTCCATACCTTTGATTTCCATGCCGATGTCGTGTAAAAACTTCGGATCGGCTCCGTACTCGCGCACAAAATATTCCTTCATGTAGCGCACGCCCTGACCGACGATCACGCCAAAGCCTTCGCCGCGCGCCATCTGGTGGATAAGTTCCAGCGCCGCAGCGCCGTTGCCGAAGTTCAGTTCCAAGCCGCCTGTGTGTTCCTTCGTAATCTGACCTTCCTCGTAACATTCCATCGCAAACGCCACGCAGTTGGCAAACGAGATGCTGTCCACGCCGTAGGTATCGCAGTAGAAGTTAAGTTCCAAAACCTTCTGGGCGTCGAAGTTGCCGATGTTCGAACCAAGCCCGGCGGCATTTTCGTATTCGGGTCCGTCCACCAGAACGCATTGACCCGCATAAGGTCCAGTTTGAATCGGGAAGTGATCCACGCCATGCGAACAGGACATGGTACAGCCGAGCCAGCAGCCGTCGGGCATGCCCTGAGTGAAGGCTTGCTTCCAAACCTTCGAGTCAATCTTGTGCGTGTCGGGGTGCGACCCATAGCGGAAGTTGTGAGTCGGCAGCAGGTCGAAGTGATCCATGACCTCGACGATGTTCGCCGTGCCGACTTTGCGCATCTGGTTCTGCTTGTCGTCCAGGTCGGCAATCTCCTTGTTGATGCGGCTGCCAGCCTTGCGGACAAGCGCCATATCTGCCGCGCCGTTTTTGTCGCCACTCATGTCGCTGAAACGCACCACGATGGCTTTGATCTTTTTATCGCGGAAGACACGTCCCGGTCCGCCGCGCCCCGCCTGCTTGAGACGCGCCTCCTTGCGACGAACATCATAC
The DNA here is from genome assembly GCA_016234555.1 of Chloroflexota bacterium. GTDB lineage: Bacteria > Chloroflexota > Anaerolineae > Anaerolineales > Villigracilaceae > Villigracilis. The sequence goes on along the minus strand of JACRBJ010000045.1, from coordinate 65,704 downwards.
CAACTGGAACTGATCAACGCGATACGGATATGCTCCGCGGCTTGACCGGCGGACAGGACTGCGATTCCGCGCCTGCCTTTCTCATCGGCACCGTACTTCTCTGTCAGTTGATTGCTGATCTCGTGCGAATCCAACCCCTCGACCGTGGACTTCTCAATCGTCACCAGGCCGGTGTCGCCGTCGATGAAGATGACCACGTCCTCGGCGGCTTTGCCCTGAATTTCAAGCGCGTCGAAGCCGGAGAATTTCAGGAAGGGAGCGAAGTAGCCGCCTACATTGCTGTCAATGACGTTTTCGGTCAACGGGCTGAGGGTGACCACAGTCGCCTTGCCGCTGCCGGGGTATGCCGTGATGCCGCAGATGGGACCGTTGGCAATCACCAATTCATTTTGCGGGTCATTCCACTTTGTCTCAGGTGTCACCGCATCCCACAGCAGCTTGAGCGCAAATCCGCGCCCGCCGGTAAAGAGGTCTTTCATTTGCTGTGTTACAGGTTTCTCGCGGATGGAGTTATCGTCCAAATTAATATAAAGCGTTCGGTTGGCATAGCCGCGCTCCACGGGGCGCAGCTCATAACGATATTCCCCAAGCAAGGCAGGTGCGGATATGGTCATTTGCAAATCTCCTTGTGATTATTAAAGTGACACTTCGGATCGTACCTTCTCATTATGGCGGAAACGAGATGGGATGTCCACTGATAATCCTCACGTTTTGACGGCACAAAACTCAGCCTCTGCCTGGAGGTGAATTGTTCGCAATATGCGGTTTAGGTCAATGTTTTTTTCGAGAACAGGGGCGGTAAACCGATTTTCAACGCGCGGTCACTGGACCAGGACGCATAAGGAGCCATCACAAGGGAACACAATGACAAAAGGGTACAGTCATAATTAACACGCCAGCCCGCGTAGTCCAGCCATGCCTTTTCACGGTCTGGCCTGATGGGGACACCTGCCGCCTCCAGTTTTCGAAGCAGTTCGTCGTATTCTTCGCGGGAAATGCTGATGGGCGTCTCGGGAAATTTCGGGGTTGATGGATTGGGAATGTCAAAATAATCCGCGATGCGTTTCAGCGCCAGGTACCCCGCGCGGATGCACAAGGCGGCGGACGCTTCGTATGGCACATCAATTGAAGACAGGGTAATGGCAGCCGTGTCCAAGACCGCGCCGGCGGAGGTCACCCAGGAATTTTCGGGACGCGGAGAGCGGAAGAACACCAGCGCAGGCAGGGTGGTGTGGCTTTCCTCAACATCCGCAAACCAGACCTCCCAGGTCCGCCACACATCCGCCAGTTTATCAATGCCATGGATGCGGTTGTAGCGCGTGAGCATGTCGTAGGGGTTGGGCGGGGTACCGGCACGCACCTCCAGCATATTCACGGCCTCCTCACGGCGCGAGAATGCGGCATACATGGTGGGCAAATAAGCGATCAAAAGACCGACCATGATCAGCCCCAACATGGCTTCAGAGAATGCCAAAAACGTGACGAGGTATCCCTCCGGTGGGACGAATCCCAGCGTAAACAGGGAGGACCCGCTCAGGCGAAAGTCGTAAAAGTAATCCCCGGCCCGGATGCCCCAGAAAATGAGGGAATATCCCAACGCGATCAACAGATACCAAACCGGCAGGAGTGACAACAGCGCAACAGGCGCATAATATGCCATGATGGCATCCCGTTGCTTATAGGTTTTTGTGAAGCGCATGACCAGTTCGAATATACGGCGCAACAACCCAAAGACGAGTCGATTCAATCGGCTGCGCGCACTGCGCGGCAGGACAAAGGTGGATATGGCTGAAAAAATGGTTGATATGACAATAACCGTCCCAACCATAATGGAGATAACGTGAATGAAGGAATCCATCTGAAAATTATACGGTATGCCTGACGATAAGTGGATGGTTGAAATGACAGACTTAACCGCTCCGTCGGGGACCAAGCCTCCGACGGAGCGGGATGATATCTAAAATCCTTTGGCAAGCTAATTTATTGCAACTGCTGATTGAACAAATTTCTGAATTCGTCTTCAGAGGCAAACCCGATCAGCTTTCCAATTACGTTGCCGTCGGCGTCCAACAGGTAGAACTCAGGTTGATACTGAAAGCCGAGCGCGCTCTGAAATTCATCGGTGTTGGGGTCGTCGGCATCAAGATAGGAGAATTTGATTTTGCCTGAATACTCTGCTTCAAGCCCATGAACCATGGGCGCCATGGATCGGCAGGTACTTCAGGTGAAGCGGAAAAATTCCACAAGTTGCAATTGACCCGATGCCAGACTCACCGTAGCGGGGTCGGTGGCTTCGAGCTTGGGCCCGCGCGAGGTGGGGACGGGGACGGGTTGAACTTCAGCGGCTTGGGTGGGGACGGCAGCTGTCGGCTCGGCTGGGGCTGTGGGTTGCGGCGCCAAAGCCGCGGTGGGAGCAGAGGCTTGGGGAGCCGAATCAACTGCCCCCGAAGGGGATGCTATCGGGGCGGCAGTTGGGGAACAGGATACAACCGTCAGAGCGGCGACCAGTCCCATCGTCAGAAAAAGAAAACGGGATCTCATCTAAATCTCCTTCTAAAATAATTTGGTCTCGTATTTTGATAGACGACGCGTAGTCCAAAATTTAGACGTTTTGTCCCCTCACAGCGCCAGATGGTAAAATAAATTCATGCCATGGAACCCCGAACAATATCATAAATTTCAATCGGAACGCTCCGCGCCGTTTTACGACCTGTTGAAGCTCGTGGAGATTCGCCCGCGCATCAAGGCGGTTGACCTGGGATGCGGCACGGGCGAGTTAACCCGCGCGCTAGCCGATGCCCTGCCGGAAGGCGATGTAACCGGGCTGGATTCGTCCCCCGCAATGCTGGACGCTGCGCGGGCGGCTTTATATGCAAGCTCGAATTTGCGGTTCGAGCAGGGAGATTTATCCGAGTTGAGCGGGAGTTGGGACCTCATCTTCAGCAACGCCGCAATCCAATGGTGCGAAGATCACGAAAGGCTGATTCCGCATCTTTTCTCGAAGCTCAACCCCGGCGGACAACTGTGCGTGCAAGTCCCATCGAATCACAATCATATTTCACACATGCTCATCCGCGAGACGGCAAGGGAGGCGCCGTTCGACAAAATCCTGAACGGTTTCGAGCGGGTTTCGCCAGTCCTGTCCATTGACCAATACACAAGGATATTGTTTGAGCAAAGCGCAGCGAACATTACCGTCTTTGAAAAAGTATATCCGCACGTTTTGGAAAACTCGGACGCGGTGGTCGAGTGGATTTCCGGCACCGCGCTTGTCCCTTATTTCGAAAGGCTTGGGGAACATAAACCCGAATTCCTCGAAGCGCTTCGCAAAAAGATGAAAAAGGCTTTACCGGAAAGCCCCCTGCTGTATCCCTTCCGCAGGATATTATTTTCAGCCGCGAAGTCATAACGCCGTCAGGACAGGTACTATTGGAGACCCCGCAAATGGAAAACGACGAACCTCTCATCTACCGCGTGGGACTGTTCTTTTACGTCATCGGCGGGGGGGCATTTGTGCTGTTCGTCGTCTCGGATTTTGCCAAGAAGCCGGATTACGATTTCTTCTTCACGGCGCTGGCGATGTTTGTTGTCGGCGGGATTCTCCGTCGGGGCAGACCAGCCCCTCCATCCGCCGGGCGTTTCGCATGGTTCAGGAAAACAATCGACGAGAGAAAGAATAAAAAAGGCAAGGACGAAAAGAAAAAATAACATGTCAAAACTCACTTCACTCAAACAGGCAATTGCAGATTTTGTCAGCGACGGCGATGTGGTCTACGCCGCAGGGTTCACCCACCTCATCCCCTTTGCCGCCGGGCATGAGATCATCCGTCAGGGCAAGAAGAACCTCACCCTTGCCCGCGCCACGCCCGACCTGATCTATGACCAGATGGTAGCGGCGGGCTGCGCGAAGAAGGTCATCTTCTCGTACATGGGAAATCCCGGCGTCGGCTCGCTGAGAATTGTCCGCGCCGCCATCGAAAAGGGCGAACTGGAATGGGAAGAATATTCCCACTTCGGCATGATCACCCGTCTGCAAGCGGGCGCATCGGGACTGCCCTTCCTGCCGATGAAGCAGACCGGCGCGACCAGCCTCGAACAAGTCAACCCGCTCATCAAGCGCATCCCCGACCCGTACGGCGGCAAGGATGTGATCGTCGTCCCCGCGCTGAATCCCGATGTGGCAATTGTCCACGTGCAGCGGGCGGACGAAAACGGCAATGCGCATTTGTGGGGCATCATCGGCGAGCAAAAGGAAGCCGCCTTCGCCGCGAAGAAGGTCATCCTCACTGCCGAAGAAATCGTGGACGAATCCGTCATCCGCTCCGACCCGAACCGCACCATGATCTCCGCCAACATCGTGGACGCAGTCTGTCACGTCCCGTTCGCCAGTCACCCATCGTACTCGCAGGGCTATTACGACCGCGACAACGAGTTCTATCTCGCGTGGGACAAGATCAGCGAGTCGAAGGAAAGCGTGCAGGCGTATCTCGATGAGTGGGTCTTCGGCGTCAAAGACCGCGAGGAGTATTGGCAAAAACTCGGCGCGAAAGTCCACAAGCGATTGAAGGTCAAGGCGAAGTACAGCGAGAAGATCAACTACGGGAAGTACTAATCGGACAAATACGCTCTTTCGGGGGCTAAGCCCCCGAAAGAGCGGTGCAGGCCAGCGGATGAACCGAATTCCATCTTTCGATTACGGCGGCGAGGGGGCGCCGCTTCATTTTCTCCATGCCAACGGCTATCCGCCCGAATGTTATTCACCGTTGTGCGAGTTATTGAAGGCGGACTATCACGTCTTCGGGATGAAGCTTCGCCCGCTTTGGGATGGCGCGCAACCTGAAGACTTGGATGACTGGCATCCCCTCTCAGACGACTTGCTGCAATTTTTGACAACGGGCGGGCTGACTCCAACCATCGGAGTTGGGCATTCCGTCGGAGCAATTGTCACCCTGCGGGCGGCGTTGCGTAATCCATCCAAATTCCGCGCGTTGATTCTGCTTGATCCCGTGCTTTTTGTCCCATCGATTCTGATAATCTGGAACCTTGTCCGCGCAATGGGGTTGGGGAACATGCTGCATCCCAAAATCCTAGGCTCACAAAAACGCAGGCGCACCTTTGACGATTTGGAACTTGCATTTCGAGGCTACCGCACGCGCAAGGTTTTCAGATACATCAGCGACGAAAACCTGCGCGCATATATCGACGGCATCACAAAACCCAAAGCAGACGGCGGCTTCGAACTGGCGTATTCCCCCGAATGGGAATCTCGCATCTACCTGACCGGTCTGCGTGACTTCGACCTCTGGCGCGGACTGCCCAGCCTGCAAGTCCCCACCCTCATCATTCGCGGCGCGGAGACCGACACCTTCCTGCAAAATGCCGGGGAACTGGTGAAAAAGAAAAACCCAAAGATACAGGTTAAAGTGTTGAATAAAACAACGCACCTCCTGCCCTTGGAACGTCCACAGGAGGTGGTTGAAATGATGCGGGAATTTCTGGACAGCATCCCGAAGGTTTGATCCGCTTGGATGTTTTTTCTATTTGATCGGGGTACAGCGCTGCGGTTCCTGCTTCGTCCCTGTAAACCCAAAGACCTCGCGACAGACGTTATCCACGGCGTACAAAGCTTTGAGCGGATAATTTTCCTGGTCGCGCACAGGCGAGCCAGCCTCCTCCTTGGTAAAGCGGTCCACATAATCCAGGTCGGCAACGCTCTTCAAGCCGCCATCCACAATCACGCCATACATGAATGCCACACCCGCAAATGATTTTTTAAACGCAAACTGCACGGTGGCTTTGTTTCCCGCATTCACGCGCACCCAGGCAAGGTCGGGATCGGTGTCGTTCGGACCACGCCCGCCGTCAAAGATGACCTCATCGTAGCCGTCACCGGGCAGGGGAGCTTCAGCTTTCTCGGCAGAGAGTCCGCCTGTATCGCGGTTGGTATCCTCCAAGATTTGCACATTGTCCGTCGACCAGTCCACGCTGTAGGGCGGACGGGCAATGATTATTTTGTCGCCGAAGCCGTCCGCGTTGAAGTCCAGCTCCACGCCGTAATTGATTCCCATCTCGTTGTTGGGATTCGTTCCGACCAGCTCAATCGAAACGTAGAAAAACTTTTCGTCATGCGTCAGGTTGAAGCTGACGATATCCAAGTCTGGCACGTAGGTCATATCCTGTGTAAAGGGTCGTTCAAGACGGTTGATGGAATATGAATCGCCATAGGGGGCGCGCTTCTCGATGGCAGTATCCACCGAGACCACGTCCAGAATCAACGTACCCGGCTTTATAATGGTGGACGGGACCAGCGAATGGAGCACTTCGATTGTGGGAGTGGGCAGTTCAGCCGTTGGCTGAGGAGTATCCGTTGGGAGCGCCGGGGTCTCCGGTGTGGGAGAAGCGGCATCCATAACGGGGGTGTTGGAAGGAGGTATGGCAGTAGGCTGCGCACCCTGCAGATTTGGCAGGTTGCACGCCAGCATGACGACAACAAGAAGCAAACTAAAAATAAAAATGGAATTGTTCTTTTTCATGGGTTCTCTCCTCGCGGCAATTATCATTCCTTTTCCCCGTCAAATCAATAGGAATTCGAGTCCCTTGCCAGACGCGCAAAGTTCAGGCACAATAGCCTTATCTTGAAAACTCAAACCAAAATACCCGAGGAAAAATGAATTATTCTTCAGCCGAGTTGATGATCATAAATGCCGCGCGTTTGTTGCGCGATGGCGACGTTGTTTTCGTGGGCGTGGGTCAGCCCAACCTTGCCTGCAATCTTGCAAAGCGGACGCACGCTCCCAACCTGGTGATGATCTACGAAGCCGGTGTGATCGGCGCGGAACCGGCGCGGCTTCCACTGTCCATTGGCGACCCAACCCTCGTCAGCGGATCGCTCTCGGTGGTGAGCATGTACGATATCTTCGCCAACTATCTCCAGCGCGGCAACGTAGATGTGGGATTCATGGGCGGCGCGCAAATCGATAAACACGGCAACATCAATGCCACCGTCATCGGCGGGTACGACCACCCCAAAGTTCGACTGCCAGGCTCGGGCGGGTCGCAGGAAATCGCTGCGTGGGCAAACCGCTGCTACATCATGACTCCACATCAGAAACGCCGCTTCCCCGAAAAAGTCGAATTCATGACCTCCGCCGGATTCATCGGCGGAAAGGGTGATCGCGAGTCTGCCGGCTTGCGCGGCGGCGGGATGCTGGCGGTGGTGACGGACATCGGCATCCTCGAACCAAACGAGGACGGTGAAATGATCCTGACGGCGCTGCATCCCGGCAAGACAGTGGAGGATGCCAAAGCCAACACCGGCTGGGATTTGAAGACTGCGGCGCAGGTGAAAGAGACGGAACCTGTCACCGAAAACGAATTGCGTATTTTGCGCGAGGAACTCGATCCAACTGGAATTTACTTGAAAAGCGCGGCATAAAAACACGGTTCACCCCGAAATTAATCTTTCGTCGGTGAACCGTGTTTTAAAGGCGTTGGGACGCTGATTCACGCAGATAAACGCGGATTTCTTCTCCCGATCAGCGAAAATCAGCGTTCATCTGCGTCCAGATTGAATTTGCGAATAATCACGTTTATTGATCGACCGATACGGCGCATCGAAATCCGACATACCCGCCGAAATAACCGGGGTCGAGCTTGAAGCGCGTATCGACCCGCACATTGCCGCTATTGCCGCCGAACACGTGCCACGAGCCGCCGCGGGCGATGCGTTCTCCGCTTGCCTTCGGGTCCTCGCGCCCGTCATCGACTTTATAGGGATAGGCTTTGAACAGGGTGCTGGTCCACTCCCACACATTGCCCGACATGCCGAAAACCCCGTAGGGGCTTACCCCAGCGGTATGCTGGTCCACGGGGGTGGTATCAGCCACACAACCAACTTTGTTTGCCAGGCTGCAATCAGGTTCCTGATTCCCCCATGGATATAAACGCGCATCCTCTGAGCCGCGAGCGGCTTTTTCCCATTCCGCCTCGGTGGGCAGGCGCGCCCCTCTCCACTCGCAATAGGCATTTGCCATCTTCCAATCCACATAAAGCACCGGGAATTTTGCATAGACCGGATTGGCAAAGTAGGTATTCCGCGTGGCGGAACCGCCCTGCTGGGGTTTCCTGCACTCGACGGCATAGACACACGCGTCGTACATTTCATTGGTAACTTCAAATTTGTCGATGTAGAACGCATCGACGTTCACTTCATGAGCGGGACGGGAACCGACATCACCGGTCTCATCGCTGCCCATGGTAAACGTGCCTGCGGGGATCAGGATCATCGGGACATTTTTCTGATCCCTGAACTCGCTGGGGATGGGCGTCTCCATGGGTTGGGATGGCTCCGCCGTTGGGGTGATCGTCGGTGCGACGGTTTGGGTGGGGGGAGCTTCCGTCGACGATGGGATCACAACAACCTGCTGTTGCGTGGGGGTGGCCACAGGGGCAAATATCCCCGGTGTGGTCAGGAGCCAATATCCGCCGCCCGCGATGGTGGCAAGCACAAGCAAGCCCGCAAGCACAAGAAGAACCGGAAACGTCCTGCCACTGGTTGGAGGCAGGTTGGTGGTTGGGAGATCGGAACGTTTCACCTTACCGGTCATCTGGTCCCGCAGCTGTGCGGTGCTAACGGAGGATGCCATCACCTCCCTGCCGGCAAGCAGGCTCTGCAACTCGTCGATAAAGGTGTGCATGTCGGGATAGCGGTCCTTCGGTTCCTTGGCAAGCGCCTTGAGCAGGACAGATTCCACATCCCTGGGCAGGTCGGGAACGTATCTTTTGGGAAGCGGCAGGGGTTCGGTCGCCTGTTTCAGCAGGACGCCCGCCGGGGTATCGGCAGTATAGGGTCTGTGCCCGGTGATCATTTCATAAAGCACGACCCCAAGCGAATAAAGGTCCGATTGGGCTGTTGGTTCCCCTGTCCACTGTTCGGGAGCCATATAATCGGGCGTGCCAAGCCCGGTACCGGAACTGGTCAGGTGCGTCGCATCCTTTTCCTGGTCGCCAAATATTTTCACCAGACCGAAGTCGGTCAACATGGGCTGACCGCTTTCCGTCAGGAGGATGTTCGAGGGCTTTACATCGCGGTTAATGATATTCTGTCCGTGCACATATTCCAAGGCGTGGGCGATGGGAAGGATCATCTGTATTGCGTTGCGCCAGGCGATGGGTTGTCCAAGGCGATCCTTGAGCGTGCCGCCAGCCAGGTAAACCATGACCAGATACGGCAAACCTTCAAAATCGCCATAATCGATCACGCCGACAATATTCGGGTGCGAAAGCCTGCCCAGCGATTTGGATTCGCGCTCGAAGCGTTTGAGCAGCATAACCATTTCACCGGGGGGAAACGCATCGCGACGGATTACCTTGACCGCGACCTCACGTTCAAGGCGGGTATCATAAGCCTTGTATACGGTTGCCATGCCCCCTTCCCCAAGCAATTCAAGAATTTTATAACGTCCCAGGTTTTGACCAATCAGCCCTGACATAGATTTTTCCTTTATAACGGTGGTTGGCTTTGCTTGTGCGCCAATTATACGCGAAACCCGCAGGATGAAAACAACATCCCGCAGTTTTTTCATCCTGCGGGATGTTTGTTTCAGGCAGGGGAGAAGTTTATTATTTGGTCAACGCGCAACGGATGCCAACGTAAGCCCCATAATAAACCGGGTCCAGTTTGAAGCGCATGTCGATGCGGATGGTTCCGCCGGGGCTTCCGAAAATGTCCCATGAACCGCCGCGCGCAACGCGTTTGCCGGACGCATCAGGGTCTTCACGCCCGTCCGCCGCATTGTATGGATAAAACGAGTACAGGCTGTTGGTCCATTCCAGGACATTGCCCGACATGCCATACACGCCGTAAGGGCTTTGTCCCCTGTCATATTGATTGACCGCCACCGTGTCGCCGACACAGCCGAAATGGTTTGCGTAGCTGCAATCGAAATTGTTGCCCCAGGGTTGGGAACGTTTATCCTCCGTGCCGCGCGCGGCTTTCTCCCATTCGGCTTCGGTCGGCAGGCGCGCTCCCCTCCACTCGCAATATGTCTTCGCCATCCTCCAATCCACGTAGATCACGGGATAGTTCGCAAAGTTCGGGTGATTGAAATAGGAGGGTCGCGTGGGAGAACCAGGATTCCTGGGCGACCTGCAAACCCCATCCTTCACGCAGGCGGCATACATCACGTTTGTGACTTCGAACTTGTCGATGTAAAACGTGTCCACATTGATCAAACTGGCGGGACTTCCCCCTGTCTTGTCGTCGTCGTTGCCCATGGTAAATTCCCCGCCGGGGATGAGCCGCATGGGGACGTTTTTCTCATCGGTGATTTCAGCCGGGAGGGAAATCTCAACGGTGGCTGGGATGTCGGTCGGCGGAACAGCCGTCGGGACGTCTTCTTCGGTAGGGACAGCTCTGGTCGGGGTGGACGTCCACGCCTGTTCGGTGGAGGTTGGGGCAACAACCAGCGGAAGGATTCTCGAACCGATAAACCAGCACACTCCACAAGCAGCGATAAGTCCAAACAATCCCAAAACCGCGCCCCACACGGGAAATTTCTTTTTAGCCGGCACAGGCGGCAGGACAACAGCCGAGGACACAGGATTCACCAGTGTAGCGTCGGTCTGCGGTGGCGGTAAAGGCTGAGTTTTTTCCGCCTTGTTTTGCTCGATGATGCCCGCCATTTGTTCGCGCAGCGTCTTGATTTTCATGGTGGAAGTAATCAACTCCCTGCCTTCCATCAAATTTTGCAGCTCGAGGGAAAAAGTCTCCATATTCAGGTAACGGTCTTCGGGCTTTCTGGCAAGCGCCTTGAGCATGACCGACTCCACGTTTTGCGGGAGGTCCGGCACATACGTCTTGGGCAATGGCAGGGGTTCATTGATCTGTTTGAGCAAAATACCCGCCGGGGTATCGGAGACGTACGGTCGGTGACCCGTTATCATTTCGTAAAGGACCACCCCCAGGGAATACAGGTCGGAAAGCTCGGTGGCATCGCCGGTCCACTGTTCGGGAGCCATGTAATCGGGCGTGCCAAGCCCCGCCCCGGAAGCCGTCAGGCTGGTGACGCCCTTGGCGTCGAATATCTTTGCCAGCCCAAAATCGGTCAGCATCGGTTGACCCTTCTCCGTCAACAGGATATTCGAGGGCTTAACATCGCGGTTGAGAATGTTATGTTCATGAGTATATGCCAGCGCACGCGCAACGGGAATTAGCAGCCGCACGGCGGTACGCCAGGGCATGGGCGCGCCAAGTTTGTCTTTGAGCGTGCCGCCGGGCAGGTACTCCATCACAATGTATGGCGAACCTTCATGCTCACCATAGTCCATCACCCCAACGATGTTCGGGTGCGAAAGTCCGCCCAGCGATTTGGCTTCCCGCTCGAAGCGTTTGAGGATGACTTCCAGTTGGTCGGGCGGAAAAACCTCCCGGCGGATGATCTTCAACGCGACCACGCGGTCAAGATGTGTATCGTGCGCTTTGTAAACCGTCGCCATTCCACCCTGTCCGATAAACTCGATGATTTCGTAACGCCCAAAACTTTGCCCAATCAACCCTGACATAATCTTTTCCTCTTTGGCAGAACGATTAAACGGATGATATTCATTATATGCCGAATGTCTTAAGCAAGTCAATTAATGCCTCATTGAAAACACATGGCAAAATCCGGGCGCAGCTTTCCGCGTCTCAGGTAAAATACGGTTGCGTCGTATCCGGGAGACTCGCCGAGTGAAAATCCTTCCAACCCTGTTTCGCGCGGGCGTCAGCCTGCTCATCGCCTTCCTCGTCAGTTTTTGGCTGGCAATGGCTGTCTTCGACTACTCGAGCCGCAACCTGACAGACCGCGTCTCCCTCGTCCTCATCCCGACGTTTTCGATTGCCTGGTTGATATTCAAAGTCATCCCATCGCTGGGACAAAAATCGTCGCAGTTTCGGGAAAGCCATTCGATTGGGATGTATGCCATCGGCTTTTTGTTGACCCTGATTTTGACTTCCGCCGCTGTTGGCTTTTTCCGCGAAGCCATCCGCACGCCCCTCAACCTGATTCTGTTTACTGCGGGCTTGGCTCTAGCCGGGAGCGTCGCCGGGTACATCCTCGTCCGCCGCGTAGCAAAATCCCTGAAAAACGGATTTTTGAACAAGCCGCTGAATTTCCTCCTCAGCCTGAGCCTGCCCGTTTTCCTGCTGGCGTTTCTCGTCGCCGTGTTGCAATTCCCCGTGATGTTCACCCTCGACGATATCACCGTCCCTGCTGAATGGCGCGGATGGTTTATCGTCGCCGCCCTGATTTCGGGATTGGTCGGGATAACAGCCTTGCTTCAGTTTGAAACCCGCTGGCTTTCACAGTTCAAACAAACACGGCTTTTCAGCTTCCTCGACGAAAACCTTCCCGGCGTGTACGCCGGCGGCATGTTTTTCCTCATCAACCTCGTCATCGCACGGGCGCTCAACCATCCCGCACTGACCGTCAACTCCGTCCTCTTTGAATCAGATGCGGGACCGTGGCTGTCCATTTTGGGCAGCCCAACGGAGGATGTCATCAACCGCTCGGTGCATCCGCTGGTGTTGATCACACTGCGTCCCCTCGTGCGTTTCGTGACCCTGTTTACGGCGGATCAATGGCAGCTCGCGCCGATTCTGGTCGTTGCCGCCATGAGCGGACTGTGCGTGTTCATGGCATGGTTCTTCGTCAAACGCGCCGCGTCACAGCCGACGTACGCCTTCATCTTCGCGGTCATGCTCGGCTCGACGGCGGCGCATCTCGTCTTCGGCTCGCTGACCGACACCTATATCTTCGGCGCAACCTCGCTGATTTTCTTCCTCCTTCTCATTCAGGCAAGGGAAACCCGCTTCTCGATTCTCGTCCCGGCGGGACTGCTGGTCTTTGGCGTTACCATCACCAACATTGCCCAAAGCGTGATCGGATTACTTTTCAACCGGTTCGGATTCAAACGCCTGATCCGCTACGGCTTAACCCTCGCCGCCGCCGCCGTCACGCTGACCTTCGTCACCAGCGCCCTATTCCCAAACCGGCAGACCCTTTTCTTCGTCCCCGGCGACATCGCCTTCGAAGGGAACTTCGTCAAGCCCGTGCGCGAATCAGCCGTCGAGAGTTTGAAGCGAAAAGCCGAAGTCGTCAGCCGCACAATGCTCCTGTACGGAGTCGCCGCCCCCAAGCCGCTCGAAGTCACAGCAGACAAGCCGCCGCATCCCACCATCGACCTCAAGACCTACGATGTCCGCACCGACAAACTGGCATCCTACAAAGGGCTGGGAAACCTTCCGCTCGCGCTATGGCTGATTTTGCTTGCAGGCTCTTTTGTCTTTTTGATAAAAGGCTGGCGCACATCCCCCCGCCTGCCACTGATTCTCGGTCTGCTGGGCAGTCTCGCCTTCAACTTTTTCCTGCACATGAACTACGGCACGGAACTTTTCCTTTACTCCATCTTCTGGACTTATGCGCTGGTCTTCTTCGTTGCCCTTGCACTTGCAGACTTCGCTGGCAAAACATGGTTCGAGACCGCGCTGGCAATCTTTTTATTGATTCTGATGACCAACAACTTCTGGTTCATCTTCACCATTCTGCGGGCGCTCGCTCCTTTCTACGCCTCGATCTGATTCTTCCCCACAAAGTCCCCCTTTACGGGGAACATTTGTGGGGGTATACCAAGCTGATGAACATGAACGCATCTCCCATTCGTCATATCCTCTTCGACCTCGGCGGCACGCTCATGCACTCGCGCGGTGACTGGGCTTCGATCTTCGAACAGTCCGACCAGGCACTGACAGATACCCTGCGGGCGTATTCCATCGAACTGGACGCAAAGGTCTTCCGCGCCCGCCTGCATGAATACTATGCCCAACGCGACAAGGATTTTTACGAAACCACCTATCACTTCGTCCTGCGCGAACTGCTCGAAAAATTGGGTCATGCCGAAATCCCCGAAGCAGTGATCAGGTCGGCGCTGGATGCGATGTTCGAGGTCACCCAATCGAACTGGGTCCTCGAAGATGACGCGATGGAAACCCTCCGGCAATTAAAATCGCAAAATTACAACCTCGGCATCTTCTCGAACGCTGGAGACGACAAGGACGTGCAGGAACAGGTCGAGGGCTTCGGCATCCGCCCCTACTTCGATTTTGTGCTGACATCCGCCGCCTGTTTCTACCGCAAACCGCACGCCCGCGCCTTCGAGATCGCCCTCGCCCGCTGGAATATCCAGCCCGAAGAAGCCATCATGGTCGGCGACAGTTTGCAGGCGGATATTTTCGGCGCACAGAGTTTGGGGATGAAGGGGATCTGGATCAGCCGCCGCGCCAAGGTCACTGCGGACAAGGAACGGGATATCCATCCCAGCTTTAGCGTGGTCAGTCTCAATGAGCTTCTTCCCACCCTTGAGCGGATCAACCTTCCGCGCTAATTTGCTCGTAGAGTCACGTTTGCTACGTGGCACACCGCGCATCAAGCCATGTCGTCGCAGATGAAATGGCGAACCCGATTGGCACGGAAGAAGGTAAAATCTCCGCAGGAGACCAACCTATGCCAGGCAAAATCCCATCCATCATTTCATCCGTTCTTACCGTTATCCTCCTCACTATCTTCGGGTTTCTTCTCACCATCGGACAGGTCATCGTGCTCAACGGCTTTAGCGAGAGGGAGGGGAATGCGTCCTTCGCCACCGCATTTACTTGTCAGGGTGTGGAGATACTTGCTTGCGCTGTGCTGGCGTGGTGGCTGACCAAACTCCTTGTCCAGAAATTCAACTGGAACAAGGCACTGTCGGTGATTGTTTCCGTGGCGATCACGACGGTTCTTGGCGACGGACTGGCGTTTGTGTCCCTGCTGGTTTCGATTGGTGTGGCAGAGGCAATGTGGCAGGCTCGATAAACGATGCGCAAATAGTTGTACAATGTTGAAAAGAGAAAAGGAGAGTCAAGGTGACCAAACATGATGAAGTCGAATCACAGAGGCATCGTAGGGGGAATCCTTTGAAGAGACCATCCATGCGGTGGACGGCGTTTACATCTTTGCCGCTTCAGGAGACTCGGTCAAAGGGCGGCTGATCTTTCAGAACGGGAATCTGGTCTAGGTCTTTGGCATGGCGGGCACGGACGATACGGGCGCTCCGCGTGAGATCACCCCACAGCAAGGCGACACCTTCACCTTGCTCGACAAATGGCTGGAGCCGTCGTCATCGGGCGGCATGTCCACAACCTATCTGGAAGGGAAAACTCTCACGTTTGGCGACCAGCCCCTCAAGTGGGAACAACTCTACGCCGCTGCAGGTGATTACATGGTCGGCTTCATCATAGAAGATTTGGACGGGAATCAATATCCCGTGTACACACAGGTGACGGTGGAGTAGGTGCAATGGACAGCCGCCCGTGGGCGGCTGTTTCCTTCCTGGGGTTGCTGCATGGCACAGGTTGTTTTATATTAGAATTCAAAATCTGCAAAACAAGGTATGTAAATGAGAACAAAAACCATCGTTTCTATTGTAGGCGCGCGACCTCAATTTATAAAAGCTGCGCCAGTCTCACGCGCACTCGTTTCCGAATTCAGGGAGGTTTTTATCCATACAGGACAGCACTATGATTATGGAATGTCCGAGGTATTCTTTTCTGAAATGGAAATGCGTCCGCCTGATTTCAACCTGGGAATCGGGGGCGGTTCGCATGGGGAACAAACAGGAAGAATGTTAATTGAAATCGAAAAGATTCTTGGCGAAGTAAAACCTGAGTGTGTGCTGGTCTATGGCGATACAAATTCGACCCTGGCTGGCGCCCTTGCAGCCGCCAAGGGGCAAATTTCACTTGCCCATGTGGAGGCAGGCTTAAGGTCATTTAACAGGGCAATGCCCGAAGAGATCAACCGTGTTTTGACAGATCATGTTTCCACCCTTTTATTTTGCCCCACAGATGCGGCTGTTGAAAATCTTGCCGGAGAAGGAATCACGAAAGGCGTTCACCGGGTTGGAGATGTGATGTACGATGCATTACTCCACAATTTGAAGGTCGCACATGGCAAGTCGCAGATTCGGCAAAAACTTGGTTTGGAAGAAGGAAAATACGCCCTGGCGACGGTTCACCGTGCCGCAAATACCGATGACCGGAAGCGTATGTCTTCGATACTGGGCGCACTTGGAAGGTTGTCCTCGCCCGTGGTGTTTCCCGTGCACCCGCGTACACGCAAGATGATGCAGGAATGGGGCATATCCGTTGCTTCGAATATACTGGCCATCGAACCGGTTGGTCATTTTGACATGCTGATGTTACAGGAGGGGGCCAATTGCATTCTGACGGATTCCGGCGGAGTACAAAAGGAGGCTTACCTTGTGGGGGTGCGCTGCATCACATTGCGGGAGGAAACCGAGTGGGTGGAGACCGTTTCCTCAGGCTGGAATCAACTGGCCGGCGTGGATGAGCAAAGAATCGTTGACTTGTTCGAAAATTGGTTCCCTCAGGAGGAACGCAAGCCCTTATATGGAGACGGACATTCCGCGGAGCAAATTCGTGATGCGCTCTCTATCATGTTGAAGTAAAAAGGCATGTTTTTTGACGGAAGTCATTTTCTGTGCGAGAATTCAAAAAAGAATGCTCAAGTTATGCCTGATTAGAACAACACGAACACGCTCTTCCAAATGAGATCACCAGTATTCAATAGTAACCCAGGCAAATCTATCCGACCAACTAAGATGCTGTTGATAATGTCAACCGGCACATCAAACGGCTTATCACCCGAGGGTGAGTAAAAGTATCACATCTCGACTGCCCACATAGTAAAGCCTACTGGTTGGAGACCAAGGCAGTAACCTGGCCAGGAATCGCCCCAGGAGGAGATTGTTTGGTTGGTACAGAAGCAGTATAGTTACCAAGAGCTTTTTTACTGAAAACAGGGTAACCGAGCCAAATTATCTGAATCATTTGCCATTACCGCAAGGATGATGAAACCCTACAAGGATGTCTTGATATGAAAAAAATATTAATCATGTGTCATGCTGACCCTAACTCAAATCCACGTCCGAACCGTATGATCCGTTGGTTAAAAGACGATTTTGAGGTTACGGTGTTATCGCGAAGTGAAGTTTCCATCAATGATGTGAAGTCCCATGTTTATAACCCGCGCATATCGAATCGCGCCACAAACAGAGACGGTTTTTTAAGAATAATTTTGCAAAAGGCAGGACTTGATAAATTACGCGTGTTTGTAAGGTTTGTGTTGCGGCTCGCAAACCTTCTGTTTGGAAGATATGAAGAAGCAAACTGGCTTTATCTTGGAGGAGCACATACGGCCATACCCGAGCTCGCGAAGGAGAAATTTGATTTAGTTATTTCACATGATCTGGTTCTTTTGCCTCTTGCTTATCGAATTGGAATGGGCAGCGCAAAGGTGCTGCTGGACGCGCGCGAATACTATACCAGGCACTTTGACGACAATTGGATTTGGCGATTTGCACAAAAACCCGTGAATGAATACTTAAGCCGCACATATCTCGCCAAATGCGACAAGGTAATAACAGTCAGCCCGGGGTTATCAGAAGAATATCGGCGAGAATATGGGATCAATGCAGAAGTTGTTATGAGTCTTCCGTCACGCGAGGATCTACTGCCAGGTATTGTGTTGCCGGACAGGATTCGCATGATCCATCACGGAAACGCAACCTCATCACGAAGAATAGAGTTAATGCTTGAGTTGATGGATTATCTCGACGACCGCTTCACATTGGACTTGATGATGGTGGCGACAGATGCAATTTACTGGAACAAAATTACAAACATGGCGAAAAAGCGTGCGAATGTACAAATCATTCCGCCAGTTGCTATGCCGAATATCGTAAAGACTATTAATCGATATGACATTGGTTTATACCTTGCCTTTCCCAGCAATTTTAATATGACATATATGTTGCCAAACAAGTTATTTGAGTTTATTCAAGCCCGACTGGCGGTGGCAATTAGTCCCAATATGGATATGAAAAAGATGGTTGAACAATATAATTGTGGAATTGTGTCTCAGGATTTTTCTCCGCAATCACTGGCGCTAGAACTAAATAAGCTGACGCCCGAACAAATTGTCTCCTTGAAACAGAACTCACACCAGGCTGCGCTGAAATTAAATGCCGACGTGAATGGAAAGAGAATCCTTGAAATCATTGAAAATCTGATCGGAAAATAGCAAGCGTCCATGTCCTGATGTCTGTCGCGGCAAACCTCTAATTTGTTAGTAGTGAAGGTGATTTCTCGGTCACCACGTTGAAGTGAAAAAAGGTGTGCTTTTCTCTTGACGTGAATCGTTTTTTGTGTGAGAATTCAAAAACTGAATGCTCAAACATGACAGAGATGAAACAGCACGAATACGCCCTTCTCAATGAAATTGCCCAGGACTCGATGGTCACCCAGGCAAATCTGTCTGACCGGCTGGGAATTGCCGTTGGCAGCGTCAACTGGTACATCAAACGACTTATCACCCGAGGCTGGGTAAAAGTATCGCATCTTGATCGCACCCGCCTGAAATATGACCTGACTCCCGCGGGAATGAGGGTTTTTACACAACGCGCCGTGTTGTATGCGCGGGACTCGCTGAAAGTTTATGGTGACTATCGGAAAAAAGCAAAAAACCTTGTAAAGGACTTAAAGCAGGCAGGTATCCGGCAGGTTTACCTAGAGGGCGAGGATGAGGTCGTTGATATTTTGCGTTTGACCTGCCT
Source organism: Chloroflexota bacterium (assembly GCA_016234555.1). Taxonomy (GTDB): domain Bacteria; phylum Chloroflexota; class Anaerolineae; order Anaerolineales; family Villigracilaceae; genus Villigracilis. The sequence continues at coordinate 46,996 of JACRBJ010000045.1, read as the reverse complement.
TGAAGCGGGATTGCAAATCAGCGATTCCCCTGGCAAGTGCGTGATTGGGGTAAATGGCACGAATTATGAGATTAAAAACACGGAAGGAAAATAAACATGCCTAAAAACTTTGCTGTGATTGGTGTCGGTGGTTACATTGCTCCCCGCCATTTGCGCGCCATTCGGGATACCGGCAATGTGTTGCTTGCCGCAGTGGATCCCAAAGACTCCGTTGGTTTGCTCGACCAGTATTCCTTCAATGTAAAGTTTTTTACAGAGATCGAGCGTTTTGACCGTCATTTGGAAAAACTACGGCGTGGACCCGAGGAAAATCGCACTCATTACGTCACCATATGTTCCCCCAATTACCTGCACGATGCGCATTGTCGCCTTGCCTTGCGCGTTGGAGCAGATGCAATTTGCGAAAAGCCACTGGTAATCAACCCATGGAACTTTGATGCGCTCGAGGAGTTGGAAGCGGAGACAGGACATCGTATCTACACCATCCTCCAGTTGCGGGTACATCCTGCGCTCATCAAACTTCGTGAAGAGTTGCAGCAAGCCGGTGGCATGCACGATGTCGAGCTGACCTATATCACCAGCCGTGGACCGTGGTATCAGGTTTCATGGAAGGGGCAACAGGATAAATCAGGCGGAGTAGCAACCAATATTGGCGTCCATTTCTTCGACCTTTTGATATGGCTCTTCGGTTCCGCGCAAGGCGTCAGGGTATATCATTCGGACGGAAACCGTATGTCCGGATTCATCGAACTGGAACATGCGCGGGTACGCTGGTTCCTCTCGGTTGATAAAAACGACCTTCCCACCTCGGCAAAGGCTGGTGGCAAGACGACCTATCGCTCCATCACTGTGGACGGAAAGGCAGTTGAGTTTTCGGAGGGTTTCACCGATCTTCACACCCATGTCTATGAAGAAACGCTGGCTGGACGTGGATTTGGAATCAAGGATGCGCGTCCGTCCATCCAGTTGACCCACACCATCCGAACCGCCGAAATTTCGCCGAAGGATGACCTAGTCCATCCACTACTGAGGAAATAAGGTGTGAGTCATGGCTGATTACTTTGTTCATGAATCCAGTTATATTGATGAAGGTGTCGAAATCGGTTTGGGAACGAAGATATGGCACTTTTGCCATGTCATGCCGCGTGCCCGAATTGGTGAGCGCTGTAACATTGGGCAGAATGTATTGGTGTCATCTGATGTGATAATCGGAAATAACGTAAAAATCCAAAATAATGTCTCGTTGTACACAGGCGTCATTGTCGAAGATGATGCCTTCCTCGGACCTTCGATGGTTTTTACCAATGTCGTTAACCCGCGCAGCCATGTCAATCGCAAGGATGAGTATAAAAGCACACTTGTCCGTAAAGGTGCGTCCATTGGAGCAAACGCCACCATTGTGTGTGGGGTGACGCTTGGAAGGTATTGTTTTGTCGGCGCAGGCTCTGTCGTCACGCGTGATGTCCCCGATTACGCTCTGGTCTACGGCTCCCCTGCCCGTGTGCACGGATGGATGTGCCAGTGCGGCGAGCAGTTGCAGTTTGACAATGACCGTGCAACTTGCAAAGTATGCGGCGATTCCTACCAAAAAGAAGACCTAATTGTGACACCTAAAGGAGACAAGGCATGATCCCACTGGTTGACCTGACCGCCCAATATCATTCCATCAAAAAGGAAATCGATGAGGCTGTGCTTGCCACCCTAGCTTCGGGACATTTTATTCTCGGTCCGCAGGTGACAAAATTCGAAGAGAATGTCGCCGCTTACCTTGGAATGAAACACGCCATTGGGCTTGCGTCAGGAACTGACGCGCTGGTAATTGCCCTGCGCGCCTTGAATATTAGCGCGGGCGATGAGGTGATCGTTCCCGCCTACACGTTTTTTGCGACGGCGGGAACGGTGATGTCCGTCGGCGCAAAACCCGTCTTCGTGGATGTCGATCCGCAGAGCTATCAAATTGACGTGAACAAAATCAGGGAGGCGATCACCTCAAAGACAAAGGCGATCATCCCCGTCCATTTGTACGGTCATCCAGCCGAGATGAATCCGATCCTTGAAATTGCACGCGAACATGGTCTGAAAGTGATCGAGGACAACGCACAAGGGTTTGGCGCGGAATATCTCGGAAGGAAAACCGGCTCGTTTGGCGACGTCGGCTGTTTGAGTTTCTTCCCCACCAAAAACCTCGGCGCATTTGGCGATGCCGGCATGGTGGTGACAAATGACCCTGCTTTGGCAGAGCGAATGCGAATGTTAAGGGCTCACGGCTGGAAGAAGAAATATTACTCGGAAGAGGTTGGTTACAACAGCCGCCTCGACGCGTTGCAAGCTGCCATTCTGCAAGCCAAACTACCTTACGTCGATTCCTGGAATGATAAGCGGCGTGAACTTGCACACCGCTACACCGAAAAACTTGGTTCATATCTTGTTACCCCAATTGAGCGTGAGTGGGGGAAACATGTTTATCACCTGTATATTGTCCGCTCTGCAAAACGGGATGGACTACAGGCATTTTTGAAGCAAAAGGGAATTGCCTCGGAGGTGTATTATCCGCTGCCGCCGCATCTCGCCACACCCTGCCGCAAGTTTGGATACAAGGAAGGCGACTTCCCCCATGCCGAACTTGCATCACGTGAGACGTTTGCGCTTCCGTTGTACCCCGAGTTGACCTTATCCCAGCAGGATGGGGTAATTATGGCAGTAAAAGAATTTGCACATTAAGAATCTTTCTGAGATTTGAGGTTATTTATGATTTGGATTTTTGTCCCCGCGTATAACGAAGAACAGGATTTACCAGCCCTACTGCCTAAAATTCATGGTGTCTTAAAGCAAAAAGTGCAAGACCACAGGATTGTTGTAGTTAATGATGGAAGCGTGGATCGCACTGGTGAAATATTAAACGAGTTTCAAAAAATGCTTCCTTTGGACATAGTGACACATCAGATTAACCGCGGTTTGGGTGAGACAGAACGCGATGGTTTCGAATTCATTGCCATGCGCTGCTCCCCTGAAGATGTAATTGTGCGTGTAGAAGCGGATAACACCCATGAACCAAGTTATATCTTTGACCTGCTTGCAAAACTGAATGAAGGTTACGATGTAGTTAACACATCGCGCTTTCAACCTGGCGGCGGGCAAATAGGTGTGGATGGCTATCGGGCGTTCATCAGCCGTGCTGCGAATTCTTTTATGCACTTTATATTTCGCATCCAGGGAACGCGCGATTACTCATGCGGGTATCGAGCCTATCGCGCACAGGTAATTCAGGATGCCATCGGTATATTTGGAAATAATTTCATCCAACTGCGTGGGTTAGGGTTTACGTCCACGCTGGAAATGATTGTAAAACTTCACATCCTAGGTGCCAGATTTGTTGAAGTGCCTTTTGTGTTGCGATACGATCAAAAGACAGGTTACAGTAAAATGATAGGCAGTGTGACCACACTGGGGTATCTGTTGATGGCGCTGCTCTATCACTGGCCCTTTGGTGGGTGGATCAGTCAATACCGCGGACTGCGTGACTTGTACAGAAAAGACCCCAAACAGGCGGTGGAAATGTATAACTCACAAGCCTTGCGGCGGCGCAGTGTAAGTAGAATCAGTTTATAGGCAGCTGGATTTCTTATGTGTGGTATTTGCGGCATTCTTCATTTGGATTCAACGCGCACAGCGGAACATAACGTTGTCGAGCGTATGGCGGATGTGATCCGCCATCGCGGTCCAGACGACGAGGGGTATTATGTGGATGGGCCCGTTGGTCTCGCCCACAAGCGTTTGAGCATCATCGATCTTTCGGAGGCGGGGCATCAGCCCATGACCAACGAAGATGGGCGCTACTGGATCATTTTCAACGGTGAAATCTACAACTATCAGGAACTGCGACAGCAGGTCATTCAACGCGGGCATAAAATGCGGTCGAACTCGGATACCGAGGTCATCCTTCACTTGTATGAAGACGAAGGCGCAAAATGCCTTGCCAAATTGAACGGCATGTTCAGTTTTGTCATTTGGGACACAAAAGAGCAGACCCTTTTTGCTGCGCGTGATCGTTTTGGGGTAAAGCCTTTTTATTACTCACTTTACGATAATACATTTCTCTTTGGGTCTGAGATCAAGGCTCTGCTTGCATATGGGGAGTTCCCGGTTGCCATTCATTACGATGCCCTTGCCGATTACCTCGCGCTCCAGTTTACTTTGGGGAAGAAAACACTTTTTGATGGCGTTCAAAAACTTTTGCCCGGTTATTGTCTGACGATTAAACCCGGCCAATCAGTGCAGCTGCAGAAATACTGGGGGCTGGATTTTCATATTGACACCGATCACACCGAAAATTATTTTGAGCACCAACTGCTGCGTCTGCTCGAGGACTCTGTCCGCATTCAATTGCGTGCTGACGTGCCTGTTGGCGCACATCTCAGTGGCGGGCTGGATTCATCCACTGTGGCCGCGCTTGCCTCATCCCTCTTAGATTCGCCCATCCACACCTTTAGCGGCGGCTTCAAGGATGACGCACGTTACGATGAAACACACCATGCGCGCCTAGTGGCAGACCTGCATCACACACTTCATCATGAGGTATATCCAACCGACCGTGACTTTGTGGATATCCTGCCACGACTGATCTATCATATGGATGAGCCTGCCGCTGGTCCTGGCTTGTTCCCGCAATATTATGTTTCCAAATTGGCTAGTGAAAATGTCAAGGTTGTGTTGGGCGGGCAGGGCGGTGATGAAATCTTTGGCGGCTATACCCGTTATCTGGTTGCGTATCTTGAAGAATGTATCCGTGGCGGTATACAGGGGAACCAGGAGGATGATAAGTACGTTGTCACGTTTGAGTCCATCCTTCCCAACCTGCCGCAGTTGCAGGGATATCAGCCCATGCTGCAGAATTTTTGGGCAGATGGCGTCTTCGATACTCCCGACCAGCGCTACCTGCGCCTGATTCATCGGGGTAACGAAATGCACAATTATGTGGATATATCGCTAACTGCGGGCAAAACCGGATACAAACCCGAGGAGGCATTTAGTGATCTTTTCAATGAGGGACAGATTGGTTCATACATTAACAAGATGACCCGCTTCGACATGCTCACCCTGCTGCCTGCCCTGCTGCATGTGGAGGATCGTACCAGTATGGCGGTTTCTCTTGAATCACGCGTACCGTTGCTCGATCATCGCATTGCTGAACTGGTTGCGTCCATGCCGCCCAAGATCAAATATAAAGGCGGGCGTTCCAAACACATTTTCAGGAAGATCGTGCAGAATATTGTCCCCACGCAGATATATGATCGAAAGGACAAGATGGGCTTCCCCGTACCGCTCAATGAGTGGTATCAAAAGGAGCCGGTCCGCGGCTTTGTTATGGATACAATCTCCAGTTTGAAAGCGCGTCGTAATGGCTTTCTGCAAGATGTTTCAGTTGACAATTTGGTCACGTCGGAGCGCGCATTTGGGCGTAATATATGGGGATTGCTCTCCCTTGAACTATGGATGGAAAATTTTCTTGATGGAAACTACCGCTCTTTTGCCTCTCGCTGAAACTGCATGTAGGCATTTATTAAGCGCCCAGGACCGCGACCCATTCAGCCCCACTTACGGCTGTTTTGATCGCCGTTACTGGGCTTGGAAATTGGTTGATTTTCCCGAGGCCACCTTCCAGCGTAATGTGTATCCACTGGCTTGGTATTTAAAGAGTCAATCTGGCTCACAAATGGAAGCTGTGTTGGTCAAGTCCATTTCTGCTGGCTTGAGCTTTGCTGAAAAAATTCAACATAAAAATGGGTCTTTTGATCAGGCATTCCCAAATGAATTTAGCTTTGGCGCGACTGCATTTCTGCTGCATCCCATGCTTGAAGCCTTCAAGACCATTGCGGAGTTTTTACCTGAGCAGGAACAGAAAAAAAATCAACAGTCTTTTTATCGTGCTGGCGAGTTCCTGAGCGCCTATAACGAAACACATGGACATATTGCCAATCATCTTGCTGGCGGGGCGCTTTCCTTATATTCCGCATCTGATATGTTTTCCGAACCTAAATTTGCGGTGCGAGCAGACCTGATTGTGGAAAAAATTCTCTCGCATCAGTCTTCTGAGGGCTGGTTTGTAGAATATGAAGGCGCTGACCCTGGCTATCAATCCCTGTGTGTTTACTACCTGGCGCAGGTGTATCGCCTGCGTCCTTCTGCTCAATTGAAGCAGTCTTTGGAAAGTGCGGTAAATTTCCTCTCCCATTTTATACATCCCGATGGAACGTATGGCGGTGAATATGGCAGCCGCCGTACTGCGGTATATTACCCTGGTGGGTTGGCGCTTCTTGCCAATGAAATTCCAATGGCGGCCAGCATGACCCGTTTTATGGTGGATTCAATCCTTTCACGCCGCACGGTCACCATTCAGGATGTAGATATGGGGAATATCGCTCCGCTGCTTTCAAGTTATGTGCTTGCCATCAGCGCGCATAACAAGAGGAATATAGATGCGCCGCTTCTTCCCTGTGAACTTGATTCTGTAAAAACAAATTTTGCTGAGGCTGGGTTATTTATTCGTGGCAATACCCGTTATTATTCCGTATTAGGCGCATCCAATGGGGGCGTGCTCAAAGTATTTGATCGAAGCACCCGCAAAGTATTGTGGAATGATGCGGGCTTTGTCGGACAGGATCTAAAAGGTAGCTGGGGCACTACCCAGATGACAGTGCTTGACAACAAAGCGCACGTGACTGAAGACTCGATTTCTTTGGACGCTCCTTTTTATGCAATGGGTCGTCAACTGCCCAACCCGTGGCGTTTTGTTCTTCTCCGTCTGCTCAACCTGACGGCCATGATAAACGTGACCTTGGGGAATTGGGTAAAAGCCATTTTAGCGAATATGCTCATTGTTGGAAAGAACAGGCTTCCTTTAAGCCTGAAGCGGACCGTCAAGTTTGGCGCAGATATTATTGAGGTCAACGATTCGATCCGCAGCAAACCTTCGTTCAGGCTTAAATGGTTGTCTTACGGACAGCCTTTTGTCTCGATCCATATGGCATCGGCAAAATATTTTGAAAATGAAGGCAACGTGAATTTTTCTGGTGTTCAGGTGCCTGTGGAAAAATTGAACAAAAGTCAGGTTGTCGAAATGCAGGTGAAGATTTGAGTAAACTATTGGCAGCCATTACAAGTGATATTGACAGCCTCGAGTCGATATACAAAGGCCAGGGATGTCGCCGTGAGGGCGGATATACCCGTGTTGAAATGCGAATGGGGCTGGAGAATTTTCATAAGTTTCTGGAACCCTATCAGGTACTTGCAACTCTGTTCATGGTGGGAAATGACATGAAATACCCTGTCAACCAACCGTCCATGAAAGCAATGGCAGACGCTGGTCATGAAATCGCCAATCATTCAATGACCCATGCCCAGGGATTTCGACTACTTTCTGAACAGGAAAAGGAGGCAGAACTTGCAGGCATGGAGGAGATATGTTTGCAGGTAACTGGCGTGCGTCCTGTGGGATTTCGTTCTCCGGGTTGGAACGTGGGTGATGATGCCTTGCCCATTTTGAAAAGACGCGGATATATTTACGACTCCTCTGTTCACCCAACCTCCTTAATGCCGATATTGAAGATTATGCATTGGTATACCATGCGTGATAGAAGCGCTGCAGATCGTACAACCATGGGAAGCCTGCGCTATATGTTTGCACCTGTTGCACCCTATCGAACCAGTACGCGCAGCCTTGCTCAAAAAGGACAGAATGGAATCGTTGAATTTCCAATAACTGTGACGCCCGTTTTGCGACTGCCTTTTTTTGCCACGTTTTTGGTTTCCACTGGCATGGAATTGTTCCGCGCCAGTTTGTGCTCGTTGAAAGCATTTGGCTATCCTTTGCAATTTCAATTCCATCTTTCTGATTTTGTAGATTACAACCATCCTGACCTCGCTGATCAGGTGCCGCTGGGTGGGCACGGCCAATATGTGCCGCGTGCCCTGCGTATTCCCCTGGCAAATAAACTGAGATTGTTCCGGGAGGTCATGGATATGCTTATGAAAGACTACACATTTATCACATTGAAAGAATGGTCTGTAAAGGTGGGCTACACTCACCTTCATCTGGCGAAAGGATAAGACGTGAAAGCAATGGAACAAACCCACTCGTTAAAAAAAGATGGCTCGAAATTCTGGGATGCCAATCCGTGCGGCGGCTCCTGGTCCACCTATCAAGAGTTCATGGAATGGTATCAGCGTACGGAGCCGTCTCTTTACAAGATATTGGATAACTACGAATGGCATGATAAAAAGGTATTGGAGGTCGGATGTGGTCAGGGAAGCACATTGAATTACATCTCATCATTCGGCGCATTTATTTATGGACTCGATATGTCACTGCAATCGTTAAGGCAGGCTCGAGTTGGAGCAGCCGAATTAGGCAGTGCTTCGATGGTAAGCCTGCTTCAAGCGGATGCGGAAAACCTCCCTTTTTCCAGCAATGCTTATGACATTGTCCTATCAATAGGTGTGTTACACCACACTGCTGATACAGCTGGGAGTATCAGCCAGATATACAGGTTATTAAAACCCGGCGGGCAGGCAGTGGTGATGTTATATCGCTCAGGCAACCCCAAGTGGTGGATGACCAGCTTGCTGCGCGCTTTCTCAAGGTTGGTGGATTTCATAAGCGGAAAACCAAATGTGCTGCTGGAAAGCCTGCGCGCCCGCCAGCAACGAGATTCTTCCTCGGGAACCGCACTTCTTGAATTATTTGGCGTCCCTATATTGAAGGCATTCAGCAATCGTGAATCGCGCAAAATGTTCGCAAGCTTTACAGAGGTGCGCATCACCAATCAATTACCCGGTTTTCTGCGTTTGGTGGATATCCTGCCGTGGTTAAAGCCCATCAGGTCATTTCTTAACCGGGTGGATCAGTTCACGGAGCACATGTGGGGGTTTTACCAGGTAATTGAGGCGCGTAAATGATCCCACGTTTCAAACCCTATCTGGGCGGGGAGGAAATCGCAATGTTACTTCAGCCTTTGCCGGACGCCCGGGTTCGCTTTGAGGCTGAATTTGCCCGTACCTTCGATGCCAAAGATGCCGTTGCTTTCCCGTATGGGCGCAGCGCCCTTTGGGCCTTTTTTAAAGCCCTGGGTATTGAAGGTGCCGAGGTGGTCTTACCCGCTTACACTTGCGATGTTGTGGCACATGCCGTTGTGCTGAGCGGAAACATACCCAAATTCGTGGATATTAAATTGTTCGACTACAACATGGATTTGGATCAAGTGGAGGATGCAATCAATGAGCGTACCCAGGTCATTATTGCCACACATCTGTTCGGATACCCTTTGAATGTTGAGCGCTTGAAAGAGATTGTAAGAATGGCCGAAGCACGGTTTGAACACAAAATCTGGGTGGTTCAGGACTGTGCCCATTCCTTTGGAGCACGCTGGCATGGAAAACTTGTCTGTAATGAAGGCGACGCTGCCTTGTTTGGGTTGAATATCAGCAAACAGATGACGTCCATCTTTGGCGGGATGTTGACGATGAATGATCCGTCCCTGGCAGACCGCATACGGCAGTGGCGGGACAGGCATTTTTCTCCCGCAGGATTTATCAAATCCCTGCGAAGGATGCTTTACTTGTTTGCGGTATATCCGGCTTTTAATGAGGCGGTGTATGGGGTTGTGCACTGGCTGCAGGAAGAGACCCCTCTGTTGAATTACTTTACCAAAGCTTATCATTTGGATAACAAAATCCATTTTCCACCGGATTATCTGGACCAGATGCTGAACCTGGAGGCAAAAATTGGGCTGGCACAATTGCAAAAATATTCTGAAATTGTGCGCCGCCGCCGGGAAAATGCTGAATATTATGTAAGGCAATTGCAGGGGACGGGGAACCTGATATTACCGCCGCTTGTGGACGGCGCCACTTATTCTCATTTTGTTGTTCGTGTCGCTGATCGCAAGCCCATTATGAGATCACTGGCACAAAAGGGCATCCAACTCGGCCAGTTAATTGACTACAGTATCCCACACATGGAAATGTATAAAAGATATTCTGATAACGAATTTGCGAACTCTTTTTTAAGCAGTCAAAAAACAATTAATATACCGATCCATCCTGCCCTTACAGTGGGTGACAGGGAAAAAATAGCAGCATCCATGAGATGGGCCTGTTTGGGCGCAACGCCCAAACCAACGTGACCTTTCATGTTTTTATCAAAGCGAAGAGCAAGTAAATACCGATTAATCCCATGATATCAATAAAGGAACATGCATGAATACAAAGATTGTTGAAATATTACTTTCCCCGGATGATGGAACACCCATACGAGAAAATCTAAAGTCTGATGGGGGAATTAGTTATAAAACGACAGATTCGGGCGTGTTGCTGTTAGCCCCTCGAAAAACGCATCTTTCGGATGCGATCTACTCAAGCCCCACGTTTGAAAAATGGGACGCAATCGTTGGTGAGCGAATAAAATATTACACCGAAAAACAGACTTTTGTCGAAAGACAAGATAATTCTGACGTGGCGTCGATGGAAAAACTTGAAATCGTTATCAAGTTAATTTGACCGCATGTTATTGATCCTTGATTCGGCATCAGTTTATAACAATATTTTCATACCAAGTTACAGGAGTCTTTGTTGAAAAGGCAATCCATACACGATCCAGAGAAGTCAGATTCACTTCTCGATAATAAATCAACCTCGTTCAGAACCCGTTCCGAATTTGAGGAACACTGGCAGACAAATGTTCTTCCGGAAATTGGCGTCAGCAAATTAACGGAAGCCAGGAGCTTTTTGCAGATCGCTTTTAAGCAAATCGAGAAATCAAAGCGCCCGGTCCGCATCCTGGATGTTGGCTGTGGCGACGGTGTGCATACGGCCGTTTTAGCGCAAGCTGAAGTGGGGCCATTCACCTATTCTGGAATGGACGTTTCTTTGGAAGCAGCAAGACTGGCATCGAAAAGACCAAAGATGCACTCCGAACATATGTTTAACTTTCAAACAGGAGACGCACTTTTATTGCCCTATTGTTCGAATACTTTTGATGTTGTCTTTTCCTATGGCGTCATCGCATACACCGGTTCGCCTGAGGATGCAATCGATGAAATGGTACGAGTATGCAGACCAGGCGGCCTGCTGGGTATTTGGTTATATCCAAAAATGGAAGGGATTGTTGGGAGTCTTTTTGAATTTACGCGATTTTTATGCCGCCGATTAGGAAGGCGGTGGTCGAAGATCATAATTTATCCCATTGTTTTGATGCTTCCGGTGCTGCCTGTCCGCTCAGGTATTAACTTATCTAATTCAACATGGCAGCAATGCATTGAAGTGGTTGAGATAAACTTGTTGCCTGAGGAACTTGGTTTCTATACTCTAAAAGATGTGTTGGGATGGTTTAGCAAACGGAACCTTGATGTTCGTTTTATCGATAAAGAGCGTCCCATTGCGGTGTGGGCGCAAGTTTAATTTCTGGAGATTTGACCATGGTCGACAAATATAATAGTTTTGAAGGGCAGATAAGACGCATTAATGGAGCGTGGCGATCTGGCAGCCCTGCAGCACGCCTCGGAATGATGTTGAAGGCGATTAAACCGTTTGCCAATCTGCTGGATAAAGTGTTTTCTTTATCCTTTTCAATTGTGGATAATGAGAAAGAGATACCTGCCTGTCTGTTAATAGTCGGCCCCCCGCGTTCCGGCAGTACTATTATTTATCAGGTATTGGCTAGGGCAATCCCCTCCGTATACATAAGTAACATACATTCGATCTTTCCTCGTGGTGCCTCGCGATATATGCTAAAAAACAACCTCTTTAGCGTGAATTTGGGAGGTTTTCATAATTACTATGGGCATACAGCCTCTATCCGTGATGTCAATGAAGGTAATGAATTCATAGATGATATATTTCGCGGAACCCCCACGCCTGGTCAGATTCGCCAGAGATTTATTTCCTTTGTCAGGAACATGCAGGCTATTGAAGGACGGCCCTTAATATTCAAGAATGCAAGCGCATATTGGCGTCTGGCATGTTTGCATGAGGCGGTGCCCGAAGTTGTTTTTTTAAGGGTACAGCGGGACCCTGAACAGATCGTGCAATCGGTTGTACGGGCATATCATGAGCTTGGTGGTTTTAACCCAATCCCTGAAGCGCTTCTGAACAGCGATATAACCGATCCGGTTGAATTTGCGGTCCGCCAGGTAATGGAGATCGAGCGGGTCATAGATGCGCAAAAAAAACATATAGTTTCGAAGTCGTGGGTTGAATTTGCCTATGAGGATTTTTGCCGCGATCCCTGGCCAGTGATTGAAGACCTGGCTGTAAACCGCCTGGGAATCGATCTGGTACGCCTTCGACGAAATGCCGTGCCAGAATTACAGGTATCGACACGTTCGAAGGTGAGTCAGGACGATGCGCGAAAAATAAGGAGCCTCTTGCAACATTATTCAGAAATTGATGCTTATCGGAATGGGTTATGAAATCTCGATTAAAACAATTAGGTAAAGACTCATTTGTTTATGGTCTTAGCGGTGTGATCGCCAGAGGGCTTGGCTTTTTCCTTTTGCCGATCTATACACGGGTTTTCACGCCGTCTGATTACGGCACCATTGAAACGTTGAGTCTCGTCAGCAGCCTGCTTGGCTCACTCCTGGTAATGGGCATGGACTCGGCTCAGTCCTTTTACTTTTTCGAGCAAAAGGAGAACGGCGCGTCAGCGCAGGGAAGGATGATTTCAGGGGTGGTTCAATGGCGTCTGGCCTGGGGTTCGCTGATCGTAGCTCTCGCAATTCTGGTCTCCCCGTTATTAAACACCCTTCTCTTTGAAGGACGGCTCTCATGGGAGTATTTTGCGATCAGCTTCATCGGGACCCTGATCACCCAGATTGCTTTGCAAAGTGCAGAGGTCTATCGATTATTGTATCGTCCCTGGTCTTATATTCGTGTTACCGTAACCAACACAGTTGCCACAGCCGCACTGACGCTCATATTTGTAGTCGTGTTGGATGGGGGGATTCTGGGTTTTTTTATAGGAAATACCACGGGATCTTTGGTGGCGGCAGTAATTGGTTGGTGGTCGATTCGAGGCTATCTGGATTGGTCAAAATGGCATCGGGATTGGTGGCCCAGACTTCTGCGTTTTGGCGCACCGTTGGTTCCGGCCGGTTTGTCGATGTATTTATTGAACACGATAGATCGCTGGGCCATCGTCCAATATCACGGAACGGAGCTTCTCGGGTTATATTCGGTTGCGGCAAAATTCGTGACATTGTTTGCCATGGTGGTGACCTCTTTTCGTCAAGCCTGGTGGCCCGTGGCGATGGATGCCCTGAACAGCGATGACGGTCCTCAGTTATTCCGAATGGTGGGGCGCCTTTATATGGGCATCGGAGTTACAGGGATCATTCTCATTACTGCAATATCCCCCTGGCTGATCCGATTATTGACAACCCTGCCTTACTATTCCGCCTATACTGTTGTCGGGGTTCTGGCATGGCAGCCTTTATTCTACGGGTTTTATTTGATCAGTTCTGGGGGCTTATGGAAACGCGAAAAAACCAACTGGGCACCGATCGGAATGGCAGTGGCCATCACAATAAATATTATTTTTGCCGTCCTGCTTGTGCCTGAATATAAGTTGTTTGGCGCCGCCGCCTCAACCGGATTGGCATATCTAGGATGGAATATTTTTTCACTCGCCATTAGTGAGCGCTTGTGGCCTGTGCACTATCCGCTCGGCTTGTTTGGTTTGCAAATTGGAGTTGGCATTCTGGCGGAAACTGCTATTCTGCTGTTATATGCCCAGAATCAGGAAATATGGAAAGTGGTCCTTGCAACTCTGATTACATGCGGTGTGATCCTGGGAATGACACTGGAACGCGCTCATATAAAGTGGCTGCTCAAAAAGATCGGGGAGCGGCGGTTTTCGATAGCAGGAGGTAATTAATGTTTTTCATTCGCAGATTAATCACTGCATTTCAAAAAGCGCTTCGAAAATTGGGCTGGTTTGGGCTTGTTCGTATTTGTTTTTATCCTCTGACCACACTATTTACAACTCCTGTCCGCTTGTTCCAGGCTCTTTGGAGTTGCAGGGTGTTGGCTGATGGTAAATGGGGAGATTATCCTCACTTCTCCCCTCACACGGCAATAAACAGTTTGTTCTATTCGACAAGGGCGCTGAATTTATATCGATTTGGCCGTTCTGGACGCAGTCCCTATCTTGGATTGGGCGATTATCATTTATCGCGGACTTTTCATTACTCATTCCCATCTCTTTATGCTTACTGGATTGCTGGCGTCCCAACGATTCTGGCTGGCTTGGCCGGTTGGTGGTTGTCACACTTAATTTGGATCAATACAGCAGATAAAACGATAGTGGCGGGAGTCATGGGACTTGCCTTGATCAGCCCGCTTTTTTATTACAACCTTGTGCGCCAAAACTACAATGTTCTCGGCTGGGTCTTTTTCCCCATCGGTTTATATGGCTTGATGACAGGGCGATGGGCGATCACAGGCGTCGCCTGGCTGGCTGCCAGTTTTGGAAGCTTTACAGTTGTTGTTTTGGGAGGTTTGTTTTCCCTTGTTTTCTCAGTTTTTAGCTGGACAATATTTCCCATACTGGCAATCCTGCCAGCCGGTTTAAAACTGGCAGCTCATTTTTTGCCGTTAATAGATCAGCGCAACTTTAGTAAAGTAACCTTAGGAGTAGCCAAAGCAATTGGGTTGGTGGAGGGGAAAGCCAAATATAAGCGTACTAAATCCAAAAAGATTAATCTGAAACAGATCTATCTTTCATTGACCTATATCCAGTTTTTGGCCGCGGCATATCTTTTAGGCGGAGAAACATCGTTGATCTTTTTGATGGGGATGCTAATATACTTGGTCAATTCGACTTCGTTTCGTTTTGCCGATGAGCAATCGATGTCCATGCTCATGTTTAGCCTGGGAACAGTTGTAGCAATAACAATATCCCACCCGTCCATTTTGGTATTTTATTGGCTTCTTGTTTCCCCGCCTCCTCGTTTTCTCAGCTTCCCTTCCTTTGCCAATGTAAATGATATGGTGCCTCCTATTTCCCCGTTCAATATCCAGCCACTCCTGGCTGGCATGGAGAAATTCCTGACCCCCGTTCATAAAGGTCAACGGATATTGATGGCATTCGATAACCCGATGGGCTCTTACGAAAAGATTTTTGATGGTTATCGTATCCTGTTGGAATTACCAAGTTATGCATCAACGGTGAAAGGTATTCACTTTATGCCCGATTGGTGGGGTGTATTTGAACTTAACTATGAAGGCGCACCTGACTTTTGGGGACGTGATATACCATCGGCACTCAGAAACATCAAACAGTGGAAAGTGGATTTTTTGGTTATATACCAGGAAAGTGGTACTGAGTTGGAGCCAAAATGGGAAGAAGCAGGTTTCCGACAAGTAGGAAAGTTCGCCTGGTCAGATTATACAGAAGAGTTACAGAATGCATACGAGGGTCTATTGCCAGACTGGTGGCTACTGGAGGCCCCGAAGTCTTAGCCTTCATACAAAAGAAAAAGGGAGTGGTTCAATATAAGTGATGTTCTACTGGTAGTGGCGAATTCAGTCGTTTTTGTACCGTAAAAACACGACTAAAGTCGTTACTACGCAAATCCATCACTTATCCGATACCACCAAGAAAAGAAGTGCGAAAGTCAGGCTCGCGTATGAATTTGAGTTTCTTATGATGTTAGTTGTTTATTCCCAAATCGAGAAGCAATGAAAAAAATACTTATTCTTAGCAAAACCGACCCCAATTCCAACCCCCGGCAGAACCGCATGATCAACTGGTTGAAGGATCATTACGAAGTTGAGGTGGTTGGGCTCAACAAGCTTCGTGTGGAAGGGATCAAATCTCATGCCATTGAATCCTTCCCGCGAGCGAGAAGCATCCGGGATCTTTTTATACTATTAAGAAGGATTATCCTAAGAAATTTCAATCTGTTAACGGGAAACTATGAGGAGGTTAATTGGTCAAGATTAGGTAGCGCCAGAAACTTGGTTGATGAACTTGCGGGGAAAAACTATGACTTGATCATATCCCACGACCTGGTCCTTCTGCCTCTGGTCTTTATGATAAAAGGCAAGGCGACCCGGGCTATGCTGGATGCCCGCGAATATTATCCAATGAACTTCAACGATCAGTGGCTGTGGCGTATCCAAAGGAAACCCGTGAATGAATATTTATGCAGGGAGTATCTCCCTCGTTGTGACATGATCATAACGGTCAGTGATGGTCTTGCGAGCGAGTATAGAAGGGTATATGGCGTACAAGCGGAGGTCATAATGAGTCTGCCTGCCTCGCGGGATATGCAGCCTTCACCCCCACAGTCAGATCGCATCAGGATCATCCATCATGGGGTGGCTGGAAGATCGCGGAAAACAGAGCGCATGATAGAAATAATGGATTACGTGGACGACCGTTTTTCGCTTGATCTGATGCTGGTGTGGCATAACCGGAGATACTATAAGAAGCTTGTTTCCATGGCAGAAAAAAGGAAGAATGTTCGCGTCATTCCACCCGTACCGATGCAGGAGATTGTCCGTACGATAAATCAATATGATATTGGGCTTTTTCTGGTGCCGCCCACGAATTTCAATCTCGAGTTCACCCTGCCCAATAAGTTGTTCGAGTTCATACAAGCCCGCTTGGCAGTAGCGATTGGACCTAGTATCGAGATGAGAAAGATCGTTGAAAAATATGACTGTGGTATTGTTTCGAAAGACTTCAGTTCCCTTTCCTTGGCACGTGAATTAAACCGCCTAACCCCTGAAAAGCTTATGCAACTGAAAGAGAACTCCCATAAAGCAGCACAGGAATTAAACGCGGAAGCAAATGCTAAACGGGTCATGCAAATTGTGCAGGATTTAACGGAAATTAGTCAGTGAAAAGCAGAGTTTACATTCCTTTATTACATAGTTGATGAAAGACTTATGATAAGCCGCATAAAACCATTGATTTTATAAACCGCCATGGCCGGCGGTGAGATTATTTGTCTATTATCAAAGATGCCGGGCGCTGAAAACAAAAAAAGAATATGCATATTGGTTTCGCAAATATTGCGTTTGACTTCCACGTGCAGCGTCAAATTGAATCCGCGCGCAAACGCTATCAAGTTAACGTCATGGCGCATGGAGAGTGACAGCTATCCGAAGGAGTTCGCTATATATCACTGCCAAAAACCAAAATCTGCGCTTTCAGCGTGAATCAGCGTTCCGATTTTGAAAGTGTAGGATAATCAGAACTATTATATAAGCATCCCGAGAGAAAACCATGAAAAAAATACTAATCCTATGCAATGTTGACCCCAATACCAGTCCAAGACCGAATCGGATGATTCACTGGTTAAAGGATGAATTCGAGGTCTCGGTGGTCTCGCGCAATGAGTTTATTATGGCTGGCGTGACCTCATACGCCTACAATCCTGTGCCTTTGTTGAAGCGGTCAATGCATAAAGTTGGCTACATTAAATCGATCCTGCAAAAAGTGAATGGAGATTATTTCGGGGCGCTCACCAGAGTCGTTTTGCGGTTTATCAACCTTGTATTGCGGCGCTATGAAGAAGTGAACTGGCTAAGCATGGTTGGCGCACGCACCTTGATTCCTAAACTTGCAAAAGAAAAATTTAACCTGATCATTTCACATGATTTGACACTTCTGCCTCTTGCTTTTCAAGTAAAGGGAAAATCGACAAAAGTGATGCTGGATGCGCGGGAATATTATCCACGCAATCTTGATGATAGCTGGGTCTGGCGGGTTACAAAAAAACCGGTCAATATTCACCTCTGCAATGCTTACCTTAAGATTTGTGATAAGGTAATCACGGTTAGTCCGGGTTTATCGGGTGAATACAAGCGTGAATACGGAATCGACGCAGAGATTATAATGAGTCTCCCGTCGCGTCAGGATTTTCATCCGACCCCGTTGTTACCCGGTGTCATTCGCATGATTCACCACGGGAGTGCGAATCCGTCACGGAAGACCGAACTGATGCTGGAGTTAATGGATTATTTGGATGATCGTTTTACATTAGACTTGATGATGCTAGTTACCGACGTGGTTTATTGGAATAAAATTGTAGGCATGGCAAAAAAACGGGCAAATGTCTGCATTGTTCCCTCTGTACCAATGCCGAAAATCGTAACGACGATAAACCAGTATGATATTGGATTGTTTCTTGTCCCGCCCACCAATTTCAACCTGGAGCATACGCTGCCCAACAAACTATTCGAGTTTATCCAGGCGCGTCTGGCGGTGGCAATTGGTCCCAGCGTGGACATGAAGACGGTTGTGGAAAAATATGAATGCGGTATTGTCTCACAGGATTTTTCGCCTCAATCGCTGGCGCAGGAATTGAACAAACTCGACAACGACAAAATTATGGCACTCAAACAAAAATCGCACCAAGCCGCGCTGGCGTTGAACGCTGAAACGAATGGCATCCGAATCCGTGAAATTGTCGCGGGGCTGATGGATTGATACACAGCGCATATTGATTACCGGAATTTCAGGGTTTGTCGGCTCATATATTTGTGTTGGCAAAATCGAGCACACAGATGTTTGGCTTTCACGAAATCCTGCGTTCAGCATCACTCGTTTAACCTGGAAATGAAATCCCCAGCCCAAAAACCCCTCCACACCTCAGACCTTGCCCGCGCCGTGGAATTCATCCCAACACCGTCCGTTTGTCTGCGGATTGGAGGGTGATTCCCCACCTGTTGAGCAAAGCCTAGCGGATACCAACCACCTCTTTACCCAGCATCACCTCGACTGCCCATGTCTGGCGCGGGCCATCTATGCCACTCAATTTTGGGAAGTGAACGGAAACCTGCTCGCAAGTCGTTTCCGAATTGAGCGCAATGCAAAGTAGCGCGCCTCCTGCCATGCACCCATTTTTTCACAAACCTTCGAGAATAGTCTACCCCAAACTGCTACGAGAAAACCCATGAAAAAAATACTAATCCTATGCCATGTCAATCCCAATGTAAGCCCACGTCCCAACCGTATGATGCGCTGGCTGAAGGACGATTTCGATGTCCTGATAGTCTCTCCAAATGAAGCGAAAATCGAAGGCGTAAGGTCACTGGTGTATCAAACCGCGCGCACGAATAAATACATCGATGCGCTCCTGCGGGCGGCTTTGAGGTATTTTCACCTTTTATTAGGACGTTACGAAGAAGTCAACTGGCAAAGCCTGCCCGGTGCGCGAGATTTAATTCCCGAACTTGTCGCTGAAAAAGCAGACCTGATAATTTCTCATGACCTCATGCTTCTGCCGCTGGCTTTTCTGGTCAAAACGAAAGTCGCAAAAGTGATGCTGGATGCGCGGGAATATTATCCGCGCAACTTCAACGATAATTGGTTCTGGCGGATGACAAGAAGGCCGGTCAACGAGCACCTGTGCAAGACTTATCTGAAAATGTGCAACAAGGTAATTACGGTCAGCCCCGGCCTAGCGGAGGAATATCGCCGCGAATTTGGAATTGAAGCCGAGGTTGTGATGAGTCTCCCCGCCCGCCATGATTTGCTGCCCAGCCTGACGCAGGCCGGTGCCATTCGCATGATTCATCATGGATACGCAAATCCGTCGCGGAAGACCGAACTGATGCTGGAACTAATGGATTATCTGGATGATCGTTTTACATTAGATCTGATGATGATGGTTACTGACGTGGTTTATTGGAATAAGATTGTAGACATGGCAAAAAAACGGGCAAATGTTCGAATTATTCCACCTGTGCCAATGACGGATATCGTAAAGACCATTAATCAATATGATGTCGGCTTGTACCTTGCGTTTCCTACCAACTTCAATGTGGCATATATGCTGCCCAACAAACTATTCGAGTTTATCCAGGCGCGTCTGGCGGTGGCGATTGGTCCCAGCGTGGAGATGAAGACAATTGTGGAAAAATATGAATGCGGTATTGTCTCGCAGGATTTTTCGCCTCAATCGCTGGCGCAGGAATTGAACAAACTCGACGACGGCAAAATTACGGTACTCAAACAAAAATCGCACCAAGCCGCGCTGGCGTTGAACGCTGAAATGAATGGAATCCGAATCCGTGAAATTGTCGCCGGGCTGATGAGTTGACATGCAGCGCATATTGATTAACGGCACTTCAGGATTTGTCGGCTCATATATTTGTGTTGGCAAAATCGCAAAAGACACAGATGTTTGGCTTTCGCGAAACCCTGCGTTCAACATCACTCGCTTATCCTGGAAATGAAAGCCCCCTCCCAAAAACCCCTCCGCACCTCAGACCTTGCCCGCGCCGTGGGGATTCATCCCAACACCGTCCGCTTGTATGTGGACTGGGGGTTGATTCCGCCCGTCGAGCGGAATGAGTCGGGGTATCGAATTTTCACGCAAAGGCATCTCGATTGTTTGAGTCTGGCGCGCGCGATCTACGCCGCCGCCTATCCGGGCAGAGACTTGCGCGCTTTGGGGAACGAGATCATCCAGTGCGCCGTTGTGGACGATTGGCAGGGCGCATTGGAAAAAGCTCATGTACATCTTGCCGCGGTCAAGGCCGAACTGAAACAGGCGGATGCCGCCGCGGACCTGTTGGAGCATTGGGCGCACACCTGCCCTGGCGGGCGGTGCCAGGGAAATATGGACATAGGTTCAGATGAAGAACCACTGGCGATTCGCGAGGTGTCCAAATTGCTTGGCGTCAGCCATGACGTGATCCGCAACTGGGAGCGCAACGGACTCATCAGCGTGCGACGCAACTCGTACAACAATTACCGTCTCTTCGGCAAAAGTGAGATCGAACGCCTGCGGGTCATCCGCATGTTGAGCAGGGCAGGCTACAGCCACATGGCAATCCTGCGCATGTTTATCGAACTGGACGGGGGAAATACGCGCGATTTGAAAAAAGTCCTCGACACGCCGCGCCCGGATGAAGACATCTTCACCGCGGCCGACCACTGGCTGACCACCTTGCACGCTCAGGAAAAACTGGCGAGACATGTCATCAAGATGATTGGAGAGATCATCAAAGCAAAAGTGTAGGGGCGGACGGCCGTCCGCCCCTACATGATTTAACTTGATGCGCTTGCGTAGCGTTTCAACCCAAAGCGGAAGAGGGCGGACGCGATCAGCACCAAAGCGGCGGCGAGACCCAGACTCAGAATCAAGCTTTGGATAGTGAGTGAACCCGTCAACGCCTGGGCGGGGACCGTGGTGATGACGCCAACGGGGACGATCCACGTCAGCACGAGGCGCAGCCAGCCAGGGTACATCCCCAGCGGATAGCGAGCCATCTGGAAGATGCCGTCGAAGACCCAGGTGAAGAGCACGCCAGGAGACCAGAAGATCAGCGCGGCGAAGATGAGCAGGATGGCGTACAGGATGAGAGTCCCTGCGAGGAGGGTCAGCAGGAAGGTGAGAATCTGCCAGAGGGACAGAGTCACACCGAGCTGAATCACCGCCGCGACCAGCACACCCAACCCCAACAACAAGTCAATCGAAGCGAACCAGCGCCACTTCCGCAGGCTGACCATGAACTGGGTATCCACGGGACGCAGCACGGTGAAGTCGAAGGCGCCCGTCCAGATTTCGCCGTCCATGCCAGAGAGCGCTTCGAGACTGGGACCGATGAACAGTCCACGCAGGGCGCTGACGGTGAGATAAACCCCGAGCAGAGCCAGAGTCGATGGGAGGTCCCAGCCCTGGACGGAGTCGATTTGCTCGAAGAGGACGACGATGCCGAGGACTCCCGTCGCCAGATTGAGGATGGAAGTCAACAGGCTGATAAAGAAGTTGGCGCGGTAGGCGGCTTCCTCCTGAAACGAGGCACGCATGAAAGCGGCGACCAAACGGAACGGTCTCATCTCAACCTCCAATCGCGGAATAACGTCGGACGCCCACACGCCAGAGGACGGCGTACAGCGCGAAGGCAAAGACCAGCCAGCCGATTTGGGCGACGAAGCCAGTCAACAGGTCGGGCGCGGACAGTTGATTGGTCAGCACCTCGACGGGGAAAGCCACCATGTAGCGGAAGGGGAGAATCTTCGCTGCGGTCTGCATGGCGTCGGGGAGGAGGACGATGGGCGCGACCTGACCCGCCAGCAGGAAGATCAGCGAGTCCTGCAGGGCGAGCAGGGCGTCGGCGCGGGTCGCCCAGAACGCCAGCAGAGCCAGCCAGTAGCCCCAGAAAAATCTCAGCGCCCAAGCCAGCACCAAGGCGGGGATGAACGCCAGTCCGTTCTCGAGTCGGAAATCCATTTCGGGACGAAGAATCAGCGCGAGGACGGCGAGGATCGGCAGGTCGAAGACGAGATAGACCACCTTGCCCGCAAACTCCGAAGCCAGCGCGTCATAGATCGGCGGGATGGGACGCAGCAGGATGGGTTCATCTGCCCGTAGCGGATCAGGTCGCCGACGGTCCAGTTGGTTTGGGCGTAGGTGATCTGGTTGACCAGAATCAGAACGAGGTAGTAGGCGACGAACTCGCCGCGAGTCAGCCCCGCAATGGCGCCGTCCCCCGCCGCCGTGGACCAGACCAGCAGATAGATCAGCGGCGGAATCATCCAGCCGAAGGCAAGGATAAAAAAGAAACTGCGGTATTGCAGCCACGAGAGCCACAGTCCGCGCACAAGGGCAAAGCCGCCGCGCGTCATGCCGCACCTTCCGAGTAGACCTGGTCGATGACGGCTTCGATGGGCGGGTCTTCCACCGTCAGGTCGGCGACGGGCAGGGTTTGGAGCAACTGCGCGGTAACTGCGGGTGCGTCGGCGCGGGGGACGCGCAGGGTGAGGGAGTTGGCGTCTTGTTCGATGATCTCTACTCCCCTCACCCCTAACCCCTCTCCCACAAGCGGGAGAGGGGAATCAGTCTCCTGATTGAGGGTAATCCGAAGCATTTTGAAGGGGAGCAGTTGTCGGGCGAGTCCGTTGAGTTCGCCGTCGTAGAGCAGTTTGCCGTGGTGGATGAGGATCACGCGCGGGCAGAGCGCCAGCACGTCCGCCATGTAGTGGCTGGTGAGGATGACGGTCACGCCGCTGCGCTGGTTGTACTCGGCAAGGAAGCGGCGCAGGCGCAACTGCATCGAGACGTCCAAGCCGAGGGTGGGTTCGTCGAGGAACAGGACGGCGGGACGATGCAGCAGGCTGGCGGTCAGTTCGCACTTCATACGTTCGCCCAGCGACAGGTTGCGGACGGGCTTGGTGAGCAGTTCCTGCATGTCGAGCAGGGCGATGAGTTCATCCACGGTGCGGCGGAACTCGGCGGGCGGCACGGCGTAGATCTCGCCCAGCACGCGGAAGGAATCCATCGGCGGGATGTCCCACAGCATCTGGCTTTTGTTGCCCATCACCATGCTGATGCGCCGCAGGTAGCTGGGATGACGTTCCCAGGGCGTGTGCCCCGCGACGGTCGCCGTGCCCGAGGTGGGATGCAGCAAACCAGAGAGCATCTTGAGGGTGGTGGTCTTGCCCGCGCCGTTGGGACCGATCAAGCCGACCATGGCTCCCGCTTCGATGTCAAAGCTGACATCCTGCACGGCGGTGACTTCGCTGTACTGCGGGTTGAGCAGGCTCTTCAACGAGGCGGAGAGTCCCTCGGGGCGGACGGGGACGCGGTAGGTTTTGGTCAGGTGTTGGACTTGGATAAGGGGTTGGGTCATGGGTATAAATCCTATTGTTCTGTCATCGTCAGTTTGGCGGTCAGGGCGGCGGCTGGCTGCGGATAATGTCCCTGCCCGCGGACCTTGCCCGTGTAGATGGCTTTCTGCGGACAGTGACTGAAACAAGCCCAACAGCCTTTGCATTTGTCGGGGAGAAAAACAGGCGGCATGGCAGAATCAATCGCGTCGTACAAGCAGACCTGCCGACAGATTCCGCATCCGTCGCAGAGGGCTGAATCCACCGTCAGCGGACCCATATCGCGGCGGATTTTTTTCAGGGATGCCGGCGAAATCAAGCGGCTGAAAATATCGAGTTTGATTTTGGCGGGTTGTGGAGCGGCTCCAGCGCGGATGCGTTCCAGACGACCCGCCATCCGCGCGGCAAAGCCGTCGAACCCGGTCATCTCCTGCGGGGTGGGCGCTTCGAGACTGTGGACATCCTGAGCAATGTAGACGGGATAACTTTCGGGGACGTGGAGGGAATATCCGTCCAAAACCACGAAACCTTTGGCTGTGAGCATCTTTTTCATCCTGACCAAAACCTGACCCGCCATCACCCCGAAAGTGCTAAACATGAAGGCGGGTTTCCCGTTTTGTTCGGGCAGGCGGGAGAGGAATTCTTCAAAGAAGGGCGGAAGCGCGAGGTAATACGTCCAGGTGGCAAAGCCGATGAGGTCGTATGAATGAAGGTCTGGGAGGCTGCCTTTTGCCACGTCGAAAAAATCCCACGAGGCGGAGTTTAGTCTTTGACCGAGGGCGCGACAGGCAAGCGCGGTATTGCCAGATTGAGAGTGGTAACAAAAAAGGATTTTCATGGGTGGTTTCCTGTGTCTGTTTTATGAACACAGTTTAATACCCTGGTGGGCAAGTGGAGGGTTGGGCGGTTTGGGTTGGGAGTTTACTGGCTTAACATGGAAATTTGTTGGCTTAATCCAAAAGTTTCCTGGCTTAACTTGAAAGTTTGTTGGCTTAATTTCAAAGTTTCTTGGCTTAATTTTGGGATTTGTTGGCTTAATCTGACTTTCACGGGGTTTTCAGGTTGTTTCGCTTTGGTACAGTTTTATGCGATAGGGAGTATGAAGAATAGAAAAGAGCAAGATTGTAACTTTATTTCTGGATAATGTTACTCATAGTGTGTAGACCTATTGTCTGCAAGGCATTAATCTTTCAGACATGGACACACTAAAAAAATTTGGTGAGCGAGTAAGAGAAATAAGAACAAAAAAGGGGTTGTCGCAGGAACAATTAGCCGAATTATCGGGGTTGCATAGAACCTACATCAGTTCTCTTGAACTCGGCAAAAGAAATGTAAGCCTTATCAATATTTACGCGCTTGCAAAAGCGCTTGGCATTACACCTGACAAGTTACTCAAATCCGAGTAACTCATTTCAATTTCCCTCTCAAAGGTATAAATGGCTAAAAAAGTTATTGTTAAGAGCAAAAAAACAAAACGAATTGCTGAAAGCAATGGCAATTCGGCAACCAATATAAAGAAAAAACAAAAGAACTTTACCTTTATTGATTTATTTGCAGGTATTGGTGGCATTCGACTTGCTTTTGAAAACGCAGGAGCAGGAACTACAAGGTGTGTCTTTTCATCTGAATGGGATGAGAAAGCACAGGAAACTTATGAAGCGAACTTTGGCGAAAAACCCGAAGGGGATATTACAAAAATAAATGCGGAAGATATTCCAGATCATGATATTTTGACAGCGGGCTTCCCATGCCAACCTTTTAGTATTGCAGGAGTCTCCAAAAACAATGCTCTCGGCAATGCGCATGGATTTGAGCATGCCACACAAGGCACTTTGTTTTTTGACGTGGCAAGAATAATTGACAAGAAACGCCCAAAAGCATTTCTGCTGGAAAATGTAAAAAACCTAAAAGGTCATGATAAAGGAAAAACTTTCAAAGTAATTCTTCAGACGCTTGTTGAAGAACTTGGCTACACAGTTTACGCCAAGGTGCTTGACGCTCGAACAATGGTTCCTCAGCATAGGGAAAGAATTTACATTGTCGGTTTTCGAGAACCAACATATTTTGAATTTCCAGAATTGCCAGATTTGAAACCAAAATTCAAAACCATACTTGAAAAGAATGTTCCTGAAAAATACACATTAACTAACAATCTATGGAATTATCTTCAAAACTATGCAGCAAAACATAAAGCCAAAGGCAATGGATTTGGATATGGAATTGCTGACATGAATGGAGTTTCGCGTACATTGAGCGCCCGATATTACAAAGACGGCTCGGAAGTCTTAATTGCTCAGGACAATAAAAACCCAAGGCGTTTAACGCCAAGAGAGTGCGCGAGGCTTATGGGCTACCCTGATGATTTCAAAATTGTTTGTAGTGATACCAGAGCGTATAAACAATTTGGGAACTCCGTTGTCGTTCCGGTTGTTCAACAAATAGCAGCAAAAATTTTGGATTGCTTGAAAAATCCAGAAAAAGATATATACCAAATATCCAACTATAAGTTATTTGAAAAAATAGACAACTCCTAACTTGCTTGGAGAATAAAAGCCAGACATTATTTCGAGGAGATTACATGTCTTACAGCCTTAACTCAATTTTCAGTGCCGTAATTTTCAAAACCTTAGCGCAGGTTGACTTACCCGAACGAGGTTCTAATCAACATGAAATAAATGGTGTTGCTGCGTTAAAAGATTTTTTTGAAACAGAGCAGCAAGTCTCTGGCACAATTAGCTGGCATTATTTTACAGACGACTCTGATCCTTTGCAGAGTTCAGGCAACTTTACATTTTATGATGCTAGAGCAAAAAGTGCATCCCGTACTGGAAGAACTGAATGGAGGATGTATTACAGCGGTGATTTTTTGAGCCGTGCCAACCCTGGAGATGTATTGATACTGGCTCGAACTCTGAGCGGGACAATTTTTGGCTTGATTTTCCAGAATGGATCAGGCTGGCTTAGAGCTGCTCAAGTTTTATTTCAATTTGAAGGTGCCACCCCTAGGTTACAACTTATAACCAGCGACGATTTACAAGGGCAAAAGCTGGAATTTGCCAAGCGCCAAATCCTTGAAGAATTAGGTCTTGAGGTGTCCGTTCCTTTATCTATTGATGACAATGAAATTGCTGTGAGGGAACTGGCATTAGCCAACAAAGAAGGGAGGTCTTTTCCTTCCACAAAAAGAATGGCGGAATTGGCTCATACGTTTGTTGATGTTGACATCATGAATAACGACTCGACTTTAATTGCATACATTGACAGGGAGGAGAGGATTTTTCGTGCCATAGAAAAAATCCTTGTTGACAAAAAGCTCAAACAGGGCTTTTTATCGGTGGATGATTTTATTGAATATTCATTGTCGGTGCAAAACAGAAGAAAATCCCGAATGGGATATGCTTTACAAAACCACCTTGCTAAATTGTTTACCGAAAACAAATTGATTTTTGAGGCTCAAGTTTTGACGGAAGGAAAAAGCAAACCAGACTTTATTTTCCCAGGAGAAAAGCAATATCACGACAAGAAATATAAGACCGATTTGCTTGTAATGCTTGCTGCAAAATCAAGCTGTAAAGAACGATGGCGCCAAATACTTGACGAAGCCGAAAGAATTACGAACAAACACCTGTGCACTTTGGAACAGGCAATATCAGTTGATCAAACATCAGTGATGATTGACAGAAAAGTTACCTTGGTTATTCCGAGCATACTTCACAGCACATACACCACTGCCCAAAGAAAAAACCTGTGGACAGTTAACCAGTTTATCGATTTTGTAAAATTCAAGCAAACCAGAAATTGATTTATAGTCATGCCCGACGTATTCACGAAAGAAAAACGCTCCGAAGTCATGTCCCGTATCAAGGGGAAGGGAAACAAGGATACGGAACTGGCGATGATTCAAATTTTGCGGAAACATCACATTTCGGGCTGGCGAAGAAATCAGGCTGTGTTGGGCAAGCCTGATTTTGTTTTCCCGAAACAAAAGGTCGCCTTGTTTGTGGACGGCTGTTTCTGGCATGGATGTCCCAAACATTCGAATATGCCGAGGAACAATCAGGAGTTTTGGGCGAAGAAATTGCAGGGGAACAAGGTCCGCGACAGGTATGTCAACCGTGAGTTGCGGAAGATGGGCTGGGTGGTTGTCCGCGTGTGGGAACATGAGTTGAAGTCCGCTGGGAAGGTGGCGGGGAAAGTGCGGAAGGCGTTGGGGTAAATCTGCCCCCTCCGTCCGTTGGACACCTCCCCCAAATTCCACAAGCTTGGAATTTGGGGGAGGCTGCGCTTTGGGCGTTTTCTGTTGCGAGGGAGCAAGGTCCGTGACAGGTTTGTCAACCGCGAATTGCGGAAGATGGGCTGGGTGGTAGTCCGCGTGTGGGAACACGAGTTGAGGTCCGCGGGGAAGGTGGTGGGGAGGAGCGGGCGCCTATCCTTACGAACACTTCCAACCTCCCAAATTTCATTCCAAATTTGACAATTAAGGTCAACTCTTGTAAACTTCGTCAATGGACATAGACCTCGACCTTTATCGTCACGAAATTCGAGTCTCATCCAACCCGCTGGTGCGTCTCTCGGCAATCGACATCTCGCCCGAACGCCCCGAGCGGACTTTTGTTTTTATCCACGGCTTTGGCGGGCAAGCCATGCAGTGGAAATATCAGTTGCATAAATTCGCCTTGAAGAATCGAGTCATCGCGCTGGATATGCGCGGACATGGCCTCTCGGACAAGCCTTCGACTGGCTACGAGATGTCGCGCATTCAACTCGACCTCGAAACTGCCCTTGACCAGTTGAGAGTGTCCACGCCGATGGTTTTGGTGGGACATTCCTTCGGCGGCGCCATCGTCACCGACTTTGCGCTCAACCACCCCGAAAGGATCGAGCGGCTGGTTTTGATCGCCACTGCTGGCGAGTTCAAACTGAATCCGCTGTTCAGGCTTGGGCTGCACCTTCCCACCTGGTCGCTGCGCCTGATTGAGCCTTTCACGCGGAACTGGCTTTCGGGTCCACCACACGCGCTCAAACCGTTTTATTTGAACAACCTGTCCCGTTGGGTGGGCTGGGATAAGTTTGCGAAATTGACCGTGCCAACCCTCGTCATCCGCGGACATCGGGACGCCGTCTTCGAGCGACCACTCTTCGAGAAAGTGGCAGGGTCAATCGTCGGGGCGGAAGAGGAGGATATCGGAGTCTCGGGTCACATGGTCATGCTCGAGCGGCGCGAAGCGGTCAACCGAGCGATCTCACGCTTCCTCGAAGGCGGTGTCAAAAAATCGTGGCGCGATGATTTGGTCGCTGTCAAATCGGAGCGCGATGAACTGACCGCGGAACGTCCCTGGCTGCGGCATTACGAAGAAGGCGTGCCGTACACGGTTGGCATTCCGCGCATCCCCGCGCATCATCTGCTGCGTTCGGCGGTGCGGAGATTTCCAACGCGGACGGCGCTTTATTTTGAAGGCGCGCAAATTTCATACCGCAGGTTGAATCACGAAGCCAACCGTTTTGCCAACGCCCTGACCGCTCTGGGAATCGGCAAGGGCGCACGCGTGGTTTTGTATCTGCCGAACATCCCGCAGGCGGTGATTGCGTTTTACGGCGTCATCAAAGCGGGTGCGGTGGCGGTCTTTGCTCCGCCGATGACCGACGCCGAAGAGTTGACCCGTCAAGTGAAACTGGTGGAGGCGCGCGCGCTGGTCACGTTGAATTTGTGGGCGGGCATGGCGGGACAGGTGCAACAAAACAGCGGATTGCCCCTGCTGGTGTTGACCGACGCGGGCGAATACCTCTCGCTTCCCAAACGGCTGATCTCGCGCTGGCGCAATCGCGGCTTGAACGTGGCGGGCGCGATGCGTTTCCGCCGCTGGATATCTGGGCAGAGCGACCAATCGCCGACGGTGGAGGTCGCTCCCGAAGACCTGGCGGTGATTCAATTCACGGGCGGCACGACCGGCAATGCCAAAGGTGTGATGCTTTCGCATCGAAACCTTGTGGCAAATGCACTGCAAACCCGTCATTGGATGCCAAAGGCGGAGGAGGGCAGGGAACGCTTTTTGTGCGCGGTTCCGTTCTCACATAGTTATGGCTTGACCACATCTTTGAATGTTCCCGTTTCCCTTGGCGCATCGTTGATTTTGAAGCCGCAGTTCCAGATCAAGGACATTCTCAAGACAGTCAAAAAATACAAGCCGACCATTTTCACGGGTGTGCCGAGTATGTACAACGCCATCAGCAATTTTCGCGGCGTGAGAAAGTATGGCATCAAATCCATCAAGGCGTGCATCAGCGGCTCCGCGCCTTTGCATGTGGAAGTGCAGGAGTCTTTCGAGAAACTAACCAAAGGCAGGCTGGTCGAAGGCTACGGTCTGACCGAGGCTTCGCCCGTGACTCATGCCAATCCGCTTGGCGGAAATCGCAAGGTTGGCTCGATTGGGATTCCGCTGCCGTCCACGCAGGCAGTGGTGGTGGACCTCGCCCGCGCCCGCAAGGAAGTGGAACCAGGGCAAATCGGCGAGTTGGCGATTCGCGGTCCGCAGGTGATGATGGGCTACTGGAAGGATGAAGAATCCACCCGTGCGGTCCTCATGGACGATGGCTGGCTGCTCACTGGCGACGTGGCTCAAATGGACGAGGACGGCTATTTCCGCATCATCGCGCGCAAAGCCGATATGTGGTATCCCGAAAAACCTGGCAAGCCCGCCTTCCCGCGTGACGTGGAGGAGGTCATTTACGAAATTCCGCAAATCAAGGAAGCGGTGGTCGTTGCTGTCGCGGGACATCCCTTTGCCTTCGTCATCGCGGGGCGCGAACGTCCCACCGCCGAGGCGGTCATCGCCTACTGCAAGCGCAGACTTCCGCCGCAGTTGATTCCGCGCTTCGTGATTTTCATGGATGACTTTCCGCGCACGTTCATCGGCAAGGTGCTGCGGCGAGAACTGGCGAAGCGATATGGAAAGCAGATTGCAGGAGAGTAGGGGGAAAGGATGAAGGCTGAAAGATGAAGGATGAAATCAAAGCAACAAGCGGGGTTGTGAATTTTGTTCAGCAGGGTGTGGGGAGTCCCGTTATTCTCACGCATGGACTTGCCGCCTCCCTCCATGATTGGGATGACCTTCTGCCTGAATTGGCGGGTGCTGGCTACGCAGGCTATGCCCTTGACCTGCTCGGTCACGGCGACAGCTTCAAGCCCGCTCATGCTCGCGAATACATCTTCGAGTCAGTCTTCGAGCATTTCTCTAATTGGATTGATTCGCTGACTCTCGCTGAATCGCTGACTCGCTCCGACTCGCTGATTCTCGTGGGTCACTCTCTCGGCGGGGGAATATCTTTGCAGTATGCTCTGCGTTACCCAGAACGCGTGCGAGCTTTGGTCTTGATCAACCCGTTTTACAGCATTCACCAATTACCACCCATTTTGCAACTCGCGTTTCGCCGTCAGTTGATTAACACGACATTGATCGAACGCACGCCCTACCGCCTGTTCCGCTTTTTTGTGGATATGTCCAGCGTCAGCTTTCACATGGGAAGCCGCGAGACTCACATCCTGCCAGAGCATATCCGCTACCAGACCGCGCTGGATTACACCCGCGCCGCTTCGGGGATCTACAACATCCCGCGCACGCTGCCGGATTTGACCTCAAACCTGTCACGCATCCACCAGCCGACTCTCCTCCTCTGGGGCGGGCGCGACCAAAGCCTCGATCCACGATCATTTCCAAAAATCAGGGATTTGCTCCCGAACATTGTGGCGTCGCACCATTTCCCCATCTGCGGGCATGTGCCGCATCAGTGCCATCCCGAACAACTCAACCCGCATGTGATGAAGTTTTTGAATAGTCTGGGTTCTTTCGGGGGCTAAGCCCCCGAAAAGCAAGAATAGCTCGCGCGAACAACAATCTCCAAAATAGTTTTCTCCAGACTTTTACGGCATGGGCGCGCTCATCCTTTGAGATTGGACGAGGGCTGTAGATTTCCTGCAAATAAAGGCGGGTAAGCAAATTGATTTCATCTGGCGCGGAGACGAGCCAGCGATGAGTGATGTCAATCTTCTCCTGTAAATTGGACGCAAAAACAGAAGGGGTTTCATGCAGCGGCGCATTTTTGTAAATCCTTTTCCCATGACGATAAACATGGCGATAGATCGAGCCGATGGTCTCATGGGCGTGCAGGAGTCCCTGTGTGCGTAGGAACCAAACGCCTGCCAATGCCGCAATGAAAATCAGCAACGCCGCGAGCAGATACAAATCCTGTCGGATGGAATATCCCAGCCTTGCCTCGGTGCTGACTTCGAGTCCGAAAGTGGTTGGGGAAACGATGGAAGTACCGACTTCCTGCGGCAACTTTTCAGGCAGAGTAATCGCTGGTTGATTCGCTGTCGGTTCGAATTCCACCCAGCCGACGCCCGAGAAGTACACCTCCACCCAGCTATGGGCGTTCAACTCGCGGACGACGTACTCCGCCGTCAGCGGGTTGTAGATTCCGCTCGAGTAGCCGATCACCAGTAGGGACGGCAGACCAACCGTCCGCGCCAGAACAACCATCGAGGTGGCGTAGTAATCGCAGTACCCCGTCTTCAAGTCGAAGAGAAAATAATCCGCCGCGTCCTGACCCGCTGGGGGAGCGGAGACATCCAGTGAATATGGATATGTCCGCAAATAGGCTTCGATTGCCTTCGCCTTGTCGTAGGGATTGGTCGCATCCGCTGTCAGTTGGGAGGCGAGGTCGAGCACGCGCTGCGGAATGGACTCGGGCAGGGTCAAATATCTTTTGCGGATTTCCTCCGGGTAGGTCTGCGACGAATTGCGCAACTGATTCGCGCTGACGATGGGGACGAGCGAATCAACCTCATAACTTTGTTTCCTGGTGAGCGCGCCAAGCATGTCGGCGCTGAGGATTGGGGTCACGCCTTTGGGCAGGGACTCAGGCGACGTACGCCAATTCACGTTGATGGGCTGGCTGGCGCGCATCAACGAGCCTGTCCAATACAGGCGGTCATCCTGCTTTGAAGTTTTTTCCACCTGCTGGTGAACAACCTTGTATCTTTCGCTATTGAACTGGAACACAACTTGTTTTGCCCTGTAGGAAAGGTTCTCCGTCGGTGAACTTGACCAGCCCTGTCCATTGTACAGGTCATAGGTCAGCAACCGCCAGTAGTGACGCGGTGCTTCTTCATCGGTAATTCTTTTATCCGAAGTTGGAAGTTCTCCTGTCTTGACAGTGAACACAATTGATTCGGAGGGAATCCTTTGCGGGTCGATCAGGTGTTCGAGCGGAAGTCCCGCAGGCGCAGCCCACGAAGTCCTGACTGGCTTTGCTTCCAATCCAAGCATTGTGTTTAGGCTGTCGTTCCCGTTGATCTTCCTCGCGATATCCCGCACCGAGATGACTGGTGTCAACCCTGCGACGAGTCCGAGCGCAAAGGAGATGGTGACCACTGCCAGGAAAGTGTCTCTTTGCGCTTCATTGACTCTCCTGTCTTCTTGCGGAGCAAGACCCCAAATTTTTTGAACACCCATTAAACAGATTAAGGCAAAGACTGCAATTTGCAAAGAGAACGTGCTCGCGCCCGTGTAGTTGAGGATAAATCCATGCAGGGCGATGGAAGGCAAAAGCACGGTGACCACGTCACCGCGTCTGCCTGTCTGCCAGCCTGCCCATGATGCAATCAACAGAATTGGGATGTCCCAGATGGTCTCGCGGACAGTTGAGTTTTGGGTATTTCCACCCAACAGGCGGTTGAAGAAGGCGGACGCGCGCGCGGCAATCTCTGAGAATTGTCCTCGAAAAAAGGAAAGGTCAGGCGCTTCCCGTTTTAGCAGGCTTTGAATGGACTGGAGTTGAAATTGTGGAATGCCTTGTATGGTTTTCCAAAAGACTTCATCGAGTCTGGATGCTTCAATGAAAATGACGAACAAGCCGCTGAGAATGAAGACGCTCCACGCCCACCGTGCGGATGTGTGTCTGAAACCAAATGTATAACCAGCCGTTACCGCAAAAATGGCGACAGGGACCAGTCGTGCATCTTCGAGACTCTTCACGCTGGCTTTGACTCCCGCGACCAATGCGCTCAAGGCAATTATCAGCAGTAGCAATGTGAGGATTTTCTTCATCCTGCCACCTTGCCTGCGGGCAGCGGAATGAGGTCGCCTGTAGGTGTCGTTTGCCATGCCCCTTTAACTGGGACAGCCTGGTCCGTTTTGGGCAATTCCATGATTCCGGGCGGGATGACATGACAAGTCACGCCGCGCTCTTCCAAAAATGCCGCCGTGTGTTCGGCAGATGTCTCACCATAAGGAGAGAGGTCAAGCAGCATTACGGTGGGGACGCTGCTGCGTTTGGTCACAGGCAGCAGGGTTCTGGTCCAATCCAATTGGGTGGATGCGGTGACGATGATCAGGCTGTGCTGTCTGCCAAGCGAGGGCTGGATACGTTCAAGCACGGAGCCCAGATCAAGGTCACTGGGACTGGCGGTGGCAAGTGACCGCATGATCTCCCAGCGTTGACCTTCGCCTTTTTGTGGTGTCAGCCAGATCAATTCCCCGCTGTTGCCGATCATCCCGACGGATTTCCGCAAGCGCAGACCACGGTCAGTAAGCGAAGCCGCAAGCGTGACGCACTGCTCTTCGACCGAGTCCCAGCCTTCACCGAGCATGTATTTTTTATCGAGGTCGAGCAAAATCCACCAGTCGCCTTCGGGTGTGCTTTCCATCAAACGCACGAAGAGTTCATTCATGCGCGCGGTGGTCCGCCAGTGAATCATGCGCATACTGTCACCATGGACGTATTCGCGCACCGTCGCCGCATGGATGGTTTTCTCGGAGGCGTTCCTTCGCGGCTGACCATCTCCCTGCGAGCCGGATGGCGCAATCCGCAATTCGGGGAGGGATGCTATTTGGGGCAGGACCAGAATCGAGGTCCGTTTGGAATCGCGGATAGTCACTTCGAAGATCCCAAATGGGTCGCCCGTCGAAATCACCGCGCCGCCGAGGTAAAAGAGTCCGCGCTGTTTGCAGGTGGCGGAAAGAGTCCACTGGTCGAAGTATCCCGCGTTGATGCTGGTTGACCTGCTCGCGTCGAAGCCGGGCAGCGTGGATTGATCCATGAACTCAACCTGCGCCGCCGGCAAAGAAAACCCATTGGATAAAGTGATTCGTTCTTCGATTTGTCCGCCGACTTGAATCCACCTCAAGCGAGTTTCCCTGCGCAGTTCGATGTCCCTGCCAAGCGAGCGCGCCCAGACGTATGCAATGACCAATGTGCCGCCAAAGCCCACCAGCAGGATGGTCCACACTTCCGAGGGATCCATCACTTGCAGACCGAGCAGGAAGGCGATCAGAATCGGAAATATCGGTTTACGCAAACGTATCATTGAATGATTATAACTTTGCCTTTGAGATTACAAACCCTTCCCTGGAATTAAATCTCAAACTTAAAAAATAAAACTTGTGGATATTTTAAGAAAGGAGTGAACAAAAGTCCCTCTTGTCAGCCCATGGGGATGATGCTAAAATGCCGAACACTTTAGCCAGATATACGGGGATGCAGCGCCCGAACGCCCATATTTGGCTCTAACATTTGTTCTAACTTCGGAGTAGTTTTAATGCGTTGTCCCTACTGTAAACACCATGATTCGAAAGTGCTGGATACCTCCCACGACAGTCACGGTGGGATTAGACGCCGCCGCGAATGCCTGAAATGCCGTCAGCGGTTCAGCAGTTACGAACGCCCGATTCTGGCGGTTCCGCTCATCGTCAAGCAGGATGGGACACGTGAGGAGTTCGACCGCGAGAAGATGGCGCGCGGGATTCGCATCTCCTGCGCCAAACGTCCCGTTTCCGCGGCGGACATCGAGCGCATGATCGGGCAGGTGGAAGCGCAATTGCAAAAAGCTGGCAAGGCTGAAGTCTCCTCCCGCGTGGTCGGCGACCTGGTCATGGCGACCTTGAAGGAAGTGGACCAGATCGCATACATCCGTTACGCCATCGTGTATTTGGGACTGGACGATTTGCAGTCCATCCGCACCGAAATAGACCAGTTACTCGAAGACTAGTTAATGTACGGCAGGGACGCCCCCTCAAAGGGGGAAGTGTCTTTGCCGTTTTGTTTCCAATTTTATCGCTCTGCCGGAGTTAGCCCCCGACAGAGCAAAGCCAGAGACAGAATAAATTTTATAGGAGAGTAAAAGATGGCAACGAAATCCGCTGACACAAAAACCAAAAACGGCTTGCTGCCCACCCTGCCCATGCCGAAGGGACTTCCCAAGGCGACGTTGACCGATAACGCCCGCCAGGTGTTGACGAAGCGTTATGTCCGCCGTGACGATGAAGGGAAACCTGCCGAAACGGTGGAGGAAATGTTCTGGCGCGTAGCGTATCACGTGGCGAAGGTCGAGGAAGGATGGGGAGCCGACGTCGCCGAACGCACCGTCGAATACTATCACCTGCTTTCCAGCAAGAAGTTTTTCCCGAACTCTCCTACTTTTACCGGTGCGGGAACTCCGCTGGGACAGCTTGCGGCTTGTTTTGTTCTCCCGATCTCCGATGACATGGGACGTAAAAGCTCCGGGATTTTCCAAACCTTGCGCGATGCGGCGTTGATCCAGCAGACGGGCGGCGGGAACGGATTCTCCTTTTCGCGCCTGCGCCCCAAGGATTCCCTCGTCAATACCTCGGCGGGACGCGCCACGGGACCCGTCGGTTTTCTGCGAGTCTACGACCATGCCTTCGGCGAGGTGGCGCAGGGCGGCTCACGACGCGGCGCGAATATGGGCGTTCTTCGCGTTGACCATCCCGACGTGGAGGAATTCATCGAGTGCAAGACCAATGAGAATCACATCACGAACTTCAACATCTCGGTTGGAATTACCGATGCCTTCATGCGCGCCGTGGAAAACGACGAGGATTGGGAACTGCGCTTCCCCGACCTAGCTGAAATGAAGGCGCGGAATTTCGACGGCACGCTGGAACAAGCCGAAGCCGAAGGCATCAAGATCAAGACCTACAGAACCGTCCGCGCGCGTGACCTGTTCAACCGAATCGTCAAACAGGCGCATCACAACGGCGAGCCGGGCGTCCTCTTTTTGGACGCGGCAAATCGGGACAACCCTGTCCCCCACTTGTATCCGCTGGAGTCGACGAACCCGTGCGGAGAGCAGTGGCTTGGACCTTACGAGAACTGCTGCCTCGGTTCGGTCAACCTCAACGAGCATTGCGGAGCCAACAACACGGTGGACTGGGAAACCCTGCGTCAATCCATTGTGACCGCCACTCGCTTCCTCGATGACGTGGTGGAGGCGAACGGGTATGTGCCGTCTGTTCCGCAGCTCAAGGAAGCCGCGCACCGCGCCCGCCGCATCGGACTTGGAATCATGGGTCTCGCGGATTTGATGTACCACGTGGGCGTGCGTTACGGCTCGAAGGAAGGTCAGGAGTTTGGCGCGCAGATCATGGAGTTCGTCCGCTTCCATGCGATGAAGACCAGCGTGGAGCTCGCCATCGAGCGCGGACCCTTCCCCGCCATCGAAGGTTCGATCTACGATATGGACGACATGCGCTGGACCCCGCCCCACCCGCTGGCGAAGTATCAGAATAACTGGAACAGGCCCGAGGTCGAGTGGAATTTGGTGGCGGACGGAATCCGTCAGCATGGAATCCGCAATGCGGCGCAGACCACCGTCGCCCCCACTGGCACCATCGCCACCGTCGCGGGATGTGAAGGCTACGGCTGTGAACCCGTCTTCGCGCTAGCATACATCCGCCACGTGAACGACAACGGCAAGGATTTGCAACTCACCTATGCCAGCCCGCGCTTCGACGAGGCGTTGAAGAAACTCGGTTTGGGAGAGGAGAAGCGTCAGGAGATCGTCGAGCAGGTGATGAGCCAGGGGACCTGTCAGCACGTCGCCGAACTTCCGCAGGGCATCCGCGATACGTTCGTGGTCTCGTCGGATGTGACCGCCGAGGAGCACGTGCGGATGCAAGCCGCCCTGCAAGCCTTCGTGGACAATTCGCTCTCGAAGACGGTCAACTTCTCGGAAGGCGCCACCGAAGCGGACGTGGCGATTGCCTATCAACTGGCGTGGGAACTCGGCTGCAAGGGGATCACGGTTTACGTGACGGGTTCACGCGACAAGGTGGTGCTGGAGACGAAGGCAACAGCGGAGAAAAAGGCGCCTGGTTTCGATACGAGCGAGAAGAACGCTCGCTCTACTCAACCAGCAGCTGAACCTGCCCCCATCCCCGCAGCCACCATGTGGCACGGGACAAAGAAGCCGCGCCCGAAGGCTCTGCCCGGCAGGACGTACAACATCGACACCCCCGTTGGCAAGGCGTTCATCACCATCAACGAAAACGGTGGGACGCAGCCCTTCGAGGTCTTCATCAACACCGCCAAGGCTGGCTCTGAAATTGCCGCGGTCTCCGAGGCGATTGGACGGCTGATCTCGTATATTTTGCGCATGGCTTCGCCCGTCGCCCCGTTGGACAGGATGCGCGAGGTCATCATCCAACTGATCGGCATCGGCGGCGGCCGCTCGCTGGGATTCGGTCCCAACCGCGTGCGCTCCCTGCCCGATGGCATCGGACAGATATTGGACCAGTACCTGAACGAGAAGAACGGCATCGATACAGACGAAGTTAAGTCGAATGGCAACGGACAACATCACGAGGAATCACCGTCCACGCATAAAATGAAGATCGGTGACATTTGTCCCGAATGCGGCGAGGCGGCGGTGGTGAACGAGGAAGGCTGCCGCAAGTGCTATGCTTGTGGGTTTAGCGAGTGCTAGGAAAATAAATCAAACTCCGTCAGCAGATATGTTGCTGGCGGAGTTTGTAGCGATTTAGGAAAGATATTTTATTTGTGATTATGGCACGAGACAGCCAGGTTTTGTTCAGCTGACGAAAGCGCTATTACCAAAAACAAAGAAAGGAAAAAGGAAAACCAAAATAAAAGTAAAGTTGGAAGATAAACGACGAACACAAATACAGAGATTTTCTTACTAATAAAGAAATTTTATGAAGAATTGGGAAAAAACTTATAAGTAGAGGTTGAATATGTCAGAAACTCCCATTGATCAAGGAACTTCGGAAGTTCGTGTCCACAACCCGGTCTCGAAAACGGTAATTAAACTAGTCATTGCCGTGCTGTCGGTTGCCCTGACACCCATTCCTTTTTGGGTATTAACTGTCCCACTTTGGTTATTGTTTGGCGCACTTTCCTATAATGCGCCTCCCGGGATTCTACAAAAGTTGGCTGAGACAGCAGGAATAATGATGACAACAGTTTTATATACGGGCGGTCTTGCGGCCTTCTGTGTGGGTATACAGTTTGCCATCTTCGGCATTCCCACAGCCATCCTGGGATGGCGCTTCGGACGGATTACTCCGATCTCAAGCACGATTGCGGGGGCTCTTATTGGCGTTATTCCCTCGCTGTTGATAATGACATTCGACCAGTCGTATGACCCAAATTATATGTCCACCAATATTCTGATCCGCAGGATTGTGGAAACCATCTTAGCCAATGGTGCGTTAGGCGCATTCGAGGGGATTCTTTTCTGGTTTGTCTGGTGGTTCTTGTCCCTTCGCCGCGCACCCAAAAGCAAACAACCCGGCTTGGGGTAGGTCCTGCGAAGATCGGTGACATTTGTCCCGAATGCGGCGAAGCGGCTGTGGTGAATGAAGAGGGATGCAGGAAGTGTTACGCTTGTGGGTTTAGTGAGTGTTAGGAATAAAAAAGGTGACAGTCACCTTCGAGGTGACTGTCACCTGGAGTAAATGAATGGGAAGAAATGAAGAATATATTTCGTAATTTTTTCGTTATCGTGATCAATCTTTTTGTGTTGACTGGATTGGTTGCTTGTTCTGGATTTTATCCCGCCAGGGAAAATAAAAGCCCATCAGTTCAAAGTGAGACCAGGTGGGAAATACAAGTGCGCGATACCTATATCGGCACACGGGAAGGCAGCCTGCAATCAGTCACCCTTACCGAAGGTTTTACTTTTATCACCATCCCGATGTGCCTGCGTAACCTTGCAGACACGAAGCGGGCAATCACATTTTCCGACATATACGTTGTTACCAGCGCTGACGAGCACATCCCGCCGATGGGACAGGCATATCGGCAGTCTGAAGCGTTTGGCTGGCTGGTGCCGATCTTGTGGAGGTTTGGCGGACTGCGCGTGTCGGACGAGTTCTGGTACACCCCCATCCAATCCTTTGAAATGCTTCCCCTCGATGCGAATGCCAGCATTGGCTGCACGGACACGAAGCAATTCAAGAACTTTGCCTATCTGTTCATGCTACCCTCCCAACAGGCGCTGGAACCCTTTACCCTGCACTTCTTCGAGAAGGAAATCCAATTGCTCGCGCGGACTCCGAACTATGTGCCCAGCGCGAACTTGCGCGCCGTCAAACGACTGGCAGGCTACTTTTGTATTGTCATGATTGTGCTTTTCTTCGTTGTCCGCAGACGCAAGAAACTCAAGACAACTATACCTTCAAGCGGCAGTGGTCAATGAAGAAGGTTGCACGGGCAACGTGCGCCCAGAGCGTTACGCTTGCGGGTTTAGTGAGTGCTAGGAAAATAAAGTAAATTCTGCCATCAGTGTATCTGCTGGCAGAATTTATAATATTTTTGTTCTTTTAGTTGATTATAATTAGCATTAGCAAAAGCAATATATAAGGTGTTATACAGCAAAAATGCTGTATAACACCCCAAATCGGGGTTTATGCAGCATGCTGTATAAACCATAGTTGGGCGTTTAAGTAACACGTAGAAAATCCAATCAAAAAAGGATGCAAGTCAAAATGACATCGAAGATTACTAATAAATCTTTTGTTTTGCTGATTATTGTTTTGAGTCTGAGTAGTATGATGGGATGCACCGCATTAGCTCCCACGCCCACGTTGACCGCAACCAGTACAATAACACCTGTTCCGTCTGAAACACCAATCCCCACAGCAACACCCTCTCCCACTTCTTTGCCGACGTTAACTGCCACCTATACCGCATTCCCTACAAAAGATAGTTATTTATCTCCGGCTTCGGTTCAGAGTCGCGAACAGTTCGAGGAATTCGTCGCATCAGGAAATATTCGGTGTCAGGGATCTGATGCAGGTGGTTCATCTGTCGTGGTAGACTTTCATAATGAAGCTGTTGCGGCCGGGATCATCTCAGAAGGACAGTTGACGTTGGGTTCTGGAATTCCGTCCACAGAAAACCCTACACAATGCCTTTTCTTGATCACCTTTTATGATGGGAATTCAGTCATTATTTATAAAGAAGGTGATACGGGCGAGTTCGCACAACTGCTAATCATTGAATGAGTTATCTGGTAAGCTTGCCGCATGATAATCACGCCCAACACCGCGTGCACCTGACGTGTGGGAGTCTGCGCGATTTACAAGCATTTTTCTGGCTTCGAGTTTTTCCTACATCTCAAGCAGAGTCCACGCCCGCCCACACGCAGCTAACGCAAACCGTTGAAACTGTCGAATAAGTCACTTTCCAAAAATAATTTTTGGAAAGTGGGAGAGAAACGCTGAAAAGCGTCTGGTTTTTGGTGTTCGGCACAACATTTTGGCTGTTTTTTAGCCTGTTGTGGGAGTTTTTTTGAACATTTTTCGAACCAGGGGTTTTTCGACAGTCTCGTTGGGCTGCTAGCGCAGTCAGCACGCTTCTTAAGTCTTGAAGTAAAACAAGGAGAAATTAGCCATGAAACAAAAACTGCCTTCACAACCGATGGGTGCGAATAAATTAGATTTAGGAGTTGCAATCGTCATTGGAATCGGAGCCGCCTTGGTGTGGCACTTAACGAT
This sequence comes from Chloroflexota bacterium, assembly GCA_016234555.1. Lineage (GTDB taxonomy): Bacteria > Chloroflexota > Anaerolineae > Anaerolineales > Villigracilaceae > Villigracilis. The sequence continues at coordinate 5,554 of JACRBJ010000045.1, read as the reverse complement.
ATTGCATTAGGAGTGGGATAAATGCAAGACGCCATTATTGTCTACGGTCACCCAACCTGCCCAAATCTCGGGCCAGTCAAAGGTCTGCTAACACAATCGAAGGTCAAGTTTGAATATATTGACATTCATCAGGATAGCGTTGCCGCTGCTCGTGTCCGCGCCATCAATAACGGCAATGAAAGCGTACCTACACTTGTCTTTCCCGATGGCAGCACTTTGACTGAGCCAACTGTTGGAGAACTCCAGTCTAAATTGAAATCCTTGGGCTATAAAGTAGGTCTTCTCGCCTGGTTGATTGGCCACATCCGTCTTATTTTTTTTATAGTTGCCGGTCTTCTGATCGCCGTTCTGATCACCGTGTTGCGCTCTCTCGGAATTTTTTAGAAATGCCGTTTGCGAATGATTGGCAATCACATACTCCCATGCCGCCCAACAAAGCGTGCACTGGACGCTGGGGATTCTGGCACACTTTCAAGCATTTCGCGGAGCGTGGCTTCGAGTTTTTCGGGCTCCCAAGCAGAATCCACGCCCACCCTGGTTGTCGAGCTGGTGGTTGAGCTGGCGGTTGAGCCTGCCGAAACCCTGCCGAGACACACGCGGGTACCCCACTCACTCCGCTCGGGGGCGGTGACCGCTGCGCGAACCGTTGGGCAGTTCCTTGCCAAACGCAAGTGTTAATCCAAACAAATTGGCATTGCCTTGGATGCAATTTAAAAGAATCATCCACGCTTGAAGAAGTCATGTCACGAATTGGGTGATGAGCAGATTTCAGAGCGAGTTATGAAGTGGAGATGGAAGAATCGTCACATCCATCCGTATCATTTAGATGGATGTGACGATTTGAATGGGAAGTTCGTTATTACAGGCTGCCTAGAAAATCAAGCAACAGTTTAACAAAAGCATCTGGCTGCTCGTAGCTGGGAACATGCCCAGTTGACGCAATGATGGATTTTTTGGCATTGGGAACCCGCCTGACCATTTCATCAGCCGCGCGCAGTACTTCAGGGTGGTCAAGCGCTCCAGCAATAACCAATGTTGGACTGTTTATCGATTCCAATTGAGTAATTGCAGGTGGGTTAAGCGGATTGATCGGCTGCGTATCGGCGATGAAAAATGTACTTTGCGATACGGGAATGCGATTCATTTCCAAAGCCTTTCTGCGCAACATTAAGTCAACCTGTTCCGGCTCCCGGGTTTCGCCATCCAACCAAATTCGGATTTGAAGTTCGTTCGAATGATTGATATCACCTTTTTGCATCGCATCGAACATTTCAAGCAGGTAGCGGGGAGGCTCTCCGTGTAATTCAAAGCCGCTCGGGGTGGAGCCAACCAGGGTCAAAGATTTGAAGCGGTGAGGCTGTTCAAGCGCCAGGTCGAGGCTGATCTGTCCGCCATTGGAACATCCAACCAAATGTGCTTCTGTGATTTCGAGATGATCGAGAAGTTGATTCAGGTCATCGCGGCGGCAAATCGGACCCGTCACAGGGCTGGATTGCCCAAAGCCACGCATATCGTATCGAATCACGCAGAAATGTTTTGCCAGTGGCTCCCAGACCGCATCGAACATTCTGCTATCTAGGAATGCCGCGTGTGACAGTACAAGTGGCATTCCCTTGCCTGCCGTTTCGTAGTACAACTGCCCGTCCCCCAAATTCAAATGACCTTTCTTTGTCTGTATCATTTCGTTTCTCCTTTTGTTTTCTGATATATTCTGATGATACATTCCATTGGGTGACATCTTGTGTCACCCAAAATCGAGGAAAACGATGCGAGCAGACCGACTATTATCGATCATTCTATTATTGCAAACACGCGGCAAGATGACCGCCAAAGCGCTGGCGGAAGAATTGGAGGTCTCGCGCCGAACGATTTTGCGCGACATCACTGCCCTATCGTTTTCAGGCGTGCCTGTCTATAGTGAAGGCGGGCATGGAGGTGGGATTGCGCTCGTGGAGGAATATCGCACTACGTTAACAGGTTTGAATAAGTTCGAAGTGCAAAGTCTGTTTGTCGCCAATAATAATGACGCCTTGCGTGATGTCGGTCTGGGCGACGCAGGGGAACGCCTCCTACTCAAGTTGCTGGCTGCCTTGCCGAATACACAGCATTCCACCGCCAATCATATCCGACAACGCTTGATGATCGACCCGACATGGTGGTGGCATGATGCTTCCATCTCACCCTTCTGGGATGATATTCAGAAAGCTGTTTATGAAGACAGGCTCATCGAAGTGGAGTACGAGAATTTTGACGGAAAAATAACCCAGCGTCTTTTAGCCCCATATAGTCTGGTATGTAAATCGAGTGTGTGGTATTTGCTTGCTGAACGGGATAAGGAACTGCGTACCTATCGCGTTACCCGCATACATTCGGTGCGCCTGCTCGATAAGTCGTTTTCACGCCGCACCGATTTTGACCTGCCAACATATTGGCGCGCCCAGGCGCAAAGCTTTGAAAATTTACCGTCCGAGTATAGCTGTGTACTACGGATTCATCCTGAGCGGATATCTTTCATTAAATGGCTGATGCCCGGACGTTGGGAACTTATTGAAGATGCAAATGACAAAGGGTGGATGACAATATCTCTGACAATGGATTCTGACCTCCTGGCAAAAATGCTCGTTTTCGGTCTGGCTGGGTTTGTCGAAGTCGTGGAGCCGACGGAATTGAAGGACGCAGTTGTGGCAAAGGCACGCGACGTGCTGAAGCATCTCGCTTCGTAAGGCGTTCGTCCATGCTTGAAGAAGTTATTTCACGAGTGGGAGTCGCCGCGTTTTCAAGCAGTGTGCGCGGCTTGGGGTTGGTTCCACCAAAGCGGCGTGCTCTCGTCCCGTCCACCCGCAGATACCCCACTCGCTCCGCTTGGGGGCGGTGACCGCTGCGCGAACCGTTAGCAGCAAGCGGACGACAACACACTTGGACGATAAAAGCAGTTTGCTCAAATGTTTTTTAACGAGTATTATTGAAAAAATGAGGAAATAATGAGAATAGAAAAAATTACCGATAACAAGAAGCAATACCTTGATTTATTGCTGTTGGCAGACGAGCAGGAGGATATGATTGACAGATATTTGGAAAGTGGCGATATGTTTGCGCTATATGATGATGACTTGAAGACTGTTTGTGTCGTTGCAGCGATAGACAAAGAAACCTGCGAATTGAAAAACATAGCAACATATAAAAAATATCAAGGTAAAGGGTATGCCAGGGCTCTAATAAAGTTTGTCTCGGATTATTACAAAAACAACTATAAAACAATGCTTGTCGGAACAGGTGAAACTCCGACAATATTGTCATTTTATGAAAGTTGCGGATTTGAAAAATCTCATCTTATCAAGAATTTTTTTACCGATAATTATGACCACCCAATGTTTGAAGACGGAATACAACTTATTGACATGGTTTATCTGAAGAAGAAATTATAAATGCCTGCTGCCAACGGTTTGCGTTGACTGGCGCTATGTCTCGGCAGGGTTTCGGCAGGCTCTTTCAAGGATGATAGTAGTATGGTTCAGTATGTAAACATGGAGCAAAATATGCAGGGTGATGATATCGAGCTTCGGTTGCCAGTCCCGGACGATTTGCAATTCATTCGCTGGCTCTGGAGTGACCCTGAATCCATGAAGCCAGTTGGTGGTCCGATTAATTTAACCGATAGCCAGGCCCAGGAATGGTATGTCAAAATGATCAAGCCTGGACGTCCAACAGATTGTTATCGTCTGATATTCAATGAAAAAACGAGCCTGTGGGAGAAATAAGTTTCCATCGCCTGCATTCCGCCACCATGACCGCAGAATTCAACGTCAAGATCGCCAACCCGTACCGGGGAAGAGGGTATGCAAAGAAAGCCATGCTTCCCTTTCTCGACTTCTTTTTCAATCAACTTGGGGGAAAGGTTATGGTTGATGATATCGCTCTGGAAAACCATACAGGACAACAGGCGCTCCTCAAGTTCGGTTATGAACACGATCCAAAGATAACCAATGTGTTCAGGGTAAAGATGACGCGCGACCGCTATAATAGCCTATACACTTTGCAAAGGTTATATCCCTAAGCAGGCAGAGGGCTAACAACGTGCGGCGTTATTCTGGTTTTTCATGGCTTTGAGCTTCCCCGTTTCGAGGATGAATCCACGCTCCCACCCCAAGCGGGTACCCCACTCGCTCTGCTCGGGGGCGGTGACGCAAACCGTTGAACAAAAACCCAATAATGAAAAATGTCTTCTGTAGGACCGACTGTCACTTTTGCGTTATGGACACGAGGGGTAAGGAATGGGCAAGAATCCCCGTATTCCAGCGAAAAGACTTCCTAATATTTTCCATCCCCTTCCCTGTCGTGTTACCGCGAAATCCCCTTGATTTAATTAAATACTCCGTTGATGAGCACAGGTCTCTTGACGCGCGCCCATCAACGGAGTTTCCCGATATCAGCCTTTTGCTTCACCTGCTTCTTTATCAGCCTGTACTTCGGCGGCAGCTATCTCCTTGTTTGCTTTCACCTCGGCAGCAGCTGTATCCTTATCAGCCTGTACTTCGGCAGCGGCTGTATCCTTGTCCGCTTTCACCTCGGCAGCAGCTGTAGCCTTGTCAGCCTTATTGGCGCTTGCAATTTCCTCGTTGTCCACGTTATCCTTGCCCTTGGTTGATTCTTTCGTGGAAAAAATGCTTTCAGCAATTTCCTGTAATTTGAGCGCTGCCCTATTCGAGAACATACCCACGAGACCAGCCAGACCGATGAATCCGAAGGGACTGGTGGCATCAACGGTCGCATTGGGCGAGAACAATCCGCCCCGTATTACAAAATAGAAGATCAGGCTCAATGATGATCCGATGAAGGGCAGCAGGAAATACATCAGGATCCAGCTTCTTACGAAGGCACGGTTGCCTACGTACCAGAACAGCGAGCGGAACCCATGGATGAGGCTTCCAAGTGCGCCCGCCATTAGGACAAGCAGGATCATACGCACCTCGCTGGATACCGAGAAGTTCCAGAACATGAATCCCACCACTTTTGAGCAGGTCGATGCCGCTTCGGCTGCGGTCTCGCAGGGGAAAAATGCAATCAGAGCCCATACAGAGATGATTCCCAACGCGACCAGGTAAAGCATGAGCACAATGATCCAAACCTTGTCAACGATTGGTATTGTGAGCTGAGTTTCTGTTGTTTCAGCTTTTACTTGATCTTCCGATTTTGTCGCCATTTTATTTGCCTCCCGGATCGTGAAAAATGATTTGATTATTTTGTCCCTGTCTTATCTTTTTACAGGAAACTTGAAGCAGGATGTCCTTCATCTTTTCCTGCTGATCGACAGGAATAGTATATGATATTTCTTCATCGTTTGCAATCAATTGCCCATGCGGGGAGAGGGGCTAAGGAGCGGGCAAAAATCCCCGTATTCCAGCGAAAAGACTTCCAAATGCTCTGTTGCAAACATCTGAGTGAGCTGGTAGATTTAAGGGCATGAACCAACGAGAGAGCCGCTATGTAAAAGTCGCCAAAATTGCATATCGCCTGACCAAACAGGCATTGCCAAAGTATTCACACGCCAAGAGTC
>JACRBJ010000046.1 GCA_016234555.1 Chloroflexota bacterium | reverse complement strand
GTTGGGGTTCTCGCCGTAACGCCCGTCATCGGGGCGGACAGACGGCTCGACGTACGCCACGTTCCACGGCTCGGGTCCGAGCACGCGCAGGAAGGTGGCAGGGTTCATCGTCCCTGCGCCCACCTGGGTGTAGTAGGGCTGTGTGATCAGGCATCCGTGCGATGCCCAGAAGTCTTGAAGTTTGAGGATGATTTCTTGAAAGGAGGAGGGTTTCGTCATTTACGATTTCCGATTTGGGGATTTACGATTTTGGATTGGTGATTGCGGGGGGATTATAACTGATGGAAAGGCTATAGGCGATTTGCGCTTCACGCGACGGGAGAAGTTGGTTCTGTTTCGATGGGTTTTGTCCACGCCTTTACTCCGCCCCGACGTGGAACGTCAGGGCTATTTTTACGAAGTCCGCTCAAAGCGGACTAGGAGTTTGGTTATATTCTGCGTGGGCGTGGCAGAGGAAGATTTTGAGAGTGCGGTTGAGTTATATCACGAGTTATCTATTAAGCAGATTTTGTGGATTTTATTTCTAACAACCGCAATATTCTTTGTGTAGCTCTTCCATCCTTTATCACATTGTCCTCATAAAGGCTATCTTCCCCAAGATACTCAAATGCCACTGTTATAGGGATTTCTGGTAAGTCTACTGTGTCGGTGTTACAAGCCATCCCTAGGTCAACCAAATAATTTCCAAACGGCAAGAATTTCCCATCTTTATCTTTAGATTGAGCACCCTTTGCCATCTCAAATTGTAAAGGGCGTCGAATAAAGTCTTTGGAGTCTAAAGACGCCAAATTTATTTTTCCAAACCCCATCGGGTCGATGTATTTAATTCCTATTTCTTCGTCAGAGCCACCAGACCACGAAACACGATTTGTGTGTTTTACTAATTCGTGCTTAATATCATCTCGAAGAATTCCGTCAAGCTCTAATGATTTAATATAACAACGACATTTAATAAGTCGATTTTCTTTGCTTGTTATATCAATGCTTATATATGGTTTTCCGCCTTGTAGTGCGTCAGTTGTTTTCCAATGAACTTGCGGATATCCCTCATTAATAATTATATTAGTAGCTGTAGGAGTTTTTTGAGGCGGAGTGTCTTTAAGCTCTACCGAAACATCTCTTCCAATGTCTGCCAAAACCCATTCGATCAAATTTTTGAACGCGTCACTAGGCAGTTCGTTGCTGTCAAATCGGAGGCGTGAACGATTCACACCTTGAGTCACTGTAATGATTAACATTTCTGGAACTACTGCCAGAGGTTCAACTCCTAGAACATCACCTTTGCCAATGTGTCGCACTTTTTTTCCGTGAACTATCAAGGCATGTTGGTTAGTTTTCCCGTTTTTAGGATCAAGGTATTCCACCTGGCTGGTTTGATACTCAGCCGTGCGACTATTATCACTTTTATCAATACCTGGCACAGTACGCATGATCCTTGTGAGCGTTTCAAACAAGAAACTTGCTAGAATTTCAGGAGTCGTATTCTCAAAATCATACTCATAATGGGCAGTCAAATTATAGAAAACTCGCTTTTTTTGATTGCTCTTTTTTGGTGTTCTGATTTTCTTAATCCGTAAAGTTACCCCTATCTTATCTGCTCGCGTACGTAAAGCACGCATGAGCATTTCATAGCCATCATCTTCAAACAAATCCACCCAATGCCATTTTCTCAGGCTTTCGAGGTTGTCACATTCTTCCAAGCGGGCAGGGATAATGAAAATCTCGCCTTCGGGTTTTTCCATTGCAGTATCGAGGGCAAGGCGCACTTCTTTTTGTCGAAACCCCGCTTGATTGAATTGCATTGAAAGACAAAAAACAACCACATCCGCTTCACGAACTGCCTTGCGAATTTCCAATTCCCAATCCTGCCCTGGGAGGAGCTTTTCTTTGTCGAGCCATGCGTCTACACCGTCATTGGTCAGGCGGGTGTAGAGTCCGCGCACGGGGTCATGGTCCGCGTGGGCGTGGCATAAAAATACCTTCAAAGGGCGTTTGGGTTTGGGTGTCATGTCCGCAATGGGGTGATTATAACGTAGGGGTCGTTCGCGAACGACCCCTACGTGCGATTCGGGTTTTCATCATCATCCATCCACATGGACGGATTGGATTCGATATAACGGGAAATCCTGTCCATTTCGGATTCGTTACGGATGATCCGCTCGTAATAATTGCGCTGCCAGACAACCTGTCCTTCCGTGTCACGCAACAAATTGATCTGTTTCGTCGAAACCGTTTTGAATGCACCAACCAAACCGCCCAATGGTTTGTGTTTGATTGGCGGCGTAGGGGCGGGTCGCGATCCGCCCCTACCATCATCGTGAATTACCAAAATCCCATGATGGTGATTTGGCATAATTACCCATGCACCCAATTCAACATATTCATATTGGGTTTCCAACCATTGCCATTTTTCGGCAACGATCTTTCCAAAATCATTCAAGATCATTTCCCCATCCACAATTTCCCCGAACAGACATTCCCGCTGCCAGGTGACAATGGTCACGAAATACGCGCCCGACTGTGAATAATCATATCCCTTCAGACGGATGCTGTGGCGATGGTGAATTTGTGGATCGAATTTCATGATTACATTGAAATCCCTATTTACGCCCCGCCAGTTCCACCACCATATCTCCCAGCCGCTCAATGGCGCGTTCGGTGGCGTAATCGAAGGCGGCGGCGTTCAGGCGGATGAAGTTCGAAAATTGATACGTTGCCGAGAAGACGTGTCCCGGCGCAAGGGTGATCTTGCCCTTCAAAGCCAGGCTGTACAACTCGAGCGAATCCACATTTTCGGGCAACTGCACCCAGAGCACGAATCCGCCGGAGGGACGTGTGAGCCGCGTCCCTTCCGGGAAATAACGCATCACCGCATCCGACATCAACTTGACGTTGCGGGCATAGTCACGGCGGATGCGCCGCATGTGCTGATCGTATCCCCCGCTTTCGAGGAACTCCGCAATCGCCATCTGCGGCAGGGTCGGGGACGACGCGCTGAGCGTGAACTTCAGCCACTCCACCTCGGAGCGATACCGTCCCGGTGCCAGCCAGCCAATTCGCAGTCCCGGACTGATGTCCTTGGAAAAGGACGAAAGCAGCATGACCAGCCCCTTCGTGTCGAATGCCTTGCAGACGGTGGGACGTTTCTCCCCAAAATAGATTTCACCCGACACGTCGTTCTCGATCAGCGGGATATCGTGCCGCGCCAGCAGGTTGACCAGGGCTTCCTTCTTTTCGTCGGGCATCAAGCTTCCCAGCGGATTGTTGAAATTTGAAATGACCATCACCGCCCGAATTGGGTTGTGCTCGATGGCAAATTCCAGCGCGTCGAGGCTGATCCCGTCCCGTGGATGGGTCGGAATCTCCAGCGCACGGAGTCCATGCACTTCGAGGATTTGGAGCGTGCCAAAATACGACGGCGACTCGATTGCCACAATATCGCCCGGCTTACACACGGCATGAAGACTCAGGTCGATTGCCTCAACCCCGCCGGAGGTGATGAGAATGTCGGACGGAAACAGGTTGCAGCCAGCATTGACCGCGCGGCGGGCGATCTGCACACGCAGGGCTTCCAGTCCCGGCGGGAATTGATACTGGTGCGCATCCTCCCCCTGCTGACGGGTGATGTTTGCGATGATGCGGTTGATCTTCTGGGTCAACTGGGAGTCGATGTTTGGGAGCGCCGCCCCAAGCTGGACCAGGTCTGGATTGGATGTATCCTTCATCAACCTCATGACCAACTCGTGCAGGCTGATCAGGCTGGGATCGCGTTGCGGCGAAGAGGTTTCCGGCTCGGGGAAAAGCCGGTCATCCGTCCGCGTGCTGACGTAATACCCGGATTGGGGACGCACTTCGATCAATCCCTGCCTCTCCAACAGCGAATAAGCCTGCAAAACCGTGCTGATGCTCAAACCATTTTGCTGGCTTGCCTGGCGGACAGAGGGAAGGCGTTCGCCAGGCGGATAGGTTCCATGCCGGATCAGATCAGCCATCCGTTCGGAAAATTCCTGATAGAGAAGTGTTTTGGAGGAGGGTGAAGTCATGGTAAGTGTGGATAACAGTTTTGTGCTTTTTGACCAGTACAATTTATTCTAGCACAAACTGTTATGGTTACAACACCAATATTCTGCATCTGTACTTCCCTCATACGTGGTGGGATACTATAAGCGTCGAACGTATTAGAACAGGAGACTAAAATGACTTTAACTTCGAAAGCACCCAGGATTGAGTTACTTCTCCAGCACCGCCAGATTCTAAGTCTGCGGGAGGCTGAACAACGAATGGCGATTGAATGCAAAAGCGGCGTATTATGGGTCACCCATTCCGGCGAATCCCAGGACTATGTACTGGAAGCCGGCAAACGCTACATCCCCAGCGCAAAGGGAAACATCGTCATACAGGCACTCGGCGAAGCGTGCCTTGGTATCGAAGAAAACTGAGCGTACGGGAGGCAACCCTGCATCATTGGTTGACGCAGGGCTGCCGACTACCTCGTTTCTTACTCCTCCACCTCTTTTGTGTCATGCGGGGCAAGGCATGAGAGAGGCTTTTTTTTATTTAACTGGTCACGATATCCACACCATGATCTGATCCATGAGTTTCCATTCCCCGTCCCGTTTTTCCAGCAAATTATAGAAGCCCGTCCCCATCAAAGGACCCGCCACATGACCGACATAGACCACCGCCTAGTCGAGCGTGTTGTTGAAACCGACACGCGAAAAGATGGTGTAACCACCGGAGCCGGGATATTTTTCGTTGAGGACTTCCTGCCAGTTCGGCTGGCTGGTAATCTGTGAAAGTTCTTCCAAAGTCAGCAGGATATATTCGGTGCCCAAATCCATATCGGGGGAAAGCTGGCTGGGCTCGGCATTGCGCGCAAGATAACTGTCGACAGTTTCCCTCGAAATATCCTTGAACCCGGACATGATATTGTCCCTAATATCTTTCGAGTCAGCCGGCGAGATATTGGTTTCCGTCTCCCGCAGGATGAGGACAGTCCCCACCTTGGCACCTACAAAAAAGGAATAAATAGCCTGTTCCTCTTTTTCGATGTCCGCAGCGCTGGGAGTGGGTCCCGGGGTAAACAGAGAACAGGCAAGAACGAAAAGCATTAGCATAGAACCTGGCAAAAAATTTTTCATGGTGAAATCATCCTCCATACGGGAAAACGCCCAGAGACCGGAATAGTTCCTTGAAACAGGTTCAAGCTCTCAGCTTCTTTTTTTGTAAACAATATGTTACGAGTGTACAAATCTACTTGTGATTTTCTTCACAATATTACAAACGCCCTCCCTGCCATGTGACAATCTTCACTAAGAGGATGAAAAGCGAAGTGCTACCATACCGACATAAATATGTGTTTATTTGCATATACCACCAAAAAGGTATCCCCATGAACAAAACTCTTGAAAGTGAAATCACCCAACTCCACGCGGAAATCTGCGCCGGGCTTGCAGACCCCAACCGCATCATGATTTTGTACACCCTTGCCCAAAGCCCGCGCAACGTGACCGAGATCTGCAACGAGTTGGAGATGCCGCAGTCGCTTGTTTCGCGTCACCTCAAAGTGTTGCGCGAACGCGGCATGGTGACCACCGAAAGGCATGGCACCGTGATCGTTTACACGCTTGCCGACCAGAGGTTGATTCAGGCGCTCGATCTGCTGCGGGCGGTGATGCACGAGAACATCGCCAAACGCGCTGAACTCGTCAACGCGCTTTCATAACTTTTTCAAAGGAGAACAGTTCAATGAAGACCTTTCTGATTCTTGGCGCAGGCACAGGCGGCACGATGGTCGCCAACAAAATGTCTGCCGCATTGGACCCGCAGGAATGGCGCATCATTATGGTGGACAAGGACGAGAACCACTACTACCAGCCCGGTTTCCTGTTCATCCCATTTGGAATCTACTCCCCCTCCGACGTGGTCAAGCCCAAGCGGAATTTCCTGCCGCCGACAGTGGATGTGATCTTCGGCGAGATCGAACTGATCGAGCCTGACCAGAACCGGGTCAAACTGAGCGGCAACAAATCAATCAACTACGATTACCTGGTCGTCGCCACCGGCAGTTACATCCGCCCGGAGCAGATGCCCGGACTGGTGGACGGCGGCGGCTGGCGCAAAAATATCTTCGACTTCTACACATCCGATGGCGCGGCGGCGCTCGCGCGCTTCTTCAAATTCTGGAAGGGCGGACGTATGGTGTTGAACGTGGCGGAGATGCCGATCAAATGTCCCGTCGCGCCGCTGGAATTTCTCTTCCTCGCGGATTGGTTCTTCAAGGAGCGCGGCATCCGCGACAAGGTGGATATCACCTTTGCCACGCCGCTGCCCGGAGCGTTCACCAAGCCTCGCGCATCCTCCGTCCTTGGCAACATGCTTGAAGACCGCGGCATCAAGCTCGAGACCGAATATTCCATCATGGAAGTGGACAACGCCAAACAGGTCATCCGCTCCTACGACGAGCGCGAAATCCCCTACGACCTTTTCGTCACCATCCCGACCAACATGGGATCGGACGTGATCGGCGCATCGGGCATGGGCGACGAGTTGAATTTTGTGCCTGTCAACAAGAACACGATGCAAAGCTCCAAATGGGAAAATGTCTGGTTGATCGGTGACGCAAGCAACGCGCCCGCCTCGAAGGCTGGTTCGGTGGCGCACTTCATGCTCGACGTGGTCGTGGAAAATATCCTGCGCCACATGGAAGGTCTGGAGCCGCTGCCCAAGTTCGACGGTCACGCCAACTGCTTCATCGAATCTGGCAACGAAAAGGGCGTACTGATCGACTTCAACTACGACGTGGAGCCCCTGCCCGGCATGTTCCCACTGCCCGGCTTTGGTCCGTTCTCGCTACTCAAGGAATCCCCTGCCAATCACTGGGGCAAAATGATGTTCAAGTGGATTTACTGGAACGTCTTGCTCAAAGGCGGCGAGATGCCGTTCGAGTCGCAAATGTCCATGGCTGGCAAGTGGAAGTAGGAGACGCAATGGATACCGATACCGAACTCGCCCAGATCAACCAAAAACTGGATTTCCTCATGGCGCAGTTTGAGGCGCAACGCCAGGGTCAGCAGGCGATGAAGGAACTGGTGGATGACGCCATCCCGGTGGTCAACAACGTCATCAAGCTTTCCATCGATGAGCTTGCCGAAGTTGGCAACGACTTCGAACTCAACGATTTGCTCTTCCTCGTCAAACGTGTTCTGCGCGACACCCGCCTGCTTGTCGGTTTGCTTGACCAGCTCGAAGCGGTGGCGGAACTCGCGGAGGAAGGTCAGCAGATGGGCAAGCGCATCTTTCATCAGGTGACGGTGGAACTCGATCGGCTGGAGCGCGAGGGATATTTTGGATTTGCCCGCGCCGGGGTCAAGGTCGCCGACCGCCTTGTCCACGACTACAAGCCTGAGGATGTGGAATCCCTCGGCATTCGCATGGCTGACGCATTGAAGGCTGAGGCGCCCGCGAACATCTCGCTTTTCGATCTGCTCCGCGCCATGAACGACCAGAAAGTCCGCCGCGGATTGTATCGCTCGCTGAATTTACTCAAAGCTATTGGTGAGTAGTAACTTTTGCTCCGTCGGGGGCTTAGCCCCCGACGGAGCGGTAAACATATAAACCTGTCGCGTTACAAACGCGACCACAAAATACCAAGGAGAAATAAAAATGGCTGTTGATCTCTCTGCAATCGCCTTCAACGAGGAAGGCTTCATGACCAATCCCAACGAGTGGACAAAGGAAATCGCTGAAGTGTTGGCGAAACAGGAAGGCATTGACGCCCTCACTGCCGAACATTGGAAGATCATTGATTTCTGTCGCCAGACCGGCATGTCCAATGGCAAGTCCCCCACCCTGCGACAAATCACCACTGGCACGGGCATTTCCACAAAAGACTTGTTCGCCCTCTTCCCCAAGGGACCTGCCAAAAAGGTCGCCAAGGTCGCCGGTCTCGGCAAGCCTGAGGGTTGTGTCTAAAAAAAATTGAAACCTGACAGGTCTTGGAGACCTGTCAGGTTTCATGAAATGATAAAAGGAGAAATAACATGGCTGAAGAAAAGAACCGCCACATTGCATTTATCTGCTCGAAGGGCAACCTGGACATGGTCTATCCCGCGCTGGTGATGGGTTGGGCTGCACTCGGCAACGGCATCGACGTTACCATCTTTTTCACCTTCTGGGGACTGGATATGGTCAACAAGGCACGCGTGGATCACCTGGAGATTCCACCAATCGCCAATACCAGCATGAAGATGAATATGATGGGCATTCCCGGTTACATAGGCATCCCACAATGGATGGGAATCATCCCCGGCATGACCTGGTTCGCCTCCACGCTGATGAAAGCCAAGATGAAGGCCCTGGGCGTGCCAACCGCGCGTGAGTATCTTGAAATGCTGTCTGATGCCGGCGCAAAAATGTATGCCTGCAAAATGAGCGTGGACATGTTCAAACTGAAGCAGGAGGATTTCCTGCCCTGCGTCGAAAGCATTGTCACCGCCGGTGATTTCATGGACATGACCGACGGCGCGCAGGTTGTCTTCATCTAAAACGACGGTCCATACAAATAACAAGGGACAGTCGCCCGATTGGATGACTGTCCCTATTGGTTAAAAGAAACCCTGAACTATCTGCACGGCAGGGTAAACAGGAATGTAGCCCCCATTCCCAATTCACTCTCAATCCAAATTTTTCCGCCGTGGAATTCGATGATCCGCTTGACCAGAGCAAGCCCCACTCCCGTCCCTTCCATATTGGGATTCAACTGGTTAAACAGACCAAAGACCCTTTCGTGATGTTCAGGCGCAATGCCAATTCCATTGTCGCTGACATAAACCACTATTTCGTCGACCTCCGCCTTGCGCCAGCCAATTTCGATGCGCGGGTGGGGTTGTTCACCCATGAATTTGCAGGCATTGTCCACAAGATTCTGCACCACCTCCACCAGCCTTACTCGATCCCCCAAAACTGACGGCATTCCATCCGCGATTTCAATCGCGATGTTGCGTTCCTGACGACATCCCTGTGTCAGTGCCACCGCCTCACGCGCAATCTCTCCAAAAGGCACCACCTCCATCGGGTTGACCATCCTGCCTACACGGGAAAGTTCCAGCAATTCGTTCAACAGTCGCTGCATCTTATCAGTAGCGTTGGTGATGCGTTCCATGTCCTTGCGCAGGCGCTCGATGTCACCCGCGATGGCATCCTTTTCCACATAGCCCAGAAAGCCGCAGATTGTCACAAGCGGGCTTTTCAAATCATGCGACACGGTATAGGTAAAACGCTCCAGCTCAGCATTGCGGTTTTCCAATTCGGCTACGAATTTCTCGCGTTCGGCTTCCGCCCTCTTGCGTTCGGAAATATCCCGCACGGTTACAAGGTACAGGGACTCCTGTCCGATTTGGGCAAAGCGGGCATTGACCTCAGACCAAAATAAACTGCCATCCTTGCGTTTTGACATCCACTCGAAAAGTTGCGGTTGACCGGTTTGTGTTTGCCTCAACCATTCTTCTGCCTCCACCTGAGTGTAGGGATATGCGCCAGCACTGAACATGCCAATGTTCAGGTTTACAAACTCCTCCTGCCTGTAACCGAACATGCTCACTGCAGTTTCATTGACATATAGAATCCGCCCGTCGAGCGCATGGATGAAAATGGCGTCATTGACCGAATTGAAGATGGCGCCGATCCATTCTTCGGAATGTTTTTCGATTGCCTCCAGCATTCCATTGATGGTGTTTCCAAGGTTGGAGATTTCATCGCGCCCGTGCACTTTTACACGCTGTGAATGGTCGCCGCTGGCACGAATTCGACCAATTTGCTGGTTGAGTGTAGTCAATGGGGAAAGGACAAACTGCTGCAAGAGGAGAATGGACACCAACAGGAAAGCTAGTCCGCTCGTGCCAGCCAGGACAGCGAAATAACCAAAACTCTCCAATCCCTGACGATAAATTGTACGCGGCATGGAAACTTTGAGAAGGAAGGCTGGATGCTGATCAAGGGTCCAGACATAGGTGTAGCCAGAAATAACGTCCTGCCCCTGACTCTCGACGTAGATCGCATCCCGACTATTTGCAGCAAACAGCCATTCATTTGCACGCCTGGTATCCTCCGCCATAAACGTTTCATTCAACAGGCTGGCGGACACATCCAATTGAGATACTTTGGAGAGGTCGTCAAGTACCCCTCCGTTCAGATAACGTCCAAAGATGATCGCCCCGCGAGGTTCGCCGCTAAAGTCAGTGCGCAGGCTGCCCAGTGAAGTCACATACATCGGCTTGCCTGCGAGCAAAACCACCCCGCTAATCTCCGGATGTTCTACAGTATGCGCCAGCAATGGGCTTCCCGGGCGGAGGAGTGTGGCAAGGTCAGATGGAATTTCGAGGGGAGCCATCGTCTCCAGGTCGTACATTTCGAGAAACAATGGCTGGTAATTGACGTCCAAAATGACAACGAGATTTGCGCGGTGTGTGGCGAACAAATCTGGAGTCAGACCCAGAGAGTCGAGAAAAACAGAGTCTGGCGTCTCGACAAACTGGTACATATCGTCCCAAAAGGCATAAGCACGCCCAACCAGGTCCAGATTGCGGGATTGATCGTAATAACTATTGACCACCCTTTGTACATTGGCACGAGTATCGTCCTGTTCGATCTTCTCGTATCCTTCCAGCAGGGTGATACGGGAAGCCAGGTAAATGCTGAGCGTGGAGATAATGACCGTACCGATTAAAACCAGAAGAGTCTTTCTAAGGAGCGTCATGATTCTCTCCAACTTCACAAGGCAGTTAAACAAACAGGTGACAACTGGGGACCCGCCCTACTGGGTCGACACTTTATGCGTCATATTTTACCCGAAGCATAACGTGTTTCTTCAAACTCCCGGGAATATTTTCGCTGAGATTCGATTCTCAAAATAACTATCTTTTTCCCCATTGGGGGATAGTATATTTAGAGAATTCTCCGAAAGGTCCATGCATGGATGACTCAATCGCAATATCCCGTATCAAACAAGGTGACTTGAACGGTCTCGAAGCGCTGGTAAACCGATAT
This sequence comes from Chloroflexota bacterium, assembly GCA_016234555.1. GTDB lineage: Bacteria > Chloroflexota > Anaerolineae > Anaerolineales > Villigracilaceae > Villigracilis. The sequence continues at coordinate 9,632 of JACRBJ010000046.1, read as the reverse complement.
CAGGTGCAGGCGGTCCATGCCGCATATCTGGTGACCTATGACCGCGCTTTGGCGGAGGATGTGGCACAGTCGGCATTCGTGAAGATGGCGGAACGCATCCATCAATTCGATGAGGAGCGCCCCTTTGCTCCCTGGTTCTTTCGCATCGTGGTCAACGACGCGCTCAAGGTTGCAAAGCGGACGAAGAGAAACATCCCGTTCGACGAGCTTGACGAAAACACGTCCCAGCTTACCGCGCTGTTGGCTGATCCCGCTCCCCAGCCGGAACAAACGCTGGAAGAGAAGCAAGTCCGCGAGGGCATCCTCAAAGCAATCCAAAGCCTGCCGCCCGAACAACGCGCTGTGATCGTGATGCGTTACTACCTCGACTTGAGCGAGGCTGATATGTCCGCAAAAATGGAACGTCCGCTGAGCACCATCAAATGGTGGTTAAGGGATGCGCGCAAACGCCTGCGAGACCTGATGACTTCCAAGGCGGAAGGAGATTAGCCATGGACAACAAAAATATTCAATCCATCTTGCAGGATGCGCTGGAGAAGGAAATCCCTTCTTCAGAGGTCGATCTCTGGCAGGCTGTGAAAGCCGACCTTGTTGCGGGAAAACATCAAGGAGAAAAAATGAACACAAACCAACCGCGCCGCATTCCGCGTGCCGCATTTGCCCTGCTCGTCATCGTCATCCTGCTGGCACTGACCTTCATCACGCCACAGGGACGCGCCTTCGCGCAAAGCATCCTGAAGTTTTTCATCCGCTCCGGCAGCGACTCGATTTCCGTCCCGACAGCTGAACCCTATCAATGGATAACCACCACCCCTAGTGCTCCACTGCCGACCAGCACGCCGCGCCCGGCGGAGGCTGCTTTTGCTGCCGAGTGCGGCGACTTCTCCAACCCATCCTGTTCGGTTGAACGGATCCGTGGCATGGTGGATTTCCCGGTCAAGGAATTTGGAAAGACCCCCGAAGGCTTTTACTTCTCCGGCGCAACGGGCGGACCCGATAGCGTGACCCTGATGTATTACTACCAGGAAAAAAACGGCAGCATCTCGATCACCATCGAACGCTGGACGGGCGCTCTCTCCCCGCAGTCAGATCTTATTGGCTCCAGCGCCGAGGTCGAGAAGGTGCAGGTCAGCTCCCTCGAAGGCGAATATTACAAAGGCGTCTTTGCCTACGAGGATGGCAGCGACACTGCCACTTGGGACGCCGATTTCGGGAACGAAACCTTGCGCTGGGTCGATGGCGATGTCTCCTATACCATTCTGTATTTCTATCCGCCCATCCCGATGGGAAAGGAAGGCATGGCTGTCCTGGCGGAGACCATGACCACGGAACCAGTGGAAAAACTTCCCACGCCCACGCCGGGAGCCTTCGACATGGTTTGGGACCCGCGGGATATGTACAACCTGAGCATTCCCGAAGCAGAGGAAAAGGCTGGGTTTACCCTCCTGTTGCCAACAAGCCTGCCCGATATTTTCATCCTTGTCGGCGCTCATTATGAGGAGGAAAACAACACAGTCTGGGTTTATTACCAGCTTGATCCAAACCAGTGGGGCGACAACACGAACGGGTTGGTGCTCCGCGAACAGTCAGCTCCCAGCCCTGAAGACAGCACCCTGGGCGACATCACCATCGGTGACTACAACACGCTGCCGGAGGGGAATCCCGAAAACCTGATGGTGGTCCCCGCCGATGCCAAACTGGAGACAGTGCAGATCGGGCCCAATACCGGGAAGTACATCGAAGGCGTGTGGAGCGGGACGGATTGCTGCGGCTGGCAGTGGGATCCAATGCCCTTCATGAAAACCCTGCGCTGGTGGGCTGACGGCAGAGCCTTCGAGCTAAGTTACACAGGGACGGAAATCGGCAAAGACGACATGGTGCGAATTGCCGAAAGCATGAAATAAGAAAATGGGACACGGCGTTTGCCGTGTCCCGTCATTTTGCTGGCAGGGTGAAATAAAACGTGGCTCCCCTTCCCACTTCGCTCTCGACCCAGATCCTGCCGCCATGGACCTCAATGATCCGCTTCACAATGGCAAGCCCAACCCCGGTGCCTTCGACATCCGGATTCAACTTATTGAAGATGCCGAATATCTGTTCATGGTGTTCGGGCGCGATGCCAATTCCATTGTCCCGGACGAAGAAAACGGGCTTGCAATCCTCCCCATCCAGTTGACCGATCTGTATCTGCGGTTCCTCCTGCTCGCCCATAAATTTGGCGGCGTTATCGATCAGGTTTTGCAGGACTTCCGTCAGGCGCTGGCGGTCTCCGAAGACCGATGGCAGGTTGGGCTGGATCGTGACGTTAATGCCGCGTTCCTCCAGCTGCCCATGCACCGCATCGAGGGCGTCTTTTATCAACCTTTCGAATGGCACCGTTTCCGGGGCATTCACCAGCCGTCCGATGCGGGAGAGTTCGAGCAGGTCGTTCAACAGGTTTCGCATTTTGTTGACCGCTTCCTGAATTCGGTTGATGTCATTCTTCAATCTTTCCATGTTGCCAGTCCTGGCGTCTTTTTCAAGATAACCAAGAAAGCCATTGATGGTGACAAGCGGCGATTTCAGATCGTGCGAAATTGTGTAGGTAAACCTTTCCAGTTCGGCGTTTCGGATCTCCAAATCTGCAATGAGAGCCTCGCGTTCCTCTTCGTTCAATTTGCGTTTGGTGATGTCCTGGAAGAGCGTCTGCATGGCGCGTCCGCCAGATGTGGCGAAAGGAGTGGCAGTTACTTCCACATCAATAATGCTGCCATCCAGGCGTACATATTTTTCCTCGAGGAGCGGCACGGTTTTTTCCTCGGTGACCATTTGCGAAATTCGTTCTTTCACCACTTCATGGTAGTCGGGATGGATAAAGTCCAAGGCGCGTCTCCCCACAACTTGCTCAAGTTTCGATGCGCCGAGAGTCTGAAGGGCGGCCGGGTTCATGTAGGCGATGAGTCCATCCTTGTTGATCCACATGGGAATTGGGGATACTTCTACTAGGCGGCGGTATCTCTCCTCGCTTTCACGCAAGGCTTCCTCTGCCCGTTTGCGTTCGGTAATATCCCGTGCAACCGCCACATGAAATTCCTTGTCACCAAACCAGATATGTTGGGCTGACACTTCCACCGGAAAAGTATCTCCATTCTTGCGGCGATGCAAAGTCTCCACTTTATCCTCAGTCAATTGTCTGTTTTCCTGGAATCTTTGCCAGGACTGTCTCCAGAGTTCCCTTGAAAAGACGGGGTCAATATCCCATAGTTTAAGGTGCATTAGTTCTTCGCGAGAATAACCAAGCGACCGGCAAGCTTGCTCGTTTACGTATTCAAACCCGGCATCGCGGTTCAACCACTGCACAGCATCTGACGCCTGATCCACAGTGTACTGGAACATCTGAAGGGTTTGTTCCGTTTTCTTGCGTTCGGTGATGTCTCGCGCAACCGCCACGTGCAACACCTTCCCCCCAAACCAGATCGGCTTCGACGTGATCTCCACAGGAAAGATACTGCCATCCTTGCGGCGATGCAGGGTCTCCACATTGGTCACACCGCCCTGTATGCCCTTTGCCCAGCTTTGTTCCCAGTATTCCCTGGGATAGGCAGGGTCAATGTCCCACAAGGTCAGGCGCATCAACTCCTCACGGGTATAACCCAACATGCGGCAGGCTTGCTCGTTGACATAATCGAACCCGGCGTCACGGTTCAGCCATTGCACGGCGTCCGACGCCTGGTCCACCGTGTACTGGAACATCTGAAGGGTCTGTTCCGTCTTCTTGCGCTCGGTGATGTCGCGGTCTATTCCGCGATAACCCAATAATTTCCCGCTTTCATCGAAGAAGGGAACGCCATTCGTCTCCATGACCACAAGACGACCATCCTTGTGCCGGCAAATATTTTCCAATTGTTCGACTGGTTTCCTGTTGCGTAAAATTTCCCCAAAAAGCGTTTCCACACGCCTGGCTTCCCCCGCGGGCATGAAATCAAAAGGCGTCCCGCCCACAATTTCCCTCGGCTCGTATCCCAACAAGTCGCGGACTTTGGGGCTGGCGTAGGTATATGTCCCGTTCGCGTCCACCTCCCACATCCAGTCATTGATGGTCTCAACCAGGGAGCGGAACCGCTCTTCGCTTTCCTTTAGCGCGTCCTTTGCAATAGCCGTGTCCAAAACCATGTTCGAGAGGGAAGATGCCATCAGCATAATCACTCCCATAAACGCATATTCCATTAAATAGACAAAGGCGTACATGCCGTTTGCCACCAACGTATCACTGACGGCTGCGACGCACATGAAACTCAAAGCCAGGATCAAGGGCATGGCCTCTTTTCGATTTCCGTCCCTAAAACTGCAAATTGACATGACCAGCATATAGGCGCTGGCAAAAATTCCCACCAAACTTTGGAACGTGGTGAAGGGACCAAATGTCACTTCATTATAGGTTATCGAGAGATCAAGGGGCAGCGAAATGTGCTTTATGGCAGGCTGGTCCATGAGCCAGGTCATACTACTCTGGTCAACCAGTTGGACAATAACCGCCAAAACATAATACGCAGAGAATAAGTAAACGATAATCCCCGGCCTTCGGTGGATATAGTCCGAAACAAACCAAAGAAAGGCAGACACAAAGAATGCCAGTGAAATCAATTGCGCCCGCTGCCATTGCGCCCCTTCGACAACCGACGCGGCATTGTACAACCCGACACAGAAGGCATCGTAAACGGTTATCGAAAAACAGAGCAGCGCAAAGGTAAGGTCCGCCCGGTTTTGCGGACGCCGGACGAAAATCGACAGATGATACAAGCCGACATACAGGGAGATGCCAGCCATTGCAACCACGGGCGAGGACAATACGTTCATATAGCTTTCTCCTGGAGCCATTCCTCTCAAATAATCAAAACCCAGGACCAAAAAGCAAATGATAGATGCCCCTTCGAACCTGGATCGCCCAACGTCCCATCCTCATTACCCGAACAGCAGACGGCGGGCGGGATCGATATTTTCATTATACATGGATTGCATCCGTAACCACACTATATTTTTACCTTCAAACAGGGGAGTTTCCTCCCCACTTCGATTTCAGCCCTGGTCCCACATCAAGGCATTTCCGCTTTCCTCCCCAAAAATTCGCCGTAGCGAACAGATGCGGCTTCGATCAACCCTTGCGCGGCCGGCTTGGGTTTTGTGAAATATGTAAATTCAACGATTGCCCTATCTTTCTTGATCGTGCGCTTCCAAATCCCAACCGTTTCCCCGTCGACCACAACCGTGGGATAAAACATGCCATTGCTTGAAACCGCCCGCTTGTGATTTTCAGACTTGAGCGTTGCACCGCGGTCTTTGTAGCTGATGATGAATTCATCGAAGGCGGGGAGCAGGAACGCCGACTCTTTCGACTCGAAACTGGACTGGGCAAACCAATAGGTTTTTCCTTCGACGACCTCCGAGACAAAATCTGATTTGACCATTTCGAGTGCGCGCCTTGCATCACCAGCAGATAACCCCGACCACCAGTCGAAATCATCCAGCGTGGCGGGACCGTGGCTGGTGAAATATCTCTTCGCGAGGGATGCCAGCGCTTCGTCCCGACCGAGGGGCTGGGTTGCCGGGACCCGTTCCTCCAGCAGGCTGAAAGTCTGTTTGCCGTTTTTGGTCGCGCCGCTGCAAATGAGACTTTCCAACTCCGCCTCCATAAAAATGTGAGAAGCGCGGTTTTCGTCGGTGGCAATGTTCGCCTTGTTCAGCGCCACGATCAATTCCTCGCGCGTGGAATGGTTCCCGTCGCGCAAGATCTTCTCCAACACTTTCCGACTCTTCAAAAGGACGGCTTCGGTTAGTTCCAGTTCTATGTTCCGCGACTTCATCCCCGCTTTGATCTGCGGCGCGGTCAACGCCAGCATCCAGCGGATGTCACCCGCCGCAACCAAATGCCAGGTGGGACGCATGACATGCGTACGGATGATCTCGCCTTTATCCAGCGCCGCTTCGATTGTTTTCTCTGTCGAGTTGGGCAGCCTCACACCCACCGCCCATTTCGACATGGCGTAATCCTGCGCCTGCATCGCGCCCATCCACGCGACGATTTCTTTGGGCGAGGTGAATTTCGTCCCTGCAATTTGCTGGTTTTGAAGGCGGAGGTTGGCAATGTCGTTGAGATTCATCCTTGAATTATCCCACCATTATCCCATCATGTCTGCAATGATATGCTCCACATCCTCCTTCACACCCAATAACAGCGCGGACTTGCGCCTGCTCAGCCAGTTCATGCCGACAAAATACAAGCCAGGGTATTGCGTCACGCCGCGTTGCGTAATGGGGAATCCATCTTCATCGGTGACGGGCAATTTCACAAGGCTGTAATCGAAGGTGTAGCCCATTGCCCAGATGACGGCGCTGATCTTCGCCGATTTCAAGTCAAGGTCGGTGACCTCTTCCGCCGAATAGCCATCCTGCAACTCAGGCAACGTCTCCAGCGGCGCGTCGATGCCCTTTGCCGCGATGTACTTATCGATCATCGCGCAGATGTCTTTTTCGGCTTTATCTGTTCTGGCAAGGGTCTCCTTGAGGTCAGGTTCGAATGAGACCCCGCCGTCCTGCGCCCCAGTGATGTGCCCCAATAGGGTGATACCGTCACGCGCGAATTGATGCAGGTTGAGAGAATGTCCACCGTTCTTACCGCTCAGTTGTGGATTGGCTCCGAAGCGCGCTTTGGGGGAAGGAAGTTTATCGGACGTTTGCTCGAAAAAGCCCACATCCACCAGCCAGGCAAAAACGTCCCGTCCGCGATAACGGCGCGGGGCACGCGGCGCAAAGCCAACGCTGAGGTATACCTTTCGTCCGCTTTGATACAATTCCTCCGCGATCTGCAAGCCCGATTGCCCGGCGCCAACGACCAACACCGCCCCATCAGGCAATTGCCCTGGGTTGCGATAAAACCCTGAGTGAAGTTGCAGTATGTCCGTGGAGATATTCGAAGCATATACAGGAATCCTCGGCTTCTGGAAGGAACCTGTAGCGATGACCACATTTTTGGCTTGAACCATTCCCGTCTCCGTCCTGACCTGATAGCTGCCTCCGTCCATTGGGGCAACTTCCAACACTGACGTTTTGAAGCGCACAGGCAAATCATACTTCTCGATATAGCACTCAAAGTAGGCGACGATCTCCTCTTTGGGCAGATAACCGTCAGGGTCATCTCCGTCATATTCCGCGCCAGGGAGTTGGATCGTCCAGTTGGGCGTGACGAAGGTGAATGAGTCCCAGCGGTCGTTACGCCAGGCATTACCCGCCTTTTCCGCCGTTTCGAAGACAATATGCTCGCGTCCCAATTGTTTCAAGTGATAACTTGTAGCCAGTCCCGCCTGCCCGCCGCCAACGATGATGGTTTCGATTGTTTCCATGTCGTACTCCTTTTGCAATTCGGACGAATATACTCCCAATTACATCGGAAATCAATGACACAAAAAAGTGACAGTCACCTTCGCAAAGCAGGTGACTGTCACTTGGGTTAGCATCGGGCGCGGTATTTCACACGATATGTAAGATGTCATTGCGAGGGCGGTGTTCTCCCGCCCGACACTTGCACCGCACTGCTGAATGGGAAAGCCGTCTTCATCGGTGATGGGCAGTTTTACGAGGGTGATAACTTGTAACTAAGCCTGCCTGCCGCCGATGATCGTTTCGATTGATTCCATTTGTGATCTTTTACCGATGAAGTGAATGGATGGAACACGAGAACTTGCTGCGAGGCATGATACATTTGGAATAGCAGACAAGCCTCCTGATATACTATATTATGGCTATGTTCAACGATATACAAACCATTTGGGATCATTCCGAGCGCGTCAAGGATGTGATGTTGTACATTCGCAATCACATCCAGGAACCGTTGCATCGGGATATCCTGGCGGAAGTAGCCGGTTTCTCCGTGCCGCATTTTCATCGCGTCTTCACGACGCAAGTCGGCGAGAGCGCGATCAGTTACATTCGCCGTCTGCGCATGGAGCGTGCCGCACGCAAACTCCGCATGGGCGCAGTAGATATTACCGAGGTGGCACGCGCGGCCGGTTACGAGTCACATGCGGCTTTTAGCAAGGCTTTCAAACAGCAATTTGGTCTCAGCCCGAGTGAATTCCGTCAACTCGGTTGCAGCGCCGCCACCCAACTTTTGAGGAAAGGATAAATCAAATGAAAATAAAACTTGCCAGCGTTTCGATTGATGATTACGATAAAGCCCTGAAGTTCTACACGGAGATATTGGGCTTTGTGAAAAAACACGATATTCCTCTCGGAGATGGTGCGCGGTGGGTCACCGTCGTCTCTCCTGAGGAACCGCAAGGCGTCGAACTGCTTCTCGAGCCAAATGCCCATTATCCCGCAATGAAGGCTCTCAAGGAATCCCTGGTCAAAGACGGGATACCCTTTACAGCCTTCCAAGTCGGCGATATTCAGGGTGAATACGAACGGCTGCAAAAACTCGGCGTGGAATTTACGATGGAACCGACGAACATGGGAACGACCATTGCCGCGATATTCAATGACACGTGCGGGAATCTAATCCAAATATACCAGATCACGAACGGATAGGCTCCAAAAATGACAGCCGCCTGCGAAGCGGCTGTCATTTAATTTACCTCTTCAGCATTCTATATTTCACGCGATGCGGGGTGAGGTCTTTTCCAAATTTCTCGGTCATCATCGTTTCGTAATCGGACCAGTTGCCAACGTACATCTTCGCAATTGAATCTCCCTCGAAGACAACCAGGTGCGTGCAGATGCGATCGAGGAACCAGCGGTCGTGACTCACAACCAGCGCCACGCCTGCGAATTCGGAGATGGCTTCTTCGAGGGCGCGCAGGGTGTTGACGTCGAGGTCGTTGGTGGGTTCGTCGAGGAGCAGGACGTTGGCGCCTTCGGTGAGGGTCTTGGCGAGGTGGACGCGGTTGCGTTCACCGCCCGAGAGGATGCCGACTTTCTTTTGCTGGTCGGAGCCTGCGAAGTTGAAGGAGGAACAATAGCCGCGGGCATTGATCTTGCGCTTGCCGAGTTCGAGTGTATCCGCGCCCTGTGAGATTTCTTCGTAGACGGTTTTCTCAGGGTCGAGGGTGCGGGATTGGTCAACGTATGCCAGTTTGACGGTGTCGCCAATTTTGATGGAGCCGCTATCGGGTTTTTCCTGCCCTGTGATCATCTTCAACAGCGTGGTCTTGCCTGCACCGTTCGGACCCACTATCCCGATGATACTGCCTGGGGGGATGGAAGCAGCAAACTCGTCAAGGATGAGGCGGTCACCATAGGACTTGGTCACCTTGTCGAATTCGAAGACAACATCCCCGAGGCGCGGACCAGGCGGGATGTAGATATCCAGCTCTTCGCGGCGTGCTTCGGCTTCCTGACTCAATAATTTTTCATACGCGCTGACGCGGGCTTGTCCCTTGGATTGACGCGCCTTGGGCGACATGCGAATCCATTCGAGTTCGCGTTCGAGGGTCTTCTGGCGTTTGGATTCGGACTTTTCTTCGAGGCGGATGCGCTCCTGTTTTTGTTCGAGCCAGGAGGAGTAGTTGCCTTTGTAGGGGATGCCGTAGCCGCGGTCGAGTTCGAGGATCCAGCCTGCCACGTTGTCGAGGAAGTAGCGGTCGTGGGTGACGGCGATG
>JACRBJ010000048.1 GCA_016234555.1 Chloroflexota bacterium | reverse complement strand
CGTCTCGACAACCTGGAGCATCTGTTCAAAAGTCTTTCGCTGAACGCCTGTTGACCGCTTGAATTCTTCATCTTTGAGCACTTGTACGGTTTCGTATCTCATGTGCCTATTATGGCACACTTATGCAAGAGGTCTACTATATGGGGATACTCAATTTTGAGGTGCAAAATGACAACTTATAGCGACGAGCAACTAGAAATCTCTTCAAACCATTTAATCTATCATATCAAAATGTACGTCGAGACATTTCTTTGGCTACAAGACCATCCAAAGCCAACAGATTGGGATACTGTTAGAAATGCAATCCTTGAAGACCACCTAGTCCATTCACGAGTTCTCATATATTTCATGCAACATGACTCGTCGAGCAGAAAAGACGATGTCTTCGCAGTGGATTATTTTCATGATTCTCATAGCGATTTTCTGCTAGCGAAAAGTGAATTTCTAGAAGATCAGGCACGCAAAATTGGCGGACAGTTGGTTCATCTAACAACCAAATCCCAATTGTTAAAAAGCGAACAAGAATGGCAAATAGGTAAAGTTGCGGCAACCCTTGTGCCAGCCATGCAAGAATTTCTAAGTGTCGTCCCGAATCATAGAATATCAATGAAAACAAAAGAAGAATGCAAAGCGCTTATTCAAAAAATTTCTTCAAAGCCATCTACTTCGATAAACCAATATTCAACAAGCCCATCCACTTAAATCAACAAAGAAAGAGCGCAAAAAGGTCTTTCGAGGAAGAAAAATGAACATCTATCAATACTGGATGATCGGCGAATTGGTTTTCATTATTCTTTTTTTCTTTGTCATCATCTTCAAGTTGTGGCGCAACTCCAAAAACAAAACGGGGAAAGTAATTCCGCCTGAAACTGTTTCGGGCAAAATCTGGCATTACACAAAATATCTCCTGCGAATCCTCGGCGTGGGGCTGGGGACCTTGCTTGCCCTGACCCTGTTTGTCATGATCGAGCGCAATCTTCTCTCAGTCTACCTAGAGACCGCGCCCACTCCCAGCAGCGTCGAAATCCCAGCCGATCTCGGTTTCGAAGTGGAGGAAATCACCTTTGAAAGCGAAGACGGCATCACGCTTGCAGGCTGGTTCACTCCTTCGCAAAACGGAGCGACGGTCATTTTGCTGCATGGCTACGGCGGCAATCGCATGGGGATGATCTGGCACGCCCGTCAACTGGTCAATGCTGGCTATGGTGTTTTGATGTACGACGAACGCGCATCGGGGGAAAGCGGAGGGACACATCGCTCGTATGGCTGGGAGGATACCCGCGACGTAAAAGCCGCGATCCAATTTCTCGAATCGCGTAATGCAGGTAAAAACATTGGCGCCCTGGGATGCTCTACTGGCGCAAGTATCGTGGTCTACAGCGCTGCGCTTTACCCTGAGATTGGCGCTGTCTGGGGTGACGGCAATTCATCCGTCCGCGCGCAAGATCTGCCAACCCCGACCAACCTGCTTGTGGCAGCCATCATTGCTGGCAACTACACCCTCGACTGGATGTATACCGTCAAGCTGGGAATCGAACCTCCCGCGCCGCTCGTAGACGTGATTGGCAAGATCAACCCGCGCCCGCTAATGCTTGTTGGCGGCGGGACGCCGATTAACTTCCTTGGCAGCGAAGGAGAGTTGTACGCGTATCGGTTTGCAGAGCTTGCGGGTCCCAGCGCGCAGGCATGGGTCATCCCCGAAACCACCCATTGCGACGGTCCAACCCAAAGACCAGACGAGTATTCACAGCGGATGGTGGAGTTTTTCGACAAGGCTTTTGGCGTTGTGAGATAATCGCTTAATGCGATCCTACAAATACTTTGACCTCATCATGGCGCTTTTTGTCGCCGTACTGCTCATCAGCAATGTTGCCTCGTCTGCAAAAATCGTGGACTGGGGCGTGAGTCTCTTCAACCTTCCGCTGGCATTCGACGCCGGCACACTGCTCTTCCCCGTCAGTTACATCTTTGGCGACATCCTGACCGAAGTCTACGGCTATCGACGCTCGCGCCGAGTCATCTGGGCGGGATTCTTTTCCCTCGTGCTTGCCGCGCTGACGTTTTACGTCATCGGCATTTTGCCGGGCGAAGCCGCCTGGCGGGAATACGCGGGCGACGACGCCTACAACGCCATCCTCGGCGGCATGAGCAGCGGCGGAATTGTGCTTGGCAGCCTGGCGGGATTCTGGCTCGGCGAGTTTAGTAACTCCTTCACTCTAGCGCGTATGAAAGTCCTCACCAACGGTCGCTGGCTTTGGGCGCGTACCATCGGCAGCACGCTCATCGGCGAGCTGGTGGATACAGTGGCGTTCGTCGCTGTTGCATCCGCCCTCGGCGTTTTCCCGTGGAACCTGTTTCTCACGCTCACTGTCGCCAACTATATTTTCAAAGTCGGCATCGAAGCCTTGATGACCCCGTTCACCTATCTTGCTGTTACTAAATTGAAACGTGCTGAAGACGAAGATTTCTACGACCGCGAAACGAACTTCAATCCGTTTGCGAACTAAACTTTGCTCTATCGGGGGCTAAGCCCCCGATAGAGCAAACAGAAAGTAAAATAGCAGCCATGACAGACGTATTAGTAATCGGTTCACTCAACGCAGACCTTGTTGTCCGCGCGCCGTATTTTCCGAAGCCTGGCGAAACCATCAGCGGCGATGACCTGCAAATCATCCCCGGCGGCAAGGGCGCAAATCAAGCCGTCGCTGCGGCAAGGCAGGGAGCAAGCGTTGCCATGCTGGGGCGCGTGGGCAGCGACAGTTTTGGCCCCTTCCTTTTGGACAGCCTGAAATCCAATCAGGTGGATGTGACTCACGTCCGCGCCGACGACTCCGCGACGGGCACGGCAACTATCATCGTGGATGGAAACGGGCAGAACAGCATTGTCCTCTCAGCGGGAGCGAATGGGAAAGTTTCCCCTGCTGACGTGGATTCCGCTTCCGCACTCCGCCCGAAGCTGATCCTGCTCCAGTTGGAGATTCCCATCCCGACGGTTTTGTACGCCGCCCAACGCGCCCGCCAAAACGGAAGTCGGGTCATCCTCAACCCTGCCCCCGCCAAATCCATCCCCGACGAATTGATCTTCCTCGCCGATTTCATCATCCCCAACGAAACCGAACTCAGCCTGCTGACGGGCATGGAAGTCAAAAATATCCCGTCCGCTGAAAAAGCTGCCAAGGTCATGTTGACTCGCGGCGCAAAGAACGTCATTGTCACGCTTGGAAGCAAGGGGGCGTTGGTTGTGTCAGGTACACAGATGACACAGGTAGACACGTACAAAGTGGAAGTCGTGGACACCACTGCCGCAGGCGACGCTTTCATCGGCGGCTTTGCCTCCGCGTTGTTGCGCGGACTTGAAATCGAAAAAGCCGTGAAATACGCCAATGCTTGCGGCGCGCTGGCAACGACAAAGTTCGGCGCACAGCCGTCATTGCCCACGAGAGAAGAAACAGAAACATTCATTTCATCGTAGGGGCGGGGTCTCCCCGCCCAGGGCGACGAAACGTCGCCCCTACAGGAAAATATGTCCCCAACCCGAATCATCATCGACACCGACCCCGGCGTGGACGACGCCCTGACCATCCTCCTTGCCCTCGCTTCGCCAGAGATTCTACTCGAAGCGTTGACCACTGTCTGCGGAAATATCGGCATCGACAAGACCACGCGCAACGCGCTGGCTATGTTGGAATTCGCAAATGCAAGCCACATTCCCGTCGCGCGCGGATGCTCGCTTCCGCTGGTGACTGCGCCTGGTAAATCTGGCGAGGCTGTCCACGGCGCAAGCGGACTCGGAAAGGCTGTTTTGCCAGAGCCGAAATCCAAGCCTGTAAACCAGCACGCGATTGACTTTCTGATCGAACGCATCCTCGCCGAACCGCGGCAGATCACCCTCTTCACTATCGGACCCATGACCAACCTTGCGCTGGCAATTCGCAAGGAACCGCGCATCGCGCAGGCGTTGAAGGGGCTGGTCATCATGGGCGGCGCGATCCGTTCCGGCGGGAATATCACCCCGCAGGCAGAGTTCAACGTTCACGCCGACCCGCACGCGGCGCACATCGTCTTTCATTCGGGGATTCCCATCACGTTGATTCCGTTGGATGTCACCTACAAATGCCTGCTCACCACTGCGGATGTGGATCGCCTGAATCGAATCGCCTCGCCCGTGGCGCGTTTCGTCCGCGATTCGACTGCGGTTTACATGGACTTCTACAAAAAATATGAAGGCTTCGACGGCTGCGCCCTGCACGATCCGCTCACGCTGGCGACGATCATCGCTCCAGAACTGTTGACCCTCGAAGAGCATCACGTGGATGTGGATATTTCGGGCGGCATCTCAAACGGCAAGACCTTCGCCGATTTTATGAAAGTCTCGAAGAAACCCACCAACATGAAAGTGGCGCTGGATGTCCGTGGGCGTGATTTTATTGAGTTGTTTATCGAGCGAATGGAAAAATTGGCATGACCAAACACATCATCCTCGACACCGACCCAGGGATTGACGACTCTCTCGCAATTCTGCTGGCTTTGGCATCACCTGAAATTTCGCTGGATGGGTTGAGCGTGGTGCATGGCAATTCGTCCACTGCGCTGGGGACGGTCAACGCGCTTTCGGTTTTGGAACTGGCAAAGGCGAGTCATATCCCCGTTTACAAAGGCTGTGAAATTCCACTGGTTCAACCGTCCCTGCTTGCGCCTGAGACTCACGGCGAGCAGGGAATCGGGTATGCAAAGCTTCCAGCACCGCAGACCAGCCCACAGGTCCAGCACGGCAGCGATTTCCTGATCGAGGAGATCATGTCAAAGCCGGGGGAAGTCACTTTGGTCTGCATCGGTCCGCTGACGAATGTCGCAATGGCAATCCGAAAAGAGCCGCGCATCGTGGAGAATGTCAAAGAGGTATTTATCATGGGCGGCGCGATACGGCATGGGGGCAACACCACGCCGCTGGCGGAGTTCAATACCTTCGTCGACCCGCACGCCGCGCACATCGTCTTTCATTCGGGGATGCCGATCACGCTCACGCCGCTGGATGTGACCTATCAATGTATCTTTTTGCCTGATGACCTGAACAGGCTGTTGAAGATCGATTCCTCGATCACAAAGTTCATCGCCGATGCGACCCGCTTCTACATGGAATTCCACGATGAATATCAAAAAATTGACGGCTGTGTCATCAACGATCCGCTAACGCTGGCGCTGACCTTCATGCCCGAACTGTGTGACTATCAGGAACTTTATGTGGACGTTGACCTTTCGGGCGGCGTTTCGATGGGCAAGACCTTCGCGGATTTCTACCGCATGACCGACAAGCCCGCGAATATGAAAGTGGCGCTCGGTGTCCGCCCCCGTGATTTTATGGAATTATTTCTGGAAAGGATGGAAAAACTGGCAAAATTACCCTCGTAACAATTGACCTCAAAAAGTGTTATTATGAAAAAGTAATTCAACAATCATTTTCATTTGGAGGATGCTATGTTCGAAAAGATCAAGAAAGACTTCACTACCATGACGTGGGTGCTCATTCCTGTGGCAATTGCCATCAACATCGCAATCGGACAAATTGTTGTTCTGCTGAAATTGCCCGTTTACCTTGACTCGATTGGCACTGTGCTTGTGGGCATCATTTGCGGGCCATGGGCAGGCGCGCTAACAGGCGCTCTCTCGAACACAATCTGGGGTCTGTTCAATCCAGATTCCCTGCCCTGGTGGCCGGTTGCCTTCTTCATTGGCTTAGTTGCGGGTTTGTGCGCCAATGCGGGACTATTTAAGAACTGGTGGAAGGTGATATTGTCGGGCTTCCTCATCGCGCTCACGGCTGCGATTGTCTCAACCCCGATTTCCGTCTACCTGTATGGCGGCATTACAGCCAGCGGCTCCTCCTTCATCACCGCCTATCTAATGCAGACTGGTCAGGGCGTTATATCTGCCGTCTTGAGCACCGGCTTCCTTGTCGAGCCAGTGGACAAGATCTCCACAGCCATGCTTGCATTTGCCATTGTGCAGGGACTTTCCAAGCGCTTGATCGCCCGCTTCCCGCGGCCTGAGAATGCGGAGTTGGAAGCAGGCAGCAACACCACGCAACTGGTCATCGCGCTTGTGGTGGTTGTGATTGTGGTCATACTTGGTTTCTTCGTTCGAAATATGCTGGCAGGATAATGCCGATATAAGTTGATGAAAAATCAGGCTTCGAGGAGAAGCCTGATTTTTTTGCCGTATAATTCAAGTCACTTTCTTGCCTTGCCTTTCAAGAACGGCAGATAAACGGGTCACCTTATGCATGAACGTCTTTCTTTTTATATCAAACGCGATAGTGCGCTTCATCGCCTCAATCCACTGACCAAGATCGTCCTGGCATTAAGTATCATTTTTATTGCGTTCGCCAGTCCATGGTATTGGACTTCTCTTGCGTTATTGCTCCTGGTGATTGTCCCTCTTGGTTTTACCGGAAGAGTTGCGAAGGAATTCTTTACGGCCGCGCTCCGCCTCATCATTCCGGCGGCGGGTTTTATTTTCTTCATGCAAGCTTTCTTCCAGCCGATCGAGGGCACCGTTATTTTCAAATTCTGGTTTTTGGATATAACGCGAGAAAGCCTCTCGTACGCATTTCGGGTTGCCGCAAGAATTACAGTGATGATCTCCGCGTTTACGCTCCTTTTGATGACAACTCATCCAAGCGAGTTAATGTCCGATCTTACACGTCGTGGACTGCCCCCCCAATTTGCATATGTTGTTATTTCAACCTTGCAGATTCTGCCGCAGATGCAGGCAAAGGCTCAAACCATCATTGCCGCTCAACAGTCACGAGGATTGGACACCCAAAGCACTTTTTTGAAACGAGCTGGTTCTGTAGTGCCGCTTGTCAGTCCCCTGGTTTTTGGCTCCCTGATTGAAGTGGAGGAGCGCGCCATTGCCATCGAAGCGCGCGGTTTCACCTCCAAAAAAGTCAAGACCTCCCTGCATGAAATCCCCGACACAAAATTCGATCAAGTTTTGCGTTGGGCGTTGGGTATCCTTGTCGTTATTTCCATTGCCTTGAAAATCTGGCTTCCGTAAACTCCGCGCGTCAGGGAATGCGCGTTGACGCAAACGTTCCATGCGTCAGGGTTCACAGGCTTCTTAAAGTTTTTGTGAACCCTGCTTCTTTTTGGTATGATGACGTCGAACAGAAAATTCCCCAACAACTTCACCCTGAGAGAGTGCCATGAAAAAATTTGTAGCCGTTGCCGGGAATATCGGCGTAGGGAAGTCAACGCTCGTAAAGATGCTGTGCGACGAAACAGGCTGGGATCCGTTCTATGAACCTGTGACCGAGAATCCCTACCTCGCGGATTTTTACCAGAACATGTCGGCGTGGGCTTTCCATTCGCAGGTCTTCTTTTTGACCCACCGCCTGCGCTCCCATCTGAGCCTTGCACAACATCCCAACTCGGTGGTGCAGGATCGCAGTGTCTACGAAGACGCGGAAATCTTCGCCCAAAACCTGTACGACCAGGGCAACATGAAAGACCGTGATTTCCAAACCTACCGCGAGCTATATGAAACCGCCGCGCAATTTCTCCCGCCACCCGATCTGGTCATCTATTTACGGGCATCGGTGCCGACGCTTTTGAATCGAATTGATTCCCGCGGACGGACATATGAACGCAGGATCGCGCCCGAATACTTGCAGAACCTGAACGAGTTATATGAATCCTGGATCGAGAATTTCACCCTTTGCCCCATCCTCGCCGTCCCTGCCGACGATCTCGACTACGTGGCGCATCCCGGTCACCTGCGGCTGATCGTCCGAAAAGTGGAGGAGAAACTGGTGGGCAAGGAGGAGGTCGTTTTCGAAGCCGAGGAAATGGCGCGGGCAGCCGAAGATTGACCCCGGTGATTTGCTCTTTCATTTGTAAATTTTCCCATCCTTTGCCAGCCACACATCCGAGGCAAACTTTTCGATAAAACTGCGGCAATGTGCCGGCGTGAGGATTGTGTCCTTGAATACGGGGTGTGAAATCGTTCAAAACACATCATTTTGCTGGTTAATTTTGTTTCTTGTGAATCGAATAAACTCCAGCGCCTCGTTCAAGAAAGGCTCATTTCCTCCATGCTGGGAAATGAGCGCTTTTTGAATCAAGGAGCTCCATTCGGAGAACTCCGTCTGCGCCCAAAGCGCGGCGGCGGGTTTTGAAACGATTTTCCCATGTTGCAGGGCGTGGAGCGAGCGGCACATGGTGATTACGGCATATGCGTGATATTCACAGCCACGATCAAGCGAGTTGGGATGATCGAGCATCGGAAACCACCACTCGTCCAAAACGCCCAGCACCGACTGGCGAATTTCGTCGGGAGAGATGGGGTTGATCAGCGATTTGGGGTCAACGCCTTCCAACACAACGCCGTATTCACGGATGACATGACGTTGAATGATCCAGTCGCTTCCCAGGCGGGCAACATAGAATTGACCCTCGTTAACAGATGGGCAGTGATGCCCGTTTGGGTCGTGACGGCGGATCAAAGCCTTTGGGACGTATGCGCCTTCGAGCTTCGCCGCCCATTTCGATCCGCTTGACCAGATTTGTTTATGCAAAGCTTCAAGTTTCGAGATCATCTTATCTGGCAGGATGTCTTCGGTGATGACGACAAAATCAATGTCGCTGCTTTTGGGATCAAAGTCACCGCTGGAAAGCGAGCCGTACAAATACATGCCGATAAACTGCCCGCCCAAAATTTCTTTTGCGTCGTTGAGGAGCATGACTAGTATTTCGTTTACCTCATGACAAGGGGTGTGTTGTTTTGCTGACATGGTTACCTGCTTATTTTTCCATCCTTCGCAACCCAAATATGCGAAGCAAATTTTTCGATAAAACTGCGGTCATGCACCACGGCAAGGATCGTCCCTTTGAAATTCTCCAGCGCCTCCTCGAACCTTTCCCGCGAGGGGATGTCGAGGTGGTTGATGGGCTCGTCCAAAATCAGGAAGGTGCAGCCCTGCGCCACCAGCGTCGCCAGTTGCAGGCGGGCGCGTTCGCCGAAGGACAGGTCGCCCGATGCCCGCAGCGCCGCATCCCCTTTGAAGAGAAAGTAATGCAGGAAATTGCGCGCCTCGGTCTCGTTGAACGGGGCAACGGATTGGATGGTTCGCAGGGCACTGAAATTTGGGTTGAGCAGTTCCTGCTCCTGTGCCATGTACCCGAGTTTGGTTGCCCCGCCCAGGCGGAATCCACCCGAAAGCGGGGGAAGCATCCCAACCACCGTGCGAATGAAGGAGGTCTTGCCCGCCCCGTTGGGACCCGTCAAGGCGATGCGTTGTCCCGCACGGATGAACAGGTTGAGGTCCACCAGCAAGGGATTTTCTGGCGTGTAGCCAATCGAGAGAGATTCCGTGACCAGCACATCTTTTGATTGATGGTCTGGTGCGCCGAAGTCCAGTTTTAGCTTCCAGCCTTGCAAAGGCTTGTCCACCCGCTCGTCTGACTTGAGATAACGGTCCAGTTTCTTTTCCCTGGACTTTGCCTTGACCGCTACCTTCTTGGCAATCCTTCGTACGCCGGGCTGGCGCGGCGTTGTTGTCATCTCCACGTGCAGGGCTTGTTGCTTCGTGCGGTTGATATCGTCTTTCATGCGGCGAATCTCGACCACCTGGTCTTGATAAGCCTCCCATTGTTTTTCCTGTTCTTTCTCCTTTGCGCTGCGATAGTCACTGTAATTGCCTGTGTAGGATTTGACCGTATGCGTCGTTGGGTCGAGTTCAAGGATGGAGGTGACTGTGTTATCCAAAAACACGCGGTCATGTGAAACCACCAGCGCCGCGCCCTGAAAGCGGTTGAGCCAGCCTTCGAGCCATTCGAGCATTTCGATGTCCAGATGGTTGGTGGGTTCGTCGAGCAGAAGCAGATGCGGCTCTTCGAGCAAAACCCGCGCCAGCATGAGACGAGTCTTCTGTCCGCCGCTGAGGTGGATGACGAGAGAATCAAGGTCGATGTGGGCAAGACCGAGGGGGGCGAGAACCGTTTTGGGTCGAAGGTCAAAGGTCGAAAGTCGGGTCAAGGCTTCGTTGTATTGTTGCTGGAGGGCGGTGTCGTTTGGATTCTGCGAGATTGCGACGGCAAGCGACTCGATGTCAGCGGCGGGATCGGCTTGGGGTGTCGAATCAAGCCCGAGCGCGGAGCGAAGCGTCTGCTCGGGGGTGAAATCCATTCCCTGGGCAAGATAGCCCACCCGTAGTCCCAACTTCGTTGATGAGACTTTTCCAGCGTCAGGCTGGTCGAATCCCGCGAGAATCCGCATGAGCGTGGTCTTGCCCGAACCGTTCGGACCGATCAGACCGATGCGCTCGCCCGCGCTGATATTGAAATTTATATTTTGAAGAATGGGCTGGATGCCAAAATTTTTCGAGAGGTTGTGAATGCCAAGCATGGTGAACTCCGTAGTTAAAAAGAAAACCGAGGGCAAGCCTCGGCTGTGAATCCAAATACAGCGGGTGATGCCCTGAAAAACTGGTTTGACTACAGAATCACTATCATTCGCATTGCTCCTTTTTTGACGGGCAAATTTTATCACATCAGGTAAACTTGTGCGGTGGTCGAACGTCTATGCAGAAAGAGGAAATCATGACAAAAACTTTACTTGCGGTTTTGGCACATCCCGACGACGAGTCCTTTGGACTGGGCGGCACACTGGCTTTGTACGCCAGCAAAGGTTACGACGTGTATTATGTCTGCGCGACTCGCGGCGAAGCGGGCATGATGGACGAGGAACATTTGAACGGCTTCAAGGACGTCGCCGAGAAGCGCACCGACGAGTTGATGCGCGCCGCGAAGGAGCTTGGCTTGAAGGAAGTCTTCTTCCTGGGCTACCGCGATTCGGGCATGCCCGGCATGGATGCAAACCAGCACCCGAACGCGCAGATCAACGCTCCCGTGGAGGAGGTGGCTGGGCGTGTGGTGAAATACATCCGCAAACTCAAGCCCGACGTGGTGTTGACCTTCGACCCGATTGGCGGATACAAACATCCTGACCATATCCACATCCACAAGGCGACCGTGTTTGCCTTTGCGAATTCGGACAACGACTCCTTCTACCCCGAAGCGGGCGAGCCGTTCAAGCCTAAGGCGTTGTACTTTCAGGTTTTCCCGAAAGCCTTATTGAGGGCGGCGGTTCGCTTGATGCCGCTCTTTGGCAAAGACCCCACAAAATTTGGGCGCAATGGGGATATCAATATCAAGGAACTTGCTGAGGTAAGTTTTCCCGTGCATGTGCGGCTGAACGTCCGCCCGGTTTCGGATGCCAAGCACAAGGCAAGCGAGTGTCACGCCTCGCAGGGCGGAGGTCAAATGCGGCGCGGGCTGATGGGCTTCGTCACACGGATGTTCGGCGAACATGAGGATTACATGCGCGCCTTCCCGCCGGTGGACGGGAATTTCAAGCGCCGGGCGGATTTGTTCGATGTTTAGTTCGTCCGTACCCACTCTGTCGAGGGCTTGGCCCCCGAAAGAGCAAAGCAGAAAAACGGCTGGGAACTTTCCCCGCCGTTTTTTCGTTAACCGTCAGGGAATCCCCTTTTTTGAAAGCGTGATAGAATTTTTCACGGCTTCTTCACAGAAATGAGAGCAAATGACAGAATCAACCCCTTCCACCCCGACCAAGAGACTGGATTTTGCAAGAATATTCCCCGTACTCTTCCAGCCACAGCGGACTTTCACCGAGATTGCGGCTGAGTCCACAGCCTCCTGGCTGACCCCGATGCTGGCGTTGAGCGTTTCCGCCGCGCTGGCGGTCTTTGTCGGCGGATATCTCAAGGCGCGTGCCGCCATGATGGGGGAGATGCAACTCCCTCCCGACTGGCAGTACTGGACGCCAGACATGCAAAACAATTTCATGCAGGCACAGCAGGCGACGCAAAGCCCCGTATTTGTCTATATCATCCCACTGGTGTTTTCGCTGGTGGGCTTATGGTTTGGCTGGCTCATCCTCAGCGGACTTCTGCACCTCGGTTCCACCCTGCTCGGCGGGCGCGGGACCATGCGCGGCGCGTTGAGCGTTGCCGGCTGGGCAGGTCTTCCCTTCCTGGTGCGCGACCTGCTGCGAATCATCTTCATGTTGCTGGCAGGGCATGTCATCGTCAGCCCGGGGCTTTCGGGTTTTGCAAACGGGACCTTGTTCCTGGCGAAAATCCTCGCGCAGGTGGATATTTTCTTCGTCTGGAATGTGATCCTGCTCGTGATTGGATTCAGCCTCGCAGACGGCTTGCCCAAAAACAAGGCGACGGTTGGTGTGCTCGCCGTTGTGCTGATCCTCCTTCTGGCTTTGGCTGGGGCGGGAGCGGCAACTTCGAGCCTCGGCACGAGTCTCGCCTCGTAGCGTATGCCTGAACCCCTGATTCAAATCACCGACCTGAAGAAACACTATCAGATGGGCGGAACAGTTGTCCGCGCGTTGGATGGCGTCAGTTTGGAGATTCAACCGCACACCTTCACCATCGTCATGGGACCTTCAGGTTCGGGCAAAAGCAGTCTGCTTTACCTGCTCGGTGGCCTGGACCGTTCCACGTCGGGGCAGATTTCGATTGGCGGCGAACGTCTCGACCAGATGGACGAGAACGCGCTGGCGTTGTTCCGCCGCCGCGCGATGGGCTTTATCTTTCAATCCTACAATTTGATCACGAGCATGAATGCCTTGGAGAACGTGGCTTTCCCCATGCAGTTCAACGGCGTGCCTGCCTCGGAGCGCAACAAGCGGGCGAACCAGTTGCTGGAACAGGTTGGGCTGGCGGACCGCAGTCATCACAAACCCTCCGAGCTTTCGGGCGGACAGCAGCAGCGGGTGGCGGTTGCCCGGGCATTGGTCAACAACCCAAGCCTGATTTTGGCGGACGAACCGACGGGGAATCTCGACACCGCCAGCGGCGTCACCATCATGCAGATGCTTTCCGAATTGCATCGCTCCGGGCGGACAGTGCTGGTTGTGACCCACGATCCACGCATGACGCGTTTTGCCACGCACAAGATTTTCCTGCTCGATGGTCACGTGGTGGATGAGGACGAGTATCAATCTGCGACGCTGGAAGTGCGCCCGGCGGATTAGGTATTCGATTGGAGAACAAATGAAATTTCAAGGTAAATATTTTGTATCCGTGCTTCTTGCGTTGACCCTGCTTGCCGGCTGGGTCACACCGGCTTACGCCGATGTCACCTCGGTTTCGCCGGGCAGCATCGTCAATGACGCGGACAGGACGATCACGGTCTCGGGAAACGCCTTCGTCGACCCGTCCGTCGTCTCTTTGGGCGGCACGGCATTGGCGACAACCTTCGTCAGCGATGTGGAACTGACCGCGGTTGTCCCCGCCGGTTTTGCGGCGGGTTCCTATGCGGTGACCGTGGACACAACCGGTGGTTCGGCAACTTTGGTTGTCTCTGATCCCCCTCCGACCGACACACCGACTCCCACACCAACGTTCACACCCACGCCGACAAACACGCCTGTTTTTGGGCGCCCGCAGGTGGTCATCAGTTCCTATAGTTCGAATGCCATCGCGCAGACGGGGAAGAAGTTCACGGTCTCCATTCGCTTTGGCAATTCCGGCACGCTCACCGCAATTAACACTCAGGCTGTGTTCACCTCGTCGGACGTGGTGCCGACTGGCACGGGCGGCGTGCTGGCGCTTGGAACCGTCCCGATGGGTGGCTCGGTGGACGCCACGCAAACCTTTCTGACGGCGTATTCCACTTCCGGGAAAAGGGTCGTGGTGATCGACGTCGCGTTGACGTATTACGATGACGACGGAACATCCTATTCGGACAAATTCACCTTGAGCATTACCGCAAAGAATGAATCCAGTTCAGGAGGCTCATCAGGTGGTGGTGGCGGCGGAGGCGGAGGTTATGTTGCTCCTACACCGTCAGGAAACACCGCCCAGCTTGTCATTACCGGGTATTCGTCCGATGTCGAACCGCTTCAGCCCGGACAAAAGTTCAAACTGGGAATCACCGTCCAGAATATGGGCAGGACCAGCGCGAAGCGGGTCACCATGATCATGGGTGGAGGTTCATCGGATTCGGGCAGCGGCACACCCCAGGCGGGCGGCGTCTCCGGGGGGAGCGGCGAGTTCACGAATTTCGCGCCCCTGGGGACTTCCAATGTGCAGGCTTTGGGAGAGATATCCGCCGGCGCCAACTTGCAGGTCTGGCAAAACCTGGTGGTCAACGTCTCCACAACTCCGGGCGCGTATCCGGTGAAGATCACCTTCTCGTACATCAACAGCAAGGGAGAGATGGTCAACGACGAACAGGTCATCACCCTGCTGGTTTACAGCCTCCCGTATTTGGACGTCAGCTTTTACAGTCCGCCCCAGCCGTTCTTTGCGGGACAGCCCGGCCCCCTGCCGATTCAGGTAGTGAACCTGGGAAAGCGTTCGACGATTTTGGGCAACATGAAAATCGAGACGGCGAACGGGACAGTGGAACCCGCCACTACGCTGGTTGGCGCCATCGACGCGGGCGGGTACTTCACTTTCGATTCCATGCTCACCCCGGACGAGGCTGGAACTTTGACGTTGAACGTCACCATCGAATACACCGACGACTTCAACCAGCCGCGCACGGTCACAAAGGCTTTGGAGGTGACCGTGGAGGAAGGCGGAATCGACCCCGCCATGGAAGGAATGGAGGGAGTTGAAACCTTCGTCCCGTCGGAGGAGACTTTCCTTCAAAAGGTCTGGCGCTTCGCGCTTGGCATGTTGGGTCTGGATTCGGCTCCGCCGGCGAATGACGTCCCCGTAGAACCGTCGTTTGACGAGATGCCCCTCCCCGTCCCCTCGGGTGGCGGCGGCGGCGGAAAAGGCGGGTAGCCCCCGACGGCTTTGCATGAAATTCTCCGATCTTCTTCGTCTCGTTTTCGGCAACCTGAGCCGCCGCAAGGCGCGGGTGGCGCTGACCGCCATCGGCGTGGTCATCGGCACGGCGGCAATCGTGGTGCTTGTCTCGCTGGGAATTGGTCTGCAAAAAAGCGCCACCGACCAGCTCTACGGCATCGGCGATTTGACCCTGATCGACGTGATGCCCGCCTATGGTGGCGGAGGGATGTATTATGGCGGGGGGATGGCTGTTCAATCCTCCGACAGCTCGGGCAAACCGGAAGAGCCGGCCCTGCTGACAAATTCCGCCCTCGCCCAACTCCGCGAGATTCCCGGTGTGCAGATTGTCATCCCCCGCGACTACTTTTTCTCCCCTTCGACGCTTCGCTACCAGCGCATGGAGGGCGGCGTGAATATCATCGGCATCGCGACCGACGACCTGGCAAACCTCGGCATGGAAGCTGAGCAGGGCGCGACCACGTTGAGCAAAGGGTCGATGGTGATCGGTGTCATGATCCCCAAGAATTTCTACGACCCGACCCTGCGTCCCGGCAAGGAGCCTCCGCCTCCGCCCGACTTGTATAACCAGCAGGTGCAGCTGGTTGCCATGAAGTGGGATCAGAGCGGAAACGAAATCCGCAAGACGCTCAGCCTGCGTGTGGCGGGTGTTCTGAAAGAGAGCGGCGGCGAGCCGGATTACTCCATCTACCTGCCGCTGGATCAGGTGAGGCTATTGAATGAATGGGTGAACGGAACACGCATCAACTATAACAAGACCGGCTACAATCAGGTCATTGTCAAAGTGGACGATCCCGACAAGGCAATGGACGTTGCGGACCAGATCACCGCGATGGGATTTCAGGCGAACACGCCGCAATCGTTCTTGCAGGGAATCAATAACACCTTCCTGATCATGCAGATCATTTTCGGCGGGGTGGGCGCAATCGCCCTGCTGGTTGCGGCAATCGGCATTGCCAACACAATGGCGATGTCCATCCTCGAGCGGACGCGCGAGATCGGTCTGATGAAGGCTGTCGGCGCGACCAACCGCGACGTGCTGTCCCTGTTCCTCGGCGAGGCGGCGGGCATCGGCTTCATCGGCGGGGTGGGCGGAATCATCGTGGGCTGGCTGTCGGCGCAGGCAATCAATGTGGTGGCGCTGGTTTATCTCGCCGGGCAAGCCAGCCAGCAGGGAGGTCCGCCGCCCAGTGTGGCGGTGTATACGCCCATCTGGCTTCCACTCTTTGCGTTGATTTTTTCCACGCTCATCGGGATGCTTTCGGGTTTGTATCCCGCTCTGCGCGCGGCGACGATGATTCCCGTGATGGCATTGAAGTACGAATGAGGAAGTTCTCCCTTTTTGCCTTTTGGTCTCTATCGTTTTTAACTGGAAAACCAAACCTCAGCCACAGATTTACACGGATTTGCGCGGATTGAAAAAATCAGTGAAAATCCGTGGCAAAGAAATGGCTTATCGTTTCTTGTCCCGTCAGAACAGGAGAGCTGTCTTCTAAAATTGCCTGCCTTCCTTGGTTTGGGATTTTTTGAACAGGCGGTATAATCATTTCAGAGAAACAAAAAAACACCCAGCGAAGGAGAAATTCACATGCGAAGAATGTTTGGTTTTCTGATCGGGGTTTTGGTCGGGGCGCTGGTTGGCTCCGTGGTGGCGTTGCTACTTGCGCCTGAGTCGGGCGAAAACCTGCGTGGACAAATCCGCGAGCGCGGACAGGGCTTCATGAACGAAGTCCGCCATGCGGCTGATTCCCGCCGCATCGAGTTGCGCGGACGGTTGGAGTCTTTGCGGGCGCCGAGGGCAGAATAAGATTAGTAATGGGTAACTGGTAACTGAAATTACCAATTACGATTTACCAATTGCTCTGTTGCAAAGATAATGTGAACTAGCGATGAATGTTGTAGACCAAGGCCTTGATAATCGGCTCGCGGTTCTGAAGTTGTGTCTTTCGAGAACGGATGGTATCACCAAACTTGCGTTTGATCACAGAATTGACCGT
>JACRBJ010000047.1 GCA_016234555.1 Chloroflexota bacterium | reverse complement strand
CGTCGCCCAGCAAGGCATTGACAACTGGGATGCCGCCAACGCCCTCAAGGTGATGGAAAACATCCTCACTGCCCAGAACAATGACATCGACGCAGTCGTCGCCTCCAATGACGGCACCGGTCTCGGCGCCCTCCAGGCGATGAAGGCTCAGGGTCTGGCTGGCAAGGTACCGATATCCGGTCAGGACGCCACCGCCGATGGCTGCAACAGCATCGTCAAGGGCGAACTCACCGTCTCCATCCTCAAGGACATCCGCAACCTCTCCCCGCTTGCCGTGGACGTTATGGACAAGCTCCTCAAGGGCGAAGCTGTCGAAGGGTTGAAGAACTTCACCCTCGCTGAACTCACCGTCGATGACACCAAGCAAGGCGAAGTCCCCTGCTTGTTCCTCGAAGTCCAGCAGGTCAACAAGGACAACGTGTACGACCTCGTCGTCAAGAGCGGCTTCCAAGCCTACGATGATGTCTATCGCGACATCCCCGAAGACCAGCGCCCTCCCAAACCCTAATTAATTTTCCATCACGCTCCTCCCCGGTCTCCAATCCCTTGGAGACCGGGGAACTCAAAGGGCAGAACATTTTCCGCGACTTTACGAGATATTTACTGCATAGACCTCGCACATCCATGTAAATTCGTTTAAAATAAAAGGAAAAATCACGGCATTTCGCAAGCCCTGCTTTGGATGGAGCAAAGGAGATAATAGTGGAAAACGATATTATTCTCGAGTTCAAGAACGTAACCAAAAAATTCCCCGGGGTAGTGGCCTTGAACGATGTCTCTTTCAATATCCGCCGTGGTGAAATCCACGGGATATGCGGGGAAAACGGGGCAGGCAAATCCACGTTAATGAAGATTCTTTCGGGCGTTTATCCCAACGGTACCTACGACGGAAGCGTGATCTTTAACGGCGAGGAATTGAAACTGGGTGAAAGCGCCATTCAGGAAGCGGGGAACAAGGGTATCGCAATCGTTTATCAGGAACTTACGCTGGTGCCGACCATGTCTGTGGGAGAGAATGTCTACCTCGGACGGGAGCCACTGGAACGCGGCTCGATAAACTGGAACAAGCTGTATGCAAATACGCGGGCAATCCTGGAAAAGTACCAATTGGATGTCCCGCCTCAGGCGACAGTTAAAAGTCTTGGGGTTGGCAAGATGCAAATGGTTGAAATTGCCAAAGCCCTTTCAGAAAATGCAACGGTGTTGATCCTGGATGAACCCACAAGCGCTCTCAGCGAAGCCGAGATCGACAAATTGATGGACATCCTCAGGACGCTTAAGAGCAACGGCATTACCTGCATTTACATCACTCATAAACTTGAAGAACTCTTCCGCATTACAGACAAGGTCACGGTGATGCGGGATGGCAAAGAAATCGTTACCAAGCCAACAACGGAATTCTCCCAGGAAAGTCTGGTAAAGTACATGGTGGGGCGCGAGATGAAGGAGCGTTTCCCGAAGGCAAAGCGCAATCCGGGCGAAGTCATTTTCAAAGTGGAAGATTTACAGGCGCTTGACCCCAATGAAGTGAGCCGCAAAATATTGAACGGCGTCAGTTTCGACGTGCGCAAGGGCGAAATCCTCGGAATTGCGGGGCTGATGGGCGCGGGCCGCACGGAACTGGTCATGACCCTGTTTGGCGAGTACGCCAAAATCATCGACGGAAAAATCCACCTGAATGGAAAAGAGATCAAACCCGCCAGCGCGCGAGAAGCAATCAATGCGGGCATAAGTCTCGTGCCGGAAGACCGCAAAGGCATGGGACTGGTGCTGATCCAATCCATCCTGAAGAATATTTCACTGCCCAACCTGGATCAGTTCTCAGGGTTCTTCCGCATCGATGCTGACGCGGAACTGAAAGCCAGCATAATCCAATCGAAGAGTTTGACGATCAAGGCACCCAATCTTGAAGTGCTGGTCGAAACCCTTTCGGGCGGGAATCAGCAAAAGGTGGTCATCTCGAAATGGCTTTTGTCGAAGCCGTCCGTGTTGATCATGGACGATCCGACCCGCGGCATCGACGTTGGCGCGAAGTACGAGATATATAAATTAATGAACGAGCTGGCGGAAAATGGTGTGGCAATCATCATGATCTCCAGCGATTTGGAAGAAGTGCTCGGGATGAGCGACCGGGTAATGGTGATGTGCAGAGGACGTTCAACAGCCACCCTGCCCGTTGCCGAGGCTACCGTGGAACGCGTGATGACTTTAGCCACAGGTGTTTCATCCTAGGAAAATTTGACTAAATTAAGCGAGGTAATTCCATGGATAATTCCAACCAAAACGCACTCAAGAAAAACGGTTTCCTCTCTGAGTTGTATGAGGTACTGCGCCTCAATGTGCAGACCTACACCATTCTGCTGGCGCTGATCGGCATTTGGGCAATCTTCTTTTTCACCACAGGCGGCGCATACCTGGGACCGCAGAATGTATCCAACCTTTTCCGCCAGATGTCCGTAACTGCCTTCCTGGCGGCAGGCATGGTGCTGGTCATTGTTATTGGCGGCATCGACCTCTCCGTGGGCAAGCTGGCAGGTTTTGTTTCAGTGGTGGCGGCATATTTCCAGGCTCGCATCTGGTTTGAATACCTGCCCGACCAAGTGTTTCTTGCGGCAGCGCTATCCGTCGCCGTTGGACTCCTGGTGGGCGCCTTGTTTGGCGCCATGCAAGGTTACATTATTGCCTACCTGCAGGTTCCTTCGTTCATTGTTACCCTGGCTGGTCAATGGCTTCTCAACGGGTTGATCCTGCTGGTTACGGCTGGAAAAACCATCCCCGCCAACCAGCCCTGGTTTTCTGATATCGCCCAGGGATACGTGCCAATCATATGGGGATGGGTCTTCGGGATTGTTGCAATCGCCTTCCTGTTTTGGAACATGTTTAGCAGTCGCCAGAGCAAGCGCAAGCACGGCTTTGAACTGCGAAATATTTACATTGACCTGCTGGCGACCGGTTTTGGCGCACTGGTACTCCTTGTGTACGTCTACAACGTCAACAGTTACAAGGGTATTCAGAACCCGGTGCTGCTGCTCGCAATCACTGCCTTGATCATGATCTATCTTGCAAATAACACCCGCTTCGGGCGTTACGCCTATGCAATCGGTGGGAATAAGGAAGCGGCGCGCCTCTCCGGAATCAATATCGCCGGCATGACCTTCAAGATCTTCGTGCTGATGGGCTTCCTCTCCGGTGTTGGTGGCGTCGTCCTCGCCTCATACGTAGGCTACGGGACAATCGCGGCTGGCTCAGGCTATGAATTGGATGCCATCGCCAGTTGTATCCTCGGCGGCACATCCACTCTGGGTGGAATTGGCACAATCCAGGGCGCAATGATCGGCGCGCTCATCATCGCCAGTCTCTCCACCGGCTTGCAGATGATGAACGTGGCTCCCGCATGGCAATATGTATTAAAGGCAATCGTGCTGGTGCTGGCAGTATTGGCAGATGTCTATTTCAAGAAAAAAGGTTAATAACATGGCATACGAACCAAAACCTGAACATAAATTTACATTTGGCTTGTGGACGGTCGGCAACAAGGGGCGCGATCCTTTTGGCGACCCGGTACGTGACCCAAAGACACCCGCAGAGCTGGTTTACCTGCTGGGCGAAGTCGGAGCGTACGGCGTCAATTTCCACGACAACGACCTGATCCCCATCGATGCCACACCCGCTGAAACGGAATCCATCAAGAAGGATTTTCGCAAGGCGCTGGCTGACACCGGACTGGTCGTCCCGATGGCGACCACCAACCTGTTTGGCGATCCCATCTTCAAGGATGGCGCATTCACCAGCAACGACCCCAAGGTCCGCGCCTACGCCATCCAGAAAACATTGAACGCCATCGACCTCGGCGTGGAATTTGGCGCGAAGACCTACGTCTTCTGGGGCGGACGCGAAGGCACCGAGACCGACTCATCCAAGAGCGCCGTCGATGCCATCAAGCGTAACCGCGAAGCGATGAACTTCTTCTGCGAATATGCACTCGATAAGAAGTACGACCTGAAGTTTGCCCTCGAAGCCAAGCCCAACGAACCGCGCGGCGACATCTACAACCCGACAACTGGTCACATGCTGGCATTCATCGCCACCCTTGACCACCCCGAGATGGTCGGCGTCAACCCCGAAGTGGCGCACGAACACATGGCGGGAATCAACTTCATGCACGGCGTCGCCCAGGCATGGGAAGCGGGCAAGCTCTTCCACATCGACCTGAATGACCAGTATCCCGGTCGTTACGATCAGGACCTGCGCTTCGGCTCACGCGACATCAAAGCCGCCTTCTATCTGGTCAAGTTCCTCGAAGACGTCAAGTACCAGGGCTCGCGCCATTTCGATGCTCACGCCTACCGCACCGAAGATTACGAAGGCGTGAAGGACTTCGCCCGCGGCTGTATGCGGACCTATCTCATGCTGAAAGAGAAAGCCGCCCAATTCAACGCGGACAAGGAAATCCAATCCATCCTGGCTGAGATCAACGC
The DNA here is from genome assembly GCA_016234555.1 of Chloroflexota bacterium. Classification (GTDB taxonomy): domain Bacteria; phylum Chloroflexota; class Anaerolineae; order Anaerolineales; family Villigracilaceae; genus Villigracilis. The sequence continues at coordinate 3,364 of JACRBJ010000047.1, read as the reverse complement.
GGACGATGGCTCGATGAGCAAGTTCTTCGGCAAGTACTCCACCGAAAAAGCCGCCGCGCTCAAGGCGCAACCCTTCGACCGCCCCGCCATCGCCAAACGCGGACTGAAATATGAACGCCTCGATCAGTTGACCATTGACCTGTTGCTCGGCGTTCGATAAAACATAAATTAGCTCTCCTTACCAAAGCGAATGCCGCGGCTGACATGCAAAATTCACCACAAGCGGCATTCGCTTGTTCTATTAAACAGGTCAATTTCGACCTAACCAAGAGGCATCATCATGATGACATATTTCATTGGCATCGACACATCCACAACCGCCACCAAGGCCCTGCTGATGGACGAAAGCGGAAAAGTTCTGGGCGTGGCATCGAACGAATATTCCTTTGAAACACCCCACCCGTTGTGGAGCGAGCAATCCCCCACCTTGTGGTGGGATGCCACCGCCGCGAGCATCCGTCAGGTGATGGAAAAAACAAAGGTGGAACCATCCGCTGTCAAAGGCATCGGACTAACGGGACAAATGCACGGACTGGTTCTGCTGGATGAAAACGGCGAAATCCTGCGCCCTTCCATCTTATGGAACGACCAGCGCACCGCCGCCCAATGCGACGAAATCCGCCAGCGGCTCGGAAAAGAGAAGCTGATCCAGATCACCGGCAACGACGCCCTGACCGGGTTCACCGCCCCGAAGATTCTCTGGGTGCAGGAGACCGAACCCGAAATCTGGAAGCGCGCCCGACACATTCTCCTTCCAAAGGATTACGTCCGCTACAAGCTGACAGGTGAATTCGCCATTGACTGCGCCGACGGTGCGGGGACAATTCTCTTCGACCTCAAAAAGCGCACCTGGTCGCCTGAGGTGCTGAAAGCGTTGAATATCCCCGCCGAATACCTGCCCAAAACATTTGAAGGAACCGAGGTCACAGGCGGACTGTCACCTACGGCGGCGAAGGAACTTGGCTTGCCGGCGGGCATCCCCGTCTTCGGCGGCGGCGGAGACCAGGCTGCGGCGGCGGTCGGCACGGGAGCAGTCCGCGCCGGGGTGGTTTCGCTCAGTTTGGGAACGTCGGGCGTGGTCTTTGCAACAACTGACGGAGCGGCAATCGAGCCCGAAGGACGGTTACACGCATTCTGTCATTCCGTGCCCGGCAAGTGGCATTTCATGGGCGTGATGCTCTCGGCAGCGGGAAGTCTGCGCTGGCATCGGGATACTTTCGCCCCCGGCACAAATTACGATACCCTGCTCGCCCCCGCTGCGGAAGTTCAACCCGGCAGCGATGGCTTGTTCTTCCTCCCCTACCTGACCGGCGAACGTACCCCCCACCCCGATCCACTGGCACGCGGAGCCTTTGTCGGCTTGACAGTGCGGCACAGTTTCCCACATCTGACCCGGTCTGTCCTCGAAGGCGTTTCCTTCGGTTTGCGCGACAGTTTCGAGTTGATGAAGAATGCCGGGCTGAAAGATATCGCCCAGGTGCGTGTGACCGGCGGCGGGGCGCGCAGTCCGCTGTGGCGGCAGATTCTGGCGGATGTGTTCAATGCTGAAATCGTCACCGTCAACGCAGAGGAAGGCGCGGCGTACGGCGCGGCTCTGCTGGCAGCGACGGGTTCGGGCGTGTTCTCAAGTGTGGAATCTGCCTGCGATGCCACCATCCAGATCACAGGCAGTACAAAACCGGGCAAGGATCAACCAGTTTACGAAAAACTTTATCCGTTATATCGTGGCTTGTATCCGGCGTTGAAGCCCACTTTTGCAAAAATAGGCTCGAATTAAAATCAATCGCTCCGTTGGGAACAACCCCTGACGGAGCGATTATAGAAAATAGAAAAATGTCCAAAAAAGTCGAAGTCGCCGTTGTTCAAATGATTGCTGAACCCGCGCCCGTAGCAGACAGGCTGGCGCGGGCTGAAAATTTGATTGCGCAGGCAGCTCAGGCCGGCGCACAATTGGTCGTGTTACCTGAAGTATTCAACACAGGTTACGAATATACCGATGACAACTATCGGCTTGCCGAACCGATGGATGGACAAACTCCAAATTGGATGAAAAAGACAGCAACGCGGCACAGAGTTCATCTTGCTGGGACATTCCTTCGTCAACAGGACGGTGACATTTACAACACCTGCCTGCTTGCAGCTCCTGATCAACGCATCTGGCATTACGATAAACGTTATCCCTGGATGTGGGAACGGGCCTATTTCCAGCCAGGCAAGGGAATTACCATTGCCGATACCGATTTGGGAAAAATAGGGATGCTTATCTGTTGGGATGTCGCGCATCCACGGCTCTGGCAGGAGTATGCTGGCAAGGTCGAGTTGATGCTGGTAAGCAGTTGTCCACCCGCAGCACAAAACATGACTTTGATATTCCCCGATGGCAGGCGGGTTGAGTTCAGTGAATTGGGTCCGATGATGCAATTAATCAAACACAATGCGGATGAAACTTTTGGTGCGCACCTGCGGCGGCAGTCCAGCAATTTGAACGTACCAGTCGTGCACACAACAGGCACCGGGTTATTTCGCTCCAAACTTCCAAGACCGGGAATATCCCTCGCAAGTTTTCTGATGTCAGCGCCACATTTGTGGAAATACCTTCCACAAGCGGAGCAGGTCATTGTCGAATCGAGGTACTTCAACGAGACTTACATCGCGGATGCCTCAGGCAATGTGCTTGCACAAGTCCAACCCGAAGTTGAATCCTTCGCCCTGGCGGAAATCGAGATTCCCGTCACCCCACCCCAGCCACATGGCAAACAGCCAGTCTTTGGCATTTCCATCTTGGGATACTGGTCTGATGCCTTTGCGAATTGGGCGGTGACACCGCTCTATCAAAAGAAGACGCATCGCATTTGACCTATCCTGCCTGCTACTTATACAGCGTCATAATCGGTACTCCGTCGAAGGAATACTCGTACACGACTTCCCTCCCTTGCAAAACGCGTAAAATTACGCTCTTTTCTCCATCCTCCCCAAGCGTCGACTGTCTGTGCTGAAAAATATACCAATCGGCACCGTTCAGCGGCACAGCACGGACGCTCGGCACATCCGGTCCAAGTACGCTCGGAACAGAAGTAAAACCTGCAATGACAAGGTCCTGCCGCAAGAGACCCTGTGACTGGTAATAAATTAGAACGTCGTGACTCCACGGGTCAGCCCAGACCTTCGCTTTTGGTTCAGCTCGTTCGTTGATAATAGGGAAGGCTAGAGTATAGGTTTCACACTGCTCTGTTGCAAAGATAATGTGAACTAGCGATGAATGTTGTAGACCAAGGCCTTGATAATCGGCTCGCGGTTCTGAAGTTGTGTCTTTCGAGAACGGATGGTATCACCAAACTTGCGTTTGATCACAGAATTGACCGTT
>JACRBJ010000003.1 GCA_016234555.1 Chloroflexota bacterium | reverse complement strand
TTAAACTCCCACCCAGGCCAAGGATTTTCCATCTTGAGCGATGTTCTTTCCCATTGACATACCACTTCAGTCGAAAATTCAGCTTTTTGGCGAACACTTCCTACCACCAAAATCAAAACCCACCGTCTATGTTACAGATACTTTTTGCGGTTGTTCTGAAAATTTCCCCGCTTTTTATCGGATTTGGACGATGGCGTGATGAGTGGGCAGGTCTTGTCAACTTGAAGCTGGCGGTTCGGAATCGGTGGCAGAACCTGTGGATTGACGTTGCTCCACTTGCGAGGTTTTCGGGAAGTCGGCTCCGCGCGCAAAGGATGTGATTGCGGCAAGGATCGCCATTCCAGTGGCAAACATCAAGCCCGCATTGACTGCACGGACGATGGTCACCGGGTCACCGTTTTGACCGCGCGCCAGCATGGTGGTAAAAACAGCCCCGGTCAAGCCGACGCCCAGCACCATGCCCACGTTACGCGCCAATGCCAGCACGCCGGCGGCGATACCCTGCCGGTTGCGGGGAGCAGCGCCCATCAGGGCGCTGTTGTTTGGCGCGACGAACATGCCCGATCCCAATCCGCTGACTGCCAGACCAACTACAACATAGATGAGTGGAGAATCAGGTGTCAGGCGGCTGAGCATGAACAAGCCCGCGCCCATGATCAGCATTCCCAGCGTGGTTGGGATTTGTGCGCCGATGCGGTCGGAGAAGGTCCCGGCAAAAGGCGCCATGATTGCCATCACTAAAGGTTGGGCGGTCAGGATCAAACCAGCTTGGGCGGATGATAATCCGCGTCCCTGAATCAAGTAGAAGGGCATGAGAAACAATAGGCTGTAGATGGCGATATAGTTCAGAACGGGACTGATCGCCGCCGTATTGAAAACGCGGTTTTGGAACAGCCTCAAATCCAGCATGGGAGCGGGCGTCCGCAGTTCGATCCAGACAAAGAGGGATAGGATGAAAATAGAGATGGCAAGCAATCCCAGAATCAGCGGCGAGAACCAGCCCCACGCCTGTCCGCGATTCAGGGCGAACAACAGGATCACCAGACCAGCCATGAAGGTGGAGGAACCATATAGGTCGAATGGTTCCCTATGTTCCGATGGGAGGTCATTTGGAGTCACGCGCCAGCTTAGCCAGGTTGCAAGCAGCCCTATGGGGATGTTGATAAAAAAGACCGCATGCCAACCGAACTTGCCTGCCAGCCATCCGCCCAGAAATGGGCCGGTGGTCAGACCCAGGTAGGTCATCGTTCCTTGCAAACCGAGCGCCTGTCCGCGCTGTTTGCCGGGGAAGGTCTTGGTCAAAATGGCGGGGGAATTGGCAAACAGCATGGCGGCTCCCAAAGCCTGTAAAGCTCGTGACAGGATGAGAAGGGTGGGAGTTGGAGAAAAGCCCGACAGCGCGGAACCAATTGTGAAAATCACAAATCCCCACACGTAGACCGACTTGTTGCCGCGCATATCGCCCAGCCGTCCGAAGGTGAGCAACAGCCCGCTGACCATAAGCAGGTAAATGGTCACGACCCATTGAACGGTGGCGACGTTTGTGTCGAAATATTTTTGGATGACTGGGAGAATGGCGTTGACCACGCTGCCGTCCAGCGCGGACATGAAAGTACCCACGCCCACGGTCAGCAAGACCAGCCATTTGGCTTCGATATTAAAGAAACGGGAAGTCCCTTTTGAAGATTCTTGATCCATGTGTTCCTTTTGCGTATTTCGAAGATCGGGAAAATTTTGAGCTTTGACTGCCCGGCATCGATCCTGCCCACATTGTAATGCACCCCTGCCTGACCTTTCACTCCGGGTTAGAATCGTTCCATAGAGGCAAACGACTTATGAACGACAAACAAATTGACGTGATTGGATTGGGCGCATCCACGATTGATGTTCTCACGCTGATGGAGCATTTTCCCACGCGGCGGGAGGTGCGGCAGGCGCTGTCCACGGCGATTCAAGGTGGGGGACCGGTGGCGACTGCGATGGTCGCGGTGTCGCGTCTGGGCGGGAAGTCTGCGATGATCGACAGCATTGGGGACGATTGGGCGGGAGAGTTTGTCCTGCGGGAGTTTCGGGACGAGGGAGTTGAAACGGGTCTGATTGAAGTCCATCACGGAGAGACCACAGCGGTTTCCAACATCCTCGTCGCCGCCGGGGATGGGGCGCGGGCGATCATGTTTGTGCCGGGCTCGGCGCCTGAACCTGTACTTTCCGAGGCGCAAAAGTCCGCCGTTCTGTCCGCGAGAATTTTGCATGTCAACGGCAGGTATTGGAGCGCCTGTTTGCAGGCAGCCGAATTGGCAAAACGAAGCGGCGTTCAAGTTTCCTTCGATGGAGGCGCTGACAGGTTCAAGCCTGAGATGAAGACACTTGTGCCGCTGACAGACATTTGCATCGTGGCGAGGGACTTCGCCGAAAAATATACGGGCGAGGCTGATCCATCACGAGCGGCGCAGTCCCTGCTGAAAGAGGGTCCCCGGATTGCAGCAGTCACTGACGGCATCAACGGAAGCCGGGTCTGCACCCGGGAAGTCTGCTTTCATCAGCCTGCTTTTCTTTTCCCCGACACGGTTGATACAACCGGTTGTGGCGATAGTTATCACGGAGCCTTTCTTGCAGGGTTGCTGAGAGGATTTACCGTCCAAAAGTCTGCCACATTGGCAAGTGCCGTCTCAGGGATGAACTCCCGCCGACTTGGAGGCAGGTCTGGGATTCCCAGCTTCGATGAGGCGGTGAAATTCTTGTGACGTTCCAGTTATTCTGATCTATGATTGTGCAAGGCAAATCCGCCAGGAACTTGCCGGGATGGGGTCGAGCCAATTGTAGGGCCATCTGTATACGACGCGAATCACGGACGGATTGGACTGCCCTCTCCAAAAGGATGCGGGCAGGGGCGCGTTCATGATTTTCCATTGACGGAGGTCTGTTGCGTTTTCAACCTCGAAATCCACATAGTGGTGCCACTCCCCGTACGCCCAAAACGTTCCCTTGCTGGTCCCGTCATAATATCGTTCACAGGTGTTGTTGACGTTGTCTCGATAAAGTTCGACATAGAAATGGGCGGTTGAAGGAGCGCGTGAAATCACCTTGGGCAGCAGCCAAAACGCGACCAAAACAGTAAGGGAAAGCGCCGTCCATTGAAAAAATTTTTTCATGAGATCTGATCCGATGTCCTTTCCAGACGGGGTCCACCGTCCTTGTAAGAATTCTCCCTTCGACTACCACTCCGATAAAGGGCTTTGTAGAGAGAAATGCTGGCAATCACATGAAAAATATTGTAATGAAAATACCTAAATTCGAGATAAGTATTTTCAATCGGGTTTTTCGCGTACCACCAGTTCCTCGTAACCCGAATCGTTTTCGAACAGTTCGCGGGCGTAGACCATGTCATCGAAGACTGCCAGAACAATTTCGGCTGTGGTATAGATTTTGCATCCCGAAACGAGATGACCGCCAATCGTTGCGCCGTTGCCGTCCGAGATCGAGATGTGCAGGTGCGAGCCGCTGACTGCGACAGTCCCGGTGATCGAGACGATCTCGAAATGTCCCTCATATTCGTTGTAGGATTCGCGGTTGGCAAGGCGCAGGGTGGCGTGAGTCAAACTTCCCACACCGGAGAGGATGCAGCCTGCTTCGATTTTTTTGTCGGAGACAAAAGCCTCGATGCAGTCGAACAAATCCTGAGCGGGTTTCAGACGGAAGGTGTATGTCTTCATGGTTTCCTCTTTAATCAAAAAGACATGGAGCGGGGTCCATGTCTCTGCCATTTCAAGAGCTAGCTACCAGAGCGGGAAGCCGATCAACGAAACAAGCCAGTTCACCATCGGACGATAGATTTGCAAGCCGATCAGCGCGATGACAATGCCCAGGATAGCGCCTGCGACCACATCCGAAAGGTAATGGACTCCCATGGCGACTCGCGCCAAAGACACCAGCGGCGCCCAAACCCACAGGAGGAGAATCAGCCACCAGGGCGGAGCCAGCGCCGACGCCACCACCGCAATCAGAAAGGCGCGGGCGGCGTGTCCCGATGGAAAGGAATGCGGGTCTGTGTTGCGATAAATTCCGCCCCATTCGCCTTCAGGTCTCTTGCGGCGGACAAGGAACTTGATGGCAAGCACCACACCCGCCAAACCGAGGATGCCAAAGAATTCGACCACTTCCCAATGTCTCCACGGAGAGGCGCTGAGAAACCAGCCAAGGATGAGCGCCGACGCCCAAAACCATGAATCGCCGGAGTGCGCGAGGAAGATGGCGATATTCCGCAAAATGCCCGGTTTTTCAGCCACACGCAACTTGTCTGAAAAGCGGGCGTCCAGTTCAAGCAGGGAACGAAAACTCATTTGTACTTTGCCTTCGCTTTGACCTGTGAGCGTACTTTGGGCGAGGTCATCTTCGGAGTTGAAGCGCGCGTTGCTTTTCTCTTTGTTGCGGCGGCTTCCTTTTTCTTTTCGAGCGCAAGGTATTCACGCATGATCTCCAACTGATGGGGCTTGTCCACGTCCATGCAGGGTTCAGCCTTGTCCCAGATGACGACGCGCCCCTTGATGCCGATGCGCTCAGAGGCGCGGTCCACCAGCCCTTGCAGGGTGAACTGACGGGTGAACAACTGGAAGAGGGTATCGAAGCCGATGACAGCCGCCGACGCCAGCGGGCTTTTGCGGTTGCCGATCAATTTCTCCCAGGTGTCGAGATGCTCCGTCGCCATGCTGACGTGGATGACGTTCATGTCAGCGCCGCAGACTTCCATATCCTTCAATTTGGTGTACGTCCGCCTGGAGGTTGGGAAGGTCGTTTCCATCACCTCGCGGGGACAAACACCGTAGTAAATATCGTCGCGGGTTTGCATGGAGGTATTCGCCAGAAAATCCACCATTTCACTCTTGAGGGCGGGAATGTCCGAGGAGACAACAAGGACATATTCCGTCTTTTTGTTCAGTTCGAGAGACTTGTTTACGCCGGCGACGATGTTCGCCAGCATCCGTCCCTGGTTGGAGATGTAGTGTAGCGGTTTCTTACAGGTCAAGCCGCTTTTGTGCGTGAGACCGATGAGGATGACGTTGTCAACCTGATTGGCGTTGCCTAGGGCGTCAAGCACCCACTGGACCATGGGCTTGCCTGCGATGTCAATCAGCGCCTTGGAATCGCCGTTGGAATAAACGTACAAGGGGTCGCCGGGTTGGGGAATCCCGCCGGCAGTTACGATTGCATCCATGATTAATTCAACTCCTGTATTTGCGGCTCGAAGCCGAGTTTATCGAGCATTTCCGTTAGTTCGGGCCAGGTAAGCGGACGTCCCTTCCCGGCGACAGCCACCAGCGCGGCTTCCATCATGTTCGTGCCGAAGGAGCGTCCTTCGAGGACGGGGGTGGTGGTGACCAGGTATTTGACTCCCGCCTTGCGGAACAAATCCGCATCCTCGGCGGTGGTGGTGTTGGTGACGATCACCTTGCCCTTCAAGTCGTCGGGCATGAAACGTTTGAGGTAGTGGCAGTCACCGGCGATGACGGTTGCCCAGGCATAATAATTCCCGAACTTGGGCGTGCGCTTTTCCTGTTTCTCGCCGATGGGATAGATCCACGAATAGGGCAGGCGACCCACGATCGGCAGCAACAGGGCGGCAAGCGTTTTGAGCTGTTTGAGGGTGTGAAGCGCGATGGGAATTTCGAGACCAAACATCAGGTCACCGAAAATAATCTCGTAGCCGTTTTCCACGAATGCCTTCGACAGTCCCCAGCGATCCACGCCCGCTGCCATGAAAACCCTGCGTCCGTGCGCGTCGAGATAGTCCTTGATTTTGGCTTCCATCACGGCACAGGCGCGGTTTTCAAGGGTGTTCTTCAACCCGGTGCCGTCCACCAACGGGGTCTTTTTGACGTACCTCGCCATGGGCAATACTGAATAAAACGGATACCACTTTCCATCGGTCATGACGCCCAGGTCGCCGCCACCCATGCCGAATGCGTCCACGGTGCCATCGAGTTCCTTGTATTTCAGGGCGGCGACTTCCATGTCGCCATCCGTGCCAATTCGCTCGATGCTGATTTTTTCGCCAAGCAGAGTGACTTCCACCGCCTTGTTTCTTTTGGATGAGCCAATGCTGATGCTGACTGCGCGTTTCATATAAATAAATCCTCCGGGTAAGATGCCCCCATTTATAACACGAATCAGGGCGCGGGTTGCGCCTGCAGAGTGAACAGGAATGTCGCCCCTTTTTGGGGTTCACTCTCGACCCAGATCCTGCCTCCGTGAACTTCGATGATCCGCTTGACGAGGGATAACCCAATCCCCGTGCCCTCGGATGCCGTATCCAGCTTGTTGAACAAGCCGAAGATGCGGTCATGATGGGCGGGTTCGATTCCCATCCCGTTGTCGCGGACGTAAAAAACTGGCTGCCCGTTCTCATGTCCGCGCAAACCGATCTCGATGCGGGGATTATCCCGGTCCCCCATGAATTTTGCGGCGTTGTCGATCAGGTTTTGCAGCACTTCGAGCAGGCGCGGACGGTCACCGTACACGATTGGAAGGTCTTCCTGGATCGAAACCTGAATTCCCCCGTTTTGGATGCGCCCGTGCACCAGCTCGACCGCTTCGCGCACGAGTTCTCCAAAGTCGACGTTTTGCGATGGATTTACCAGGCGTCCGATTCGGGTGAGTTCGAGCAATTCGTTGAGTAGCATTTGCATTTTGTCGGCTGCGCTGGAAATGCGCTGGACGTCAGACTTCAAACGCGCCACGTTACCGCTTGTGGCGTCGTGTTCCAAAAAGCCGAGAAAACCCTTAATGGTGATGAGCGGAGATTTCAAGTCGTGCGATACCGTATAGGTGAAGCGTTCCAGTTCGCTGTTCTTTCTTTCGAGTTCGTTGATAAGTTCCTCTCGTTCGGCTTCGATCCACTTCCGCTGGCTGATGTCGCGCACCATCATGATCGCGGACTTTGGGCTGATCGCGGAAAGGCGCGCTTCGAAGAATTGGGTTTCCCCGCCCGATGGCAGACCGTATTCAAAAGCATTGACCTGTTCCGTCGCCAGCGCGCGTTCGAGTGCAAACAGGGTTTGTTCGGCAATGGCGGGCGGGAACATGTCCTTCACGTTCTTCTGGACGAACTGCGATGGCGGCAGGAGGGGCGTGAGTTCAGCTGAAGCCATGAAACCCAGGCAGATTCCCTCACTGGATATTTCGAAAATCATGTCGGGGATCGAGGCAAGAATGGCACGCATGCGTTCCTCGTTTTCCTGCAGGGCGGATTCGGTGTGGCGTCGTTCCAGCAATTCCTGTTGCAACTGGTGATAAAGACGGGCATTGTCGATTGCCAGCGACGCCAGCGACGCAAAACGCTCCATCATGCCGACTTGTTCCTGCGTGAAAGCCCGTCCCTGCCCGGCATGGGCGACCACCAGCACACCGATAACTGTTTCCCCAACCTTGAGCGGAATACCCATGACAGTGGTATACCCCGCCGCGATGCCTTCGGGTAGTCTCTTTTCCCAGTTGGCGTAATCCTCGACAATCAGTGTTTGTCCACTTCCCCATACACTGCCGACAACGCCTTCATCCTTCGCAGTGAGTGTCCCGTCGTGTTTTTTGAAGTTTCCGCGCCCAACTTCCTGACGAAGCGCCGAGCCGTCGGGTAGCATCAGTTCGATCAAACCGTCTTCCGTTTCAAGGAGGCGGCAAGCCCGCGCAAGGATGGTTTCCAGCAGGGAATGCAGTTCGAGGCGATTTAATAACCCCAGGGAAATCTCATTCAATGCTGAGAGGTAATCTGCCTGCCGTTGTAGTTTTTCCTCGGCGTGCAGTCGCTCCTGCAATTCGAGACGGGCGGACTGCAGGGTGCGCGACCAGTTCGAGATTAACTGGTAGATCAGGATGCCGATAAGAATAATAACAACGGAAAGGTCGCGCGCATAACTGATGGGGTTATCCACTCGAAACCCGCGCAGTCCCAGGTCTTCCATAATGGCGAAATACCAAATGGCAGCCACGCTTAACACGCCCACCATGGATGCGAAACGCCATCCCAGTAAAAGGCTGGAAAATACGATTAGGATAATATAGGTGATAACCGCCGCGTCGTGAATGCCGTCCGACCTCCATATCTGGTAGGTCATGGCTATCCACAAGGTAGTGACTAGGAATATACTCGCGCCGCGCACATGACCGTGGCGGATCAGGATTTGTCCCCCCGCCAGCAGGAGCACAATTCCCGATAATACGAATAGCGTTGCTAGATTATTGCCCTTCCAGCCAATGCGAACAATAATCAGCGCGGAAAGAATACCGATTGCACTCCATAAAAAGCCGTTAAGAATCTGCGCAACGCGCGTTTTCTCTTCGTCTGCAAAAATGGGCGGGGCAAACAGGCGACGCAACCGATTGAACATGGTGGTTCCATTATATATCAGTCTTTTGCGAAGCACATCCAAAAACAGGACTGTCTGGTAATGACAGCCCTGTTTTTCATGACAACATTTTGGGAAACTACCGCGCCAGCAGGTCGTCCAGAACCTTCCTGGACGACTCTTCGATCACTGCATGTTGACTCCCGCCATGCGAGTCCATCGTGACGACGACGGGAAAGTCCTTAACCTCGATGACCCAGATGGCTTCCGGGACGCCGAACTCCATTTTATAGACGCCATGCACCTTGACCACGGTCTGCGCGATATATGAAGCCGCGCCGCCAATAGCGTGAAAATACACTGCGGGCGTGTCCGCGCAGCCTTTGAGAGTCTTCGCGCCAATGCCGCCCTTGCCGATGACGCCTTTGAGGTTGAAGTGTTTCATCACGTCCGCCTGGTACGGCTCCTCGCGGATGGATGTGGTGGGTCCTGCCGCGACGAATTTGTAGTCCTTCGTGTCGAGTCCCGAAACGACGGGTCCGCAGTGATAGATCAGTGAACCGTTCAGGATCTTCTTTAATTCCTCATACACCTGCAAGTCATCGCCCTGCGGGGCGCAGGTCTTTTTGATAAAGGTTTCAATCATCCACTTGTGGACGGTGTCACGCCCGGTGACCATCATGCCGGAGAGGGCAACCGCATCGCCGACTTTCAAATCACGGATCGCATCATCACTGATAGGGGTGGTTATCTGTTTCATCCTGTTCTCCTGCAATCCAAAATCGTCAATCGTAAATCACTTCTTCGCCCCTCACCGTCATCTTGCGGCGGCGGTATGCCCAGCACATGTACGAGACCGAGACGAAGTACGAAGCGGGCAGACGGCTCAAGCCGACGATTTTCGTATCCAGTACGGTGGTCTTGCCGCCAAAGCCCATGGGACCGATTCCCATTTCGTTGGCTTCCTTCGTCAGTTGTTCCTCCAGCTCAGCCAGTTTGGGGTCCGCGTTGCGCGTGCCCATCTCGCTGAACAAGACTTCCTTCGATTTGATGTACGACGTCCCACGGTCGCCGCCGATGGCGACCCCCAGAATGCCCGGCGCGCATCCCTGACCCTGCGCCTTGTGGATGGCGTCCAAAACCACCTTGCGGACGCCAGCAAGGTCACGTCCCGCGCCGACTGTGCTGTCAGGCATGGAATATTGCCGCCCGACGTTCTCGCATCCGCCGCCTTTAAGCATCAATTCGATGGTCAGGTCGTCGCTTTCGACTTCTTCAAAATGGATGTAGGGGAAATCGTCGCCGCCGAGGTTGTTCCCCGTGTTCTTGTCGTAGATGGCATCCACGGCGTTGGGACGCATGTACGAGCGTTTGGTTGCCTCTGCCATCGCGGAGCGAATCTGCTCCTTGAGCTTTATCGTTGACCACCCCACAGGGTAATGGACGTAGAAAATTGGCGTGCCGGTATCCTGGCAAATCGGCGTGGATTGTTCGCGGGAGAGATCGATGTTCTTGAGGATGGTCTCCAGCGCGCCGCGGGCGGCGGAGCCTGGTTCCTCCTTTTCGATGGACGCACGCAGGCGTTTTTCCACATCCGGCGGCAGGCTGGATGATGTGCGGCGGATCAACTCGAGGATTTCGTTTGTCAAATCTCGCATGGGGAAACCTCCTGAATTTTTTATCAATCATAATCCCGAAGGAACAAAAGTGCCATTCAAAAAAGGAATTGGGGAGATGGTTGGAGGAATACAACGAATGTATTTCCCAATTTTGTTTACCAACCGATAGCCATCTGTTAGCCAGCGGTTAGGCAGGAAAAAGGGTGGGACGATACAATCTCTGAAAATCAATTTCCAACAAGGAGAACTTTGATGAAAACGTCCCGCCCTTCCCAGCCGACTTGCACGGCGATTGTCTGCGCTTACAACGAGGAAAAATATCTGTCGGACGTGCTCGATGCATTGCTGACCACGCCCGCGGTTCACGAAATCATTGTGGTGGACGATGGCTCACAAGACCGAACTGCTGAAATCCTGCGCCAATATGGTCAGAGCGAAAAAGTCCGCCCGATATTTTTATCGCCCAATCGTGGCAAGGGATATGCAATGGCGGAGGGAGCCGCAGCCGCTCGCGGGGATGTTTTATTGTTCGTCGATGCGGACCTGGTCAACTGGAATACCGACTACGCCATGCAGGTTTTATCTCCCATCCTCAACGGTCAGGCTGACATGGTCATTGGTTATCCACAACGCGAAATAGATCCCTGGCATACCGCCGATATCTTTCACGTCCAGCGCTGGCTCTCGGGGGAGCGTGCCCTCTGGCGGACGGACTTGCTGCCCATTTTGCCAAAACTGCGTCCATCCCGTTTTGGCGTGGAAACATTGATCAACATGCACTACCGCACACAGCACCAACCGATTCGTTTTGTCGAACTGAAAGACCTGATTCATGTGATCAAATTCGAGAAAAGTTCATTTGCAGAAGCCTGGGAAGAGTACGTCAAGGAAGCGCGCCAAATTCTGCGTACGTATGCTCTCCATCCCAAATTGACACTTATGACCTATGTGCCTGACCTCATTGACATGCGAGACGCAATTCGGACGCTCTATGGCTTGATGCGCAGGTCACTGCTGAATTTTTAGGGGTTATTTGCTCAACTCGACCCGGACCTGTAATCCGCCTTCGGGTAAGTTATTCGCTGTGATGTTCCCGCCCTGCGCCTCGACGAGTTGTTTGGCAATTGCCAGACCCAATCCCGTTCCGCCTGAGATGCGCGAGCGGGATTTGTCTTTGCGCCAGAAGCGGTCGAAGATGAAGGGCAGGTCTGCTTCGGGGATTCCCTTGCCGTTGTCGTTGACCGAAAGGCTAACCGATCCCCCGTCGGCTGAGACCTCGATCCACACCCTGCCGTTTTCAGGGACGTAGCGCAGGGCGTTGCCCACCAAATTGGCGATGACCTGTTCCGTGCGCTGGGCATCCGCTTCGACAACAAGATTTTCAGACAACCGACTTAATGAGAGGGAAATATTTTTCTCGCGGGCTTCCGCCTGGAAAAGATCGATCACATGCTGGGCGAGGCTGCCCAAATCCACTGGCTTGGACTCAAAATGCAGTTGACGTGATTCGGCCAACGTGAGCAGGCGCAGGTCGTCCACGAGTCTTTCCAGTAAATAGGTTTGTTCCAGCGCAGTGGAGACAGGTGCGCCCGTCTCGGAGTAAACGCCGTCCACGATTCCTTCCAGCCGCCCGCGGATGACCGAGAGAGGGGTGCGCAGTTCGTGAGCAATGTCTGCCAGCATGTCGCGGCGTTCGCGGTCATTGCGCTCCAGCGAGGTTGCCATTTCGTTAAAGCTTTCGGAGAGCGTGCGTAAATCTTGCGGACCTTCGGTTGGGATACGGGTTTCGAGGTTGCCGTCCGCCACCGCGCGCGCGGCGTAGATCAGATCTGCCAGCGGGTTGACGAAGCGGCGAATGAGCAACATGGCAACGATAACAAGGAATATGACGAGGGTAAGCGAAATGATTCCAACAGGCAGGACGATGGCGCGTGCAATTCCAAAGCGTTGTGTGAGGGAATATGGTGCAATAACCAAATATCCAATAGGTTTGTCTTCCACACTGAGGTTGAAGACGATATCCTTGTTTTGAATTTCATAGGTTGAGCCAACTGTCGAAGCAGGCGAAGTGGAATCAGGTCTTCGGTCGATGATGATGTGGTGCTCATTATCCAGCAGCAATGAGCTTATGTCACTCAAGCCGCCGAGTGAATTGAATGCCGTTTCAACACCATCCCAATTTCCTTTTGCAAGATAGTATCCTTCCAATGTGCTCACGAATGGAAACGGCACAGGAGTTGAAGACGAGGTCAGGAAATATCCAAGGATGAATGTAAAGAATAGAAAAGATAAAAATACAACGATTACGAATGCGCGCAACAATAAAACCAATAGACGCCTTCGAATTTCATGGGTGGATGAGTGCATATCAAGCCTCGAATTTATAGCCTACGCCATGCACCGTGACGATGAACTCGTCGGGTTCCAACTTGCGGCGCAGATTGCGGATGTGCGAATCGATGGCACGTTCGTAACTCTCGAAGGCGACGCCGTGCGCGGCATTCAACAGTTGATTGCGCGAGAAGATGCGACCAGGCTGACTCATCAACGTCGCCATGATTTCGAACTCAGTAGGAGTGAGTTGAATTTCACGCTCTTCGATTCGAACCTCGAAGTGGGCTCTGTCCAATGAAACTTCTCCCACGCGGATAACTTCCGCCGCCGAGTCGCCACTGGCGCGGCGCAGTATCACTTTGACCCGCGCTACCAACTCACGCGGACTGAATGGTTTGGTGATGTAATCGTCTGCGCCAATCTCCAGCCCGA
Source organism: Chloroflexota bacterium (assembly GCA_016234555.1). Lineage (GTDB taxonomy): Bacteria > Chloroflexota > Anaerolineae > Anaerolineales > Villigracilaceae > Villigracilis. Next base: position 5,415 of record JACRBJ010000003.1, on the reverse strand, counting down.
TGAGTTTGTCGGTCTCCTCCACCCGCGCCGTCAGCATGATAATTGGTACATCGCTCTCGCGGCGGATGGCGCGGCAGACATCGATCCCGTCCATTTCTGGCATCATCCAATCGAGGATGATCAGATCGGGCTTTTCGCGGCGGGCGACGGCAAGCCCCTGCGCGCCATCCTTCGCCGTCACCACGTCAAACGCGGAGGCTTTGAGATAGTCGCGGCAGATTTCGAGGATTTCGGGCTCGTCGTCCACGAGGAGGATTTTCTTAGCCATAGGACCTTTTTACCACAAAGTAGGGGCGGGGTCACCCTGCTCCTACAGATTGTTCATTCATACCTCAACGCCACCATCGGATGCAACGTTGCGGCGCGGAAGGCAGGATACAGCCCAAAGAAGATGCCGATGATCAGGGCGAAGAAGAACGCCAGCAGAATCGCATCTGCCGTGATGACCGAGGAAATCAGCCCCGTCACGCTGAAGGTGACTGCAATCGCCACGCCGAGCAAAATGCCGATGATACCGCCGAGCAGACTCAACGTAACCGTCTCGATCAGGAATTGGGTCAATATTTGATTCTTGGTCGCGCCCACGGCTTTCCGCAGACCGATTTCCTTCGTCCGTTCTGTGACCGAGACCAGCATGATGTTCATGATTCCGATTCCGCCGACGAGAAGCGAGATGCCAGCAATCGCGCCGAGGAAGATGGTCAGGGTTTGGGTGACGGAATTCAACGTCTCCAGCGTATCGGACTGGCTCATCACGTTGAAGTCCAGTTCATCGGACGGTTTCAACTCATGCGATCGGCGGAGCATGTATTCGACCTGCGCCGAGACTGTTTCCATCGAGTCGGTGTCTGTGACCGAAACCAGGATGTTGTTGACCATCCGCTTGCCGTTGTGCAGGGCGATCTCACCGAAGAGTTTGTTGTAGCCCGTCTCCATGGGGATGAAGATATTGTCATCGGGCGAGCCGAGCGAAGCGCCCTTGGATTCCAGCACGCCGACCACTTCGAACTTCAAGCCATTGATGGAGATGGTCTTGCCGATGGGGGAGAGCGTTCCGAACAAGTCATGTGCCACCGTGTCGCCCAACACCGCCACCAACGCCTGCGACTTGTTATCGCCGTCAGTGATGAAGCGTCCTTCCGTTACGATGAACGAACGCACTTCCGCGTGGTCTTCCATCACGCCGACGGTGTTGGTATTGAAACTTTCGTTCCCAAACTTGACCGTGTAATTGGATTGATACACGGGAACCATCGCGGCGATATCTCCCGTCAGCCCGCGTTCCAGCAGTTGATAATCCTTGTAATACAGATAACTTGCCTGGCGTGATTGTCCGCCCATTCCCATTTGCATTTTGCCAGGGGAGACGGTCAGCAGGTTCGAGCCTCCGCTCTGGATTTGGCTGGTAATGCTGGCGGTTGCTCCCTCGCCAATCGAGAGCAGAGCCACCACCGTCGCCACGCCGATCACAATGCCGAGAATGGTCAGGATGGACCTCATCTTGTTCGCCCGCAACGCGCGGAAGGCGATTTTTATATTTTCTGAAAATAACATGTTCGTTCTCCATTGTAGGGGCGACCCAATGGGTCGCCCCTACGCCTCTGTTCTTGGCGTGCCAGCCTTGATGGGATTTGCGTTGACTTCATCCGAGATAATCTTCCCATCTGAAAGTTTGATAATTCGATTCGTATGCCGCGCCACGTAGGAATCGTGCGTCACCAAAATCACGGTCTGACCGTTTTCGCTGTACAGGCTTTGGAACAGTTCCATGATTTCCACGCCTGTCTTGCTGTCCAACGCGCCTGTCGGTTCGTCGGCAAGCAGGATGGCAGGCTCATTGACCAGCGCGCGGGCAATTGCCACACGCTGCTGTTGTCCGCCGGAGAGTTCGTTGGGAGCGTGATGAGTCCGATCTCCCAGCCCGACTCGCTCCAAGGCTTTGGAGGCGCGCTCTTCGCGTTCCCTGCCGGCGAAACCCGCATAGGTCAGGGGCAGCATGACGTTCTCCAATGCGCTTGTCCGTGCCAGCAGGTTGAACTGCTGAAAGACAAAACCGATCTTGCGTCCGCGTACTTCCGCCAGTTGCGACTCGTCGAGGTTTTCCACCGACACGCCATCGAGCAAATACTTGCCGCCCGTCGGCACATCCAGACAGCCGATGATCGACATCAACGTACTCTTGCCCGAACCTGACGGTCCCATGATGGCGACCATCTCGCCCTTGCCGATGGTGAAACTCGCGCCATCCAACGCGCGGACTTCGTTCTCGCCCATCTGGTAGACCTTCGTCAAAGACTCAGCCTGAATCATTTGTTTCCTCCAAAAGGATTGGGCGCGTTGAAACTGCTCTCGTTGACGATTTGCAGAGTCTCGCCTTCAGTCAGGTCACCAGTCACGGCAACCAACTCGCCGACGATTGATCCGCCGATCACATCCACACGTGTCGCCGTATCGTTTCGCATGACCCAGACGTATTCGCCTTTGCTGTCGTTCTGAATCGCCGTGATGGGAACCGCCAGCACAGCGGCTTCATCTTTCACTTTGATGACCACGTTGGCAGTCGTCCCCAGCGGCAGGAATGTGCCTTCCTCGATTTTATCCAAGTCAACGCGGACTTTGTACTTCACCAAACCAGAAACGATTTCACCGACGGGATTGATGATGGATACTTCACCCGTCAGCGTGACTCCGGGCATCGCATCCAACGTGACCTCAGCCTGGTTGCCCAACTTGAGATTTGCCACATCTGATTCATCCACCTGCGTCTCGATATAAAGTTGATTCAAGTCTGCAAGGTTGACCGACAACTCGCCGTTGGTCACTGTGTCACCTGCACGATGTTCCACCGAAAGCACCTGCCCATCGAACGGGGCGATGATGTGGAGCGAGTTGACCGTTGCCTGTGCTGCATCCACTTTGGCTTGGGCGGCGGCTACGTCGTCGGGGTTGGGACCATCCTTCAGGCGGTCGTAGGCGCGTTGGGCGTCTTCCAGTTGGGACATTTTCAACGCCAGGTCGCGGTCAGCTTCCGCAATAGTCTCGGGATCGGCGTAATCGCGGTACGAATGCTCGGTGGGAACCTGCCTGCCGCCAATGGTTTTGTAGGTGATGCGCGTGATCCAGATTTCACCATTCAAGGAGACGCGCCAGTCGCGGGCTTTGTCGTAGGCTTCCTGGGCGTCGTCCAGATCAATGGCAGCCTGGGCGCGTTCCGTGTCGGACTTGAGCAGGTTTTCCAAATCCTCCTGCGCCTTCAATAAATCGCTCTGGGCGTTGACAATGCTTGCGGATGTACTGGATGGTTGCAGCGAAAGAAGTACGTCGCCGTCTTTCACAAAATCCCCAGGCTCGACGTTGACATTCTCGACCACGCCGCCCGACTTCCACGTCAGGCTGGCGAAAGGCTGGGCAGCCAGCGAACCTGAAGCCTCGATGGTTTCAGCCACTTCCAATGAAACGACGGTTGCCGTGTTGTCCGCCTGTGCGCTGCTTTTCTTTGGGGAGAAGAACGCGAAGCCCAACACGATGAGCGCCGCAATGGCGACAATCGTCCAGTTTCGGATTTTCTTATTTTTCATAAAATTCAAAATTGTGTTCATGCAAGATTCTCCTTGTTCTATTTTTGATTACTTGTGGAGTCCATCAGCTCGCTTGCCCTGTGGGTGCTAATGGATTACGGTGCGGGTCGATAAATGTGTGGCGCGATCCAAACCGCATACGCCTCAACAGGATTGCCACGCGCACGCACGTTCAAGTGAAACTGCACGGTTTCCCCCGCCAACGCATCCAGCGGATAGTCCACCACAATCGGTTCATCGGCAAAAAGGTAACGCCAACTCTTCAAACCCGCACTGCCCTTTTCATTGGAAAAGTCCAGCACAAATTCCACATCGCAGAATGTGTGTTCCTTGCAGGCAAGCACGGCGCGGAAACGATCTCCTTTTTGCACCGTGAAGGTGGGGTATTTGCTGGAGATGGTCTCGTAGTTCTTTTGCGGGGTGTAGGCAAGCAGCACGTTTATGTCCGAGGAAAGCCCCTGGGATGCTCCATCAAGCTGCATCACGTAACCTGCGCTTGATTGGCTGTCGTCTCCCGGACAGGATAAATCCTGTCCGCGGGTGTACCATTCCGCATTGCACATTTGCTCGACGAAGTCGAATACCAGTGCGCCATCTTCCTCGCTTGGTAGACCGATCAGGCTAAAGTCGGGCGTGGAGATCGGGGTGGCGGTCTCAGTCGCTGTTGCAGCTTTTGTCGGAATTGAAGTCGGAGTCGCCAACTGCTGTGAAACGGGTTCGGCAGCCACTTCCGTTGGGCTGGGCACTACTTTCGAGGGTTGGGTTGCTGCCGGAGCGCATCCAACCAGAAACAATCCGAGCAATAGGGGGTAAATGATTTTTTTCTTCATAATATGCTCTCTATCTTTGATTTTTTAATTGCTTTGTGGGCAGGGCCATTGCGTTCTTGTCCCATCTTTGATGATGTGAAATTCCCTGTGTTCGGTCACGCTCAAATTAGCCGCCACGGGTTGACCCTCCACTTCCAGGTCATAGACCGAGTAAAGCCCCGGTGAGAACCACACTCGATTATTTGGAGCATCGTCAACTGGCTGGAGGATGACGTCGCCGGGTTTCACGATCATTTGGTGTGGAGTGCAGTTGATGAGGTAGGATCCGACATTCCATTCCACTGAATCAATTCTGGGCAGGTCGAGCAGATTTCCATTCACAATCGAGTAATTGGTCTGGACCGAAATCCAGCCTGTCCTCCCCGCCTGGGATGGGATTTCGATTTGCACCCACCCATCCATGATGCTGCGAGCTAGGACAGTTGCGGTCTCTCCGTTTTGCAATTTTGAGATTGCATCAAAGGTCACGTCGGGTCCCTTACGGATGGCAATGTCGCCTTCGACCGCACTAATCGTGACTTTGGATAAAGTCGTGGTCGGCGTGGTTGCAACGGTTGGGATTGGGGTCTTTGTCGGCTGAATTTTCGCTGTGAGTGCAGGTGTACTTGTCGGTTCAGCAGTTGCAGATTGACTTTCTGTTGCAGTTTGCGTGGGTTGTTGCGGGGCGCCGCAAGCCTGACTGGAAAACGCCAGCACAATAACCAGGATCATGAGATAAATTTTCGAAAGTTTTCTTGACGTTGAAAATCCCGTCATGGGTAACTCCTTTTCGGTTTTCCCCAAAGATACTTTTCATATTTGCAGAAATTGTGCAGACCAAAAGGAGGGTTGTGTAGGGTTGCCTGGGAGAGTTTTCTTTGAAAAAGTGCTCTGTTGCAAAGATAATGTGAACTAGCGATGAATGTTGTAGACCAAGGCCTTGATAATCGGCTCGCGGTTCTGAAGTTGTGTCTTTCGAGAACGGATGGTATCACCAAACTTGCGTTTGATCACAGAATTGACCGTTT
>JACRBJ010000044.1 GCA_016234555.1 Chloroflexota bacterium | reverse complement strand
GCTTGAAAATCTTTCGCATTTTGAGCGAACGTTATCGAAATCGTCGCAAACGTTTTGGGTTACGTTTTAACCTGATCGCTGCCATCTGTAACATGGAGCTCAAAACTGCTTACTAGCCTACTTTTGCAAGAGATCTATTATGCGATTCCCATCACAATACCGTTGAGCCCGCCATTCATGATAAACTGACTTTACATTCCATGATCTGGGTTTTTCCTGCAAACTTTAAATCCCTGGAGTACCTATGACTTTATCATTTAGATTTGGCACGGTCGGCTCTCCCACAGGCACACCCAAAAAGCCGGGCGGATCTGTTGGCGCAATCGAATTCAGCAAATCCATTGGGTTGGATGCGATGGAACTGGGCTGGGTGCAGTCGGTGCGCGTGACCGAGGCAACCTGCGCCCTGATCAAATCCACGGGTGAGGAGCAGGGCGTGGCGTTGAGCGTCCATGCGCCCTATTTCATCAACCTGAACGCAACCGGGGAGGAGTGGGGCAAATCCCGCAAGCGCCTGATGGATGCGGCGCACTACGGATTTCTTGCAGGAGCGACGGACATTATCTTCCACCCCGGCTCGTATTTTGCGAACGATCCGCTTGAGGTGTTGAAGGTCGCCATTCCGCGTTTGCAGGGCTGCGTGGACGAATTGAAAAAGAATGGCGATATGGTGACTCTCCGCCCGGAGACGATGGGGAAGTCCGCGATGCTTGGCTCGTTCGAGGATGCCGTCGCGATGAGCAAGGCCATGGACATGGTCCAGCCCTGCCTCGACTTTGCCCACCTGCATGCCCGCCCTGGCGACGGCACGATGAACACCTACGACGAATGGTCGCGCCTGCTGGAAGTCTACGCACGCGAACTGGGCGGGAAAGCCCTCGAGCGCTTGCACATCCATCTTTCCGGTATCGAGTACGGACCCAAAGGGGAGAAGAATCACCTTAAACTTGTCGATGCCGATTTGGATTTGAAAGCCCTGTTCAAAGCCCTGAGCAGATTCGGCTGCGGCGGGCGCATCCTGTGCGAAAGCCCCGTCATGGAGGAGGATGCGCTGACGATGAAGAAGACCTGGATGAAAGCCAGCGGGCAAAAGGAAAAATAACACCCGGCAAAGGTTTATATCAACCTTAGGCTCCCATTCGGGGGCCTTTTTGGTATCAATCATTTCTATGGCGCGCCATAAATTACTGGATTGGACCGGGTGACACTTTTTACTTGTAATCACCATGCCAGGAGGGTAATATAAAATTGAGCTTCGCAGCAAGCGAAACTATTTTGGAATTTGAGATCAATTTGGAAGGGAGACTGCCATGTCCGTCACTTTATTCTTTGGCGCATTTGCTGGAGCGCTGCTTGGCTTTGCCGTAAGAAACAGGCGGTACTCCGTCTGCAAATATCTTTTTGAGAAGCATCCCGCCGCCGCAAAGTCAATCGGCTGGACCATGTTGTTCGTAATGGTGCTGATCCCCACGTTGGCTTTATCCAATGCAATCACCCTCGGCGGCACGTCGTTCTTTTGGGGCGGATGCTTTGTTTGCAGTCTGATCATCGGCTTCTTCATGACCAGCTGCCTGATGACAGATTCCCCGCAGGAGACTTAGCCTGCCTTCAACGGCGGTGTTTCCGCATCATTGCCTGCTCAACAGGTCCGAGTTCTCCGGTGCATGGATGAAACTCCAAAAAACATCCCGTGGGCGATGGGGGTCGCTGATCCGTTTGCGCGCCATATAGATGGTGCGCCGTATATTAAGCCCATTCACAGGCACACTTACAGCCCGTCCCAATTCCCGCAGATGTTTGCTTGCCAATTCAGAGACGAAGGAAACGCCATACCCGTGTGATATGGCTTCCATAATTCCCTCGGCGCCTCCTATCTCCAGAAATACGTTCAAGTCTTCCAGACTGATGTCGAACTTTGAAAGCTCTGTCAGCATCACCCAACGTGTGCCTGAGGTCTCCTCCCTGAGAAGCATCGGCTCGTGGACAAGTTCCGACGGTTCGATGGACGACCTTTCCGCCCAGCGGTGATTTGACGGGACAACCAGGTGGATTGTGTCGCGGAAAAACTCCTGGGATTCCACCCCCTTGTCGCTTGTCTCCCTGCTGATAACTCCAAGATGAGCATCTCCCTCCAGGAGCCGCAGGGCGTTTTTTTCGGCTCCACATGCCAGAATGCGGGCTTTGACTTTGGGATAGCGCAGGCAGAAACGGGCGGTCAATTGCGGCAGGATATACTTCCCGACGGATGTGCTGCACATGATCCGCAATTCCCCGGCAAATACCTCCTGCGTGGACAACATCATGTCCTTCAAGTCACTCATGTCGTGCAACAGGCGGCGTGCCCAGGGCAATAATAGCTCGCCGGCCTCGGTTATTTTAAGTCCGGTGTTGTTACGGGTAAAAAGTTTGACGCCCAGTTCCCGTTCGAGCAATTTGATCTGGTGACTGACCGCCGGCTGGGTAAGGTGCAGTTGTTTTGCCGCTTCGGAGAGACTCGATGTTTCAGCCGCGTACAGAAATGTCTGGATTTTTTGGATGTCGACCATGATTTTCTCCGCAAGGACTCGTCGAGAAGAACCGCGCCTGACAGATTGCGTAATCCTTCACATATATGATATTCCTGCTGCCAAAAGAATGAAAGCCGATTCGGATGTGTTAGCTGCCCTTTTTTTTGGGTTTGTACTCGAACCTGAACCCGCCCAACTCGATATACGGCTGCCACTGTTTATAACTGACAGCTCGTATGTGGCGTTTCACTTCATCTTCACTCATATCGGTGGTGATTTTGAACAACTCGTTGAATTGTTTGCGCGAAAACGGCGGACGGGTCCAGGTCTCAGCCGAAACGGGGAGCGGTTTGCCCTCCGCCATGATCTGGGCAATCTCGAAGAACAGCGCCAATTGGTTTTCGTAGGTGCGTGCCAGTAATTCATCCACGCCATCTTCGGGATAAATGGGGAAGCGCCTGACCTTGATGATCCCGCCAGTGTCCACCTTGCCTGCCATCTGGTGACAGGTCACGCCGTATTCCTTGGCGTCCTCATACAGGGCAAAGTTGTTGCAGCCAATGCCGGGATATTCAGGCGAGGCGGGATGAAAATTGATGGCCGCGATTTTGGCGCGATCCAGTAATTCCTGCGGCACCACCCAGCGCGAAAGATAGGAAATGATGTAATCCCCGCTCCACTTGCGGATGTCTTCTGGCAGCGGGTCGCCCCATTTGCCGAGACAAAACGTCACATGGGAAAAATGCTTTTGACAATATTCCAGCGCGCGGGCGCAATCGGGGTCATCGGCTTTGCCGAGGAAGAGGAGGGAAAGTTCAAGCATGGGACCAATTATAAGCCGGTGACCAGATCAAAGTCGGGGAAAAAAACAAAACGGAGACACGTCTTTCATGTCTCCGTCGAATAAACTTCCAGAGTCTGAATCCGCTAAAGGGAAATATATTCCCGCAGGCTGTGCTGGACGGCGTAGGCGGCGGCTTCGGCGCGGTTATTGACGCTCAACTTTGAGAGGATGCTCGAAACATAATTCCGCACCGTGCCTTCGCCGAGGAACAGGTTCTTGGCGATCTCGCGGTTGGTCTTGCCTTCGGAGACAAGCAGCAACACATGCTTTTCCTGCTGGCTCAAATGCGAGAAAGCCGAAGCCTCCTCCTCCTTGACAGCGCGCCGTACTTCCTGGAAGACTCGTTGGGTGACGGCGGGATCGAGCAAGGCTTCGCCGCGTCCGACCGACTCAATCGCCTTGATCAGGTCTTCGCTTCCGATTTGTTTGAGCACATAACCCGAAGCGCCCGCGCGGATGGCGGAGAACAACATTTCATCCTCCGCATACGAGGTGAGCATGAGCACTTTGGTCTCGGGGTGTTGGTTTACGATTTGCTCGCAGGCATCGATGCCCGACGTGCCAGGCAGGCGAATATCCATTACCACCACGTCTGGCTTTAGCGATTCCACCTGCTCCAGCGCCTCACGCGCCGAGCCTGCCTCGCCCACCACGTCGAACTGCGGGTGGCGCTCCAGCAGGGATTTCAAGCCGATGCGCACCAATTCGTGATCGTCCACTAGAATAATTCGTTGCTTTTTCATGGGCTAATTTTACCTCTAAACTGATAAGAAAAGGCAGGTTTATTTGACATTCAACCGTTTTACGGCTGTCAGGTGCTCCTTGATATGACCCAGGCTGCGCTCCACCCAAAATTGCAGGGTCAGCCCGCCGCCAAGTTCCGGGTGACGGCTTTCGCGCGACCAGGCTTCCCGTGTCACGCCGCTCAAGACGACGCACAACTCATCCACGTTTTGCGTCAGCTCGTTCAAAATCCCCGCCAGCGGTTCCCGCGGATTGTAATGAGCCGCCATCCATTCGTCGGCATCGAAACCATCGAACAGGGGATCATCCACCAGCAAGGTCTGCTCGATGCGCGCATTGTAAACCAATTTTTGTACATCGCGGGTGTGGGAGGCAATCTGATGCAGCGTCCATTCTCCTTCGACTTTTGAAGACGGGTCGCCCACCGCTTCGCAGGCGGCGCGGAACTCCAACGCAACTTCGCGGAAACGTTTGACCAGCTTCTCGCGGTAATCGATCAATTCCTTCATTCTGCCTCCAGTGCAAACATCACGACTTCGACCACGTCCATTGAATTTTCGATGATGTGGACTCGAATCCCATGCGGATTCAATTCCGACTTTGCGGACTGGGACAACGCCCTCAGCCCCGCCATGCTCGAACGATATGCCGCGCCCGAAGCTGATTCTGTTACGATGGAGAGAATCTCCCCTTTGCCTTTCCCGCGCATCACCCGCGCCGTGGATTGAATCATCAGGAACGCGCCCGTCAGGTTGACGTCCAGCGTGCGATGCCAGTCCCACTCGTCCATCTCCAGCAGGGACGTATGCGGTTCCACCGCCGCGTGGTTGACGAGGATGTCGATGCCGCCGAAATCCTCCTCCACGTAGTTGACCAGAGCCTGCGCGCCGACCTTCTTGGCGACATCCTCGATGTAGGCTTTGGCTGTCCCGCCGCGAGCGACGATTTCTGCAACGACTTGATCCACGTTGATGGGGGAGATGTCATTTGCCGCAACAATTGCGCCGCGCTCTGCAAACGCCAGCGCCAGCGCACGCCCCGCCCCCTTGCCCGCGCCGGTAATCAGAATCACTTTATCTTTTAGTTGAGCCATTTTCCACCTCTGCTATTTACAACAACCTGCCCAAAATCTCAACCAGTGCTTGAGCAAGAAGAATTTTAAATATCAGTGCCACAGGATATGTGCTGGCGTAGGCAATCGACGGCAGGTCGGTTTCGGTCTGGTTGTTGGCGGATGCCAGCGCAGGCGGATTGGTCATGGCGGCGGTGAGCGAACCCATCGCCGAGAGCAAATTCAACTTGTAGACTTTGACCATGACAACCAGTCCAGCCAGCGCGGAAAGCAGGGTGATCGCCGCGCCCGCCAGCAACAGAATCCAGCCCTGATCTTGCAGAACTTCCACCAAATGCGCCCCCGCGTTTGTGCCTGCTCCCGCGAGAAAGAGCATCAAGCCAAGTTCACGGGTCAGGTTTTTCGCGGCGGGGGGAACATAAAGCCGAAAGGGTCCGATCCGCCCGAAGTGACCGATCAGCAGCGAGGTCAGAAAAACTCCGCCCGCCATGCCCAGTTTCACCGTCACACCCTCGCCGAGCGGCACGGGAATCAATCCCACGCCCACGCCGATCAACAAGCCGACGAGATACGCCGTCATGCTGGTTTCGGATACGCGGCGCGGCGTGCCCTGTGCTACTTTTGCAAATGCCCTCACAGCCGATTTCTCGCCGACCACGCGGATGCCGTCGCCCATTTCGAGAGTCACGTTGCCATGCGGCGCGATCTCCAATCCCTGGCGGCGGATGCGCGTGATGACCACCGTGTATTGCTCCCACACTTTCATGCTCGCCAGCGTTTTGCCAGTCAGCGACTCATCCATCATTTCCATGTCCAGGCTCAACACCTCGGCGTTGACATCCATGCGCTCGTCGGTGCGCTCGCCAAGCAGGAGAGTCATCTTGTCGAGTTCCTCCGCCGCGCCGACAGCCATGACCACATCACCGAGATGCAAAATGGATTCGGGGGTCGCGGCGAAAACGCGCTCGCCATGTTTGATGCGCGAAAGGTTGACCTGTGCCAGCCGTCGCGGATTGACCTCTGCCACGGTGCGCCCCTCGCAGTTGGGGTTTGTCACCCGGAATTGATGCGCCACCAAGCCTGGCGTTTCAATGGCTTTTTCCTCCAGCCATTTTTTCTCTTCGACCTTCACGGGACGTTTGAGCAGGCTCGGCAAAAACTGGATCAACAACACCATGCTAATCATGCTGAACGGGTAAGCGACGCCGTAGCCAACCGAAGCCAGCGGCGCGGCGTCGGGGGAGACGCGATGCAGGGCATCCAACACGCCTGCCAGCGCGGGAGTGCAGGTCAGCGCGCCGGTGTAAAGTCCAGCCGCGAGGGCGGGAGATAGCTTGAGCAGGAAGGCGATCAACGCCGTGAGGACTGCCCCACTGCCGACGATGACCAGCGCGAGGACGACGAACTGCATCCCACGCCGACGGAAGGTGCGGAAGAAACTCGGTCCCGCCGTCAACCCGACGGCGTACACGAAGAGAAGCAAGCCGAAGTCCATTACTTCCTTCGGCACGCTCATCCCGAAATGACCGAAGACCAGCGCGGCAAAAAGTACGCCCGCCGTCCCCAACGAAATTCCGCGCCACGACCACTGACCGACCCACGCGCCGAGGGTCAGGATGGCAAATAAAATGAACATTGATTCAGTAAATGGGTTCATAGATAATGCGATTGTAGCGCAGAAAGATTACATTGGTGAGGAGAAAGTGAAAACAGGATTCAATTTATTGCTAGATTACGGATATATCCAAAGAAAATGACTGCTGAATCCGGTGTTTGGCGGAAAAGGAATTACTATGTCTTCATTAGTTTCGAGATTCTTAATTTTCAATTGCCAGTCATTGTGTTCTGAGAGGATCGTGTATACAACATCTTGACTATCAGGTGACCATGCCGCTCGGTATGTGGAATGTGGAAATATACTATCTTCCTGAATAGTAATTATGTCTTGAGTGGAAGCATTGAGTAAGCATAATTTCATTTGACCATTCGAATCCTCTATTTCAAAAAGAATCGATGCCCGATCAGGAGATTGGACAAAATATCGAGGAAGCCCATTGGTCAACGCTACCAGGCTGACCGAGTTTGATTGAAGATCAAAAGAATAGATTCCTTTTCCTTTCTCGCCGTGAATAGGAAAAAGAATTTTTTTGTCGTCCACAGACCATGCCAAGCTGGACCAAGGAAGCGTGCCTTCAGGCAACACAGTACTTAATCTATCGGCTTCAAAGTTGTACAAATACAATTGTAAATATCCCCGTCCCTGCTGGGCTTCAAAAAATGCCACCTGATTACTATCTGATGACCATGTGGCAAAAAAGAAACCATGCGCTCTTGTTTGGCTAACGCTTGTTGTAATTATATTTGTTTCGTAAGTAAGAGTGTCTAAAGCAAACAGTTGATATTGAGCATTTTGGTTGGATGTATACAGCATGTATCTTCCATTGGGGGAAACACTCAAACTATGCTTTATATGACCAGTATTTGTCAGTTGCTTAAGTCCGCTTCCATCTATTCCTACCTGAAATATGTCCAATGAAAAATCAGGGTAAGAATCTTTATTTGATTCTGGCGTAGTTGAGCCGATGAAATATATATAGCCATTTCCGTAGCTTACGCTTTCCCCATCAAACCTGTGATAGCTTTTGGTAAATATCGTGGTTTGTTCTCTTGTTTGTACGTCGAAAGAGTAAATGCCGTAGGCGTTCGACATAACTATTGTTCCATATGGCTGAACTTTTTCTGGCGTGATTATTGGATTTGCTGTTGACGTTTGGGATGGCGCGGGAGTTGAGGTTGGGGAAGGGACAGCAGAAACAGGTCTGCAACTTGGGGAAGCGGCAATGATTGTCAACAAAAGTAGTTTCAGAAGAGTGTGTGTATGGTGTATTTTCATTTGTTATTTCAACTCCCAGTTCTTGAGCATCTTTAGCAGAAATTTTACACGAGGTTTTATCCACGTAAGGATAAAAAAATCCGTGTTATGCCCACAATGCTTCGCAGGTATAACACGGATTTCTATTTTTGGACGGTAATTTTTCAGTATTACAGCACTCTCACCAATTGCCAGCAGGCGCTTTTATACGGTGTCTTGATCCCGTGAATCTCGGCATGTTAGTGATGGCGTTGATTTCGGTTTGAGTCACTGCCCAATCCGCTATCTCATCAACTGTTCAACCCGCGACTCGCCTACCGAATAATATTTTGCCTTCGCATGGTGGACGATGATCGCGGCTGTGGATTGTTCGGGGATGAGTTGTCCCGATGTGGAGAGACTCATGCCGAGTTCTGTTTCCACGGCGGGGAGCAGCTTGAAGACTTTGAAATGGTCATCCAAATCAGGGATGGCGGGATAGCCCCACGAGTAGCGTTTGCCTTGATTTTCGGCAAGTCCCAACTCGCGGCGGATGTGCTCGTGGAGATAATTCGCAGTTGCCTCGGCGGTCTGGACGGCGAGTCCGTGCAGGAAGTAGGCTTCGGTGTAGTCGTTGGCGGCCTGCATTTTTTCAAATTTTTCTGTGGCTTCGAGTCCGACCGTGACAACTTGAAAAGCAACCACGTCCATTTGACCAGACTCAACAGATGCGAAATAATCTGACAGCGCAAGGTGGTCGTCATAAGGCTGGCGCGGGCAGGTCAAACGAGTCAGCGATTTGAGCGATCCAGCGGGCGAGTCAGCGAGGGTGGTGGGGTCGTAAACAACCAACTCATCGCCATCGGCTTGGCAGGGGAAGTAGCCGTAAACAGCCTGGGGTTTGAGCCAGCCGTCTTTGAGCGCTTCCTTGGTCATCTTCGCAAGGCGGGCATCAAACTCCGCCTTGAGTTTTTCCCATTCCTTGCCATGTGTATTCTTGGCGCCCCAGGAGAGGCGATACAACTCGTTGATGTTGAGATGCTTGAGCACCATTTCGAGCGGCATATCTTTGACAATGCGCTGACCGAGTCTGGCAGGAAGCTGAATCGGTGCTGGCACGATATTTGAACGTTGAACGTTTGGCGTTGAACGTTCAGCTTCTTTTGCTGCGCGTCCCATTTCCATGTCCGCGTCTTTGTGGAGTTGTTCGAGCATGGCAGGCTTGCGCTTGGGGTCGATCAACGAGTCCATTGTGTCAAGACCTTCGAAGGCGTCCTTGCAATAGAAAACGCCTGGCTCGTAGGCTTCGCCACCTTCCGTGAAGAGGATGCGGCGACCGAAGCGGCGGTTGATGGCTGCTCCGCCGATGAGGATGGGAATCTTATGTCCGCGGCGCTGCATTTCGTTGACGATGAGTGGCATTTGCTTGGAGGTGGATACCAGCAAAGCCGACAAACCAATCGCAGTGGCGTTCGCTTCCACAGCTTTGGTAATGATCGTCTCGGCTGGGACCTGCTTGCCGAGGTCAATAACGGTGTAGCCGTTGTTGGCGAGAATGGTCTTGACAAGGTTCTTGCCGATGTCATGCACGTCGCCGTAGACGGTGGCGATGACAACCGTACCTTTGGTGACGCCTTCCACTTTTTCGAGATAATTTTCAAGGTGAGAGACGGTCTTTTTCATCGTCTCAGCCGATTGCAGCACGAACGGCAGGATCAACTCGCCCGCCCCGAACTTGTCACCGACTTCCTTCATGGCAGGGAGCAGGACGGTGTTGAGAGTGTGGACTGCTACTTCATGTTTGGTGTTAGGAGTCTCGCGATTGATGATCTCGTCAATATCCGCTTCAACGCCTTCTTTGTGACGATGCAAAATCTTCCAGTGCAACCTTTGTTCGGGAGTCATGCCTTCAGTGGGGTCAACGACCGTGGATTCAGTTGAAACCGTGACTGTCTCAAAGTGTTGAATGAAGCGCTGCAAAGCATCTTCACGACGATTGAAGATCAGGTCTTCACATAAGTTACGTTCTTCGGTGTCTATTTCAGCATAAGGTTGGACATGCGCGGCGTTGACGATTGCCATGTCCAAGCCTGCCTGTACGCAGTAATAGAGCATGACGGAATTTAAAGGCGGGCGTGCTTGCGGTGCGAGACCGAACGACAAATTGCTCACGCCAAGCGAAGTCATCACGCCAGGCAGATTCTGTTTGATGAGACGAATGCCTTCGATGGTCTCCTTGGCTGAGTCAACGAATTCCGCGTCGCCAGTGGCGAGGGTAAAAGTCAGGTCATCGAAGACCAAATCTTCGGGCTTGAGTCCGTGGTCATTGACGGCGATGTCGTAAATACGTTTTGCCACTTCATATTTTGCCTGTGCAGTCTTTGCCATGCCGTTCTCATCGATGGTGAGACAAATCACAGCGGCGTTGTATTTCTTTGCAAGTCCAAAAATCTTGTCGGCTTTTGCCCGACCAGATTCAAGATGCGTGGAGTTTATGAGACAACGTCCAGGCGCGGTCTGCAAAGCGATCTCCAACACATCAGGCTCGGTGGTGTCAATGACAAGGGGAACATCCACACCCATTTGCAGTTTTTTGATGACTTTGCGCATCTGCTCGCCTTCGTCCGCGCGTTCGGTGACAGCAACCGAGATGTCGAGGGCGTGCGCGCCGCCTGCGACCTGGTCACGCGCAACGTCGAGGATGCCATCGTAATCTTCTTCAAGCAGCAGGCGTTTGAACTTGCGCGATCCCTGCGCATTGCATCTTTCGCCAAGCAAAGTTGGGGCGGGTTCCTGTCGCATGGCAATCGCCGACATGGCGGACGATAGACGACCGACGGTGGACGATGGACGACTCGGAGCAGGATGATGATTCAGCTTTTCAACAAGCAGCTTGAGGTGAGCGGGAGTTGTGCCACAACATCCGCCAACGACCGAGATGTTGTGCTTCGTCACAAACTCAGCCATGTCATTTGCGAACGGTTCAGGTTCGAGCGGATAGACGGCCTGCCCATCGACGTTGAGCGGGAGTCCCGCATTGGGGATACATGAAACGGGCAGCGTGGAATTTTCGCCGAGGAAGCGAATGGGCTCGCGCATGTGCTCGGGACCAGTGGAACAATTGAGGCCGATAACGTCGATTCCCATGCCTTCGAGGATGGTAAGGGATGCGTTGATATCGGTGCCGAGCAGCATACGACCTGTCGTATCCAATGTGACCTGAGCCTGGATCGGCAAATATTGCTGGGTCTCGTCGAAGGCTTTGTGAATGCCCGTGATGGCGGCTTTGACTTCGAGAATGTCCTGCGAGGTTTCGATCAGAAGCAGATCGACGCCGCCTTGAATCAGGCCGACGGCCTGCTCGCGGAAGATGTCGATCAACTCGTCGTATTTGACATTCGAAAGTTCGGGGTCGTTGGTGGACGGGAGTTTGCCCGAAGGTCCAATGGAACCAGCGACGAATCTTGGTTGGGGCGGACGGCCGTCCGCCCCTACGCCGTATTCATCTGCTAAACGACGCGCAAGTTTTGCCGCCGCAACATTGATCTCGATGATGCGATCCTGCAATTTATATTCCGCCATCGTCAAGCGGTTGGAGCGGAAGGTGTCTGTTTCGAGTACGTCCACGCCGACATCGAGGAAGGAGCGATGGACTTTTTCCACAGCTTGTGGATACGAGATGACGAGGTAGTCGTTACATCCGTTGTATTGTTCGCCGCCGAAATGCTCAGCGGTCAGGTTCTGGGTTTGCAGGCTTGTTCCCATCGCGCCATCGAAGACAAGGACTTTCTTTTCGAGGGCATCGAGATAGCGACGGTTCGTATATTTGCGTTGGGTCATTAAATCTCCTGGTTATCTCTCACAAAATTTCCATCAATAAATTTATCTGTTGATAATGGAAGCTGTCTCTTTTATACCAAACATTTGGCATCACTAGCGCTTTAAATTTTTCTCTCATACTTCTTTTATATTTTTAGCAGGGGGTAACAATTTCCGTGGCATATCGACGAAGGCCGCAATGCTTCGTCGATATGCCACGGATTTTTTATTTTTGACTGTGGCTTTACTGGCAGTATTACAGCGCTCTGACCAATTGCCAGCACGCGCGATTGTACGGCGTTTTGATTCCGTGCATCTCGGCGCGTTTTGTGACCGCGCCACAGATGGCGTCGATTTCAGTCGGCGCGCCACGGCGTACATCCTGGAACATGGACGAGATATTTTTGGCGGTCTTGCGCGCCACATCCTCCGCGGCGCTGACGGGATTGCTGAACGGCAAATGCACGCGCTCGGCGGCGGCGACTTCTGCTGTCTCGCTTGCCAGTGATGCCATCATCCTCCGCGTGGCTGGACGTGCCAGCAGTTCACCGTTCGGGACTTGCAACAGGGCGGTCAACGGGTTGATGGCGGCGTTGATGACCAGCTTGCCCCAGATCAGCGATTGGGCATCGTCTACGATTTGCAAATTGAAATTGGATGAACGCAGAGCCGCCTCAAGCGGAGCGAGAGCCTGATTTCCCTCAATGGAGATGATCCCGTCCCCGCCTGTCCGCACCAAGCCTGGAGCAAGCAGCGTGGCTCCAGTGGTGGTCACGCCCAATGAAACCCGACCAGCCCCGAGGTCGCGCGTCAGCGTTTCGCGGTTGCCGAGTCCGTTTTGAAGGGTGAGCGCATGTCCATCGTCTGCAAGTGACAGTTTGAGTTGACGCGCCGCGCGCTCCGTCTGCCACGACTTGACCAGCACAATCGCAAACTTCGCGCCGCGCACTTCGAGCGGATCATCCGTCGCGTAGACTGAATACGCCTGTTCGCTTCCGTCCGCCTCCTGAATTCGCGCTCCGTTTTCGCGCAAGGCTTGAAGTCCCTGCTTCCACGTGCCAAGCATCGAGACCGAATGTCCCGCCGCGCTCAGTCTTGCTGCGAAGAGGGTTGCCAGCGCGCCCGTGCCAACTAATAAGATTGACTCGTTCATTTCAATATCCTTTGGTCAATTACCAACTACTAATTTCTGTAATTGGTAATTAGGGATTGGTAATTTTCAAAAACTCATGCCACTCATCATCGGTCATTTCAACCGTGTGTTCAGCGGCGGGGAAGCGTTTGGTCTCCACGTCGTCGATGTATTGCGTGAACGCCTTGTTCATCTCCGCGTGGAAGTTTGCGTACTTCCTGACGAACTTCGGCGTGAAGCGGTCGAAGAGACCGAGCAGGTCATGGGTAACCAGCACCTGACCGTCACAGCCCGCGCCCGCGCCGATGCCAATCGTCGGGATGGAAATCTCCTTCGAGATAAACTCAGCCAGCCGCGCAGGGACAGACTCAAGCACGAGGCTGAACGCCCCCGCTTCTTCGAGGATTTTCGCATCTTCAAGCAGAATCTTCGCCGCCGAAGCGGTTTTGCCCTGGGCGCGGAATCCGCCAAGCTGGTGGATGGATTGCGGCGTCAGTCCGAGATGTCCCATGACGGGGATTCCCGCGCCTGTAATTCTGCGGACTGCTTCCGCCCGATCTCGTCCGCCTTCGAGTTTGACCGCGTCCATGCCAGCCTCTTGCAGGAAGCGACCCGCGTTGCGCAGCGCCTCCTCCGCTGTGACCTGATACGACATGAACGGCATGTCGCCGACGAGCAGGGCGCTCTTCGCGCCGCGAGCAACCGCCCGCGCGTGGTGCAGCATCTCGTCCATGGTGACGGACAGGGTGTTTTCGTAGCCCAGAACCACCATCGCCAGCGAATCGCCGACGAGGATGGAATCAACTCCAGCCTTGTCTATCGCCACTGCGGTGGGATAGTCATAGGCTGTGAGCATGGTGATCGGTTCGCCGCGTTCCTTCTTTTGACGGAACGTCAGCGTCGTCACCTTTTTGCGCTGTGACGTGCTGGTTGAGACGGGTGTAACTGTTGACATGGTACCCTCCGGTAAGGTAGAGTCCGCCTGGGCGCTTCCCCCATCGTTGCGCTCCGCGTTCTGAAAATTGGGATGCGTCGTCACGTTCACGAAGATACATGCGACGGTGGTATTATCACATAATTTGACGGATTGGAGAAGGGATTAATTACAGGGTTGCTGCAATTATCTTGGAATGTTGGAAGTAATGTTCCCCCATTAACATTGCGCCAGGAGAGCAAAAATGCAATTCTCGAAGACCGAGCTTGTTCAACTTTTGAGTCAGCCCAAACCGCTTTTGCTGGAGAACCTCGACTTGAGCGGCGCCGACCTTGCCGGCGCCGACCTGATCGACGCGAGGCTGGGCGGCGCCAACCTGAGGGATGCCAACCTGGTTGATTCCGACCTGATCGACGCCGACCTGAGCAAAGCCGATTTGAGCCGCGCGCGGCTGCGCGGAGCCGACCTGCGCCGAGCCAACCTGACCAAAGCCAGCCTGAACCGAGCCGAACTGAACCACGCCAACCTGATCGGCGCCGACCTAATCGACACCGACCTGATCGATGCGCGGCTGGTTGGCGCCAAATTGAGCGAAGCTGACCTCCACGGCGCCGATCTCCGCGCCGCCGACCTGAGCAAAGCCGACCTGAGCCGCGCCAAGCTGGTCAACGTCAACCTGAACAAAGCCGACCTCAGCAGCGCCAAGCTGACCCACGCCGACCTGAGCCAGTCTGACCTGCGCGGCTCCAACCTGATTGGCTCGTTTCTGGGCAGCGCCAACCTGAGCGATGCCAAAGTGAGCGATGCCGACCTGCGCTGGGGAAATTTGAGCAAAGCCAATTTAACCCGCGCCGATTTGAGCCGCGCCAAACTGGTCAGCGCCGACCTGAGCGAGACCGATCTGAGCGAAGCAAAATTCAACAAGGCGGATTTCACCGAAGCCAACCTGACAAACACCAACCTGACCAAGGCGGACCTGAGCGAAGCCAAACTAATCGGCGCCGACCTGAGCGGAGCCAACCTGCGATGGGCAAAGCTGACCGAGGCAGTCTATACCCAAAGCACAAAGTTCCCCGACGGGTTTGACCCAAAGGCGGCTGGAGCGATTCTTGCCCCGTGAGCAGGAAAAATAACAACCCTTCCGGGTCAGGGAAATATCCGTTATAAAGCCCGAAAAATCACTTGCTCAAAAAGTAAAACGCCCATATAATACGGCTCGCAGTACGGTTTCGTGCGGGAGTCGCCAAGTGGTAAGGCATCAGCCTTCCAAGCTGATATTCGCGGGTTCGAATCCCGTCTCCCGCTCTCTCTTCGGTGTTTCAGTGTCACGTTCTCCGGTGTCAATGTACGTGACACCCGACACTGAGACACCCGACATTTTTATAGGGGCCCGTGGCGCAGTGGTTAGCGCAGGCGACTCATAATCGCTTGGTCGCAGGTTCGAATCCTGCCGGGCCCACAAAATAACGGCGCCATCCAAAAGGATGACGCCGTTTGCATTTTCATTCCCTTACCCCTTCAGCAGGATGATTTCCCTTTGCGGCTCGTCCAGATACTCCGCGCCGTTTTCGGTGATAACCACATCCTCTTCCAGCCCGAGATAGCCATAACCTGTCACCGCAAGCCCCGGCTCAATGGTGAAGATTTGCCCGGCTTCCAGTTTTTGCTTCGGCGAGTCCCCATACTTCTCCCACAGCGGACCGAGCAGCGCGCCGCCGTCGTGGGCGACCCGTCCCAACTGGTGACCGAGCGCATAGGGGAATTCGGGGTAGCCCGCATCGGTGACGACCTCCCGCGAGATGATGTCAATCGAGTTGCCCATCACGCCCGGCTTCATCGCCTCGCGCGATTTTTCCACCGCCGTGCGGATGACATCGAATCCGCGCTGGACTTCGGCTGGGGCCTGGGTCTCGCCTTCGCGCAGGATGTAGCACACGCGCTGGATGTCGGAACAATAATCCTCGAACTTCACGCCGAAGTCGAAGTGGAGGATGTGTCCCCGCTCGAGTTTGATCGCTGTCGGACCGCTGTGCCCGACGGGTGAGTTGGGTCCGCTGTTGACGGCGGGACAGCTTTCGGGAACCCAAGCCAGCTCCACGCCATGTTCACGCGCCAGACTGTGCATCATCTCGCCGACTTCGATCTCGGTCATGCCCACCTTGATTTGGGCAAAAGTCTTCCTGAATATCTCGTCTGTGATCTGCACCGCCTTGCGGACTCGTTCCTGCTCGGCGGGAGTCTTTCGTCCGCGCAGGGCGGAGATGACGGGTTCGGCGCTGACGAGTCTATCGGCGTAGGGCGTGGCGGAAAGATATTCCTTGAGGAACGCGTACATTGAATAGGTCAAGCCGTCCGCGTGGACGTTGTTTCGGGATGTGTTGACAGCTATCCGCGCGGGGTTGAGGCGGGTGATGGTCTCTTTCAGCAAGCCGCTGACGGCGGTGTCGTATCCCAAAATCTCGTTGAAGACATCCAGCCGCAAGATGGTCTCTTTTTCAAGATTTCCCACAATGGCAATCCGCTCGCCCTTTCTCGTGAGGATGAGCGCCGATTGCCAGGTCAGGTCGCCCGCGCCGATGAGGAAATCCAGCGCGGGGTCGCGCACGCCGGAAGTCTCGCGGACAAAGGTCAGCCACATATCGGTGCTTTGCTCTTTGAGAATTTCGATTGCCTGATTTACTTTTTCCTGAATGAGGGACATGAGAACTCCTTGTTGTAGTAACGATTTATGTCGTTGCGCGCTTGCGCGGGTCTTTTACCAAAAACAATAGAATGCCGAGCATCCCCAATGCAAGGATGAGCGAGATTGTGAATGTCGGGGTGAAGCCAGCCGCATCCACGATCCAGCCGCCGATGAGCGGGGCAATGATGGTGGCGGGGGCGGTGAGTGTCTGCGAGAGACCAATGTAGATGGGACGTTCCGCTTCGCTGCCGAAGTCCACGGTCATGGACATGCTGTTCGTCCAGATGGCGACGTTGGCGATGCCCGTCAAAACGAAGATGGGATAGAACCACGCGAGCGACGTTGCGCTCCATGCCAGCACGGCGCTGAGGAAGGCGGCAACCGCCCCGATGATGAGCATCATGCGATGCCCGACCTTGTCGCCAATCCAACCCATGCCCATGTTGGCGACCGTCTGCGAGATGGTCAAAGCGGCGATGAGATAGCCCGACACAACCTCGGTCATGCCAAAGTCACGCAGGGCGTAGATGATGTAGAACGAGAATCCCATCGTGGCGAATTGCGATAGGACGCGCACCACCAGAAACCAGTTGAAGTTCCTATCGCGGCTCAATACCTTTGCCGCATCATTCCAAAAGTTTGACTTCTCATCGGGGATGACCTTGTCAACGTCTTCCGGTTCGCGCGTCATGGCAAGGGCAAACCACGAGAGAGTGAAGAAAACCACCGCGAGCAGGAAGCAGATCGCAAAGTCCCATGGGGCGTCGAAGTAATCGAGCAGGTATCCCGCCCCGATGGCAGACATGCTGATGAAGAGATTCGCCAGCCCGCCCTGCACCCCGAAGAAAGTCCCGCGTGATTCGGGCAGGATGATCTTCGAGACCATCGAAGTCCAGGCGTTGGCAGTGAATCCGCCGCCGAGTCCCTGCCAGATCAGCAGGCAAAACGTTAGGATGAGTCCGGTGTTTATTCCGATGAACGGCAGCAACAAGGCGACGATGGCAAATCCTAGAAACGGCGCTCGTTCGTGGATGGTCATCATCAGAACGGTGCGTTTGTATTTCCGCAGCCGCGAGACGTGGCTTGCGGTGAACAGTTGCGGAAGCAGCCATCCCGTCGAGTGGATGGCTGGTACCAGGCCAATCAACGTGGCAGAGTCGGTCATCGAGGCGACGAAGAGTGGAAGCACGGCGCTAAACGAGGCAAAGCCCAAAGCCACGCCGAACAGGCTGCCGTCAAGGAGGCCGACGGTGACGTTATATTTCAGGTTTTTGCGGATGTCTTTTTCAAGGGGGGTGAGGGGGAGCATGGGTTGATTGTAACTGATGAATTTTAATAACTGATTTTTGACATATTGACACGAAGTCAGTTTTGTGTAAAAATAAAAACGAACGTTCGTTCATTTATTGTAGGAGTGAAATTATGCTCAATCGTAAACTGGGAATTGACATCGGTTCCACAACCGCCAAAGCGGTGATCTTGAACGGGGAGGGGAAACTGCTTTTCTCTTCATATCGCCGCCATAATGCCGAAACTGTCCAAACCCTACAGGAAACCCTTGCCGAAGCAAAGGAAAAACTTGGCAACGGGCAGGTCGATGTTCTCATTACTGGTTCGGCAGGAATGGGACTCTGCGAGAGGTTCAGCCTTCCATTTCTTCAGGAAGTAATCTCATCAGCGGAGGTCGTGCGGCAACTCTATCCCCAGGTAAAAACATTGATCGACATCGGCGGCGAAGATGCCAAGATGATCTTCTTCAAAGACAAAGGCATGCCCGACATCCGCATGAACGGCTCCTGCGCGGGCGGCACGGGCGCGTTCATCGATGAAATGTCTGGGTTGTTGAATGTGCCCCTTACTGAGTTAGATGCGCTGGCGGGGAAATCCACGATGATCTACCCGATGGCTTCGCGCTGCGGCGTGTTCGCCAAGACCGACCTGCAAAACCTGTTGAGCCGCGACATCTCCCGCGCCGATATCGCCGCCTCGGTTTTCCATGCGGTGGTCTTGCAGACTCTGGCAACTCTTTCGCGCGGATACACTCCCAAACCGTCCGTTTTGTTCTGCGGCGGACCGTTGACCTTCCTGCCCTCGTTGAAGCGGGCTTTCATGAAAGTACTCTGCCTCAAAGCGGAGGACGTGCTGGACGTGGAAAATGCGCAATTGCTCCCTGCAATTGGCGCGGCATTGACCGAGTCAACCGCAAAGCAGACCTTCACCTTGTCCGAGTTGATCGACAAATTGGGAACCGACCAGACGCACGAGACGGCGAATCAAAACCGCTTGCCCGCGTTATTCAAGGATCAGGCGGAGTATGAAGCTTGGGATGCGGCGCGGATGCGGCATCGTATCAAGCGCGTGAACATCGCCGACCTCACTGATGGCGGGCTCTTCCTTGGCATTGACTCAGGCTCAACCACGACCAAGATTGTATTGATCGACGAGCAGGGCAGGGTGGCGTTCGAGTACTACGTCAACAACAAGGGTGACGCCATCGGCGCGGTTCAAAACGGATTGGATGAATTGCAGCGGCGTTTTGGCGAACATGGCAAGTCCCTGCGCGTCACCCGTAGCATGGTCACAGGTTACGGCGAGGACTTGATCCGCGCCGCATTTGGCTTGGATGACGGCATGGTGGAGACGCTGGCGCACTTCCGCGCGGCAAAGGCGTTCGACAAGGATGTCTCCTTCATCATGGACATCGGTGGGCAGGACATGAAAGCCATCTTCGTCAAGGACGGCTTCATTCAGGACATCAAAATCAATGAAGCCTGTTCTTCGGGATGCGGTTCGTTCATCGAGTCCTTTGCGCGGAACATGGGCTACTCCGCCGCCGAGTTTGGGCGGGAAGCCACCAGCGGAGAATCGCCCTGCGACCTTGGCACCCGCTGCACGGTCTTTATGAACTCGAAAGTCAAGCAGTCGCTGCGTGAAGGCGCTTCGATCAGCGACATCTCTGCGGGGCTGGCTTATTCGGTCATCAAGAATGCCTTGCATAAGGTACTGAAAGTCACCGACACTTCACACCTCGGCGGGCACATCGTAGTGCAGGGTGGGACCTTCCGCAACCCTGCGGTGCAAAAGGCGTTGGAGAATCTTTTAGGGCGCGAGGTGATTTGTCCCGACATGGCGGAGTTGATGGGCGCATATGGCGCGGCATTAACCGCGCGTGATTATGTTCAGGAACATGGGCAGGCAGAGTCGCACTCGGTCTTCGGAAGGTTCAGGGTGGCAGGTAATTACACTAAGAAGAATATCAACTGTCACGGCTGCGAAAACCGCTGCACGGTGACGAAGATGATCTTTCCGAACAGCAACACCTTCTATTCGGGCAACCGCTGCGAGAAGATTTATTCCAACGGCGGAAAGTCGGAACGTCGCGGTGTGAACCTGCCTGCGCTCAAGTTGGATATGCTCTTCAACCGCAAGACCGCACCCGACTCGACCCCGAAACTGGTCGTTGGGATTCCCAGAGTTTTGAATCAGTTTGAGAATTTCCCGTTTTGGAATACGTTGTTTGTCGAGAGCGGAATCAAGGTGCAACTTTCGGCGGCTTCGAGCAATGCGGTGTTTCAAAAAGGGGCGGCGCATATCATGTCGGATAATTTGTGTTTCCCAGCCAAACTGGTCAGCGGACATATTATCAACCTGGTCGAGCAGGGCGTGGACAGAATCTTCTACCCGATGGTCTTCTACGAGGAGACGCATTTTGCCGACTCAGCGAATAGTTTCAACTGTCCCGTCGTTTCTGGCTATGCCGACGTGGTGCGGAACGTAATTAATCCGCAGGAGCGGTACGGCATTCCGCTGGATATGCCGCCCATCACCTTTGAAGACAAGAAACTGTTGAAGAAGACCTGCGTTGAATATCTCGCGAGTCTTGGCGTGGCGCGGAGCGTGGCGGCTCGGGCGTATGAAAAGGCTGAAGAATCACAGAAGCAGTTCAAGGTCCAGGTGCGAAGCACTGCGGCGGAGATCCTCGAAAATGCGCGGGAAGACGGTCGCCCAGTCATCCTGCTGATGGGTCGTCCGTATCATATTGACCCGCTCATCAACCACAAAATCCCCGACCTCATCACCGACTTTGGATTGGATGTCATCACCGAAGATTCTGTCCCGTGGGAGGATGGTGCGACGCTGGACAACCGCCACGTGATGACGCAGTGGGAATATCTCAATCGCTACTATCATGCAGCGCGGTGGGCTGGTCAGACCGACGGGGTGGAGGTGGTGCAGTTGAATTCGTTCGGCTGTGGACCCGACCCGTTCATCCTCGATGAGGTTGCCGCGATTTTGGGACAGTACGGCAAAAACCCAACCGTCATCCGCATCGACGAGATCGAAAGCACTGGCTCGACAAAACTGCGCCTGCGCTCGACGTTTGAAGCGATCAAACAATCGGGCAGCGGGGAGAAGGTGTTCAAAGCCCGCAAGCGGACGCGGGTCTATCAAAAGGAAGATCGCCATCGGACGTTGATCGTCCCTGACTTTTCGATGTTCTGTTCGCCGCCTCTTGTCCGCCCGTTCATTGATGCGGGCTATGACATCGTCTGGCTTCCGC
This sequence comes from Chloroflexota bacterium, assembly GCA_016234555.1. Taxonomy (GTDB): domain Bacteria; phylum Chloroflexota; class Anaerolineae; order Anaerolineales; family Villigracilaceae; genus Villigracilis. The sequence continues at coordinate 129,589 of JACRBJ010000044.1, read as the reverse complement.
CCGCTGACCGCGAGTCGGTCAACGTAGGACTCAAATACACCAACAACGAAATTTGCTACCCAGGAATCATCACGGTGGGGGATTTGGTCAAGGCGCTTCAATCTGGAAAGTATGATCTTTCGGAAACCGCCATCGGATTCTCTCAAACGGGCGGACAGTGCCGCGCTTCGAGTTATGCCTCGCTGGTGAAGAAGGCGATCGTTGCGGCGGGTTTTGAAGATGTGCCTGTGGTCACACTCTCGACCAATTTCCAAACCCTCAACGAACAACCAGGCTTCGAGTTCAACACGAAGGTGTACATGTACAAAGCAGTCATCAGCATGATGTTCACTGATGCAATTTCGGACATGTATTACTCGACAGTCATCCGCGAGGTTCACAGGGGCGACTCGCAACGGATTGCGGAACATTACCTGCAGGATTACATGGAAGGAAAAATTCCGACCGAGAAAAAGGCTCTGCTTGCCGCGCTGGAAAGAGCCGTGACAGATTTCAACGCCATCGAGGTGGACGACAAGGTTTATCCGAAGGCGGGAATCGTCGGCGAGATTTACGTCAAGTACAACCCGTTCTCGAACAACAACGCCGCCCAATGGCTGATGGAACAGGGCGTTGAAGTGGTCATGCCGACGTTTTTGGAGTTCTTTGCTGGAAGCTTGATTCACGTTGAACATAGCGTCAAAACCAACCTGGAGCGGCATGATCTGACTTGGCTGTTGTGCCTGCTGGGGAAGCAGGTGCTACGTGGTTACCTGAACGAAGTCCATGACATCATGAAGAACTATCGGCGCTTCCACCGCCACCCCGATATCGAGACGATTGCCCGCAACGCGGAGGAAATCCTCAGCCTCAACCATCAATATGGCGAAGGCTGGCTCATCGCGGGCGAAGTGGCATCCTTTGCAAAGAATGGTATCAACAATGTTTTGTGCCTGCAACCGTTCGGTTGTATTGCCAATCACATCATCGCCAAGGGCGCGGAAAAGAAGATGAAGGAAATGTACCCGCAATTGAATTTGCTCTTCCTCGATGCGGACGCGGGAGTCAGCGAGGTCAACTTCTTCAATCGGATGCACTTCTTTGTCAACCATGCGAAAACGGCAGTTTGTGACACGCCGCGACTCGAAAAGCCTTTTGCAAGCGGAGTAAAACTTGGACCAAGCTCTCCCTCTCTCTTTCCGACTATCAGCCCTGGGGTTGACCCTCTTCGGCTGGCTGATCCTCTACTTCTTCGTCAACCGCCTTCGAGTGGAGCCAAGCCGCCGCATCGATCTGGGGATTGAACTGGATCAAAAAATCCCCTACCTGCCGCTCTTCGCGCTGGTGTATTTCTCGACCTACGTTTTCGTACTCCAGCCGTTTTTTATTTTGTCCGATGCGCGGCAATTCCATTGGATGTTGACCAGCTTCGTTTCGATCAGCGTGATCTCCAGCCTGATTCATGCGGCTGTCCCAAGCAAAATCGAACGGGTGGAGCAGGTGACTGTGGGTGGGTTGTCAGGCTGGATGCTCGGTCTGTTTCAAAAGACCTGCAAGCCGTACGGGAATTTCCCCAGCATGCACGTTGGCTTGTCCGTGCCAGTGGTGGCGGCAAACTTTATCGCGGGCGGACCAGTCATCGGCGGCGTCATGCTCGCTTGGGCGGTTTTGATCGCGGTCTCGACTCTGTTCACAAAACAACATTACATTCTTGATGTCCTTGCTGGCGTTGCGGGCGGACTGGTAATTTCCGCCCTGGCATACTGGCTTTGATAGACTGAAATGGGGGATTTTTCCATCTTGACAGAAGCCCCTGGTCAGTTGTAGAATAAATAAAAACGAACGTTCGTTCATTTTCTTGAAAGAAGGAAAACCATGCCCGAAAAAGCGAAGGACGCCCCAACCAAAGGCGAGACCACCCGTCTTGCCATCGAAGATGCCGCTGCGGAATTGTTCATCAAGAACGGTTATCATGCCACATCCATGCGGGAGATTGCGGAACATGCGGGATTGGCTTTGGGTGGGATTTACAACCATTTTAAGAGCAAGGATGAAATCTTCGAAGCCATTGTTGTGGACAAGCATCCGTACAAGAAAATCATGCCCTTGATTCTCGAAGCGCAAGGGGAAACCGCCGAGGAGTTTTTGCGAAATGCGGCGCTCATCAGCATGAACGAAATAAAAAAACAGCCCGACTACATCAACCTAATGTTCATCGAACTGGTTGAGTTTCGTGGTCAACATGGTAAATTGATCGTACTGGAGGTCGCGCCCAAGATACTCCCCATCTTCGAAAAACTGGTCAAGGCACGGAAGGAACTGCGCGTTACCAACCCCGCAGTGTTGGCGCGTTCCTTTTTTGGACTGGTGGTTTCCTACATGATTACCGACATCATACTTGGCGATACCCCATTGAGAAAACTCCTACCCTCAGATCCCATGGGCGCCTATGTAGATATCTTCCTGTACGGCGTCTTGAAGGAGATCAAATGAATTCACGCTTAATGTCCATCATCCGCAAGGAATTCATCCAGATATTCCGCGACGTGCGCACACTGGCGATGATCCTTGTTATCCCGATCATGCAGTTGTTCCTGCTTGGATATTCTGCCACGAACGACGTCCGCAATGTTCCGCTCGCTGTGCTGGATCAAAGCCGCAGTCCCGAATCCCGCGCCCTGCTGGATGCCTACCGTGCCGCCGATTATTTTCGCATTGCCTACGATGTCCAATCCGAAGCGGAAATCGAACAACTGATTGCCTCTGGCAAGGCGAAGGCGGCAGTCATCATCCCGCCCGATTACGCCCAGCGTCTCAGCGATGGCGACGCACAGGTGGCGTTCATCCTTGATGGCTCCGATCCAACCAGCGCGTCCACCGCGCTTTCGGCGGCGCAACTCATCAGCCAGAGCCACTCCACCGAAATTCTCACCGAAAACTTTGCCCGCACTGGAATGAATCTCAAAGTCCAGCCGCCAGTTCAGGTTCACACCACCGTCTGGTACAACCCCGACCTGGTCAGCGCCTACTTCATGATCCCAGGCGTGATCGGTATGATTTTGTATGCCATCGCCGCCATCCTCACCGCCTCGTCGGTGGTGCGGGAACGTGAACGGGGGACCATCGAGCAGTTGATCGTCACGCCCATCCGCTCGTGGGAGTTGATCGTCGGAAAGTTGATGCCGTACGTCATCCTCGGCTTTTTCAACACCATCGAAGTGCTGGCTTTCGGTCACTGGTGGTTTGGGATGCCCATCCGCGGTGACCTCGGGCTCATCCTCCTGCTGTCGGTGATTTTCCTCATCACAGGACTTGGGATTGGGTTGTTTGCTTCCACCATCGCCAATACCCAACAGGAAGCCATGCTTACCGTGTGGATGACCCTGCTGCCGAGCATTTTCCTTTCGGGCTTCTTCTTTCCACTCGAAGCCATGCCGACTATCCTACGATGGCTTTCCTACCTGATGCCTTTGCGTTATTACCTTGTCATCATCCGCTCGCTTTTGCTTAAGGACGTCAGCTTGGCGATGATTCAGACTGATGTCATCGCCATGACCCTCTTTGCAGTCGGCATTATGACTGCCGCTGCCCTGCGTTTCCGCAAGCGGCTTGACTAAAACCTCACCCCCAACCCCTCTACCCTAACGGGCACACGTCCTACAAGGAGAGGGGAGACAAAGGAGATTTCCATGAACCACAAACGTCCCCCAATTCAGGCAATCGTTGTCGTCCTGCTGCTCGTTGCCGTCAGCATCTACTTCATCATTACGCAAGTCCTCTCGAACAAAAAAGGCGCGCTGACCGCCTCTGGCACCATCGAGGCAACGCAGGTGAACGTTGCGCCCGAAATGGCTGGCAAGGTGACCGAAGTCCTTGCAGATGAAGGTCAAGCCATTTCAGTGAACGACCCGCTACTGCAACTCGACCCAAGCCTGCTCGCCGCTCAACGGGCGGTAGCCGCCGCCAGTTTGGAGTCAGCCAAAGCGGGGGCGAAGACTGCCCAGAACGCGCTGTCCACCGCGCAGAGCCAATATCAAATCGCCCTCGAAGCCGCGCTCGCGCAGGACAAGAAAACCCGTACTCAGGATTGGTTCTCGAAGGATCCGAATCGCTTCGAGCAGCCCGACTGGTATTTCTCCCGCACAGAGCAACTTCAGGCGGCGCAGGACCAAGTTGACATTGCTTTGAAAGCTTTGGAAGAAGCCCGCGCCAATTTGGAGAATGTCAATACATCGGTTGAGAAGTCGGAATTCCTCAAAGCCGAGAAGCGGCTTCTCAATGCGCGTCTCGCCTATTCACTGGCGAAGGACGTGAACAACCTCACCCAAAATTCCGCCGATGCCAACGCGCCCGTCGGCAGGTACAACAGCACCCACTGCGGGACCAACGAAGGTTATCGGGTGGACAACAAGCGGTTGACCAATCGCGTTTATGGCTGCCGTGGCGACGAGAACCTGACAGATGCGGGCGAGAATCTTTTCGATGCGGCGGAAAAGGAACTGGACGATGCCCAGAAAGCCTACGACGAACTTCTCGACACACAGGCGGCGGACGATGTGCTTTTGCTTCGCGCCGAAGTCTCGGTGGCGCAGGAACGTTATTACGCGGCGCTTGATTACCTGCGGAAATTCCAGACGGGCGAACAGTCCACTGCGGTGACAGTGGCGGAAGGCGCGCTATCGCAGGCGCAGGCGGCGGCGGATCAGGCGCAAATGGCGGTAGGACAGGCTCAGGCGAATCTCGACCTGATCGATACCCAAATCGCCAAGCTGACCATCCCTTCGCCGATGCATGGCGTCGTCCTGACTCGCAACGTGGAAGTGGGTGAGTTTGTCCAGCCTGGCGCGACGGCTTTTGTCCTCGGCGAGTTGAATAACCTGACCATCACGGTCTACGTCCCTGAAAACCGCTATGGCAAAGTCTCAATCGGTCAGCAAGCCGAACTGACGGTTGACTCCTTCCCCGACCTGACCTTCACTGCCGAGGTCATCCAGATTGCCAACAAAGCAGAATTCACACCGCGCAACGTCCAAACCGTTGAAGGTCGCTCCAGCACGGTCTATGCCATCAAGTTGAAGGTCAATGATCCCGATGGGAAGTTGAAGATCGGAATGCCTGCGGATGTGGTGTTTAAGTAAGATCGAAGGTCTAAAGTCGAAGGTCTAAAGTTGAAAGTCAAAGGTCAGAAAAAGGAAATGGAAAATGACAGCCATCACTCGGTTTGAAGAGATTGAAGCATGGAAGACGGCGAGGCAATTGACCAACTCGGTTTATGCTCATACCAATCAGGCGGGGTTCAATCGTGACTTTGGGCTTCGTGACCAAATCCGTCGAGCGAGCATTTCTGTCATGAGCAATATCGCCGAGGGATTCGAGAGCCGTACGGACGTGCAGTTCATTAATTTCCTTGGCATGGCACGCGCGTCGGCTGGTGAAGTCAGGGCGCAACTTTACATTGCCCTTGACCAAAACTACATCACAGAAGAACAATTCAAAGAGACGTTTGCAATGGCAGAAACCTGCTCTCGCCAAACCGCCAGGTTTATCAAATATCTCGAAACCAACCCCCGCCCGCGACGGGCCTCAGACAACGCGGCTGACTACGAAGCCTAGCTCCGTGACCTTCGACCTTTAACTTTCGACTAAACAGAGAAAGAAATACACCATGAAACCAAACACATTCGACTGGTCGAAGATGAAGAATATTCAAAAAATCCATCGCGTACTTTATGCCCTTGGACTGGGACCCATCATCGGCGGGTTCATCGTCCTGTTGACGACGACGGGCAGAAAGTCTGGGAAGAAGCGGGTGACACCGCTTCAATATGAAAAGATCGGCGAGGATTATTACCTCGGCGCGGCGCGCGGACTTAATGCGGATTGGGTACGCAACATCCAGTCGAATTCACAGGTGGAGCTGCGTGTAGGCGCGAAGCATATTCAAGGCACGGCGGAGATAGTCACCGACTCTTCGAGGTTTGCTGATTTTTTGGAAGTGCGTCTCGAACGTCACCCCCGCTTGATCGGGATGATTATGGAAAAGGCTCATGGCTTGCCAAAACGTCCCAGCCGCGAACAATTGGAAGCATTGGCAAATGGCGAAGCCATGGTTGTCATTCATCATGTGAGGACTGATAATGAAAAATAATGTTGTCCGCTGGTTACGAGTGAGTTATTGGGTTGGCGCGGTTGTGGACTTTGTCGCAGGCGTGATGATGTTAATCCCCAGCCTGTTCCAGTTCATGAACCAGCCTGTGGATTTTCATCCGATGGCTGATTTTCGATATGCAATGGGCATGGGCGCTCCGCTGATGTTTGGTTGGACCGTCCTGCTGCTTTGGGCAGACCGCAAACCTTTGGAAAGAAAAGACATCCTCCCAATCACACTGGTTGTGGTCGTCGGAGAAATCGTCACCCAGGTTTGGGGAATCAAAGTCGGGTTTGTGCCACTCGACGCGCTTATCCCATCATTCGTCATGCAGGCGATTATTTTTTCACTGTTTACGTTTTCCTACTTCAATGCCAAGAGAAAAGAAATATCGAAGGTATAGAGAATGAAATTACTTGCGATCAATGGCTCCCATCGCGGCGACAAGGGACATACCTGTTACCTGCTCGACCTGCTGTTTCAAGGTGCAAGCGAGGCGGGCGCGGAATGTGAAATTGTGACTCTTGCCAAATACAAGATCAACCGCTGCCTGTCCTGTGGCGAATGCCACGAAGCGGAACATTATCTCCAGTGCGCCTATCGTGACCGCGATGATGTGGCTTCGATTTTTGACAAGATTGCGAAATCGGATGTTGTGATTTACGCGACGCCTGTCTACGTCTTCGGCATGTCGGGATTGCTCAAGACCTTCCTTGACCGACTTTACTCCACCAGTGACGTGAACCAGGTGATGCTCACCCAAAGCGGACTGTTGTTCCATCACATTGACCATGCCGTTTGCTCCAAGCCATTCGTTTCGTTGGTCTGCTGTGATAATCTGGAGGATGAGACTCCACGCAACGCGCTTTCGTATTTCCGCGCCTTTGCGCGATTTATGGATGCGCCGCATGTGGGCAAACTCGTCCGCAACGGCGGAAAACTGGCTGGCTACGGACACGACCCCGAGAAGCGGAAAAAACTCCCGCGTTTGGATCAGGTCTACACGGCGTACATTCAGGCGGGACGGGAACTTGCGCTCGAAGGTCGAATCAACCCGCGCACGCAGCGAATTGCCAATCAGGAAATCATCCCCGTGCCGTTTTTCAAAATCCTCAAAAATCTTCCGCCGTTCAAGAAGGTCATGCTTGAACGCGCAAAGGAAATGCTGGCATGAATTTAGTCGAAGCAACTCACGTCTCGAAATCTTTCGGCGCGACCCACGCCGTGGATGACATCTCCCTGCACGTTCAGGAAGGCGAAATCTACGGACTGGTCGGCTCGGATGGCGCAGGCAAGACGACCACCATGCGCCTGCTGGTCGGCGCTCTCCTGCCTGATTCAGGCGAGATCAACGTCTGCGGTTACGATGTGCGGAAACAGGTCGAACAAGTCCGCTCGCAGATAGGGTATCTGTCCCAGCGGTTTTCGATGTACGAGGATTTGACCGTGCTGGAGAATATCCGCTTCTTTGCGGAAGTGCGCGGACTTTCCCAGACCGAATGGCTTCCGCGCTCGATGGAAATCCTTGAATTCGTCGGCTTGGAAAAGTTCAAAGACCGCCGCGCGGGACAGCTCTCCGGCGGCATGAAGCAAAAACTGGGACTTGCCTCCGCCTTGGTCACACGCCCCCGTCTGTTGTTGCTCGATGAACCCACCACGGGCGTGGACCCCGTCACACGGCAGGATTTCTGGCAGTTGGTAATTAAGTTAGCATCTGTTCCCCTCACCCCAACCCCTCTCCCTCAGGGAGCCCCCTTCGGGGATGATAAGGGGCAAGGGGTGAGGGCGGGTGGCGTCTCCGTTATTATCTCCACCCCCTACATGGACGAAGCCTCGCGTTGTCATCGGGTTGGATTTGTGAAAACGGGCAAAATCATTGCCGAAGATACGCCGTCCAATTTGCGGGCGCGGTTGAATGGGCGCGTGCTGGAGTTGCGCGGCGACCCAATTAATACGCTCAGGCACGTGGCTCACCAGGACGAAGATGTCGAGGATGTCGCCGCGTTTGGCGATAAGTTGCACGTCCGCGTGCGCGAGGGAAAGTCCGACCTCATTTTGGGGCGACTGCCCGATGAGATCAAATCTGCTGGCGGCACGTTGATTGACCTGCGAGTCGTCCCGCCCGCTTTGGAGGATGTCTTTATTGCATTATCGGAGTCAGTTGAATGAACACCGTCCTTGACCTTCCCGATCAACATGCAAAAGTTCTGCGTTTGCTGATTGAAAAAATCCCTCCCGCCGACTTGCCTTGGGCCTTAACGGGGAGCGCAGGCCTGCGCTTGCAGGGTGTTGATATTCCCGTGAATGACCTTGATTTGCAGACTGATGCCCAGACCATTTACATTATTGAAAAACATTTGACTGAATTCGTGAAAACTCCCGTACATGTTTGGGAATCGGAACACACTCTTTCATATCATGGGCAGGCGGAGATAAATGGATTGCAGGTAGAGTTCCTCGGCGACATGCGTCATCGTTCCCCAACTGGAATTTGGGATCCCGCAATCGACATTGCCTCCACCCGCGTTTGGGTCGACTGGCATGAGTTTCAAGTCCCCGTTCTTCCCTTGCAGCATGAGGCGCTTGCCTATGAAAAAATGGGACGTGCACAGAAAGCTGAACTGATTCGTGCCGCAATCAAAAAGGAAATTCCATGACCGATCCTGTCATCTCCGTCAAAAACCTTACCCGCAAATTTGGCGATTTCGTCGCGGTGGACCACATCAATTTTGAAGTGCAGGCAGGGGAGGTGGTCGGTTATCTTGGTCCGAACGGTTCAGGCAAGACCACCACCATTCGCATGTTGCTTGGTTTGCTCAAACCCAGTGACGGGAGCGCAACCGTTTTGGGATACGACGTCGCCAGTCAGAGCGAGGAAGTCCGGGCGCGTGTCGGATACATGTCGCAGAAGTTTGCCATTTATGATGACCTGACCACGTTGGAGAATTTGACCTTCTACGGCGGCGTGTACGGAATCACCGACAAGGAGCGGATTCAGCATACCCTTGAGCTGGTCGGACTTAAAGGACATGAGTCCACGCTGACAAGGGACATGTCCACTGGCTGGCGGCAGAGACTTTCGCTGGGCATCGCGCTGGTTCATGAGCCGAAACTGCTCTTCCTCGATGAACCCACCTCGGGTGTCGATCCCACCGCCCGCCGCGCCTTTTGGGATTTGATCTACGAGCTTGCCGAAAACGGCGTGACCATTCTCGTCACCACGCATTACATGGACGAAGCCGAATACTGCGAGCGCGTCGGCGTGATGCGCGACGGCAAACTGCTGGCAATGGACACGCCGACAGCGTTGAAAAAGTCAATTATTACGGGGGATGTTTGGGAGGTGTACGCGAATCCTCTGGAGCAGGGGCTGGAGATTCTTTCCGCGATGGACGGCGTGGAACGCGTCGGGTTGGCTGGGGACCATTTACGGGTCATCAGCCAGCGGGTAGGGAAAAAGTCCTTGCAAAGCTTGTTGGAAGAAAAAGGAATCCGCGTCGAAAAAATCGAAAGGGGCGAACCAACCCTGGAGGATGTCTTCCTCTCGCTGGCGCGGTGAAATTAAAAAGCTTGCAGGTTCAAACGCTGAACCTGCAAGCTGAGTGTCAATTACTTTTCATCAGGGGGAGTTTGCGGCTGCTCCACCTTTGGTTTGTTACCACGCACTTTGCGGAAGACAAACCGCCCTCCCAGGAAGATCAGGTAGGTTGGTCCACAAATGGTAATCAGGACCGGCAGGATGAAGATCACAAAGCGGATGAGGAAATCCACGAAACCTTTGAGGTAGTCAATCAAATCCTGCACGGCTTCGAGCGCCACGCCTTTGGGTTCCCACTTGCCGATCACAACCGGCTGGATGGTTTCTTCGGCAATGATGCGGATGCTGATTGCGGAGAGTGCGGCGGCTTCCTCGTAATATTTCATCTGCCCCTTGACCAGCTCGATTTGCTCGCGGTAGTACACGAGTTGGTTAAAGACGTTGACCACATCCTCGGTCTCGGTGGCGGTTTCGAGAATTTTCTCCAGTTGCGCCTCAGCGGCTTCGTAATTCTTCAGGCGCGATTGCAAATCCACGTATTCGGCGGTGACATCCTGACCGGAGCGCGTTTCGTTCTGTACCTCGATCACGTCCTTCTTGATCTGCTCCAGCGCTTTGTCGAGTTGCTCGGCTGGCACGCGGATCGTGATCTGCGCCACCGGCACTTGAATATTATCCCTCGTATAACTCTGCCCTAAATTGGATGAGACGACAAATCCGCCCATCTGCTGGGCCATGACCTGGATGTTTTTCATGCGCCCCTCCACATCCGAGACGACGATGGCAAGGTCGGCGTTTTGGATGACAAGGCGCTCCACGCTGGCGGCTGAAGCTCCCGCTCCGCTGTTTGATGTGGTGGATTGGTCCGCGGCTTCGGGTGCTGGCGCGAACATTTCCTCCTGTGGGGCGGCAGCCCCGCCTTCCAAAAAGTCCATCGGGGCAGGTGCCTCCGATGGTGCGGCAGCGGCGCACGCGGCAAGGACCAGGGTGGCGATGAGTATGAGACTCAGGGACAATATCTTTTTCATGACTTTCTCCTTCTACCTTTGGTGATTTCTCTGCCCAAAGGACGAACGCCACAGGAAAATGGTTCCACTTATTTTGGACTTGGCTTGCCATCCATGACCAGCAAGCTGGTCACGCCGGTCGTTACCAGCCCTCTGCAATCCGCACCGCATGCTTTTCCGGCAGTCCAGCCGCGCGGATGCGATCCTGCACCTCCACGATGTTGTATTCCGCGCGACGCGGAGTCCAGGTGCGGGCTTCGGTGTCGTAAATGGCGTAGGCGGCTTTCGGATTCCGGTCCCGGGGCTGACCAACCGACCCCGGATTCAGAATCAGCCTTGGGTGCAGGTTGATCGTATGGTCGGGTTGGGTCTGGTCGAGGGTCACACGGTCGTTCTGTTCGTTCAGCGCAAAGATACATTGGACGTGGGAATGTCCGACGAAACACCAGGGCGTATCGAAGTGGTCGAAATTCAGGCGAGCCGTCAGCCCGTTGATGATGTACTCCCACAGCGGGTCGCGCGGACTGCCATGCGCGAGCGTAGCCTCCCCGCGCACCTTGACATTCGCCGAAAGCGAACGCATGAAACTCATGTTGCTCGCCGAGATGACCTTCTCGTGGTAGGCAAGCGAACGACGCGCCTCGCCGTTGAAGGCTTCGAGCGGCATCTTGCCGATGACCGCCATGTCGTGATTGCCGAGGATGCAGGTGAGGTTGGGGATGTCGCGTATTTCCTCGACCGTCGCATTTGGGTCGGGTCCGTAGCCGACAAGGTCGCCCAGGCACCAGGTCTCGTCCACCTGACCAGCATCCTTCAGGACGGCTTCGAGCGCAGTGTAATTTGCATGAATATCCGAGATGATCAAAACGCGCATGGTTACTCCAACAGTCTCGATGTGTGTTCTACGATTTTTTCCGCCACTTCGGTTTTGCTCATCAGCGGCAGGGTCTCGCTCGTTCCGTCTGCAAACATTAAGGTGACGCGGTTCGTATCCACCGCAAAGCCCGCATCGGCGGACGAGATGTCGTTCGCCACGATCAAATCCAATTTCTTGGATTGTAACTTCTCGGTCGCATTTTCGAGAAGATGTTGACTCTCCGCCGCGAAGCCGACCACCACCTTGAAAAGACTCCGCTGTTGGCTGGCGACTGTTTTCAGGATGTCGGGTGCGGCTGTGAGTTCGATCTGTGGAATGCCGTCGCGCTTTTTCATCTTGTCTTTGGCGACGGTTTTCGGTGTGAAGTCTGCCGCCGCCGCCGCCATGACCAACGCATCGGCTGGTTCGGACAAAACCGCTTCGAGCATGTCCTGCGCGCTCTTCACATTGACCACGCGCGCGCCCACGGGCGGGGTGAGAGCCGTCGGGGCAGTGATCAGGCAAACGTCCGCGCCGGCATCGATGGCGGCTTGGGCGACGGCATATCCCTGCTTGCCCGATGAATGGTTGGTGATGACCCGCACCGGGTCGAGCGCTTCCTGAGTCCCGCCCGCAGTGATGACGACCTTCCTGCCCGCGAGTTTTCCATTTTTTCCAAGCACCATCCGCACACAGCCAAGGATTTCAGCCGGCTCGCTCATCCGTCCGGGACCAACCAGTCCCGAAGCGAGATGTCCTTCGGCGGGACCGATCACTGTCGCGCCGCGCCCTTTGAGCGTTTCCACATTTTTCTGCGTGGCGGGGTGGGAAAACATGCCGCCGTCCATCGCGGGCGCAATCACCAGCGGACATTGAGCCGCCAGCGCCGTGACCGTCAGCAGATTATCGGCGATGCCGTTGGCGAGCTTCGCCATCGTATCTGCCGTGCAGGGCGCGATGAGCAGCAAATCCGCTGTCTTGCCAAAACTGACGTGCAGGACATGGGCTTCATTACCCCACAGGTCCGCGTCGGTGTAGGCGCGGCGTCCCGTGACCGATTGAAAGGTGAGCGGCGAGACGAACTTTTCCCCCGCCTCGGTGAAGATCACGTCCACCAGCGCCCCCGCCTGCGCCAGCTTGGACGCCAGGTCGGCGGCTTTGTAGACCGCGATGGAACCCGTCACACCGAGAAGGATATGTTTATTGGAAAGGATGGGCATGGGGCGATTATACTGCCAAGCATGAAGGGCAAACGACGGAAAATCCGAAGTTGAAATTATTTGACCAGTCCGAAATGCCTGTCATCTGCTATGATTGAAAAAACGCTAATGCACTTGACACCATTCGTGATGACAGGAGGCGCAACCGAGAGTCAGTCAAGTGCCTCCACTTACCATAGATATCCAAAATCCAACAAGTGAACTCACTTTTGTTATTTTGTATATGATGAGAATGTAATTCAACATTAATTTCATTTGAAGGAGGCGTTAAATGATAAAAGATTATCAAGAAGTAGTTCAAGGAATATGTAGTCTGTTGTTGCCGGGTTTGTGTGTAGTATTTGGACTTGCATTTGTTTTTTTTGTAAAGTCGAGCCAGTTTGAACTAAAGAAAAGACAACTTAATAAGTACATAGATAAAATAGAAAGTAAATACAAATAAAATTGCGGTGCGTTAAGTTGTTTTATGAACCCTTGTGTAGATTCGAGTAAGTCCAGCCGTGCAGGTGATTTGACAGAGAGCATGGAATCCATGATTGACTTTCTCAAAAAATGGCTTGTCGTCATTTTGCTCGCCCTGATTTTGGCAAGTACCTTTGTCGCCTTGGCGATACCGTTTATAAAAGTTGAAATCGCCTACGCGGAAGCTCAGAGAGCCGAGTGCTATAAAAAAGCGCGGGAGTTCAATCCGCCCGCTGAGTGGAGATGGTCCCGCTGGCATGAGATGACGGACCCATGGGGAGATGGTTGTGAAATTCGCTTAGGCAGTGGCTGGTATCCCGCCTCCATGGTCCAGCCTTCGTTGAAATGAATTTCCCGAAACACAACGCGCCGCGTACCTCTCGGTCACGCGGCGCGTATGGATTCCGTCCAATCGCTTACGCATCACGCAATTTAATGTCAACCGTCAAAATGTGATTGATAAGCCATCTCTCCATTTGGAATTTCAACCCCAGCATTTCAGACATGGAATACCCGTGTTTCTCCGCATATGACTTGAATCCGTCGAGTACAAGCCGCATATGGTCATGGGCGTCCTTGTTGGCTTTTTCGGCAGGGCTGTGGCGTTTGGACATGACCTCTTCTTCAAACTGAAAATGAGTATCGGCGTAGGCTATAAAAAAGTTCAACGTGCTTTTTGCAGCTTCCAGGCCCTTTCCCTGATGAATTGCTTCATCGAATTGATTGTACCGGCGTATCCATTCCTGATGCTGCTCGTCGACTTCAGCCACCCCCGTCGCCATTTGTGTGGGATTCCACTTAATCGTTGCCATCAAACTTTCCTGTCCGATCGGCTCACGGCAGGGATGCCGTGAGCCGATCGAAACTCAATACGAACTAGCCGAACTTATACGAGACGCCGAAGCCGCCGCGCGGGAGTTTCCAAAAGACGTTCTTGGGTGGGCACATTACACGACAGGTTCCGCACTCGATGCAGCTCTGGAAGGCGATCTGCACAGTTCCGCCGTCCTGGGTGCGGTAGGCGCCGACGGGACAGAACTGGACACAGGGTTTCTCCTTGCAGTTCATGCAGACTTGAGGGTCGATAATTTTTAGGTGTGCTTCATGCTCGTCGGGGAAGTACTTGAGCGACATCAAAATGTCGTCAATGTACACTTCGGGCAGGTCATACTTTTTCGTGTTTTCAGACATAAGATTCACCTTTCGTTTATATACCGATAATGGTTCTACCGAAGGCGACAATATCGCCCACGGCTTTGAGCAACGGGCGGCGGTTGGTTAGAGACTTGAGGATGTCCCTGTACAACTCTTTCTTGGGCTTGCCGAACCCGGTGAAGAACATTCCCAGCGCATCGTTGAGGAAGGTCGGGTAGATCGCCATGAAATCGGGATGGGTCTTCAGGAAGCGCGACAGGTTGCGATATTGGTGCAGGTCGGTCATGATGAAGCGCTTTTCGAGGCGCGTGCGGTAACTGGAGAGAGTCGTCGCCGAGAAATCCCTGACCTTGTGCGCCTCAATGGCGGTTTCGCCGGCGCATTTGCCAGCCACAATCGCCATGTTGGTGCCTTCCCAGTGCAGGGCGTTGACCATCGAAGCCGCGTCCCCAGCGACCATCACACCGTCGGTGTAAAGCTGGGGCATATCCTTCCAGCCGCCTTCGGGGATGATATGCGCGCCGTATTCCATCAGGCGTCCGCCCGCGATCAACGGGGCAATCATCGGGTGGTTCATGTAGCGCTGGAGCAATTCGTAGGGCTTGATGTGCGCTTCGGTCATGGCATCGAGGGTGACACCCACGCCCACTGAAACGCTGTCCACTCCGGTGTAGACAAAGCCAAGCCCGGGTAATCCCAACGAGACATCGCCCATCACCGACATCGCAACGCCGTGGTTGTTATCAGTCAGCCCGAAGCGGGCGTTGATGGTTTCAGCGGGGAGCGAAATCAACTGCTTGACCGCCAGCGCGGCGGAGTGACCCTGGATGTCGTGCTTGATGAGACCAAGCTTCTGGGTCAGCAGGTTGTTGACACCTTCGGTGATGATGACCACGGGTGCGTAGATGTCGCCATCGGGACGGTCGGTCTTGACGCCTATCACCTTGCCGTTCTGGCGGATAAAGTCCACGACCACGGTCTTGGGGATGAGGAACGCGCCTTCCTTCTGAGCCTGTTCCGCCCACCACGGGTCGAACTTGGCGCGCTGGGCGACATAGGCGTCGATGGGGTTGCTGTTGACTTTGCCGCCCTGGACGGTGGCTTTGACCATGCCATCCTTCGAGAGGAACCAGAAGCCGGTTTCGGTGACGGGGCGTTCGAGCGGGGGCTTGCGGTCGAAAAGGTCGGGGTAGATTTCGACCAGCGAGTGGGTGTAGAGCGCTCCACCGAAATAGTTCTTGTTGCCGGCAGCCTGTCCGCGTTCGACGATGGCGACCTTCAAGCCGCCGCGCGCCGCAATCGCCGCCGCCGCAGAACCCGACAAGCCTGCGCCGACCACAATGACATCAAATGAGAGTTTTTCGTTCCTGTCCATGCTATGCCTCTTTGCGCGCCCGAATTTCTTTGATTAGCGCGGGGATGACCTCGTACAAATCGCCGACAATGCCCATCGTGGCGACATCGAAGATGGGGGCGTGCGGGTCGCGGTTGATCGCGAGGATGAAATCCGATTCCTGCATACCTACTTTGTGTTGAATGGCGCCGGAGATACCGCAGGCAATGTACAGCTTGGGACGCACGGTCTTGCCGGTCTGCCCGACCTGGTGGTCGTACTTGATCCAGCCCGCGTCCACGCAGGCGCGGCTCGAGCCGACAACGCCGCCGAGTTCGTCCGCCAGTTGCTTGATGAGTTCGAAGCCCTTCGGTCCGCCAAGTCCGCGTCCGCCGGAGACGATGATATCGGCATATTCGAGCTTGACTGACGCCGCTTCATTGGTGATGAATTCGACGATTTCGGCGTTGATCATGTCGGGGGTGATTTCCATGGTTTCATGGACAATCTGACCCTTTGCCTCTGCCTGGCGCGGCGCGGGATTGAACACGCGCGGGCGGACGGTTGCCATCTGCGGGCTGTGGTTGCGGCAGACGATGGTCGCGATGACGTTGCCGCCAAAAGCGGGGCGGGTGGCAAGAAGCAGTTTCTTGGTGCCTTCCTTGATTTCGCCCATCGCCAGATGGGTGGTGTCCGCCGTCAGACCGGTCTTGAGGCTGGTGGCAACTGCTCCAGCCAGGTCACGTCCGAGGGTGGTGGCGCCAACCAAAAAGACTTCGGGTTCGTGCTTCTGCACTAAGAATCGCAACGCAGAAGTGTACGGTTTGTTGAGATAATTCTTGAAGGTGGGATGATCCAACACATAGACGGTTTCGGCGCCGTAGTGCAGGGCTTCCTGTGCGGCTTCGTCCATGTTATGCCCGACGAGGATGCCTTCGACAACCGCATCTTCGCCAACCTGATCAGCCAGTTTGCGAGCCACGCCGAGTAATTCCCACGCTACGGGGTGGACTTTTCCATCTTCCTGTTCGATGTAAACCCAAAAACGCCTGCTCATTTCTTCACTCCTAGCATGGCAGCCATGCCTTCAACCGCCAAAATTTTATCGAGCGCGGTCTTTACAACAGTGTCCATGCCAACTTCCGCCACTTTAAATATTTCGCCGGCGGTGTGCCTTTCGGGGGTGCCGGTCTTGAACACGGTGGTGGGTGAACCCTTCAAACCGAGTTGAGGTACATCGAAAACGATGGGGTTTTCGGCTGTCCAGACTTCGGGTTCGTAGCGCAGGGCATTGACCAGATCGGGGAGCGAGGCGTAGGGGATTTCAGCGATTTCTTTTTCGCAGGTCATCGCCGCAGGTAGCGAGGTTTTGATGATTTCATTGCGGCTTTCGGTCTTGCGCTCCATGATGACGTAGCGCTGTTCTAAATTTACTTCGTGGATTTTGATGGCATAACTGACTACCGGCAAATCCATGCGGACGGCTACACCGGGACCCACCTGGGCGGTGTCGCCATCGATCGCCTGCTTGCCGAAGAAGACCAGATCGATCGGGTCCTTGGAGTGGATTTCTTTGATAACTTCCGCCAGCACGTAGGATGTGGCAAGCGTGTCAGCCCCCGCGAACTGGCGCGCCGAAATCAAAATTGCGCGATCTGCACCCATTTCGATGCATTCACGCAGGGATGTGGTTGCCGCGGGTGGTCCCATGGTGATGATGGTGACCTTGCCGCCGAGTTTACGCTTCCACTCCACTGCCGCCGCCACCGCGTGGGCGTCGTACGGATTGAGGATGGTGGGAACGCCTTGCCGGATGAGGTTGTTCGTCTCCGGGTCGATACGAATGTTTGTCGTATCAGGCACCTGCTTGATACTTACCAATGCATGAAACAATGTAGGTTCCTCCGTAACTTCCCAAGTACTAAGGGTAGTAAATTACGGAATATTATACTTTATTGGTGGTATTCCTCACTATATGAGCAATGTCACAACAAGCGCAAAATTTGTCAGAAAAAAAAGTGCCAATGGATTAGTCCTGGTAGCTACCCACAAGTCCATCGTGTTACTCGAAACTAAAATGCATTTTGCCGCGAATTTCACGAATTGGTTTAAAAATCTGCGCGTATCCGCGTAATTCGCGGCTGAGACTGTGTTTTCTTCTCTGAGTTGGCGGGTGCAAAAGACGTGGGTAACACCAGTTCGCATTTCTTGACACCCTCCTTTGACGGTGTATAATTTCGCCACCATAAAAACCAGCGCGAAGACGAGTAATCACGCAACTGTTCAGAGAGTCGTCGGATGGTGCGAGACGACCGGCCAGATGATGAAATCCCCTTCGCTCGCCCTGACGCGAAGCGCATCGAAGGGCCACGTTGTTCTCGCAGAGGCATTTGCCATAAGAGAATCGGGTGCGCCCGTTATAGTGCAAGCTGAGATTGCCCTCACCCCATCCCCTCTCCCTGGGGAAGAGGGGAGAGAGCGATGAAAGCAGGTGGTACCACGAGACGCCCCTCGTCCTGCATGGACTGGGGCGTATTCCATTAAATGCGCACGGAGGTGCAACATGTTGGACATCAATATCATTCGCGAAACGCCAGACGTCGTCCGCAAGTCTTTGAAGGACCGCCAGATGGACCCGTCTCCTGTGGATGCCATCCTGCAACTGGACGAGAAGCGCCGCAGCCTGCTCTCGCAGGTGGAGACGCTCAAGGCGGAGCGCAACGTCGTCTCGAAGGAAATCGGCAAGATGAAGGACGCGACGTCCCGTCAGGAAAAGATCGAAGCGATGCGCGTGGTCGGCGACAAGATCGCAGAGTTCGACAAGCAGGTCACGGAGGTCGAAACGGAATTGACTGCACTCACTTCTTCGATCCCCAACTTGCCCGACCCGCGAGTCCCGTACGGGGTGGATGACAGCGAGAACGTGGTCATCAAGACGGTGGGTGAGCCGACCAAGTTCGACTTCACGCCCAAGCCTCACTGGGACCTGGGACCCGCTCTCGGCATCCTCGACTTTGAACGCGGCACCAAGCTGACAGGTTCGCGGTTCTACGTCCTGCAAGGCGCGGGAGCGAGGTTGCAGCGAGCCGTCATCGCATGGATGCTCGACCTGCACATCAAACAAGGCTACGAGGAAAAGTATCTGCCGTTCATGGTCAAGAGCGCGGTGGTCTATGGCGCGGGTCAATTGCCGAAGTTCGCCGACAATCTCTACAAAGACCACGAGGAAGATTACTATTTCGTGCCGACCGCCGAAGTCCCGTTGACGGGACTGCACATGGACGAAATCCTCGACGAGGCGTCGCTGCCGAGGATGTACACCGCCTACACTCCCTGCTTCCGCCGCGAGAAGATGAGCGCGGGACGCGACGTACGCGGCATCAAGCGCGGACATCAGTTCGACAAGGTCGAGATGTACATGTATTGCAAGCCCGAAGAGTCGGAAGCCATGCACGAGAAAATGGTGAAGGATGCCGAGGAGACCTGCGCCCTGCTGGGTGTTCCCTATCGCGTGAAGCGTCTCTGCACAGGCGACATCGGCTTTGGCTCGGCAATGACATATGATTTCGAACTCTGGGCTCCAGGCTGTGACGAGTGGCTGGAAGTTTCATCGGTCTCGAACGTCACCGATTTTCAGGCGCGCCGCGCGAACATCAAATACCGCCCCGCTGACGGCGGAAAGGCGAAGTTCGTCCACACCCTCAACGGTTCAGGTCTGGGCATGCCGCGCACGATGATCGCCATCATGGAAAATTACCAGCAAGCTGACGGTTCGATCCTCGTCCCCGAAGTCCTGCGCCCGTGGATGGGTGGGATTGATGTGATCAAATGATGTTGCGCAACGTCCCGAAGGCTTGAGCAACCAAACAAGGTTTTCAGGGAAACCTTCGGAACGTTTTCTGCGTAAGTTAGGTAACGACCAACCTGACAGGCTCGCTTCGCAAACACCTGTCAGGTATTTTTTCAACGAGGAATCGATGACAGACCTTGAGTTTCCACTGCTCAAGGCGGCAGTGACGCCGCCGAGGACGGCAGCGGGAGCAAGAGATTGAATGAGGAACCGATGACAGACCCTGAATTTTGGAAACTTTATTTCGAGACCCTGCTGGAAGTCCTGACCTTCCTCGCCCTGCTGACGGGGTTGTTTGGGCTGTTGATTCCCGTCTTCCCAGGCCTGACTGTGATGTGGATTGCGACGCTGGTTTATGGCATTATCCAGATGATTACAGGTAACATGACCTGGGTTACATGGTTGCTCTTTGTTTTCATCACCCTGTTGATGATTGGCGGCAACATCGTGGACAACATCATCATCGCCAAGCACATGCGCGACAAGGATATTCCCTGGAGCTCGATTCTCATTTCGTTTGCAGCGGGGATTATCGTCAGCCTCTTCCTCACCCCGCTGGTGGGAATCATCGCTTCGCCCGTCGGGCTGTTCCTCGCCGAGTGGAGACGGGTCAAGGACAGGCAATCCGCTCTCGCCAACACCAAAGCATGGATGACCGGCTGGGGCTGGTCGTTTCTGGCAAGGTTTGGGATCGGGATTATAATGATTCTATTCTGGGGCTTGTGGGCATGGTTGTAAAAAACAATAAAAGGAGTGTTTGGAAATGGGTCAGTTTACAGAAGTTCTTTCGGTTATTGGTTTCGTAATTCGCGCGCTGGGCTTTATCGTCCTCGGTTTTGGCGTTGGACGCTTTACTATGGATGCCTACAAAAAAGCCGTCTGGCAGGTTCAGATTGCGCTGGCGGTTGGCTTCTTTGGTCTGCTGGTTGGATTGACAAATTATGCCAGCCCAGGTTCGATGGGCATGTTCGCCCTCGGAGCAGGTATTGCGGTCATTCTGTCCGGTATGGCAAAGAAGGAAGAAGAGTCGGAAGACGCGAAGAACAAATAAAAAACGTGGAATTAAAACAGAAAGGGTTTGGCTTTCCATCTGCCAGACCCTTTTATTTTTTGCGCGTTTTACTTCTTCGCGTTCTTCGCGGCTTGAGTCAATATTCCCCTGAACTTCTCTCCTGCGGCATCCTTTCCCAATCCGATAAATGATGATGAACTTTCTCTTGTGTCGGTAAATTTGCCGGAAATCTCAACGCCCGTGTCGGGGAGTTTTGAATAAAAGGGGTTCCTCTCATAATCAGAAACCACAATATCGGACAACCGCGCAGAGCGGACAAAAGCGGCTTCGTTATCCAGCTTGATAACCTGTACCAACCAGCGCGGGGTGAGGACAATGACGGTCTTTACGGATTTCGCGCCTGGTCCACTGAACACTCCCTTCTTGATCTTCTCGGCATTTGCCTCAACGCAAATCAAGACATCGTCCAGAACGCGACCAAGGTTGTATGACTCAATATGCTTGTTGAGCGCGTCCATTACTTCCACCGAACAACCTGCAAGCGTTACTTCGCGTGTGGAACGATTGTAGTCGCTCATATTTTCTCCTGGATCGAAACTGGTTTGCCCAGCATTGCAGTCAGCAGCTTGACCGAATTCTTCATGTCGTTGATGTCCACCATCTCGGAAGCGGAGTGGGTGTAGCGGCTGGGAACGGACAATGCGCCCGTCATCACCCCTGCGCGGGAGACTTGAATCTGCTGAGCATCGCTGGTGCCGACCAACAACACTTCGCGCTGGTAGGGGATTTTCGCCTTCCCGGCAGTTTGAATCATCCAATCCACCACGCGCGGGTCGGCGATCATGCCCACGTCGCGGAATTTGACGCAGGGTCCCTTGCCGAGTTCCATGACCATCTTGATCGAAGCGGGAGTGTCGCCTGTGGGGGTGACGTCAACGGCGATGCCAATTTCAGGGTCGACCCCAAAGGTGGCAGAGCCAGCACCGCGTGAACCAACTTCCTCTTGAGTCGTAAAAACAAAATACAAATCGTTCGGCGTGGACTTAATCACCCGCAAGGTCTCGATCAGCACAACCACACCCACGCGGTCATCGAGGGACTTGGCAACGAGGCGGTTGCCCATCTCGATGAAGGAACGCTCGAAGGCGGCGATGTCACCAACCTTGACGGGGCAATCGTCCCTGCTGGTTGCGCCCACGTCGATGTACATTTTGTTGATCGGGATAATGTTGTCGATCAGTTCCAGGCGATCATAGCCGATCAGCCCCATCGTCCCGTTCAAAAAGCGGACCCTTGAGCCAGGCAGGTATCTGCCAAGCGTCGTGCCGACGTTGGTGAAACGCACGAAGCCTTTTTTGTCCACATGGCTGGCGATGACTCCGATCTCGTCCATGTGCGCGGCGAGCATGATTCTCTTTGAGGATTTGGACTCCTTCGTCGGTTTTTTGCGGACGATGAGATTGCCCAGCGCGTCCACGCGGATTTCGTCTGCGAGCGGTTTGACTTCCTTCAAGATGATCTCGCGCACTGAGTCTTCATAACCCGACGGCGCGAAGGCTTCAGCCAATATTTTGAGCAGTTGTTTCATTGGCTACTTTCCTAAAAAGAATTTCTCGCCAGCGGAGTAGGTTCTGCTATCGTTCTGCGTGAACACATGCGCTTTGGATTTCCCCATCACAGTCCATTCCCCGTCCCGCCTGCCGACAATGGCGGTATCTTCGTCCACGCCGAGCATGATCTCGCCATCGCGCAGTCGGCGGCGGAGCGTGGCGAGCAATGGTTTGCCAAACAAAGGCATGGCATTGAAGTGCGGCAGCAGGGATGAAATCGGCAGGATGCCAAAGGCGGCAGTGGAACGGATCCCCGCTGCGCGCACGTCGGGCATTTCAGTGCCGAGGATCATCGCCCCAGCCGAACAGCCCGCATAGACCGCGCCGCGCGCCCACGCCTTCTGAGCGGATTCCCAGACGAGGCTGTCTTTCATGGTGCGATACAAATAACTAGGATTGCCGCCAGAGAAATAGATGACATCCGCATTTTCCACGGCGGACGCATGAGTTGGGTCGTTAGCTGATTTTGTGTCAATCACGGGGAGCGCCTGAACCTCCGCGCCGAGTTTGGTGAAATGCTCCACACCCATATTTGACCAGCGGGAGACGCTCTTTGGTCCCTCCTGCCCTGCAGCGGTTGGCAGGCAAACCACGCGCGGCTTACGTGCTTTCGCATCTGCGCCGCAGTTGGCAAGCAGGTATGAATCCACTTCATCCATCACGGGGAGATATTCACCAGAACCGAGCAGGGCAATGAGTCCGTTCATTGTCGAAAATATCCCCGCTATAAAAACGAAGCAAACACTTCTTTCAACTCTTCAATATCGCCCAGCTTGTTTTGCAGAACATCATAGACGATTTTTCTATCCACCTCGATATATTGATGGACAAGGACATTCCTGAAACCCACAATCCGAATCCACTTTTCACGAAGTTCAACGGTGATATAACCTTTTTCTTCCATAATTGCCGCGATGTCGCTATACCAGTTGACTTCCCCCATCCCAAGTCCCGACACAATATGACCGCCAATATCTATCGTGGTTTCGATTGCCATGTGCAGGAATCTTTCGACGCTGGCATAGTGTTCGGGGTCGGATAGAAACTCCTCCAATGTATATTTTTGCATTCCGTGCAGGATTTGCAGGTATTCATCCAGCTTGTTCAGCCGTTTGCGAATGACTTCGGACTTAATGACCATTTTGCAGAATCCTTTGTTTGTACGCTTCGCGCTGGACTTTCAAGTAAGGCAAAAAATCAAAATACTGGCGGATGGTCAGCGAAAAGAACGAGCCCGCGTCGAAATCCTGGGCGCAATAAATCAGGCGGTTTTGACGGACTGCCTCGAAGCGGACGACAATATCGCGGATGTCCAAAAAGACGATGTCCACATTGTTGAAGCCGTGCCGTGTCAGGTCGGCGAGAATATCAAGTTTCTTTTCACGCAGGGATGGAGTGCGAGGCACGACGGCAAGGTCAATATCGCTTTGGGAGTTTGCCTTTCCGCTTGCCACAGAGCCGAACAAATAGACAGCCTGAATATCGGGATATTTTTTGAATATCTCTGGCAGTAAATTCAGGTCTGGGAAAATTGGTTTCATCACCTTGATTTTACCAGCGATGGGGTAACGTCCTGTAGCGCCACATGCAACAAATTCAGCGTGTTCTTCCAATCCTCCACCCGAGATATGCTGACGGGGGAATGGGTGTAGCGATGCGGCACGGAGACCGAGACCACGGGCACACCTGCCCGTGCCTGCTGGATCGCGCCCGCGTTTGTCCCACCGCCACCTGGCTGTCGAAACTGGTATTTGATTTTGTGCTTCTCCGCCGTCTCAGCGAGGAAGCGGACAAGGCGTGGATCATCCAGCGTGGACGAGTTTGCCATGTAAATGGCGGGACCAAATCCCAGCCGTGTGTTGTAGGTATAGTTTTCCGCGCCCTCGTAGTGGGGCAGGTCACGCGCGGGAGTGGAGTCGACCGCGATGGCGAGGTCAGGTTCGAAGTAGTGAGCCGCGACCTTCGCGCCGCGCAAGCCAATCTCCTCCTGCACGCTAAACGACAGGCACAACTCGATGTTCTTCGGCGCGTGCTTCAGCAACTCGATCAAAATCGCAATCCCGATGCGGTCATCGATGGCTTTGGACATGATCGAGGGTCCAACACGTTTGAACCTGGTGGCGAATGTGGCGCGGTCGCCGACACTTGCCTTGCCTTCGCCGAGGTCGATCCGTAGGGAATCCAACTCCAGGGCATGTTCCAATTCGGATGGGGTGGTGAGATGAATTGGTTTCGCGCCAATCACGCCGACGGTGTGATCCTTGCCGAAGATGACCTGCTTGCCGGGCAGGTGACGCTCGTCGATGCCGCCGACAGCCTTGAATTGATACAAGCCGTCGCCTTCGTCGTGTACGATCATGAAACCGACTTCGTCCATGTGGGCGTCGAGCAGGACGCGCAACGGCTTTTTGCCTGCGCTTTTCTTCCTGACCAGAACACTGCCAAGCGAGTCCACCTTGACTTCGTCGGCGTGGGGCTTGACCTCTTCAAGCACAATGCGCCTCACCTCGCCCTCATCCCCGGAGACGGACATGGCGTTGCATAGTTTTTCGAGCAGTTTGATCTGCGGTTGACCGATTGAAAGCATGTTTAATCCCAAACGATCTTGCTCATAAAATCCGCTTCGAGCGAGGCGGTAAATTCAGCAAGGAGACGTCCCGCGCGCTGGACATCCTTGAGCGCAATCATCTCGACTGGCGTATGCATGTATCGCAGCGGGATGCTGACCAACACCGTCGGGATTCCCTCCGCAGTGAGTTGCATGAAATCCGCGTCGGTGAGGGAGTATTCGGGCATTGGTTCATCCTTGATGGGAATCTCAACCCGCCCCGCGACCTCTTTCATCCGCTTGTATAAAAACGGATGATTGTTGGGACCAACCCCAAGCGTGAGTCCCTTGCCAAGTGGGAAGGTGTCGTATCCGTTTGCGCCTGGACCTGAGCCGTAGGTTGTGTCAAGGGCGATGGCGATGGTGGGACGCAGTTGAAATGCGGAGGTAATCGCTCCCAAAGCAGTGACTTCCTCTTGAATTGATGCCACCGCCCAAACATCCCAAGAGTGATTTTTGTTCTTCAACTCTTCGAGACAGACAGTGAGAGCGGCAACAGAGGCTCGGTTGTCGAGGGAATGTCCGCTGAGCAAACCGCCCGACATCTCGGTGGGTTCTGTGGCAAACGAGACCCGGTCTCCAACCTGAACGCGCTTTGCGACTTCGGCTGAGGTGAGTCCGGTGTCAATCAGAAGGTGGGACAAGCCAACCACGCCAGAGCCTTTCCCTTCGGGCAGGAGATTCGCGGGCGGCATGACGATGACCCCGTAAAGTTCTTCTCCCGTTTTGGATGCATGAACCGTGACGGGAGTGCCAGGCAACACACGCGGGTCGATCCCGCCGATGTTCGTGACGTGCAGGAAGCCGTCGGCGATGCGCGAGACCATCAGCCCGATGGCGTCCATGTGGGCGGAGATCAAAACCGAAGGCTTGGATAAACCGTCAGAACCGCAACCAGCTTTCAGCGCGTGAACCGAACCCAGCCTGCTGCGGCTGACCGAATCCGCCAGCGGAGTCCACTGCTTTTCGATCAAATCCGCAACTGGTTTTTCATATCCAGAAAGTCCCGCAACGGAGATCATGGATTTCAGAAAGGGCAGAATATCGCTCATGGTCCTTGAAAAAAAGAGACCCCTTTGCGGGAGTCTCCGTGAGTTTATCCGCCGCCGAAAGCTGTTGGCGAAGCGGACGGGGTGATGGTTGGCGTCGGCGTGATGGTGGGTGTTGGCGTAATCGTTGGGGTGAAGGTGCTTGTGAACGTCGCCGTGGGCGTCGGTGTGGGGGTAAATGTGGAGGTGGGCGTGAAGGTTTGCGTAATGGTCGGCGTGTATGTGAAGGTCGGCGTGTTGGTGTTCGGCTGGAAGGGGGTCAGCGTGATGGTGAACGTCGGGGTTGGAGTCGTTGTCGGCGTTTGAGTTGGGGTGTTGGAGACGGTGCTTGTCACGACCAGCGGAGTGAGGCTGGCGGTGGGTGAAAGCGGCGTGCCCGTCTCGGCGGTGGACTGGGTGACGGTTGGGGTGGGAGTCCCGTTTTTGTTGGGAGCCAGCGACAGGGCGACGAAGCCGATGCAATAACAGGGGATGGTGGCGATGATGATCGCGATGAGGGTCATGCGAAGACGGTTGCGGGGCAACTCTGATTCATACATATTGGGTGGATTATAATCGAATGCGGAATAAAGAATGAAGAATACAGAATGCAAAATTGAGGATAGTTATTTTCAATGATTCCCCTTCACCTTCGGATTTCAGGTTTTCTCTCGTATCGCGACCCCGTTGAACTGGATTTCAACTCCTTCGACCTTGCCTGCATTTCGGGACAGAACGGCGCGGGTAAATCATCCCTGCTGGACGCGATGACCTGGGCGCTGTTCGGCGAGGCGCGCGGCAAGAGCACGGACGTCATCAACCTGAATTTGGATGTGAAAGCGGCGGAAGTGTCCCTGACCTTTGCCTACGAGGGAAACACCTTCCGCGTACAGCGGACTCTGCCGCGAGGGAAAAGTACGACGCTGGAGTTTCAAATCAATGCAGAAGGCGGAATGCAGAATGCAGAACGGGGAGAGTGGAAGCCGCTGACGGAGAAGACGACCCGCGAGACGCAGACGCGAATCGAGCAAACCCTGCGGATGGATTACGATACTTTCATCAATGCCTCGTTCTTTTTGCAGGGCAAGGCGGATGAGTTCACGCAGAGAAAATCCAGTGAGCGCAAGGCGGTGTTGAGTTCGATTCTCGGTTTGGAGATTTGGGATACCTACAAGGAACGCACTGCCGAGCGACGCAAACAAATTGAAAGCGACGTGCAGGAAATCGACGGGCGCGTGGCGGAGATTGATTCCGAGCTGGCGGAGGAGGAAGTCCGCAAGTCACGGTTGGCAGAGTTGGAAAGCACGCTCAAGCAATTATCGTCTGCTCGCGGCATGCAGGAATCCGCGCTGGAGAATATCCGCAAGAATGCGGCGTTGATTCAGGAACAGCGCAAAATGGCGGAGACTCTGTCCGCTGCGCTGGAGCGGGCGCGGACGTCGCTGGCAAACATCGAGACTCGCCTTGCTGAAAAAGAAGGCGAACGCGCCAATTATGCTGACTTGATTCATCGCGCCGAAGAAATCGAGACAAACTACAAGGCGTGGCAAAAGTCACGCAAGGAGTTGGAAGCCTTCGAGGGGATGGCGCAGAAGTTCCGCGAGCAGAGTGAACTCCGTCAGCCGTTGCTTCGTGAAATCGAAGTGGAGAAGGCAAAGTTGGAGCAGGAGTTTGAAGCACTTGGTAATCAATGGACAGTAATCAGTAATCAGTCATCAGTCGTGGGTGAGTTGGAGGAACAAGTTAAGGCGGCACAGGCTTCGCTCAAAGAGGCGGAGGAAAAGGTCAAGGAACGCAGTGAGTTGGAAAGCCAGCGGAATGAAGCACGCGAAAAAAACGCGGCGTTGAAGGTTGAGAACGAATCGCTTCGCAAAGAGATGGACGAGATCAAGAAGCGCATCGATTCGCTCGAACAGACCGAAGGAGCAACCTGTCCCCTCTGCGGACAGGAACTGAGCGAGGCGCATCGCAAGTCCACGTTGAAAGATTTGAACAAGCAGGGTAAGGACAAAGGCGACCAGTTCCGCGCCAATAAGAAAGAACTGGAAGAGGTGGGGAAGCGAGTTGCGAGTTACGAGTTACGAGTCGCAGAGTTGGCAAATGTTGAAAAGGAACTCCTCGTACATTCAAATGCCGTTTCGCAGTTGACTGAGCGGATCGAGAGTCTCAAGTCCGCTGAAAAGGAATGGGAGAAGACGGGGAAGAAGCGCCTGGCGGAAGTGACTAAGACTCTGGAAAAGGAATCTTTTGCGGCGGATGCGCATAAGCAATTATCAAAAATCGACAAGGACCTTGCGAAACTCGGCTACGACCCGTCGGCGCATGAGGCGGTGAGACTGGCGGAGTCAAGTGGGCGCGTGGCAGAGGAAGAAGCCAATAGCTTGAAAATTGCCAGGAAAGTCAGCAACCACCTTGAGGGTGAGATAAAAAGCCTGGAAGCAGAAAAAGCTCAACGCGAGGAAGAGGTCAGGGAGAGCGATCAGGCTTGTCGAGTCGCTTCCCAAAAATTGGCTGAATCCGAAACGCTGGCTCCGAATATCCTCGAAGCCGAAAACAAATGGCGCGCCCTGCTCGAAGATGAAAACCAGACCCGTGATCAGGTCGGCGCGGCGCGTCAAAAGGTGGAGGTGCTTGCGACGTTGCGCGCACGCAGAACCGATTACGGAGGTCAGCGCGAGGAACTCAACCAGCGGATCGCCCACCACAAGACTTTGGAGCGCGCCTTCGGCAGGGATGGCGTGCCCGCCCTGCTCATCGAACAGGCACTGCCGCAAATTGAGCAAAAAGCCAACGACCTGCTTGACCGCCTGAGCGATGGACACATGTCCATTGAATTTACTACGCAAGAAAAATATAAAGATGAAAAACGAAAAGACCTAAAAGAGACGCTTGAAATTCGCATTCGAGATAGTTCTGGTTGGCGTGACTACGAAATGTATTCGGGCGGCGAAGCCTTCCGCGTGAACTTTGCCATCCGCCTTGCGCTCTCCGAAATTCTCTCGCAGCGCAAAGGTGCGCGCCTGCAAACGCTGGTCATTGACGAAGGCTTCGGCTCACAGGACACGCAGGGTCGCCAGCGGCTGATCGAAGCCATCAATATGGTCAAACATGACTTTGCGAAGATTCTCATCATCACCCATCTCGACGAACTCAAGGACGCCTTCCCGAATCGGATCGAGGTCGAGAAGACGGAGCGGGGGAGTGCGGTGAAAGTTATCTAAAAGGTCAAAGGTCGAAGGACTGACTTTTGACCTTTGACTTTCGACAAAATTATGACTTACTTTATTATTTCGACCCTGCTCTTCCTTGCCGCCATCGTCATCATTTATTGGATTCACAATCAATATCATCTCGATGTGATTGTTGAGCCGGCATTTCCACCAGCCGACGCCCCGCTGATTTCAATCTGCATCCCCGCCCGCAACGAAGAAAATAATATTCGCCGCTGTGTTGAGTCTGCGCTTGGGCAGGATTATCCGAACATCGAAGTCGTTGTTTTGGATGACCGCTCGACTGATTCAACTCTGACTCAACTAATTGAAATCGCGTCCCGCGACTCTCGTCTGCTCCCAATCCGTGGGAACGAACTACCCGCAGGCTGGGCGGGAAAACCCCATGCCTTGTTTCAAGCCTCAGCTGCTGCGCATGGCGAGTGGCTCTGTTTCGTGGACGCTGATACCTTCCTCGCGCCGAACGCCATCTCAGCGTGCTACGCCAAAGCCATCAAAACCGAGGCTGACATGTTCACCACGATGAACGAACAAATCCTCGGTTCGTTTTGGGAAAAGGTGGTCATGCCGCTGGTGATGACCGCCCTTTCGGTCGGCTTCTCGCCGCGCAAGGTCAACGATCCCAACAGCCGCGACGCCATCGCCAACGGACAGTTCATCATGATTCGGCGTGCAGTCTACAACGACATCGGCGGACATGAAAAGGTCAAAGACCAGATCGTCGAAGACAAAGCCATCTCAGAGCAGGTCAAATGGAACGGGCATCGTCTCGTCGTCGCGGACGGGATGAAGGTCATCCGCACCCGCATGTACACCGACCTGCCTTCCATGTGGGAAGGTTGGACAAAGAATATTTACCTAGGTCTCAGCGGACATCCTGCCATGCTGCTGCTCGGCGCATTCGGAGCCACGCTGGCACTAATAGCGGCTCTGTTCCTTCCACTTTGGACATTGCTTGGAATCAACTGGCTGTTTAACGGCGGAGAATGGCTGGCGGGCGCGATCATTGTTCAATCCCTGCTGGTGTGGGGCTGGTTGCTCTACCTCCGCGCAAAAGCCGCACGCGGCATGAACATCTCCGCATGGTACGCGCTGACCACTCCGCTGGGCGCGGGTGTCTTCGCCGCCATGATGCTCACTTCCGCGTGGAAGGTGCTGTCTGGTCAGGGGGTGACATGGCGCGGGCGGAAGTATCACTCGAAGTAAAATCATCCACCGCTTGTCGGAGACTGGCTTCTGGCAAGCCAAACATATCATTCAGTAAAAGAGGAGAAAATTATGAAGAAACTTTTGTTGATGTTGATTTTTGTAACCCTGCTTGTCGCCGCCTGTGGTTCAAACATGCCGAACGAAATCGCCGCAAAAGATTTCTGGGTGCGTTCCGGTACGAAGGAAGGCAACAGCGCGGCGTACATGCTCATCCAAAATGGAACCAGCACGGATGATGAGTTGGTTGGCGCATCCTCAGATGCGGCACAGGCGGTGGAAATTCACCTGAGCCAGATGAAAGCCGACGGCACGATGGAGATGATTCAACAGCAGTCCATCGCACTCCCCGCTGGTAAATCCGTGGAGCTAAAACCTGGCAGTTATCACATCATGCTGATTGGTCTGACTCGTGACTTGAAATCAGGTGACGAAATCACCCTGACCCTGAAATTCAAAAACCGCGCCGACCTGACCCTGACCGTCCCCGTGAAGGATGCCGAAGGGATGGGCGGCGGGGGCATGGACGGACATCAAACACCGTAAATCAAAACGCTGGCAGTCTGCCAGCGTTTTTCGTTTAAGTGATTGGGCTAAATCCCTGCATTGCTGAGGATGGCAGACAGACTCGAAAGTGCGGCGGTCAGGTCGGGGTGGGTGATTTCAAAATGGTCTATCGATGCCTGCAAACGCTGCATCATGGATGGCGCAGGCTGTTTCGATTCAGCCCGCTCCAACAGTTCACGGATATCCGCCGAGAGTTCGCGTAAAAGCGCCTGCCCCTTTTCGTCATTAGGCTGGATTCCTTCGATCTCATTTTTCAATTTTTCGAGCAGTTGGTCGATTTCCTGGTTGTTCATGGGATCACCTCTTTTCGATATGAAGGAATGTCTTTACCTGCTTCTATTTTACAACGTTTCCCTCTTCCGGAAATGGGACATTCTACCGTCGGAAGACGGGTGGACACGTACACAAGTTATCACCTGTGTACGTGTCCACCTGTTTATTTCTTTACGCCTTCCCCAGTACCATTGCCAGCAGAGCCATCCTCACGTACAGACCATATTCCATCTGACGGAAATACGCCGCGCGGGGATCGTCGTCGAAGTCGGGGGAAATCTCACCGACGCGGGGCAGCGGATGCATCACCGCCATTTCCTGCTTGGCGGCTTTCATAATCTCAGGGTCGATCACGTACGCGCCCTTCACCTTTTCGTAATCGGCGGGGTCTTCGAAGCGCTCCTTCTGGACACGGGTCACGTACAGCACGTCGGTTTCGGGCAGCGCCTTTTCGAGCGAAGCAAACTCCGCCTGAGGCACGCCCTTCGCCGTCACTTCCTCCATCACTTCCTTCGGCATCTTCAAAATGTCGGGCGAGACGTAATTCAGCTTGATGCCGTTGAACTGCGAGAGCAGGCGCGCCAGCGAATGCACCGTGCGACCGTATTTCAAATCGCCGAGCATGGTCACGGTCAGATTGTCGAGCCGCCCGATTTCCTCCATGATGGTGAACGTGTCGAGCAGCGCCTGGGTCGGGTGCTCGCCCACGCCGTCGCCAGCGTTGATGACGGGCTTCCGCGCCGCCTTCGCCGCAATCGCCGCCGACCCCGTTTCGGGATGGCGCAGCACGATCACGTCCGCGTAACATTCCAGTGTGCGGATGGTATCGGGCAGGCTCTCGCCCTTCGACACCGACGAATACTTCACCTCGTTGATCGGGATGACCGAGCCGCCGAGCCGCTCCATCGCCGCCGTGAACGACGACGAAGTCCTCGTGGACGGTTCATAGAACAGGTTCGCCAAAATCTTGCCTTTCAGCAGGTCGAACGTCCCGACGCGCTCGACCATTCCGCGCATCTCGTGCGCCACACCGAACACGTACTCGAGGTCATCGCGGCTGAACTGCTTGACGGAAATAATGTCCTTGCCGTACCAGTCGGCTTGCTTGTTCTCGCCGAAGGGCAGGTGGGGGTTAAGGGATGGGGTTGGCATGTTTAGTCTCCTAGTCTCTTGGTCTGATAGTCTTTTAGTCTGATAGTCATCCAGCCTCGTGGTCACATCGTCTTTTGACGATGTGACCACGCGACCATCAGACTATTCGACTCTCTTGATCGGGACTCTGGCTGCACGCTGGGAGCGAATCCCGTTCAATCACTTTGTTCCATGCCTCAGCATTTCTTCTTGACAATGGGTGAGGTTGGTTGCTGTTTCTAGATGACTACTCCTCATGCCCATGTCTGTGATGAATATCGGGCATGTGGTCGTGTTCATGTTCCTCAGCGGGATGTTTGTGCTCGTGCGAGTGGACTTCATCCACGTCGGCATGTGCATGAGATGGGTCTTCGTGTGAATGGCTATGCTCGTGGATCATTGCAGTATGCACGTGCGTGTGTGAATGCTCTTCATTGATAAGCAACAACGCGCCGCCGATCATCAAGATCGCGGCGATGATGAACAGGAAAGAGGGAAACTCCCCAAAGATGACAATTGACAACAGCACGCCCG
Organism: Chloroflexota bacterium; assembly: GCA_016234555.1. Taxonomy (GTDB): domain Bacteria; phylum Chloroflexota; class Anaerolineae; order Anaerolineales; family Villigracilaceae; genus Villigracilis. The sequence goes on along the minus strand of JACRBJ010000044.1, from coordinate 96,842 downwards.
CCAGCGGAGCCGTGCCATACAACGCGCTGGTGCGCGCCGCGCCAAGTCCGCGCATGGAACGGATGAACAGCATGGTGCTCAAGCCATAGCTGATAAATCCCAAAAGTAATGTGTAGAGAATGGTTGGAGCAGATGGAAGTGCGTTACCAAGAAACAGCGCGAGGAAGAACGAGAATGTGCCTGCAACCAATCCCTTCCATGCCACGATGGCAAGCGGGTCCTTGCCAGAGATGTTGCGCGTGAAGTTATTGTCCAATCCCCAAAGGACACAGGCAAGGATGATCCCCAGGGCACCGAGCGAGAATCCAAACCCGCCTTCAAAATTGGCGGAGAGGAAAATGCTTGCCAGCGTGATGACCAGAATCGCAGTCCACGCGCGGCGGCTGATGGCTTCCTTGAAAAACAGCAGAGCAATCAATGTTGTCCCCACGCCTTCAAAATTCAACAACAACGAAGCCGTGGATGCAGGTGTGTTTTGCAGGCTGACCATCAAAATGATCGGCGCAAGGATTCCGCCAGAGATGATCGCACCCGCCAGCCATTTGACATCTGGCCTTTTGATGTCCGCTTCCGCTTGCTTTGCCCGCATCCGCTGAGTCAACCTGACGAGAAAAGTCCCTGTGCCACTGCCGAGATACAAAAATGCTGCGAGGTAGATCGGCGCGATATTGTCGCCCAGCAAAAACTTTGCAATGGGTGCACTTGCCCCGAAAAATAGCGCGGCGAGCAGGGCTTGTAAAATGAAGGGAAGGGTTGATGATTTCATTTTACAAACAGGTGATTCGCCAGCGGAATGACATTGATCAACGGCTCTTCATAGGGATGGACGCTTTTGATGACCTTGATCGCCTCCTCAACCAATTCCCGCCTGCAATTGATTTCCATCTTGTATTCCGTCCCTTCGCTGACCACACCCACCGTCCCCGCGAACGGATTTGCCCCCTCCAAGGGACGGTACGATCCCTGCACGGGATACATGGCCATGCAGTGGTCGTAGTTCCCGATCCGCCCGACGCCAATCTTCGCCAGCTCGTCGCGGATTTTCAGCGCATATTCCTGCGGGACAAATATCTCAAGTTTTACATCGGTAAAGTTTTGCATGTGCTCCACGTTTCTTCCGCCATCCCATTTCCAAAGAACAAGTCCCCAAATCTGGACAGGAAGGCTGGATGAAGTTTAGACAACCGTATTCCTGTTCGCGGATTATACCCGGAGACAGGGACATATCACCCACAGGTACCATCTGCAAAACGTAACAAACAAGCGCCTTCGTTGTTGTAGTAATATGAATTAGGAGATTTTTTCATTTTGCCGCCCACGGGATTGAGCCGACAACCCGCCGGGTGTGAATTTCCAAGGAGGAAGAATGAATTGCCGCGTCCTGTTCACAGGACTTGTTTCCGTTTTTCTGTCAGCCTGCGCCGGGACAACGCCGGTCCCCACCGCCACAGCCACCGCGACTCTGTTCGCCACGCCCGTCCCTTTGCCCACTTTCACCGCCACGCCGGTACAGCTTGATTTGCGGGTGACAGGTGAACTGGTCAATTGCAGATATGGGCCGGGCACCGTCTATGAACTGGTCAACGAATTGGAGCAGGGAGAGTCTGCGCGGGTGGTTGGCAGGAACGACGCTTTTAGCTGGTGGTACATCCGCGACCCCGGCAACCCGAACGGTTATTGCTGGGTCTCCGCGGGTGTGACCGAACTCCTGGGGACGGCGACTCAGCTGCCGGTGGCGCCAGCTCCCCCCGTCAGTGTGACCAATGCCACCCTGCGCGCCGAACCAGACCGCATCGTGGTCGGTTGCAGCCAGTTCCCGCAGACGATTTTCCTCGAAGCCGAAATCACCACCGATGGTCCTACCTTCGTCACTTGGAAATGGGAAGCCAGCACGGGCGTCTCGTCTGAAAAAGCCATCATGGTCTTTGAAGGCGCGGGGACGCAGGTCATCAACGATTACTACCAGATCGGCGCTCCCAACGACTACTGGATCAGGCTGCATGTCCTCGAACCGACCGAACTCATCAGGCAGGTCAATGTCCCTGTGAGTTGTGCGCCGTAACGAAAAACACGGGGGCAAACCCAACGTGCTAAAATACGGGGGCTTCGAGCCATTCAGCCCGCAGGGCTTTGTCATTGAGCGCGGGGATTTCATCCCCGCGCTTGCCCCATCGAAGCAGAATCAACCAAACCTGCGAAAGAGCAACTTGAAACTGGGATTATGTAACACCCGCCAAACCCTACTATGAAGCCATAACTTTCATTCTCCCTTGATACTGTTATTCTTCTCACCTCTTGCTGAAGCGAGACTCACATCCTGTGACTCGCGCTCCCGCCATTATATAAAGGCAACATTTCGTTGTTATTTCAATTTAGAGAGAACCAATGTCTACTTTTACTTATCGCGAAAATGTAATTTGGGCTACAGTCCTGCGCGTCCTTGGGCTATCCTTCATCTTGTTCGTATGCATCCTCCATCTGCAGTATTTACCGCAACAAATTCACAGGTTGAAGCAGGGGAATGTTCAATACCTTGATGGGTATTACAAATCAGACACTGGTGAATTAATGGTTCAGTTTGTCACGGACGAAGCGTCTGAAAAAGGCTTAGTCTGGGGAGATGTAGTGTTGAATCCAGAAGTGTTGACCGAAGGTGAAGTCGGCACACCTGTCACTCTGTTGGTGAAGAGTGGCGATCTCCCGATGCGAGAGGTAACACTGATCCGAAGAAGGTATCCTTCCATTCCCTGGCCATCAAGGATTCTTGAATTATCTCCCCGCGCGCATATGTATTTTGATATTGCGTTACTTTGCATGTTCTTTTCTTTTCCTGCACTGTTTGGCTTAATAGCCGTTTGGTTTCGATCCAATGTATGGCTGGCGTTTTTTGTCGTAGGCGCAGTTGCAAATTCTTCCGTGCTACGGGTTCCGGATCCTTTGCCGTTTTTATCCCATTCATACCTTTCTGCAGGAGCAATATTGCTCTTTATTCTTTTCCCGAACGGACGATTGCGTCCAAGCTGGTCTTGGTTGCTTCTTTTTCTGTCGTGCAATGTTCTACACCTTGCGGTGATGTGGGGTATATCAGTGCATATCCCTTATTGGATATTCTATCAGCATCGTCTTGAACTCTATTTAATCGTTGCGGGTATTATTGCGTACGGTTGGCGTAAGTTCTTTTCGGTTGTCGGGTGGAGACGGCTCATGTTATTCTTTTTCGGAGCGCCCATGATACTGAATTGGGACAGGTGGCTCGTTTATTTGGGAGCTTCAAAGAAATTTATTGATAAGCTCCATCTGTTTAGTTCCCCGCTTAGGGGCTGGGTTACAAACTTGCATTATCCAGTACTTAGCCATATTGGGACATTGTCTTTATTTTTGGTCATTGGTGTTGTTGCATATCGCTACCGCAATACTTTTACTTCTGTTGAGCGACAACAAATAAAATGGCTTGCCTTCGGTTTTGTCGTGTCCATCCCGTTTGTAGTGGTCTTGAATATATTTCAGGGATATTACTATTCCCTTTATGTTCAGCCAGTCGTTGTAATTAGATCTATGGCAGACTGGTTGTTTTTTCTTGCGTGGGTGGCGTTTATTCTTGTAATGGTGGCTGCCCTGCGCCATTATCGCTTATGGGATGTGGATATGTTTATTAATCGCGCCCTAACCTATGGTGGCTTGATAATCACAGCAGGGATAATATGCTTGTTGACTTTAGTGTTTATCGATCAAACTATTGGGTCGGGATTAACTAATCAAGATGCTTTTCTAATCATACCCATCTCCATATTCTTGATTGTGGTTACTTATAAACCAATGTGGATATGGCTGCAAAGGCTTGCGGATAAGAGTTTCCCACCTGATAGATTGAACTTTAAGGAGACATTTATTGAATTCACTCCTGAGTTGCGAGGTTACTTCACCTCGTCCGTGCTCTTGAAAATTTTGGCTGCGCGGGCCGTCGAGCAAATGGGAGTTGCTCACGCATCCGCTTTTATGAAAAACGGGAAAGGAAAGCTTCGGCGCGTCGAGACTGTGTCAACAGATAAAAAGCCCCCCAGGATCGTTATAAAAAAACAGACACTTTCAGATTTGGAAAAAGGCGAACTCGTTATTCAAGGCGCGGATTCAATCTGTTCAATTATTGTCCCGTTGATAGTGCCGCGTGGGCAAAAGTTGGATTTTATTGGAGCATTAATGCTAGGTCCGCGCCTGAATGAGTTAGGGTATTCCACTGAAATGAAAGAACAATTGAAAATTTTCGGTAAAGAAATTGGAACCTCCTTATACATCGCACAAATAAAGGGGCGACGATAAAATAGTGATGCGATCAATCCAAAGAAAGTAACTATCTAACCATTCTACATGACAAAACGCATCTTCATCTCCGCCGACCACGGCATGGCAATCATCTATTTTCTGCAAAGCGACGTCGTCCCAACCCTGTTGGACGCGGGTGTCGAAGTTGTCGTCCTCACCGACGACGAAACCAAAGAAAAAATCGCCCAGCGTTTTGCGCGACCGGGTCTCACCTTCGAAGGCTTGCGCCTGAAACAAGCCAACGACTACGCCAAAAAAGTCAATCCGCGCTTGCAATCGTTGCTCATCTATCTGCGCCGCGTGGGTGGGTCGCGCCGCATCAACACCGAAGCGATGGACAGTCACATTTGGGAGGTCTGGGCGGAGAACGGTTGGAAGTTCCGCCTGGGGATTTGGATTCCCTCCGCGTTGATGATTCTCCTCCTGCGGAATTTTTCGTGGGCGCGCAAACTGCTGGTGCAGATTCAAAACCGCTTCACCCCCGGCTTCTATTCCGATCTCTTTGACAAGTACCAGCCCGACCTAGTCATCGCCTCTACTCCGGGCTGGCGCATGGACCGCTACCTGCTGCGTGAATCCGCCCGACGCGGAATCCCGAACATGGCCGTCATTGTCGGCTGGGACAACTCGTCGAGTTACAACGTCCCCGGCGCAGATGTCCAATGGGCGACATGCTGGTCTCAACTGCAAAAGGATGAACTGGTCTACGGCTCGGATTGGAAACCTGAGCAGGTGAACATCGGCGGCATCCCCTCGTATGACGGATATTTCCGCAAGCAATGGCTCATGCCGCGCGACGAGTATTTCAAACTGCACGGTCTCGACCCGAACCGCAAGTTGATTTCGTACGCCAGCAGTTTTGTCCACTTTGCGCCGAACTTCCCGAATATCGAAGCGCTGGCAAAACTGGTTTCGTCAGATTCACTTGCCGAGCCCTCGCAGTTATTGATCCGCCTGCATCCCAGTCACTTCCAGGACAAGCCGAAGATTTTTGCAGAGGAACGCCAACGAGTGTTCGATTTGGAGAAAAAGTATCCGCATGTGCATGTCGTCCAGCCTGTGGCGTTGGGCGGGTCGCTCGGCTACTACGGCGGCGAAGACATGGACGAGAAGTCCTCGATGATGGCTTACTCCGATGTGCTGGTGACGGTCTACTCGACGATGCTGGTCGAGACCGCCGTCCACGACACACCGATGATCGCGGCGACCATCGACGTCCCCGGCGGCTGGAACAAAAAAGGGAAGTTCTCGCTCTCGCTGAAAGAGATCGGCGACTGGCCCACGCATAAGAGGTTTAGAGAAGCAAAAGCGGGACGGGTTGCGAGCAATGAGGCTGAGTTGCGCGACGCGCTCAATATGTACCTGAAAGACCGAACCATCGACTCCGCCGAACGCCGCAAGTTCGTCGAGGACGAGGTCACTTTCACCGACGCCACTTCCGGCAAGCGCACGGCGGAGTTTATTTTGAAGGTGTTGAATTCCTAAATTCCCGCTCTATCGGGGGCTTAGCCCCCGATAGAGCAAAAACTATTCGACTATTTGACCATGCGACTTAAAACTAACTCCATGTTCCTCTTCTACTTCTCCATCACCCTCGCCATCTGTTCCAGCGCGCTCTATCATTTCGTCGCCAAAAGCACGCCGTCGAACGTGAACTTCACCGTCTCCCTGCTAGTGACGTATGCCGTCGCCTTCGTCGTGGTTTTGTTTACCTTCGTTTTCTTCCCCATCAAAAATGGAATCACAGCCGAACTCAAACAACTCAACTGGGCAAGCATCGGACTCGCCATCGCTATCGTCGGCATCGAGTTCGGCTTTTTGCTCGTTTACCGCGCCGGCTGGCATCTCGGCATCGCCGCCGTGCTGACCAACGTGGTGGCTTCGCTGATTCTGCTCCCCGTGGCGATCTTTTTCTTCAGGGACAAAATCTCGTGGGTCAACATCGCCGGGATTTTTGTCTGTCTCATTGGGCTGATTATGTTGAATTGGAAGAGGTAATGATGCAAAAACAAGCCTTGCCGTCAAATCAAAATAACGGCAAATGGGAATTTTTTCTTAGCTTCAACATTGCTGTTCTTTTCTTCTTTTGGATCGGCGTACTTACTGACTATTCCTGGTACGATGACCTGACATCATTCTTGTATTCAATTTTAGTATTGTGCTCAAGTGTGGCGATTTTTTTCATGCTGCGTTATTTAACTGGCATTAAACGCATATTAATTGTCTTGACTTGCCTAATGTCTCTTCTTATGGGGCTTGCGAGCATTCCGTTGCATCGCTATCACTCACTTCAAGCTCCAGTTCAGATGGCGACATCGCCAGACGGTACAAGGTTTGTTGAAGTTTATTGTTCATTTACCTCTGCGCACATTACAGGTTTTGATCACATTGAGATAACTGTGCGGCATAAAAGTTTTCCGTTTTTACAAAGGGATTTAGGTCTATATAATGATGTTCCCCGTCACTGCGACTTTTCTACAAATGTTCTTGTTCGCTGGGAAGACAATAATACAATTTACGTCGTGGCAAGGCAGGTTTACCTGCCTGTGGGATTCATAAAGGGCGAAGGGGCATTATTTAATCCTGGAGAAATCTATGGAACCAAATAAACATATCCGTACTGCAACTAGGTTTTTTGTTTGTCATATTGCTTGGTTGTGTTGAGTTAGAGGCGGTAACTTTGCAAGAAGAAGAGCGTTCAGATTTATGAAGTTCTCTCGTAACACGGCTGGACTGACCCTGCAACTTTTCCTCCTCCTGCTGGTCGTCCTTGTCGTCCTGTCGCCAGTTGCCCCGTTGTACGAACCTGTCCCGGCGCGAGACCAGGGCGTGTACCTCTACGTTGGACAGCAAATCCTCGACAGCGGCATTCCCTATCGCGACGTGTGGGATCACAAAGGTCCGCTCGTGTATTACATCAACGCCCTCGGCTTGTGGCTGACCGACTCGGTGTGGGGCGTCTGGTTCCTCGAAGTCGTCTTTCTCTTTCTGGCGGCAGTGGCTGGCTTCCTCGCCATGCGGACTGCATTCGATTCGCTAACCGCCCTTTCGACCACCATCCTCTGGCTGGCGGCTTTTCCCGATGTAGTGGATCACGGCAACTCGGTCGAGGAGTACTCCCTGCTCTTTCAGTTCGCGGCGATTTGGTTCTTCCTCCGCGCGCGGAACTCGAAAGGCTGGTGGAACGAATTTTTGATCGGGGTGATGGCGGCGCTGACTTTCTCGCTGCGACCCAACAACGTCGGTGTGCATCTCGCCATCGGGTTGATTCTCGTCGCCGACCTGCTCTTCCAAAAAGAGCGGCTCCAAACTTTCAAGCGGATTGCCGCTGCGGTGGCTGGTGCTGGAGTTGTCTTTTTCTTCGTCGCCGTTTATTTCGCCGCCAACCATGCGCTCTACGATTTATTCGACCAGGTCTTCGTCTTCAACTATCATTACTCAAAACTCCAGACATTCTCATGGGAGGGAATTACAAAGGGATATGACCTGATGCCTGTCCTGGTCGCTTTGAGCCTTGCCGGGGTGGCGGGAGCCTTGCTTTATCTTTTTGAAGCTTGGCGGCGCGGCAGCATGGGCGCGGATATTGCAAGCCGCTCTGCCCTGCTTGCGCTGGTCATGATCCCCATCCAGCTTTACCTGTCCCTGCTTTCGGGCAGGAGATACATGCACTACTACATCGCCTGGCTTCCCGTGCTGGCGATGTTGACGGGTTTCCTGATTTTCTCGATTCAGCTTTGGGGCGGGAAATTGCTCCGCGCTGAAAGCCATCGGCGGACCCTCAGCCTGATTCTAACCATCGGGTTGATTCTCTCCTTCGGCTGGCAACCCACTTTCGGCAGGCTGCCAAAGCTCAAAGCGTTGGTCAAAACGGTTTGGACGCAGAAGTCGCTTCCTGCGCCGAACCATTCCTCCGTCGAACAGGGTGTGTACGTGGACTATATTTTGAACCATACCCAGCCCGGCGATTATGTCCTCATTTGGGGAAATGAGAGCGTTTATAATTTTCTCACCGAGAGGGAATCGCCCTCCCGTTTTGTGTATACTTATGCCTTCGGCGTTCCCAATTATGTTTCCCCGGAGATCGCCAACGAACTGCTTCTCGACATCACCCGGAAGAAGCCCATGATCATCGACGCGGCGAGGGATAAAAACCTGGCTGCGTTGGACTCGGACCTGTGGAAAAACACACCCCTGCGGGATTTGATCGCCTTTATCGAGAAAAATTACACACGCGTCGATATCGTTGGTCCGGACCGTTTTTGGATATGGGTTTACACGGGTGACTAAGCCGGGCAGTTCGATGTTTCAAATGGAGAAAAATATATGAAAAGAAAAATTCTGTCTGTAATTTCCATTTTAGTGATTGGAGCTTTATCCGCCTGCGGACCTGAAGCCACTCCCACCCTGTCGGTGGTGGATGTGCAAGGCACTGCCATTGCCGATGCGTGGATGGCAGTCACCCAGACTCAGGCGGCGATTCCCACTGCCACCGCAACGCCCATTCCACCCACGCCCACAGAGACGCTCACGCCGGCCTCCACCATTGCCCCGCTCATAATTCCAACTCTTGACCTTGCGCCTGTTGCCACCTTGCCGGATACTTCCACCACCAACCCCTGTAACGAACCCCCGCCAACCAAGCCTTTGGGAACTACGGTGAAAATTAAGTTCCTCAACAAATCCGATGGCGATGTTGCCCTTGCCTTTGGGATGACACAGGAAAATGACAAGAAGGAATGTGGAACCTACAATTTCACTTTGGGAAGATATCAGGAACTTGAGGTGCAGGTTTTGGCAGGCTGCTATTGGGGCTATGGCTGGGTTACAGGAAACAAACCATCCACATCGCAGACTCCCGATGTCCTTTGTGTGACTGATACCAGCAAGACCACAGCAATCTGGATCACCGCGGAAGTGATCAACTTCCATTAGCGGCAGGCAAAACAAAACGGGCAGTGGACTTTGCGTCTGCTGCCCGTTTTCGCTTTAAGAACCGCTACGACGGCGGATTAATATTCCCCACCAGGTCGAGTTCGGGCGCAATCCGTCGCATGGCGAGGATGACGTTCTGCACATGCTCCCATAGCTCCACGCCAAACTCCTTCGCGGCGTGTTCCATTTCGGAGCGGTCGGTGCCGGCGGCAAAAGCCTTGTCCTTCCATTTCTTTTTGACCGAACTGGCTTCGAGATCGTACAGTGAGCGGGAGGGGCGCACCAGTGCGACGGCGGTGATCAGCCCGGTGATTTCGTCACAGGCGGAAATGGCTTTTCTGCGGAGCGTGTCCCGCGGAACGCCGGTATGGTCCGCATGGCTGAGGATATCCTGAACAATCTCTTCGCTGACGCCACGCTCACGCAGGATGGCGGAACCAGCTTGCGGGTGTTGTTCAAGCGTCGGGTGGATTTCCCAGTCAAAGTCGTGGAGCAGTCCGAGCAGTCCCCAGGTTTCCACATCCTCACCGAATTTTTCGGCGTAGAATCGCATGGCAGTTTCCACCGATAGCATGTGGCGGACAAGTCCTTCGTTTTTCACAAATTCACGCACAAGGGCAAACGCTTCGTCGCGGGTCATAAATTCTCCTTCCAAAGTTTTTGGGACTGCAAAGTCTCTGACTTTGCGCAAAGAAATTTCAGCTTCCAAACTGCGCGATCACCCCAGAGATCAGGGCAATTTGCCCGAGGTGATAGGCTCCAATGTTGTAAATCCGTCCGTTTTGAATTGGGGCAACGAACTTATGCCATGCCAGAATGATATCCGAAAGATAGAACAGGAACGCACCCAGGCTGACCAAAATCGCGGCGTTTGTGTCCCAACTAACGTCCACCAGTTTCATCATCGCGGAGAGCAACATGAGCGAAATGACAGTGCTGTAGATGAGGATCGGTATTCGCATCCGCGCCTGCCCCTTTGATGCAAGTGGTGCGACAATCAGACGCGTGATTCGCGCACTGCCCAGCCCGATCGTGACCGCCATGACCAGTCCCCAGATGGAAAACTCAGAAACGGGAATGTTGAATCCAACCAGGTAGGCGGCATGTGCCAAAAGAAAAGCCACCAGCCCGGCAAGAAAAAGTCGGTCGAGGGAGATCATCAACAGCACATCTCCTGTGAGCGAGAGCAGGATGCCGATCCCAAACCAAAACGGGGCGCCAACCAGCCCACTTGTTGTCCACAGCCAGATGAAAAGGATGACCATCACAGCGGGCTTGGCGACGTACTCCAGCCGGGTCCATTTCTTCCACAAAGCCAGCGATTCGAGCGCGGCAAACACGAGAGCGGCAATTGGGAACATGTTATTCTCCTGCGGCAAATCGTACCATAAAATTTACAGGGCTTCCAAACGATGCTATACTGCGGACATGGCAACCAAAATCGTACAACTCAACTGGAATCCCGAAGAGGAATTTTCCCTGCGAGATAATAGCGGATATACCGTTCCCATGAAACCAAAAGGAGTCAGCGCATCTGACCTGCTGCCCATGGCGCTTGCTGGATGCGCCTCCCATGATGTCGTCAGCATTCTTGGAAAACAAAAACTGGATTTGCGCGGGTTGAAAGTTTCCGCCACTGCCACACAGGATGACGATCCGCCCTGGCGCTTCCGAAAGATTCACGTCCACTACACAGCCGTGGGCAGAGGGATTGACCCTGAAAAACTCAAAAAGGCAATCCTGTTGAGTCAGGAAAAGTATTGCTCGGTCTACGTCACTCTGCGCGATGCGGTTGAAATCACGTATGACTATGAGGTTGTGGAAGCGTAAAAGGCGCTTTGCAATAACAGTCCCTCCCGATGTGGGAGGGGCTGTGCTTTTAATCGTTCATTGACAAACGGGGACCGTATCGAAATTGGTGTTGGCGTTCAACGGCAAGCCAAAATATGGCGAAGGGTCATAGGTGTTTTTGATTTCGAGTTCGTTGGTGAAGTTGCCGAAGCCGTCGTCTTGCACGACCGAAATATGCAAATGCACGCCGACAGGGTTGTTTGGATCGCCGGAATAATTTCCCTGATAGCCAAGGAGCGTGCCCGCCTCGACATACACTTCCGAGGTACCAAGGGGAAAATCGGGGGAGATGAAGGAATTTCCCTGCGAATCAGCCATGTGAGTGTAGTACACCCAAATCTGCCTCCCCGCCCGGAGCGGGTCCTCCGTCACGCGGATGATGACCGATGACTTCCAGTCCGCCTCGCGGGTGAGATAGCCGGGGTAGGCTGCCACTACGGGTGTGATGCCCACATCTGTCCCCCCGAAAATATCTATCCCGCTGTGACGGTGCCCGGGGCGGAAGGAGTCATCCCATATGAAGCCAGCCAACCCGTCGGTGGGAAAGATGAACGGGGCGTCGCCGCATTTTGTTCCGGCTGTCATTGTAAATTCAGGATGGGAGGAGGGGTCGTCGAGCCATTCGAACGCCTTGGTGATGCGCTCGTCGCTTGTTCTGCGGTTGTAGTATAGGTAAAGTCCCGTGGCGGCGATTGCCACCGGGATCGAAAGGAGAAGAATCTTTTTCAGCATTTCGGGATTATAAGGTGAATGTGCGACGAATTGCAAACATGAGGGTTGGCGCTGCCTTTCGAGATAGGACATGGCTTCAAATGCGGAACAAATTCTGCATCGAAGTCGTCCTTCAGTCAGCCCTTGCAAAACTGTATTGGCATGACATTACAGTACTGTTGGGGGATGAGCCTTTTTCGACCAAAGCGCGTTATATTAGATATAGACAGAAAGGAGTTGCCATGATGTTCATACTTGCAGCAGTGGTCATTTTGTTATTGCTTGTCCTGGCTGGTGCGGACCTGCTCGTGTCCCAGCAGAACCCGGACGAACTCAGCAACATGGGAGTTCAGGAACAATGATGGATGACCAGTCCAACCCCTAACCCGACGCAAATCGAAAGATGCGTCGGGTTTTTTGTTCGGGGAATGACGTACTTCTTCATCCGTTTTGCATGTCATCCGTCACTACGAGCCGATTTGCTAAGTGTTATACTCACTCTGTGAAATTTATCACCTTTCAAAAGGGTGACTCAAAATCAAACAGAGGATTTAATATGACCCAGGAAGACCCCCGAATTTTGGAATTGCGAAAAGCCCGCGCTAGGGCATTGGAGGGCGGCGGAGAAGAAAGAAACAGGAAGCGCAAGGCGCAAGGCAAGTTGACCGCTCGTGAGCGTATCGAACTGTTGCTCGATCCCGGTACTTTCAACGAGTTGGAGCCATTCATCACCCACCAGGGCGATGAACTCGGTCTGCTAAAAGAAAAATTCTATGGCGACGGTGTCATCACCGGCTACGGACAGATCAACGGGCGGACGGTTTATCTTTACTCACAGGACTTCACAATCTACGGCGGGGCGTTGAGCGAAATGCAGTCGCGCAAGATCTGCCGAGTGATGGATTTGGCTGTCCGCAACGGCGTGCCCTTCATTTCGCTGATCGACTCCGGCGGCGCGCGCATCCAGGAAGGTGTGCGTTCGATGGGCGGCTATGCGGAAATCTTCCGCCGCAACGCGCAATATTCGGGCGTGATCCCGCAGGTCAGCGTCATGCTCGGACCCTGCGCCGGCGGCGCGGCATATTCCCCCGCCCTCACCGACCTGGTCATCATGGTCGAGAAATCCTCGTTCATGTTCCTCACCGGTCCAGATGTCATCAAGGCTGTGACAGGCGAAGTGATTGATGCGGAATCCCTCGGCGGCGCGACGGTGCACAACTCCGTCAGCGGGGTGGCGCACCTGAGCGTGACCAGCGAAAAGTCGGCGCTCGAAATGGCGCGGCATTTCCTCTCGTACCTGCCCTCGAACAACGTCGAGAATCCCCCCTACGTTGCGGCAGACGATGAAGCGGGACGCATGGATGAGGAACTCAACAGCATCGTCCCAATTGCAGCCAACGAACCCTACATCATGCACGACGTCATCGAAAAAATCGTCGACGCAGACTCCTTCCTCGAACTCCAACCCGACTGGGCGCGCAACGCCATCATCGGGCTGGCTCGCATCGGCGGGCACAGCGTCGGCATCGTCGGTCAGGAACCCTCCATCATGGCGGGCGTGATCGACATCGACGCGGCGGATAAAATGACCCGCTTCGTCCGCATGTGCGACTGCTTCAACATCCCGCTTGTCACCTTTGTGGATTCGCCCGGCTTCCTGCCTGGCATTGCGCAGGAACACGGCGGCATCATCCGCCACGGCGCGAAACTGCTCTACGCCTATTCCGAAGCCACCGTGCCGAAGATTTGTCTCATCACCCGCAAGGCGTACGGCGGAGCATACGTCGTCATGTCCAGCAAGTATCTTGGCACCGACGTCACCTACGCCTGGCCCTCGGCTGAAATCGCCGTGCTGGGCGCGGAAGGCGCGGCGAACATCCTTTACAAGAAACAGATCGAGGCCGCCGCCGACCCCGCTGCCGAGCGCTGCCGTCTCGCCGCCGAATACCGCGAGAAGTTCAACAACCCGTACTACGCCGCCTCCACCGGTTACGTGGACGACATCATCGAGCCGCGCGAAAGCCGCCCGAAGATCATCGCCTCCCTCTCCGCCCTCCGCGACAAGTACGCCCCCGCACCCGCCCGCAAGCATGGGAATATTCCGGTGTAAGATGCCAACCGAACTAACCCTCTCTCTCGAGATCACAGCCCTCGGCATGGGACTTGTCTTCGGCGCGATCATCCTGCTTTGGGTGATGATGCTCCTGCTGACGTCTTTGACTGCGGATAAAAATCCCAGGCTCGAAGAAACAGCCGCCGCGCCCGAAGCTGACTCTGTTTCTGAAAGCGGATTCAAAGCCCAAGCCGCTGCCATCGCCGTGGCGCTTGCCCTCGCCGAACAGGGGCAATCCACCGCCCGTCCGTTGTCCGCGCCGCCCACGGCGCTTGTCTCCGCCTGGCAGCTTGGCATGAGGACAAGTCAGCGCGCGCAAAAAGGAAGCATCGGCAGACGCTAACTCTGGAGTCCGACAGCTCGCTGTCGGTGCGGGAGCAAGCTTCCGCATTCCAAAGGAATAACACATGAAATATAAAATCACAGTCAACAACCAAACGTATGAAGTTGAAATCGAAAACATCAACGCCAGACCCGTCGTCGCCGTTGTGGATGGGGAGCGGTTCGAGGTCACACCCGAAAGCGGTGCTCAAAAGGAAGCGGCAGGAAAACCCATCGAGAAGAAAGCCTTCAATCCGAACCAGCCATCCCTGGGATCGAAAGCTCCCAACCAGGCATTGAGCGGCGACTCACAAACTGCACCCCTGCCCGGAACGGTCGTCGAGATTTTCGTCAAGGCGGGCGACAAGGTGGAGGCTGGAAAGGTCATCCTCGTCATCGAAGCGATGAAGATGAAGAACAGCATCCGCTCGTTGTACAGCGGCGTCGTCAGCGAAGTGCTTGTCAGCGCGGGACAGAGCGTGGCTCACAAACAACCCCTGATCAAGTTTACAGATTTGAGCGACACGGCGTGGATGTAGCCAGATTACGTGACGCGCAAGCGTATCGCGTAAAGGACACTTATGGACTGGAATTCTATCTTACCTGAATTATTGAAAGGCTTTGCCGCTTTCGACTGGCGCAATGGTGTGATGATTTTGGCTGCGCTGGTGTTGGTCTACCTCGCGGTCTTCAAGGAGATCGAACCCGTGCTGTTGTTGCCCATCGGCTTTGGGTGTTTGCTGGCAAATATTCCGCTGTCGGGCATGACCGCCACTGCTGACGGCATGATGAGCGTTTTGTACAATGCCGGCATCAAGACCGAGTTGTTCCCCCTGTTGATCTTCATCGGCGTCGGCGCGATGATCGACTTCTCGCCGCTGCTTGCCCAACCCAAAATGGTGCTGCTCGGCGCGGCGGGACAGTTCGGCATCTTCGGCACGTTGATGCTGGCGATTGTGCTCGGCTTCCCCTTGAACGAAGCCGCATCCATCGGTGTCATCGGCGCGATTGACGGACCGACTTCGATCTTCGTCGCATCCAAACTTGCGCCTGAACTGCTCGCGCCGATTGCGGTGGCGGCTTACTCGTACATGAGTCTGATTCCCATCATCCAGCCGCCGCTGATGAAACTGCTGACGACCAAGAAGGAACGCATGATCAAAATGGATTATGCGCCCAAGCCCATCTCGAAGACCACATTGATCTTCTTCCCCGTTGTGCTGACTCTCGTCGTCGGGCTGCTCGTTCCTGAAGCCACCCCGCTGATTTCCATGCTGATGCTTGGCAACCTGCTCAAGGTCACGGGTGTGGTGGATCGCCTGAGCAACGCCGCGCAAAATGAGATCATCAACATCTCCACCCTGTTCCTGGGACTGGCAATCGGCTCCACCATGAGCGGGCAGGCTTTCCTGAATTTGGATACACTCATGATCATGGGCCTGGGTTTGTTCGCCTTCGCGCTGGATACGGTCGCGGGTCTGCTGTTCGGCAAGTTGATGTCCTTCCTGAGCGGCGGGAAGATCAACCCGTTGATTGGCGCGGCGGGCATTTCCGCCTTCCCGATGGCGGGACGTCTGGCTGCCAAGACCGCCAGTGACGAGGACCCCGACAACTTTATCCTTATGCATGCCATGGGCTCCAACACAGCGGGGCAGTTGGGGTCGGTAATTGCAGGCGGCATCTTGTTATCGGTGGTGAGCAAGTTATTGTAAAAAGTAATTGGCGATTGGTAATTGACAATCCCGCAGGTGAATTAGCCTGCGGGATTATTTGTAAATTTGGGCATTTGCGCTATAATAAAGTTGTCTGACAATTGAAAAATTCAGGAGAACCCATGACCACAATTGATCTCACAATCCACAAAGACCGCCGCGCCCGCGCCATTCAGCGAGCCAAAGAGCGCAACATCGTCATCCCCACCTATGCCCAAATGAAAGACCCCTCGAAGATTCCCGCCAAAGTGAAGGAGGAATTGAAGGGTATTGGGCTGTGGGATATCCACCCCCGCAACCTCTTCCGCATCAACTGGCATAACCAACCCACCGCTTCGGGCGGGACGTATGGCGGAGTCAATTTCATCGAGCTTCCCTCCTCGCTGACGGGAGTCAAGGCGCGGATCATTGCCCTCGTCGGAAAGTGGTTCCCGACTGGAGCGCACAAGGTCGGCGCAGCGTTCTCATGCCTGGTTCCAAGGCTGGTGACTGGTCAATTCGACCCGACCACCCAGAAAGCTGTCTGGCCCTCCACTGGAAATTACTGCCGCGGCGGCGCGTACGACTCCGCACTGCTGGCTTGTGACTCGATTGCCATCCTGCCCGAAGGCATGTCGAAGGAACGCTTCGAGTGGCTGGAGAAGGTCGCGGGTGAAACCATCAAGACTCCCGGTTCGGAATCCAACGTCAAGGAAATCTTCGACAAGTGCTGGGAACTCCGCAAGTCCGGTCAGGACTTGATGATCTTCAATCAGTTCGAGGAATTCGGCAATTACCTCTGGCATTATGAGGTGACGGGTCATGCAATGGAGGAAGTCTTCAAGAAGGTGGCTGGGAAGAACGGACGCTATCGCGGCATGGCATCCGCCACCGGATCCGCCGGGACGATTGCCAGCGGCGACTACATGAAGCAGTTATTTCCCGACAGCAAGATCGTTGCCAGCGAAGCGTTGCAATGTCCCACCCTGCTCGAAAACGGCTTCGGTGCGCACCGCATCGAAGGTATCGGCGACAAGCATGTACCGTGGGTCCACAACACCAAGAACACCGATGTGGTGGTCGCCATCGACGACAATGCCGTGGTCAACATCTCCCGCCTGTTCAACGAAGAGAATGGCAAGGCTCAGCTCGTCAAGAAGGGTGTTCCTGAAGATGTGGTCGGCAAACTCGACCTGCTCGGTTTCTCCGGTATTTCGAACGTGCTCTCCTGCATTAAAGCCGCCAAATACTATGAGATGGACGAGAACGACATCATGATTACCGTGCTGACGGATTCGATGGAACTCTATCGCTCGCGCCTGCATGAGATGCACCAGGAATTTGGGCAATACTCCGAAACCGATGCCGCCGCGGACTTCGCACGTTATCTGCACGGTCAATCCACCGACAACATGCTCGAGCTACGCTATCCTGACCGCCGCCGGGTTCACAACCTGAAGTATTACACCTGGGTCGAACAACAAGGCCGCACCTATCAGGAAATCCAGCAGCAGTGGTATCAGCCTGATTACTGGACAGCTGTCCAGAAGCAGGCGGATGAAATCGACGAGTTGATTGTCGAGTTCAACAAGGAAGTTGGGTTATAGGAAGCCGGGTGACAGTCATCCCGCAGCGCGGGATGACTGTCACTTTTTTGCAACATGGAATTTCCATTAGGCAAAGTTTAGTGTTGTATAATTTGTAGGATGCAGAACACGCCGTACCTGATACCTTGGTTTGTTTCGGTTGCGCTTACCTTGTCGATGGGCGTGTATGCAATCCGCCGCAGGGGACATTTTGCGGCAATCCCTTTCATCGCCATGTGTTTCTTTGCGACCCTGTGGGCGGCGGGTTACATCTTTGAATTTGGCGGTGCCAGCCTCGATGTCAAATTGCTGGCGGTCAAGATCGAATATATCGGCATCATTGCCGTCCCCCTGTCGTGGACTGCGTTTGCGCTTGTCTATTCAGGGCATGGAAATTGGCTGACAAAACGAAACATCGCGCTGGCATTGATCTTCCCCATCCTCACCCTGCTGGTGGTGTGGACGTCCGAACTCCATAACTGGTTCTTCACCGAAATCACGCTCACTACGAATGAGCCGTTGGGTTTGATCCTGATCTGGAATCCGCCGGGATGGTGGTTCTGGCTCCATGCCATTTATATTTACGGCATCCTGGTATTTGGCACATATTTGTTGGTCCGCGAGTATTGGAACCAAAGGGACGTGTACCGCTCGCAGGTGGTTATCAACGTCGTCGCCATCCTGCTTCCCTGGATCGCCAACGGCATTGTCATTGCGCGGCTGGTCCCGGTTGACATCACTTCCGTCGTCTTCTCCCTGTCCATCCTGATTTTGGGGTGGGGTTTCCTGCGCTATGAGTTTCTGAACATTGCCCCCGTTGCGCATCGCGCTGTGTTCGAAAGCATTTCGGACGCGGTGATCGTACTCGACCCGCGCATGAAGATCGTGGAATTGAATCCCGCCGTGCTGGAAATCTTCGGTCTTCAAGTCAATGCGGTGATCGGCAAATCGTTTCATGAAGTATTTCATCCCTGGGTTTACCTGGACGACCAGTCATTGAAAAAACACGGGCTGCGCAAGGAGGTTATCCTCGAAAACGACGGAAAACCATCCCGCTGGTTCGATCTTTACGTCAGCGCCCTGCGCGAACTGCCCGGACAAGGCGGCGGGTGGATCGTGACATTCCGCGACGTCACCAGCCTGAAGGAGAATGAATCCGCGCTGGCGATTGCCCGTGACGAAGCCGCGCGGGCAAACAGTTTCAAGAGTCAGCTTCTGGCAAACGTCAGCCATGAACTGCGGACTCCGCTTGGAATCATCATGGGCTACACCGACCTGCTTGCCCGCAAATCCTACGGGGAGTTGGACGAGAAGCAGGTCAGCGTTCTCGGAAAAATCAGGGAAAGTACGGAATACCTGGAGGCGCTCGTCTCCGGCCTGCTCGACCAGGCGCAGCTTGACAGCGGAAGATTGAAACTTGCCGCAGTCCCTTTTGAAGTGCGCGTGGTGTTGGGCAAAACCTGTGGGCAATTGAGCATTCTGGCAGAGTCGAAGAAGCTCGAATTCAGCGCCACGATCTCCGATGACATGCCCGTCTCCATCGTTGGCGACAGCCAGCGGATGAAACAAATCCTTGTCAACCTGATCAGCAACGCTATCAAATTCACGGAGGAGGGCAGCGTCCGGGTGCGGATTGACAGGTTGGATTCAACCTGGTGGCGGATGGAAGTCGCGGACACGGGTCCCGGCATCCCCGCAAATTCCATCCAGACCATCTTCGAGCCGTTCAGGCAACTGCCCGAGGCGAACAGAGTCATGCGCAAAGGCTACGGGCTTGGGCTTTCGATTACCAAGCAGCTTATCCGTCTCATGGGCGGCGACATTGTTGTGGAGAGCGAGGTCGGGAAGGGAACCACCTTCACCGCCACCCTGCCGTTAGTTGTAGAAGCGGAAAATTACGAATAACCGAATCAGCAGGGGTGTTTTTGTTTTACAAGCATATACATTCTTTGCAGGAGGGAATTTGAATCCGTTGTGTCGTGGGCGAGTTCCCAGACCATTACACCGCCGAGATTTTCCTCCAGCGCAAAACAAACCTTTCGTTGAATGGTATCCAGCCCGTTGAAGTAGACTCCATCCACTTCGTCTATCGCAGGTGAGGGAGAATAACGGGTGATGATTTCCTTGTAGGATAGAACTTTGTAGGGCGGCGAGGTGTTGCGTCCGTAGAACGGAACCCCCAAAATGATTTTTTCGGCGGGGATGCCCACATCCAAAAACAGTTGCGTGTCATCCATTGCCTGCTCGAAGGTGGAGTGTTTTGCCGCGCGGTCGTAGGACATGAGGTGGACGCGGTCAACAATGGCAAAATCAGCCAGCGGGAAACTTGGGTCGGGAGTCAACGCCACACTGACCAGCAGGTTGTGTTTGGCAAAAGCCTGTTTCGCCTCGGTCAGGAGCAAAATGTAATTGTCGAACTCAGTGTCGTTTTCAGGGAACTCCCAATCGAAGTCCACACCGTCGAGGTTGTGCGCCAGCGCAAACTCGGTCAACCTGCCGATGAAATTTTTACGGGTGAGCAGATCGGCGGTCATCGGGGCGAAACCAGCCGAACGTTCCCACCCGCCGATGGACAGGTGCAGACGTAGTCCGCGCTCCGCTTTGAGTTGCAGCAGACCCTGCCAGGTATCCTCGCTCAAACGTGAAGTGTTCAACGTTCCGTCGGCGCGGGGTTCGGCGGAGAAGTAGATGATGTCGGTCAGGCTGTCCGCCCAAACGGGATTCAATTCCCGATAATCTGGGAAGTAGCCGATCACGGCAAACGACTCAGGCGCGGGTGACTCTGTCAGGGTGGGCAAAGCCGTCGGCTTGGAATCAACTGCGGGCGGGGTGGAGGGCGGAACGATTTGTCCGCAGGAAGTCAGCAAAATCAATGTCAAAAAAACGGGGATGAGTTTCATCTCCACATTATAATAAAGCCATGCTCAAGCCAACGGACTTGATCCTCGTCTGTCTGATTCCAACGCCGCGGGATTTGGAAATTGCGCGGCTTCTTGGCTGGTATCGGATTCCGCTTCGTTCCGCGCCCAAAGTTGTTGCCGTGGACTACCTGGCTTTTTACCAGCCCTCGGCTTTTGGCGAGCGTGGCGGACAGATCGAGTTCATCGCCGAGGCGCGCGGACACGAGTTGACCACCCGCGGCGAGTTGCTGCGCGACGAGAAGGATCATCCGCGGGCAAACGAGGAGTATTTCAAAATCCAACTGGGCGGATTGGAGAAACTGCGCGAACCGATCCGCGCCGACAAGTGGAAGCGCCTGACGTTTTTATATTCCACTGGTGAGTATTTGTTGAACGCGAAACTGCTCAACGACCTCGTCGTCCAAAACGAAGAGCGGGACATTCTGTGGAGGAACCTGCGCGAACGCGCCGAGAACGAGCAACTCTACAAGGTCGATCTGCCCGAAGCGGATTTGCCGCCCGAGGTGGTGATGGCGTTGTTGGGGATAAAAGGGCGTGAAGTGGCTGAGGCGTCTGAGGCTTATGATGTGTCTGAGGGTTATGAGGTTGATGGAGGGTATTAATGGAAAAGGAATTAAAGGCTTTTCGGAAATTGATTGTGTGGCAACGGGCACACGAACTGGCATTAATGATTTACAAGGCGAGCGAGAAATTTCCAAAGCATGAAATGTTTGGGTTGACAAGCCAAATTCGGCGTTCAGCGGTCTCGGTAGGGGCAAACATTACCGAGGGATACGCGCTGGGAACAACTCCTAATTATCTGCGCCACCTGAACATCTCAGTCGGCTCATTGGCTGAGACGGAAAGCCATATTGAAATTGCGCATGACTTGGGGTATCTTTCAGATGTGACCTACGAAAACCTGACAGAAAAAGCGCGAGAAGTTGGCTACCTGCTTTCACGGCTAAAGACTTCCATCCAGAACAATACTCATCACAAACCTTAGAATCCTCATTTACCTCACACACTTCATAAGCCTCATATACTTCATACTCCTCAGGAACCTTTACCCATGACTACTCTTATCAAAAACGGCACGCTCATCACCGCCTCCGAAACCTTTCAAGCGGACATCCTTATCGAAGACGAAACCATCTCACTGGTTGGGAAAAATCTCACACATCCCAACGCCGAGGTGATCGACGCCAGCGGCAAACTCATCATGCCCGGCGGAATTGACCCGCACACGCACTTCGACCTGCCCATGTTTGGCACGGTTTCGTCCGACGACCATTACACGGGACACAAGGCGGCGGCGTTTGGCGGGACAACCACCGTCATGGACTTTGTGGTGCTGGAGGAGCAGGGCTTCAAATATTCAACTGACCTGTGGTTGGAAAAAGCTGCGAAGGCGGCAATCGACTATTCCTTCCACATGAACCTGAACCGCTTCGATGACAAACTCGCGGCAGAATTACCCGCGCTGATGGAAATGGGAATCCAAACCCTGAAAGTGTTCACCGCCTACAACGGCAAACTGCGGCTGGACGACGGCGGCATTTTCCGCGCTTTGCGGCTTGCCAAAGAGAATGGGATGCTGATGATGGCGCACTGCGAAAACGGCGACGTGATCGAGCAGCTCATCCCCGAAGCGCTGGCGGCGGGACACACTTCCCCCGAATGGCACGCGCTCACCCGCCCGGGCTGGGGCGCGGTGGAGGCAACGCTCCGCATGGCGGCGATGGCAGAGCAGGCGGATTCGCCTGTGTACATTGTCCACATGAACATGGGCGGCGAAGTGGACATGTTGAAGTATGCCCGCGAGCGCGGCGTCAAAGTGATGGGCGAGACCTGTCCCCCGTACCTGTTTTTCAGTATCGAGGAGTTACGGTGTCCCGATGGCGCGAAATGGATTTGCTCCCCGCCGATGCGCTCGAAGGATGACAATGCGCGGCTGTGGAAGGGACTTCACGAAGACACGCTGCAAACCGTCGGCACCGACCACTGTCCATTCTTCTTCGACGGCACGAAGCCAATCCTCTACGAAGGAAAAGAGGTCGCCATCCCCGGCAAGGAACTTGGCGCAAAGGACTTCACCAAGATTCCGAACGGTTTGCCCGGCGTTCAAGACCGTCTGCCAGTCATGTGGACTCACGGAGTCCGCACGGGACGGATCACCCCGAATCAATTTGTGGCATACATGTCCACGAACCCCGCCAAAATCTTTGGGCTGTATCCACGCAAGGGAGCGCTCGTCCCCGGCGCAGATGCGGACATCGTGGTTTGGGATCCCGAAAAGCGCGTGAAATACGGCGTGGCGCATTCCCACCAGCGGACGGATTACAGTCTCTACGAAGGCTGGGAGTTGGTCGGCTACCCCGAAAAGGTTTTCCTGAGGGGTAAGTTGATCGTGGACGGCGAAAAGTGGCTGGGCAAATCCGGCAACGGGAAATACTTAAAACGCGGTGAAGGTGAGATTATCTGACATAAAACGTTCCGGAGGTTTTTAATAATTTAGGCTCGCTTTCTGCCCAACCTCACTGCACTGGCGCGCGGCGCAAGTGTCGGGACGATACAAATTATTGGTAAATTAAGGACAACATGCCAACAAAAAAACCTGCAATTCATTGCGACGCGCTCGTCGTTCATTGCATGGACTATCGTCTGCAAAAATTCCTGCAACCGTGGATCACCGTCCGTTTTGGATATGACAACTTCGACATCATCTCGCTGGCGGGCGGAGTCCACGATTACGAGATGGTTTTGAAGTACGTCCAGCTTGCGGCGCAGATTCACAACATTGAAACCGTCTGCCTGATCAATCACGAAGATTGCCGCGCCTATGGGCGTGACGGGACATACAAACGTCACAAACACGACCTGATGGACGCGAAGGCGAAAATCACAGCCCTTTTTCCCAGGCTGAAAGTTGAAATCTTCTACCTGCATTTGGATGGGACCTTCGAGCCGATCTCGCATGTTGGAAGGAGTCTTGAATGAAACCAGGCTCCCCTCGAAAAATAATATTTACCCTGCTTTGTATGGCGACGTTGATGTTGCTTGGCTTTTCCCCACGGGCGGACGGCGGCGAGACCTATTGGGAGCGGCAGTTGCGCCTGCTGGGGAAGATGAACCTGCCCGTGGATGCCATTCTGCAATCGAAGTACACCTCCTGTGGCGAGGCAGCCATCGTCATGGCGTATAACTACGCTTATCCAGAGGAAAAGATCGACGAGCAGGAGGTGATTGACTTTGCCCTGTCGGCGGGATATTTCACCGAGAACAAGCTTCCCTTCACCAGCCCGGCGGACATGGTGAGGATTGCCAGGCATTATGCGGACACCGTCTCGACAGGCAGAGTCAAAACCGACGGGGAGGGACTGGCGCTGTTGACCGAAAAATTGACCGGCGGCGACCCCGTCATCATCGACATCCGTACCCGCCTTTATGACCCCACATCCGGCGCGCATTTCGTCGTGGTGACCGGGCTCGAGATCGACGAAAAGAATCCGAACAAGACCAAAATCCGCTTCAACGACCCGCTGACCGGCACACACCGCTGGGGTTACTGGCTGGGCATCGAGGGAGTCCGGGATGCCTGGCAAAACAATGACGATCCCGGCGGAGCGGGCTGGTGGATGGTGATTCCTTCCCCGTGAGTTGAAGGTGACAGGTTGAAAAAAGACGCCCTTTCGAGGGCGTCTTTTTTGTGACTGTTAGCTGGTCTGTCCAAGCAGGTAGTTTTGCAGACCCATCTGGCTGACCTGGTCGAGTTGGGCTTCCAGCCAGTCGAGATGCTCCTCCTCGTCGTGCAGGTTGGCATCGATCAACTCGCGTGTGCCGTTGTCGCCCACTTCGAGACAAAGACGGATTCCTTCGTTGTAGTCCTTGATTGCGCCCGACTCCGCCGCCAGGTCGCTCTTGAGTTGGGCTTCCACCGTCGCGCCGATGTTGATCTTCTTCAAATCGCTGACGATTGGGATGCCTTCGAGGAAAAGGATGCGGGCGATGAGCTTTTCAGCATGTTTCATTTCGTCGATGGCGCGTTTTTCGGCTGCTTTGTGCAACTTGTTGTAACCCCAGTTGGCGCACATCTCGGAATGGACCATGTACTGGTTGATGGCGGTCAATTCATCCGCCAGGAAGGCGTTCAATATGCCGATGACTTTTTCATTGCCTTTCATGGGTTTCTCCTTTTGGTGAATATGGGCACGATCTCAAATTCGATTATATTTCAAATTCCAGCCTTCACCGGGTTTTCATTTCAATGTTCGAACTGAATTGATTTGTATCCAAGCGTGGTGAAGAATTTGAAAAGGTAGTTTTCGGCGTTGGTCTGCGCCTGCTGGAGAATCCCGTCCTCCAGCACACTCTGGCGGATTTTTTCCTCCGCCGCCTGGCGGCAGTTGGTCTCCAGACTCACGTCGGTGGAGGCAAAGGGACCCGTCTCACGGTCATACACGTACGACTTGTTGTTGTCCAGTGTCGCCACGAAAATCTCGGCGGGGGGCAGGCGCACGTACAGGGTATCGCCGCCCAGACGCATGTCGGTGGGTTGAATCTTCTCCATATCGATGCCGGCGATGACAAGCCCATGTCCCACGAACAACACCTTGTCGCCCAGAAAAACAGCCAGCGGACCCTGCTGGTTGACCTCGCAGGTGACCACCTGCTCCACGCTGTATTGAATCGTCTCCAGTCGCGCCAGCGATTTCACATTGGTAATGTACGTCACCGGGTCGACGATCACTGTGGGGGTGGGGTTTCGTATCTGCGCCACCTGGGTCTGCAAAGCCTGGTTCGCCTGGTTCACCTGCTCGAATGGAGCCGACACGGCTTCCTGTGCCGCGGCGGTGCTTTCACGCACGGTTTGTACGATAAAATACACACCCGCCGCCAGTACCACTAGGATGACAATGGACATGATTGTGTTCAGAGTGTTTTTCATGGATGGTCCTTTCCTTTTTGCCAACTTGTCTAATTATAGTATCATTGTGACATAACTTCAGCGAAATGAGAAAATTCCTTCCCATACTGATCCTTGCGATTCTTGGATGTTCATTCCCTGTCCAGTTGATTTCGGGGACTCCCACGCAGACGCCCGCTCCCACACTGCCTCCTGTTCCCACACCGACTCCTCTTGCGCCGCCCGAGCCTGGCACTGAACAAAATCCCTTGATCTTCGCCCTGAGTCCCTCCCCGCGTTCCAGCGCCGACGCCGTCGCGGCGGCGGAGACCGTTGCGGCATTCATCGAGTCGCATACCGGCTACAGACTGGTGACCGTTGCCCCGTCCTCCGAAAAGGTTCTTGTGGATGCGCTTAACAAGGGGAACGCGCACATCGCCATGCTCACGCCGTTTGGCTACCTGCTGGCGCGTAAAGACAACTCGGTCACGGTCATCCTGTCGAGCCTGCGCGAGGGGAAGGCTTTCTACGGCGCGCAATTCATTGTCAACCGTGAGGGTGAATTCACTTCCTACTTCGATGCTGAACGCGGCGAGAACACAGCCGAAGCCATCGTGGCGTTGAAACAATTCCGCGAGAAAAAGCCTTGTTGGAGCGATGTCACTTCCCCCTCAGGCTACGTGATCCCGCTGGGGTTGCTGACCCAGTCCCAGGTTCAGGTGAAAGACGCGGCTTTTCTCGAAGGTCAGTTGAACGTCGTTCGCGCCGTCTATGCAGATGATATCTGCGACTTTGGTGCGACCTTCATCGACGCCCGCGAGCTTCCCTCGCTCGAAGCGGATTATCCCGATGTGATGGATAAGGTCAAGGTCATCTGGCGTGTGCCGGAAGTGATCCCATACGATAACATCTCGATCTCCAATTCCCTGCCCATCGAGATGCGCCGCGTCATCCAGCGCGCCTTCATCGACCTGATGCTGACGCCCGATGGTAAGGCTGCCATCCAAACCGTCTACGGCATGGACGAAATCCAGATCGCCGAGGACGCCATGTACGATAATTTCGCGGCGTACGTCAAGGCTTCAGGGTTGGATTTGGCGGACCTGATTGAGTAAACCATTCACCATGCTAAAAAAGACAATAAAATTTCTGTGGCGTTTTACGCTGAGACTCGGCGCGTTGGTCCTGGCTGGCTTGCTTCTCCCCAAACTGATTATCCTGTTGTATGTCGCGCCGCGCACCTTCACAGTGGATGATGTCCCATCCGACCGCGTGGCAATCGTCTTTGGCGCGGGATTGCGCAGGGACGGGACTCCCACCGCCATCCTGCGTGACCGTGTGGAAACTGCTGTCCAGCTTTATCGACAGGGGAAGGTGAAAAAGTTGTTGATGAGCGGCGACAACCGTTTTGTGAACTACAACGAACCCGAAGCCATGCGCCAATATGCGCTCGACCTTGGTGTCCCCGATGAGGATATTGTGCTGGATTACGCCGGTCGCCGCACCTACGATACCTGTTATCGTGCCAGCGCCATCTTCCAGGTGGACTCAGCCATTTTGGTGACGCAAAGTTTTCACCTGCCACGTGCCCTGTTTTTGTGCAACTCACTCGGAGTCAAGTCCACGGGCGTGGAGGCGAACAACATCTATTTTAGAAAAATCTCACGTTTGTACTGGCACGTGCGTGAGATGTTTGCCACCGTGCAAGCCATATGGGATGTGAGTGTGTCCAAGCCGCTGCCGGTGCTGGGCGACCCGGAGCCGATCGGTTGATGCCCGCGAAAAAATTACTGTACAATCTCTTTAGAGGTGCCCCATGATGAATAACCGTCAACTTGCTGATACATTTACCCTGATTGCCAACTTGTGCGAGATCAAGGGCGAGGTGATTTACGTTATCCTTGCCTATCGTAAGGCTTCCGAAAATTTGATGACCCTCGGACGTGAAGCCAGCGAATATTGGAAGGAAGGCAAACTGCGCGACATTCCCGGCGTGGGCAAAGCCATTGCGGAAAAGATCGATGAGTTGTTCTCAACCGGCGAACTTGGCTTTTTGGAAAGGCTCAAGGAGGAGGTTCCAGCCAGTCTTGCGGATTGGCTGCAAGTCCCCGGGCTTGGACCGAAGAAGATTGCGCTCATCTGGAAGACGTTGAATATCACAACCTTGACCGAACTGGAAGCTGCTGCGAAAAATGGACAGCTTCGCAGCCTGCCGGGTATGGGTGCAAAATCCGAGAATGCCATCCTCGAAGGGATTGCCTCGCTTGCCCGCAGGTCGGGACGGATTCCGCTGGGGCGGGCGTATCCGCTGGCGCAGGAGATCGTCGCAACGCTCAAACGGGTGAAGGGAGTCGTCGCAGCGGAACCAGCTGGCAGTTTGCGCAGGATGCGCTCCACCGTCGGCGATTTGGATATCCTGGTCGCGGCGAAGGATTCATCAGCCGTGATGGAGTCCTTTGTCAATCTGCCCGGCGTGAGTCGCGTGCTTGGCAAAGGGGAAACCAAATCCAGCATCGAGTTCACCGATGGCGTGCGTGCCCAGGTCTGGGTGCATCCGCCGGAAAAATTTGGCACCGCCCTGCAATATGCGACAGGCTCGAAGGACCACAATGTTCAGTTGCGGCAAATTGCGCTTGCGAAGGGACTGTCGCTGTCCGAGCATTCGCTGACGAAGACGAATGGCAGGGGCGAAATCTTTTGCGCCACCGAAGAGGAAGTTTACGAACGGCTTGGCTTGCCGTGGATTCCGCCCGAACTGCGCGAAGACCGTGGGGAGGTGGCGGCTGCGAAGGCGGGTACGCTTCCGAAGTTGATCGAGGTCAGGGACATCAAAGCGGATCTGCAAATGCACTCCAACTGGAGCGACGGTAAATTGTCCATGCTGGAGATGGCGCAGGCGGCGATGAAGCGCGGCATGAAGGTCATCGCGTTCACCGACCATTCCGCAAGCCTCGGCGTGACAGGCGGGTTGAAAATCGAAGACCACAAGAAGCAAGCCGCCGAGATCAAAAAAATCCAGAAGCAGCTTGGCAATGGCATTTTGATTTTGCATGCCACTGAAGTTGAAATCAAAGCCGACGGCGCGCTGGATTATCCCGATGAGTTTCTCGCCACGCTCGACCTTGTGCTGGCGTCCATGCACACCGGTCTGCGCCAGCCGCGTGAGAAAGCCACGCAGCGCATGATCAGCGCGATCTGCAACCAGCATGTGGATATCATCGGTCATCCCACGGGACGGCTGATCCCCGACCGTGAAGGCGCAGACCTGGATATGGAAGCCGTTCTCAATGCTGCCGCGGAGACCGGCGTGGCGCTGGAAATCAACGCCCATCCATCCCGCCTCGACCTCGACGATGTGTACGCCCGCCGCGCAAAGGAGTTGGGCATTCCCATCAGCATCAACACCGATGCGCATTCCGAAGATGGTTTGGATGTGTTGTTCTACGGTGTCGCCACAGCAAGGCGCGCATGGTTGACCAAGGAAGACGTGATCAATACCTGGTCCACGAAGAAGCTGCTGGCATGGTTGAAAAAGAGACGGTAATTCAGAATGACCCTGCGTCCGAAAAAAAACAAAATAATGAAAGACTTTTTAAACCCCACCGTATTCAAGATTACCCTTGCCTTTGTGCTGTTCCTCGTTTTTAGCTGGTTGTGGCGGATGGCTATTCCGTTCATAATCTCTGATACCTTTCCGCTGGGTGTCCCCTTGAGCTTTTTCCTTTCCTGGGGACCCTGTCGACCGGGCGAAAACTGCTCCGAGTTCAATGGCATGTATTTGGTTTTGGATATTGGTTTCTGGTATATTGTCGGTTCTGTTCTTGTCGCTTGGTTTCGGAAAAAATAAGGTTTGGTGTCGGGTTCAAAGCCTCCAGGTTTTGGACTTTGCAAAAGTGGAAGCCCTTTAAAACTGGCACACGTATAAAATAAACATCTTGGATATGGAGGCAGTAATGACGGAGAGTACTTTATCGGCAGGGGAGGTTCGCTTTTTTAGCGGCAGTTCGAATCCGCAACTGGCGGAGAGGATTGCCACGCATTTGGGTGTTCCATTGGACGCCACCCACATCACGCGGTTTAGCAACGACAATATGTACATTCAACTGGGCGCCAGCGTGCGTTATCGCCGGGTGTATATCGTCCAATCGCTTTCACAGCCCGTCAACGACCATTTGATGGAATTGTTGATGATGCTTGACATTGCGCGCAGTGCGGCGGCATCTGAAGTCCATGCCATCATCCCTTATTTTTCCTTTGGACGTTCGGATAAAAAGGATGCGCCGCGCATTTCGATCACCGCCCGCCTGGTGGCGGACCTGCTCAAGACTGCCGGCGCCACGCACGTCATGAGCATGATGTTCCACTCGCCGCAGGTGCATGGTTTTTTTGGGCTACCCACCGATCCGCTGAGCAGCCGCAAGGTATTCAAGGAATATCTTGATAATCTGGATTTGTCTGGGGCGATCATTATCTCTCCCGATATGGGACAAGCCAAATCCGCGGCGCGTTTTGCAAAGACGCTGGGATTGCCCGTCGCCGCCGGCAACAAGGAGCGCGTTTCGGATTCGGAGGTCATCATCAGCGGGTTGGTCGGCAATCAGGTGCGGGGACACAAACGCGCCCTGGTCTATGATGACGAGATCGCCACAGGCGGTTCCATCATGGAGTTGAGCCGCGTGTTGATCGGCGAGGGCGTCGAGGATATTCGGGTGATTTGTACGCATGGCGTGTTCAGCCGCAACGGGTTGGAGCGACTGGCAGCCGTTCCTGAGATCACCGAGATTATTACCACCGACACCGTTTACATTCCGCCCGAAAAAATACACCCCAAATTGACAATTGTGTCCGTTGCCCCGGTCTTTGCGGATGCCATACGTCATAACATCAATCATGAGTCGCTTAGCGATCTATTCGTCTATGGCGAATGAATGATACTTGAGCCCCTAAGGATTTTCAAAGCCCTTGGGGACTTTTTATTTTAGGAGAAACATGGAAATCGCAATCCGCTGCATTGCACCCGAAGACAAAGCCGAGTGGCTTCGCATGCGCAAAGGGGTCTGGCCCGAAGCGCCCGATGAATACCTGGACTATGACATGGATGACGTCCTTGCCAGCGACAGATATGCCGTGTTCTTTGCGGTTTCTGGAGACACCCCTGTCGGGATGATCGAGGTGCGGCTGCGGGAATCCGCTGAGGGCTGTTTCTCAAGCCCGGTGGGATACATCGAAGCCTGGTTCGTGGACGAGAAACTGCGCGGAAAGGGGATCGCAGGCGTGTTGACCGATGCCGCCGAGAACTGGGCGCGCAGCAAAGGGTGCGCCGACATGGCTTCGGATACCTGGCTGGAAAATGAAACCAGCATCCGCGCCCATGCCAAAGTAGGCTATGTCGAGGTGGAGCGGCTGGTGCATTTTGTAAAGCGATTGTAACAGCGGCGAAGCCATTTCCTGAATAGGACACATCTTGTCGAAAATTCACCTTGTAATTGTCTTACAATCCCAGCAATGATTGGATTATTTACGGGTAAATTTGTATAATAGGTTTACCAGCCTTTGTGCAATCTGCCGCAAAAGGTTTTTATGAGCATCCGTCTAAAAGTCATTCTTCCCTACCTGCTTCTGACCGTGGTCGTATCGGTGATCGGGGTCTATGTGGTCACGCGCCTCGTGTCAAATACAACACAGGAGCGGTTGACCAACCAGGTGCTGGAGTCCGGGCGCGTCGTTTCGGACAGCTTTGTGCGGCAGGAAGTACGTCACGTGGAGGTTGCCCGCATCATCGCCTACACCACAGGGTTGGCGGAAGCGCTGGCGGACGAAGACCGCGCGACCGCGCTCAATTTGGTCCAACCGGTCTCTGCGGGATTGGGGGTTGAAAACGTTATCCTGGTCTCCTCGAAGGGGATGGAACTTGTCCACCTGGTGATGGACGAGAAAGGCGAGTTGCAACTTGTGGAACGGGATACCGGTGTGGCGGGGTCAGTTATTGTTGCGCCGTTTCTAAAAGCGAAGGATCCCGACGCTCCCCCGCACCGTGCAATGGGCATGAACCTGGCAAACAACGAAACCTACTATTACACCTCCCTGCCTGTTTCCTCAAATGGAAAATTTTCTGGTGTGGTTGTCATTGGCACATCCATTCGTGACATCCTCCCGTTTTTGAAGGACACCGCGCTGGCGGATGTTATTTTCTATGGCGGCGATGGACAGGCGATTGGTTCCACCCTGGGCGCAGGCAACCGGGACACATTGGAGCTGTTATCGATCACGGAGGAAGAGTACACGCAGTTAATCACGACGCAGGAAAAGGTCGTCAAGGGCAGCGATATTGTGGTTGATGGACGCGCGTATCGAGTTGCTCGAGGGCCCTTGCAGGTGGGAAATGACCGCGTTGGTGTGTTTGCCGTCGCCCTGCCGATGGATTTTGTGGTCCAGGCGGGTGCAGCCAGTCGCTGGACGTATGTCGTGCTATTCTCGTTTGTTTTTGTCTTTGTTCTGGGAATTGGCTGGGTGGTGACGCGGTTGATCATCAGACCCCTGTACTCGCTGGTCAATACGTCACAGGCAATTGCCGGCGGCGACCTGCAACAGCGGACGGGCATCCATAGCAATGATGAGATAGGCAAGCTCGCAAACACATTCGACGAGATGACCGCCCGTCTCGAGGAACGCACGCGCGAACTTGAGCGGACGAACGAAATCCTTAGGAACATAGACAAGACCAAGACCAACTTCATCCAGATCTCGGCGCACGAACTGCGCACCCCGCTTACCCTGATCATGGGATATTCGCAGATGCTGGAACAGGATGCAAAGGACAATCCTGACCTGATGGTTCTGGCGCAGGGGATTCTGGACGGGTCGGAGCGTATGACAGCCATCGTGGAAAGCATGCTGGATGTCTCCCGCATCGACAGCAACACCCTGTTCCTGAGAAAAACCGGTTTGCGCTTCGACCTGTTGATCAAAAAGGTGAACAAGGGCTTTGAAAAGGCGTTCGAAGAACGAAATATCGAAATGAACACGAGCGGGCTTGAGGAGCTTCCCATGATTCCCGCCGACCCCGATTTGATCCAAAAGGTCTTCTATCACATCATCATGAATGCGATCAAATTCACGCCCGATGGCGGCTCGATCACCGTCAGCGGACGATATCTAAACGGCAGCGAACCGCCCCAGGTGGAAATCGCCGTCCGCGATACGGGCATCGGCATAGACCCAGCCCTGCATCACCTGGTCTTTGAAAAATTCAACCAGACGGGTGACGTGCTTTTGCACTCATCCGGCAAGACGAAATTTAAGGGGGGCGGTCCCGGACTTGGTTTGGCAATTGCGCGCGGCATCATCCAGGCGCACGACGGACGGATTTGGGTGGAAAGTCCGGGGTATAATGAACAGACATGTCCGGGTAGTACGTTTTTTGTTTCCCTGCCTGCAGGAAAACAATCGGAGGTGGAACCATGATAACTCCAAACCGTGAGCGACGTGATTGGACCCTGCTCATCTTTATCATCCCCATCGGCATCATTTTGATGCTGGTTGCGGGACAGGCAGCCATACGGCTTGTGCCGGAATGGAGCGTAAATGCGGGGATGCAATCCAACCTTGACCCGAACAATCTTCCAGCGCAGCAAAGCGGACCCGTACAGCCCGTCCTGCCGGCGATTCTCACCCCGTTGAGCTGGCTGGATACCTTCCTCACTCCCGGGGCGGATACCGGGGATAATGTTGTCTTCCCGCCCTTTGTGGTACTCGAACCCACAGGGACGCCAGTGCCCACTACCCCGCCGCCCACTGCGGTCACCACACAACCTCCTACCATCACTAGCACTGTGACGCGCACTCCCTCCGTGACTGTATCACCTTCCGCCACCAAGACCAAAGACCCGACTGACGAGCCGACCTCCACTTCCACAGCCACTTCGACTGCCACTTCCACCTCTACGTCGACTGCTACTTCCACAGCGACTTCCACTTCCACTCCAGCGCCAACCACCACTCCAGAAGGTATTCCCTCGGTTGTCCCCCCTGACCTTGGGGTTGATACGCCCCCCGACGGACTCCCCGGCGACTTACTTCCTGGCACGTATGTTGTCTTGGATGTAAGCGGCAATCCCATCATTGTCGAAAGCTCGCCGGACGGTAATTATGATTTGATCCTGTATGAAGCCACCTACACGGACCCCGTTACCGGGGATACTGTGGTTCTGATGGATCAGATCAGCATTTTGATTTCACAGGACGGAACGAATTATTACGAGGTCTTCAATTGGGGAGATATCGACCCTATCACGGGAGATTACATCCCCGATACGAATACGAATCTTGACTACACCACACTGCCTGCCGATTGCACGGGCGAATGTGACAACAGGGAAGTCCCCCTAACGGAGTTCTATGTCGACCCGGTTACCGGTGTCTCCACAGGCATTCTTATTGATGTGGACACCGCGCCGGACAATCCGCCTGAAGGCACCTACACGTATGTGATTGTTGTTTCTCCGCCAGGTCTCGATGCCGCCCAGGTGGATTCCATCGTCGTGGATGAAGTGGCGCTTCCCGCCGCGCCTGTCGCACCGGTGAACAACGCTGCGCCGGCGGCAAATGAAGTTGCCCCGGCGGAAGAGCCAAGCCCGCCGCAGGAAAATACCGACCCACCCGCCGAGCAGGCGCCAGAGCCTCCACCGGCTAATGAACCAGACCCGCCGGCAGAGCAAGCGCCAGAACCTCCAGCGGAAGCGCCGCCAAGCACTCCATAGTCAAAACGAAAACGGGACCGAAAACTCGGTCTCGTTTTTTTTTGCAACATTGCCTCCTGCACATTTTTGATGCGGTCCACGGCAGCAAGGAAGCGCAGCAATCTTTGGATGTTATAATCGCCGAAACTTAATTCAAGAGGTAATTGATGATAGACCCTGTAATTTTTTCCTTCAAACTGTTTACGTTGACGGTCACCTTGCGCTGGTACGGGGTGCTGGTGATGTTTGGCGCGGTCGTGGGCGCGTGGATCGCAGGCAGGGAGATCAAGCGGCGCGGGGAGAACGACGAAGCGATTTGGGACGCGATGGTGTGGGTTTTGCCCCTGGGAATTCTCGGTGCGCGTTTGTGGTATGTAGTCAATGATATTCTTGGTGGTCGTTCCTATTATCTTGACAATCCCATTAAAATTCTTTACGTCTGGGAAGGCGGACTGCATTTCTTCGGTGGCTTGCTTTTCGGCGCGATTGCCTTGTATTTCTTCTTAAAGAACAACGGGATGGATTTGTGGCTTTTCTTGGACTCCATTGCTCCAGCGGCGTTGATTGGTCAGGCGCTGGCTCGCCCGGCAAACTTCATCAACCAGGAGCTGTACGGTCAGCCGACCAAACTTCCGTGGGGAATCCTGATCAACAATTTCGGAAGCCGTCTGCCCCAGTACCAGGACTTGACCCTGTATCCGCTGGACACCACCCGTTTCCACCCGACCTTTGCCTATGAGATGATCCTCAACATCCTGCTGGGGCTGTTCCTGCTTTGGATTGCCCTGCGCTATTCGGAGAGCATCAAGCCCGGGACGATCTTTGGCGGATGGCTGGTCGCCGCGGGGCTCGCGCGCACCTTCATCGAATTCTTCCGCCCCGACCAGCCGCGGATTGGCGATTCGTTTGTCACCACCTCCATGCTGGTTTCGTTGTTGATGGCGGTTGCCGGCGTGCTGTTTTTGCTTGTCCGCCATGGGAAATGGAAACTGGCATTTGCCGAGGGATGGGAGGAGGAATACTACATCAAGCCCGTCGAGGAAAGCCCAAGCGACCGCCGCAAGCGAAGGTTGGAGGAACTTAGAAAAGAGGATGACGACTCGGAATGAACCGACTCTCCTCCCTGCTCGCCCTGCTGGCATTTCTGCTTGCAGCCTGTAGCACCGTCACACCTGGAACTTCCACGCCGCAGGATTTGGATAAAGCTTCGGGGAGCGTGCTTTTTCAGGATGACTTCTCGCGCCCCGTTTCAGGATGGAGGAAAGGGTTCCTCGCTCCCGAAGGCGCGATGGACTACAACGCCTCGGGATACCGCATCCTGGTCAATGCGCTGAACACGAACTTCTGGTCCACGCCCCAGCAGAATTTTGCCGATGTCCGCATGGAGGTGGATGCGGGGAAGTTGGGCGGTCCCGACTCGAACCGCATCGGCTTGGTCTGCCGCGTTACGAAGGATACCTATTACTTCTTCATGATCACCAGCGATGGCTTCTACGGCATTGGCGTTTTTGCCGGCGGACAGGGCGTATTGCTCGGTCAAAGTGAAATGCAGGCAAACAGTGCCATCAATACCGGGATGGCAGTCAACCACCTGCGGGCGGATTGCGCGGGGACGACGCTCACGTTCTACGTCAACGGCTTCCAGGTCGCCTCGGTGCAGGATTCCACGCTCAAGGCTGGGGACGTGGGTCTGCTGGCTGGGACCTTCGACCAGTCCGGCGTGGACATCATCTTCGACAACTTTGTGGCGCTGAAACCATGACATCAGGCAGGATAAGTGTCACCTGCCGAAATATCGGACTGCCTGTATAATTTTTATGTGATATTTCACATAAAAGGAGCAAGCCATGACGGCTCAACTGATCGACGGAAAATTGATTGCCCAACAGGTGCGTGAAGAGGTTGCGGCGGCTGTTGCAAAGCGCACAGCGGCTGGCAAGTCCAAACCCACGCTGGCGACTGTGCTGGTTGGTGACCGCCCCGATTCGGCGGCGTATGTATCGTCCAAAGGAAAAGCCTGCCAGGAGCTTGGCATGGGCTCCGTCAGCGAACACCTGCCTGCCGACGCCACCCAGGATCAGGTCGAGGCGCTGGTCAGGAAACTGAACGCAGACAAAGGCATTAGCGGCATCCTCGTCCAACTGCCCATGCCCTCCCACATCGACGAAGAGCGCGTGCTTTCGCTCATCAACATCGAGAAGGATGTTGACGGCTTTTCCCCGTTGAACATCGGTCGCCTGGCACAGAAGGGACGTGAGCCTTTGTTCGTGCCCTGCACTCCCTACGGCTGCATCTACCTGCTCGAAAAATCGGGTGTGAAAATCGAAGGCGCAAACGCGGTTGTGTTGGGACGCTCGAACATCGTCGGTATGCCCGCCGCCCTGCTGTTGATTGGTAAGAACGCCACCGTCACCGTCTGCCACTCACGGACGAAGGACCTGCCCGGCACCGTCCGTCAGGCGGATATCGTCATCGCGGCGATTGGTCGTACTGAAATGGTGCGCGGTGACTGGATCAAGCCCGGTGCAGCAGTCATCGACGTGGGCATCAACGCCGTCCCTGACTCCACCAAGAAGAGCGGACAGCGCCTTGTGGGCGACGTCAACTTTGCCGAGGCGAAGGAAGTGGCTGGCTTCATCACTCCCGTCCCCGGCGGCGTCGGTCCAATGACCATTGCCATGCTGATGCAAAACACCTTCCGCGCGGCGGAAATTCAAGACCCGTAAGCGGCTCAAGCCGACGAAGACGGTGAAAGAGCAATTCAAAAAATCACTTGACGAAACACCCGCCCAAGTATAAAATGCAGTCCGCCATTGAACGATTGACATTGTGCCTCCGCGAGGAGGCACGTTTTCTGCCCTGAATGTTTAGCGGCGCAGCCGCTTTTCAGAAATTCATTTCATAGGACGAAGGTAACCGCAAATGGCGCGGTGAGAGGCGTCCGAGGAGTAAAGATGGAAAAGTTCGTATTAAAGGCAACAAAACGCAGCGTGACCGGCAAACAGGTCAAGGCTTTGCGCCGCGCGGGACAACTGCCCGCGGTGATCTATGGTCGTCACGTCGAGCCGATTGCCATTTCACTGGAAGCGCACTCAGCTGGGCTGGTGTTTTCCAAGCTGACCTCGTCCACGCTGGTGACGGTTGACGTGGAAGGCAAGGAATACGCGACGCTCGTGCGCGAGAAGCAGCGGAATTACATCAAGGGCAACCTGACACATGTCGACCTCCTTGCCCTCGACCTGACCGAAAAGATTCGCACCAAGGTGCAGCTTGTGTTTACAGGCGTCGCTTCGGCTGTGAAGGATTTCAGCGCCGTGCTGGTTCACCGCATGGAAGCGCTCGAAGTGGAGTGTCTGCCCACCGAACTTCCCGAACGCATCAGCGTTGACATTTCCTCCATCAAGGAAATTGGCAACAGCGTCCGCGTGAAGGATATCCCGCTTCCCGCGAACGTTGTAGGGCTGGATGACGAGGATGAGATTGTGATCATCGCCACGCTCGCCAAGGAAGAGAAGGAACCTGTTGCAGGCGAAGGCGCCGAGGTGGTTGCTGGCGCCGAGGCGGCAGCCCCGGGTCTCAGCGTGGAGCGCGGCAAGAAGGAAGAAGAAGCACCGGAAAAGAAGTAACCTTTTACGGATTGAAAAGTCCCCCCATCAACTCGATGAGGGGACTTTTTTGATTTTGGAATCGGACAGCTCACTCGCCCTGCGGGTGCCGTTCACATCAGCAAACTGATGGCCTCCAGGCTACGGGTACAACATCAACTCCATGGTGTGGACGTAAATGGATTGTCCCAACTCCGGGTCGTCGGGGAGTTCAAGGCTGTCCTGATGGATGGAGAGCCGAACCATTGTTGGCTCCGTGATTTTGTAGGGAAGGGTGGTCTCGAAGAATTGGGTGTCGATCCCCTCGAAATCCAACATGCGGGATGAAACAACCTTCCCGTCGGGCTGGGTCATTTCCAAAAAGACGGGCTGTTCGTTGAAGGGCCAGAAGCGTCCCTTCAGGTTCAACGTTCCGCCAAAGACTTCATCCCCCTCCTCCAATCCTTCGTACATGACACGTTCGTACATCATGTTCCCAATTGGGGTGATCTGGTTCTCGCCGATGGAATATAAAAGCACCGGCATGGTGTTGAGTGCCTGGATGCGCCTGCGGTCATCCTTTGTGCTGATGCGGATGTATCCTCTTTCGGATACGGCGCGGGTCTCGAATTCAAGGTCGAAATTGCGGTACACGCCGCCGGCTGGCTCGCGCCGTACGCGCTCCAACATGCGTTGCAGGATGCGCCCGTCTTCGCCAAGCAGGTCGATCCGCACCAGCTCGCTTTCGCCCGAAATCAACAGCAATTGCAGGTTGATCGGCGAGACCAGGCTGGACATCGGTCCCGGCGCGATGAAGCGGATTTGTGCAAATTCCGTGAAGCCCGGCTCGAAGGTTGGCGTGGGACTTGGAAGCGGTGTGGTGGGGACGGGATTTTCCGTCGGGGTGGGAGTTTCGGTTGGCAGGGGAGCCAGGGCGGTGGCGGTTTCAAAGGCAGCCTGCCCGGTCAATGCGACGACGGTTGAGATGTAGTTCGGTGGCTGCGGGGTTGGAACCTCCACCGCCGATTGCGAACAGGCGGAGAGAATCGCAAACAGCAAAACAAGGGTCGGGATTTTATATTTCATGGGCTGGAATCAACATCCTGCAGAGATACTTATTGGTTTTGGAGTCAGAAGCCTGGGGACTTCTGACTCCAAAAAAATGCGGGATGCCGTTTTTTTACAACTCGTAAATGGCGTTATATTTCTTGGTCAGATAACGGACGTAGGCATCGGGGTTGATTCTCGAGCCGGTCACCCTTTGTACCATGTCCTGCGGGTCATACTTGCGTCCGTAGATGTGAATCTTTTCGCGCAGCCAGCCCAGCAGGGCGTCGAATTTTCCGCTGCGGATTTGCTCATCGAGGTCGGTGATGTCCTCGTTGATCTTTTCCCACAACTGCGCCGAGATCATGTTGCCGAGCGCGTAGGTGGAGAAGTAGCCCATCAGTCCGCTCGACCAGTGGACATCCTGCAAGACACCCTTCGCGTCGTCCGGCGGGACAATGCCGAGATACTCTTCCATCTTGGCGTTCCAGATTTCGGGCAGGTCCTTCACCGCGAACTTGCCTTCCACCATGCCGATCTCCAGTTCGAGTCGCAGCATGACGTGCATGTTGTAGGTGGCTTCGTCGGCGTTGACGCGGATCAGGGTCGGTTCGACCTTGTTGATGGCTTTGTAGAACTGCTTCAACTTAACGCCATCCAATTTGGAGGGGAAGGTCTTTTTCAGCAGGGGGAAGAAATGCTCCCAAAACGGAAGCGAACGCCCAACCAAATTCTCCCACAACCTTGATTGGGATTCATGCACCGCAAGCGACGTCCCACCCGCAAGCGGGGTTCGCTCGTAGGCTGGGTTGCTGCCCTGCTCGTACATGGCGTGACCGGCCTCGTGCATGGCGCTGAACAGCGTGGCAAACGGGTTGTTTTCCTCGAAGCGGTTGGTGATACGCGTGTCGTTCACGCTGAAGGTCGTCTGGAAGGGATGCGGCGCCTTGTCCTGCCTGCCGCGGCTCCAGTCATAGCCGAATTGCGTGATGACCGTTTCACCAAATTTCCAGACCTTTTCCTCGCTGTATTTTTTGTAGAGGAAATCGTCCTTCACCTGTTTGGCAGACTTGATGGTTTTGATCAACTCCACCTGCTTCGGGCGCAGGGCGTCGAAAATTGCCTGCACGTCGGCGGTCTTCATGCCCGGCTCGTAATCATTGAGCAGGGTATCATAGGGATGGTCGGCGGGCGGGAAGAAGGAAATATATTCCTGCGCCAGCTTGACGACTTTTTCAAGGTGCGGTCGGAAGATGGAGAAGTCGGACTTGCCCTTTGCCTCGACCCAGGCTTCGAATGCCTTGGTGGTGATGATGGCTTGTTTGGCGACGAATTTTGGCGGCACGCGCGCGGCTTTTTCATAATCGCGGGCGGTGACGCGTACCAGCGCGCCTTCATCCGTATCGGGATCCGTGAATTCGGATTTGAGTTCATCGAGCAGTTTGCCAAGCTTCTTCGAGGTGGCTTTTTCGTGGGCGATCCTGCCAAGCGAGGCGAGCTGCTGTCCGCGCGCTTCGCTGCCGCCGGGCGGCATGTTCACATTCTGATCCCATTCCAGCACAGCTAGAATCTGGCGCAGGTCCGCCACCTCGCCAAGCAGAGTTTTGAGGGTCTTGAGTTTGTTGGGCATGGAATATCTCCTGATTTATATCTGATGAAAAATTGCCGGTGGTTTGATTTTATCGTAAATATCGCAAAAGGGTTCAAAAAAGGTGGCAGCCATGCTGTCACCTTGAATTCCAGACTACGGGCATTTTCGTTTCTCGCCGGACCCGTCCCAGCGGATTTCCACGTTTTCCCCCTCCCTGATGGTGAAGTCCAGCACTTCGGGGTCGCCGGCTACGTCGATGTCGAGGACGGTGTAGGTTCCGGGGTATATCCAGACTTCGTTGTCGGGAAATTCATACGACGAAGGGATGACCATGTCAGCTTCCGGGACGTACATGCGATGGTGGGTGCAATTCCGCAGATATGCCGCGAGGGGCCATTCGGTGGTTGTAAATCCGGGCAGGTCTTCCAGGCTGCCTTCGACTTGTGAGTAGCTGGTTTGAGTGGATACCCAGCCGGTTTCGCCGGAGTTCGGGATTTGAATCTGCGCCCAATCGGAAAGCACGTCACGCGCGATGACCTTTGCGCTCGTGTCCTTGTAAAGTACGCCGACGGGATTGAACGCCATATCCGGTCCGCGGCGGATGAAAAGGTTTCCCTTGATTGCGGTGATCGTCACACTGGGGGCGGGAGTTGCCGAAGGCTGGGTTGGCGCTGCGGTGGGAGTCGGAAGCTCGAAGGTGGCTGTCGGCGTGGGGAGCGGGTTGACAACCTCCTGGGCGGCGGGTGTCCCGCCGTCAGGGTTGACGGGCGCGGCAGGTGGAGTCCCAGCCTTGAGCTGTACGCACGCCTGAGCCAGAAGGACGAGGAGCAGGACAATGGCAAGGCGAATCGTCTGCGATGACCTTTTCATTTTTGCGCCTTACTCGTGACGTAGCGCTTCCACGGGTTCGAGGTTTGCGGCGCGGCTGGCGGGATAGATCCCGAAGAAGAGACCGATGGCTGCCGAGAAACTGGTCGAAAGCAGGATGGCGTCCGTGCCAACGATGGGGATGAACTCAGTTCCCGTCGCAGTGGCAACCTTCCCGACGATGAACGCGATCAGCCAGCCGAACAGGATTCCGATGATGCCGCCGACCAGGCTAAGCACCGAGGACTCGGTCAGGAATTGGAGCAGGATGTCCCGTTTGCGCGCGCCCAACGCCTTGCGCAGACCAATCTCCCGCGTGCGTTCCGTCACCGAAACCAGCATGATGTTCATGATGCCGATGCCGCCCACGAGCAGGGAAATGCCCGCGATGCCGCCGAGGAAGATGGTCAATACGCCGGTGATGGTTTCAAAGGTTTGCAGGAAATCCTGCTGGGTGAAGACGGTGAAATCGTCCTCACCGACGGGTGTGCGGTGGCGCTGGCGCAGGATGTTCGAGATTTCTTCCGATGCCGAGGTCACGGTCTCAGCGCTGGTGGCTTGTATGAAGATCATATCCACCTGGTCGAGCGAACCGCGTTTGAGCAGGCGCGCCTGTGCGGTGGTGAACGGGATGTAGGCGGCATTGTCTTCACTGCCGAATGCGCCGCCGCCCTTGGCGACCAAAATGCCGATCACGCGGAAAGGCTGTCCCTCGATGCGGATGGTCTCGCCGACCAGACCGTCATGGCGCCCAAAGAGGGCGTCCGCCGTGTCGGGTCCCAGGATGACAACCGACATCCGCCCGTTGATGTGTTCCTCGTTGATGAATTCCCCTTCGGCGAGTTCCATATTGCGGACGGATGCGTATGCGGCG
Source organism: Chloroflexota bacterium (assembly GCA_016234555.1). Lineage (GTDB taxonomy): Bacteria > Chloroflexota > Anaerolineae > Anaerolineales > Villigracilaceae > Villigracilis. Next base: position 54,810 of record JACRBJ010000044.1, on the reverse strand, counting down.
GTAACGCCGGAAATACTTGTGGATGTGGTTTCGCCTCCGTATGCAAGAAGCCCATTGCCTTCAAGCGAAGGCGCAACCGCCGCCACGGAAGGCGCGGCAAATGGGTCGGCAATGGCTTCCGCGTCTCCCAGGGTCAACGGGCGGGTATTTCTGCTTCTGTTGCCGCCGCCCGGCCCACCGCCGCCCTGTTCGGGTCCACCGCGGAAGACAAACAACAGGTTTGTGCCGATGCTGCTGATGGAGCCAGTGATGGATGCCTGCGCGCCGTTTCCGACCGCAAGCATGGCGATAACTGCGGCAACGCCGATAACGATGCCAAGCACTGTCAATCCGGAGCGCATTTTGTTGCCGCTCAAACTTTCGAGGGCTTCGAGAAGAGCTTGTCCGATGCTCATTGCTTGTTCCCTCCGTTTCCTTCAGATTGATCGAGTTCGCCGTCGCGCAGGCGGATCACACGCTGGGTTTGCGCCGCAATTAAGGGGTCATGGGTAACGATGATGAGGGTCGTCCCGCGATCCTTGTTCAGGTTCAGCAAAAGACTCATGATCTCCTTGCCGACCTTGGAATCGAGATTGCCTGTCGGTTCGTCCGCCATGATGATGGCGGGATCGTTGACAATGGCGCGGGCGACCGCCACGCGTTGCTGCTGTCCGCCGGAAAGTTCAAACGGACGATGGGTCATACGGTCTCCCAGTCCCACCGCTTCGAGGGCGGCTTTTGCGCGGTCGCGGCGTCCTTCCGTAAGTCCCGCATAGCGCAAGGGAAGCTCCACGTTGCCGATGGCTGTCAGGCGCGAGAGCAGGTTGAAACTTTGGAAGACGAATCCAACCTTGCGGTTGCGGACGCTCGCCAGTTGATCGTCCGTCATGTTGGCGACCGCCTCCCCGTCGAGAATGTACTCGCCGGAAGTGGGTCTGTCCAGACAGCCGAGGGTGTTCATCATGGTGGATTTGCCCGAACCCGAAGGTCCCATGATGGAAACGATCTCACCGCGCGCTATCGTAAACGAAACGCCGTTCAGGGCGTGGACTTCGATCTCGCCCATTTTGTAGGTTTTTGTGAGGTCACGTGCCTCGATCACCCAGTCCATGTTAGCCTCCAAACGGTCCCCCGTTCATCGAAGGTGGGTTCAAAATGATTGGATCGCCTTCCTTGATGTCGCCTTCCGCGAGGACGCTGTTGATGCCGTCGGTGGAGCCAAGCTTGACCTGGACATTCTTCGGCATTCCGTCCACCAACAGGTACACCACGCGCTCGTTGTTCACCAACCTTACTGCGCGGTTGGGGATCAAAATGACATCGCTCACTTCCTCGACGATGATGTTGACCGCGGCGGTCATACCGGGTTTGACGGATTCATCTGCATCGGTTAATTCGACAGTGACGGTGAAACTGACCACGCCCGATACCGTGTCACCCGCCTGGCTGACCTTGACCACCTTGCCGTGGTAGTGATCTGACCTGCCAAGCACTGCGTCGAACGTCAGGGTTGCATCCTGTCCGAGGGAAACGGTGTTGATATCCACTTCCGAGACCTGCACATCCACCATCAGGTGCGAAAGGTCGTCCACGCGGAAAGCCACCGTGCTTGCGGAAACCTGGTCGCCGACCGCAGAACTGGTTTGAGTAATCGTGCCGTTGAAGGGAGCGATGATTCGCGCCATGTCCAGCGTGGACTGGGCGGCTGCCACCCGCGCCTCGGCGGCGGAGACATCGGCAGGGTCGGCTCCATCCTTGACTCGCTCGTAGTTGCGGCGGGCGTCGTTTAGCTGTGCCTCCGCCAGAGCCAGTTTTTCATCGGCGTCGGCAATGGTTTCCGCATCGGCATAGCCCTTGTAATAACGCACTTTAGGAACGCCCTTGTCAAGGTAAACATCGGCAATGTCGATCCTGCCGTTTAGTCCCTTGCGGTAGTTGAAGGCATCCTTATAGTCTTCCTCAGCCTTGTCCAGGTCGCGCAGCGCCTGGGCGCGGGCGGTATCGGAGTCGAGCAGGTCTTCCAAAGCCTTTTTTGCGCTGGCAAGGTCGGCTTCGGCGAGGATCACGCTCTGGCTAAGCGAGGACTTGGCAAGACTGGCAATCACATCGTCCTTCGAGACCTGGTCGCCCACGCCGACATTGATCTTTTCCACAAGACCCGTGGTTTCCCAGACAAGGATGGCGCTTTGTTTTGCACGCACGCTGCCCGTTGCTCCCACCGTCGCCTGTACTATTCCGCGCTCCGCGGGTTCAGTTTGAAAGGCGGATGTCTGCTGGTCTCCATTCCTGGTGAGTAGGAAGACAACTACAAGCAGGATGACAACCACGACTCCTGCAATGATCCATGTCTTGCGCGAGAATTTCGAAAAGAATTTTTTCATCGGTGTTCTCCAAAATGCGTTTGCCCGCTTTTTCATGCGGCTGTACTGGATGTGCCGTTTCAGTTGAAAAGACCATTTTGACGTGCAAAAAGGCTTGGTTTACTTTCCCCATCTGCTTTCCTCGAGGCACATTCCTGATGTTTAAGCGTATCGAATCAATGTGTAGAAAATATGTATTTGTAGACTGCCAATTCTAATTCAGGAATACGAATTTGAAGGCGGGAGGATGCACGAATTAATAAATGTCTAATGAGACATTCATAATCTGCTTCCTGACATTTGCCCGGTGGAGATTTTAGCGGTTGGAGACATGTTTTGGGTATACTATGTTTGTCATCCCCAAAAAAAGGAAACCCTATGGACATCACTCTTCTTTCCGGGGCGGTGGATGCCGCCCGCGACGACCTGATCGTCTTTCTGCAAAAAATGGTACAAGCTGCGAGCCTGCCCAATGAGGAGTACGAGGTTCAAATGTTGATCGCAGAGAAATTGAAGTCCATGGGGCTTGACGTGAAGATTGTCCCCTCCAAGTTCGATGACCTGCGGAAGCATCCCGCCTTTGGCGACGACGGATTCTCGCCGACGGAGCGGATCAACGTGGTGGGGCGCTGGAAGGGGACTGGCTTTGGCGATGGGCATTCCCTGATTCTCAACGGGCATGTGGACGTGGTTCCAGTGGGCGACCTGACCCTTTGGGATGGCTCCCCGTGGAGCGGCGCAATCCGCGATGGGAAAATGTATGGGCGCGGTTCGTGCGACATGAAGGCGGGTTTGTGCGCGGGCATTTTCGCAGTGGACGTGTTGCAGCGTCTTGGCTATCGTCCCGCCTGCGATGTATTGATTGAGTCGGTCATCGGCGAAGAGTCGGGAGGGATTGGTACGCTGACGACCATCGTCAAAGGTTATACAGCAGACGCCGTAATTCTGCTGGAGCCGACGAAACTCGAACTTTGTCCTGTGCAGTCGGGCGCGCTGACCTTTCGCCTCACTGTGAAAGGGCGTTCGATTCACGCGGCGATGAAACCCTATGGCGTGAGCGCCATCGAAAAGTTTGTCCTACTTTTGAATGCCATCAATCAACTCAACGATAAACGACACCACAATTTCAAACATCCGCTGTATGAAGACCCGAACAACATCGCGCCGATCAACGTCGGAACGGTGCACGGCGGCGAGTGGCATTCAACCGTCCCTGAGGAAGTGGTCGCGGAGGGACGCATGGGCGTGCTGCCCGGCGAGTCCAATGAGGCGGCGCGAAAAGCTCTGGAGACGGCGATCCAGTTTGCGGCAGAGGCTGATCCGTGGCTGAGTCAAAACCCGCCGAGGGTTGAATGGTTCGAGGGTCAGTTCGAATCGGGCGAGACTCCACTCGATCATCCGTTCCTTCAAAAATTGGGTGAAGTCCATCAACAGGTGACTGGCTCCGCTCCTATTTTCCGCGCCGTGACCTATGGCTCGGATATGCGGCTGTTTACCAATCACGCGAAAATCCCTGCCACCCATTATGGACCTGGTGATGTGGGCATGGCTCATGCCGTGAATGAATTTGTGCCGCTCGATGAAGTGATGACCGCTACGAAGGTTGTGGCGATGATGATTACAGAATGGTGCGGCAAATGAAAACCTTCGGTTGTCAATCGATGTATGCGCCGATTCGCCGCATGGCGTTGAAACATCCGCGGCAGGCATTTATCAGCCAGGAAAATCTCGAAGCGCAATGGCAGTCTCTGGTGTATTTCAGTTGTCCCGATTTCGAGAATTCGCTGGCGGAGTATGAAAAGTTCGTTGGCATTCTTGAACAATTCGATTTCGAAATTCACTTTGCATCTGAGGATTCTTCCACCAGTCTGGACTCGATTTACATTCACGATCCGCTGGTGATCTCGGAACGCGGCGCGATTTTGTGCAGCATGGGCAAAGCGGCGCGCGCGCCTGAACCCACGGTGGCGGAAAAATATCTGGCGGAAATGGGTGTGCCTGTCATTGGGCGAATCACAGGCGACGGTAAACTGGAAGGCGGCGACGTGCTTTGGGTGGATGAACGCACGCTGGCAGTAGGGCAGGGCTTTCGCACCAACGCCGAAGGTCTCAGACAGTTGCGAGAGTTGCTTGGCGATTCGGTGGATGAAATTTTCCCTGTACAACTTCCGTGTTGGACAGGTCCGCAGGATTGTCTACACCTCCTGTCGTTCATCAGTATTGTGGACCAAGACTTGGCGGTGGTATATTCGCGGCTCATGCCCGTTCCCTTCCGCGAATGGTTGCTGGGTCGCGGTTTTCGGTTTGTCGAAGTCCCCGACGAGGAATATGACTCGCTCGGCTGTAATGTGCTGGCTGTCGCGCCGCGCAAGTGCGTGATGCTTGCTGGAAACCTTGTAACAAAAAAGCGCCTCGAAGAAGCAGGCGCTCAAGTGTGGACGTATGAAGGGAAAGATATTTCTTTCAAAGGCACTGGCGGACCGACGTGCTTGACTCGTCCCATCTGGCGGGCGGGGTAATAAACAATGCACTAACCTCAACTTTTCTTTTTTTGACCTTTACTCGGAATCCAATTCGAGCAATTTGTTCATTAAACTTCTTGCAAAGGTAGGTTGACTGGTTTTAAGTTCTATGTGGCAAATGGCAGCAATCAGTTTAAATCGTAAGCAAAAGCGTTTGCGGCGATTTCGATAGCGTTTGCTCAAAATGCGAAAGCTTTTCAAGCGACGAATGATGTTTTCAATCAGAATCCGTTTTCGTGACAACGCTCGATTGGTGGCTTTCTGTTCCTTACTCAATCGATGATGCTTATTTGTCTTGACCGGAGTTTGGCTGTTTGGATGAAATTGTGTCAGTCCTTGATAGCCAGAATCTGCCAAAACGCAAGTGCTTGGCGAGATGGTAGAGCAACTATTATTAAATAATCGAAAATCATGTTGACTGCCACAACAAAAGTCTGTTGCCAGAATTTCTTCTGTTTTGAGATTGGCAATCAACTGCGCTTTTTGGGTGTGGCACTTCTTCTTACCGCTGTAATATCTGCGTTGTCTTTTTCCCCTGGCACCGCCCGCCTGGGCAGGTGTGGACGCTCGATCGGCTGTTTAGTAGCATCCACCAACATAATTTCGATGATGGTATCGCTTGGTTGTAGGGCCTTTCTGCCTGGCAGGTGAAATTGTTTCGACTGGATTAGTACATTTTCAACCTTTTGATGGTACGACAGATAGTTGACTCGTTCACACCATAGGTCAATCCAATGTGAAATTCAGTCCGATATTCTCGCCAGTACATCAAGGTCATCAATAACTGGTCAGCACGACATAGTTTGGTTGGTCTGCTAAAATCACGCAAACCCGTCTCGACAACCTGGAGCATCTGTTCAAAGTCTTTCGCTTATGCAAGAGGTCTAATAATAAAAAATGTTTCCTGTAGGATTGATCGTTCACTTCGCTAAGTTCAGGCTCACATCCCGTCAGAAAGCAGGAAACTATACGAAAAACTCCGAGGCTCAAAGGCTTCGGAGTTTTTTTCTTTACGCCGTCTCCACCAATCCCATGATTTGCAGCATCTCTTCATTCGTGGAGCACTTGAAGAACTCAAGTCCACGACGTTTGGCTTCTTCTGTTTCGGCGACTTCCAGCCGCTTGACGTCATCCTTGTTGATGACGGGCTTGTGCAAGCTGCGGACTCTTGCGTCCACGGTGTCCGCGTCTGTGCCGTTGGGTTGTTTGGTTTGCAGGAACTGCCAGACTGCTTGCGCCGCGTGCGTGCCGTCCCTGCGGGCGTAGCCGACCAGTCCATTGCTGGCTTTTCGCGCCCAGCCGCCGATGAACACGCCTTCCACCGGGGTCTCGAACGATACGCCGTCGATGGGGAAGCGCGGTTCGCGCTGCTGGACAAATTCATTTTTAGAAGTTTGCAAGCCGAGCGACTCGTCGATCATGTCACCGATGGCGAAGATGACCGTGTCCACGTCGAGCGCAGTTTTGATACCCGTACCCTTCGCGCCAAACTGACCGTCCCGGTTGATGAGGATGTTTTCCTCCACTTCCAGTTTGACCACCGAACCGTCCGCGCCGATCATGCGGGTGGGTGAGGCGAGGAAATAGAAGCGGATTTTGCCTCCGGCGATCTTTGGATCCGCTTTGGGCTGGGATTCGAGAATTCTCTTGCGACCAGCTTCGGGGTCTTGTCCAGCCGCTTGCAGGAGGGGAGTCACTCGCTTCATTTCCTCTTCGAAGGCATCCATATCCAGGTTGGCGATGATGTGCTTCATCTCGTCCTTGGTGAAGTTTACTTCGGCAGGTCCGCGACGGTTGACCACGATCACTTCATCCACGTTTTTCTTTTGGATGAGGTGCCGCGCCACGTCCACCATCACGTTGCCCGCGCCGATGATGGCACAGCGCTTGCCGATGCGGAACTTCTTTTGGCTGTAGGGCGGCAGGCTGTTGTAGCCGTAGACCACGTCCTTGGCATGATACACGCCATCGAGTTCCTCGCCTTCCAGGCCGAGCCACTTCGTGCCCTGTGCTCCCGCCGCGACGATGATGGCGTCGAAACCCATGCCTTGCAACTCTTCGAAAGTAAAATCGCCGTTGTTGGCGATAACCACGTTTCCGTAGTAATCCAGTTTGGGATTTTCCATGATTGGACGGAACTGCTGCCGAAGCATTTGTTTCATATTGTGCTTGTCGGGATAAATACCATACTCGACCAGCCCGCCCGGTTTGATGTCGCGGTTGAACACTGCCACCCGCACCCCCTGACCGAGTAATTCCTTCGCGGCAAACAATCCTGCCGGTCCCGCCCCGATGACGGCAACATAATACGTTGCTTCCATTTCCTGCGCCTCCGTAAACTTAATTTGGATAATTTTTGTAGTAATTATATTTTCAAATCTCAAAAACACAAGCCGCACATCGGGAACTCTAATGATATTTTTATTCTCGGTAAATTGCCTCTGGAGTCGGACAGCTTGCCGTCCAACTCATCAGCACCCACAGGGCAGGTGAACTGATGGACTCAGAGTCGCAGCCGACCAAATTTTATTGCAAAGCAATTCAACATCTTAATCAAGCCTTGCGCCTTCAATGCCTCTATGCTAAAATCTGGCGCGGACGGACAACCCAATAGAGACGACATCAAAAAGTGGGTTTCCCCACTTTTTTTGATTGTAATCACAATAACAAATGGTACAGGAGTAAGACGGAGCAGGGAACATGGCTAAGAACGAATTTGCACTCGCATTCAATGAGATGCTTGAAGAAAAACAACTCGCCAAAGACGTGGTGGTCTTCGCGATTGAGTCCGCGATGGTATCCGCATACCGGCGAGCTGTTAGCGCGTCCACAGCACAACATGTGGAAGCCAAGCTTGACCCTGACACCGGAGTCGTTACCGTTTACGCCGAGAAGGAAGTGGTCGAAGATAACGTGGTGGATGACCGCACCGAGGTATTGCTGGACGTGGCGCGCAAGGTCAACCCCGAAGCCCAAGTCGGTGACATGGTGGTGGTGGAAACCACTCCTGCAGACTTTGGTCGTGTTGCTGCGCAGACCGCGCGCCAGGTGATTCAGCAGCGCATCCGCGAGGCCGAACGTTCGAACCAGATGCAATATTTCGAGCGGCAGGTGGGCGAGATCGTTTCGGGCATTGTGCAAACCACCAACGCGCAAAGCACCACCATCGGGCTGGATATGAAAGCCGAAGGGGTGATGCCCAACAACCAGAAAATCCCCGGCGAGCGGCTCAAGTTACATGACCGTATCCGCGCCGTGGTGATGGAAGTCAAGGACGGCACACGCGGACCGCAGATCATCCTTTCCCGCGCACACCGCAACTTCCTGCGCCGCCTGCTCGAAAATGAAGTCCCCGAAATCTATCATGGCATTGTCGAAATCCGCGCAATTGCGCGCGAACCGGGCGCCCGTGCCAAGGTGGCTGTTTCCGCCACCCAGGCCGGCATCGACCCGGTGGGCGCGTGCGTGGGCATAAAAGGCGTGCGCATCCAGGCAATCGTCAAGGAACTGCACGACGAAAAGATCGACATCATCCAATGGGATCCCGATCCCATCGTCTATATTTCCAAAGCCATCAGCCCGGCGCGTGTGAGCGGCGTTTATCTGGTGGACAGTGAAAACGCGCGCACCGCAACCGTCGTGGTGGGCGAGGACCAGTTGAGCCTTGCCATTGGGCGCGACGGACAGAATGCGCGTCTCGCCGCCAAGTTGACCGGCTGGCGCATCGACATCAAATCGTTGAGCGAAGCCTCCGGCGACGCGCTCAGGAAATTGCAGGGCGACCCCGAACTTGCCGCGATGGTTCCCGCCGCTGTGGAATCGATTCCGCAAATCGAGGAAATTCTGGCAAAGAAGGCGGACAACCGCCCGATCACGCCGGAGGAATACACCGCGCTGGGTCAGTTTGTCGACCGCGTCGAGCGCCGCACCATCCAGATCAAGGAAGAAGCCATCCGTGTGGAGGAGGAACGCATCACTGCCGCCCGCGCCGACGTCCCGGTGGCTGCGTTCAACATGCCGCTCGAACAGGCTGGCATGAAGGAACACATCTTCAACATCCTCACCGAAGCCGGATACGAAACCATCGGCAGCTTGATGTTCGTCCTCAAGACCGACGCCAACAAGGTGCTTGGCCTGCCGGGCATCGGCTCCAAAGCCATGCAGAATATCGAGGAATGCCTCGCCGCGTTGACCTTCCCCGAACCTGAACCCGTCCCCGCTCCCGTTTCCGCGCCCGAGCCTGAACCTCAACCCGAAGCTGTGTTGGAGCCTGTGGCTATGGTCGCCCCCACAGCGGAACCTGTTACGGTTGAAGAAACGCCTGCGACGAAGAAACAGGCTGACAAGAAAGAGAAGAAGCCCGCCGAAGTCGTCGAGGATGACGAACATGCCAAGGACGGCGTCGCCCTCGATGAGCTGTTCAAGATGAAGCCCGAAATCTTCCAGAATGCCGATGGCGGCGAGGAAGATGCCGCCGGTGACAAGAAGAAGGGTAAGAAGGGCAAGAAGAAAGCCGTCGAACTCCAGTTCGACGAGGATCTGGGTGAAGTTGTTGGACGCAAGATTCACAAGCGCGGCGGCGGCGACGACGCTGACGGCAATTGGGAGTAGCATCCTTCGGGTGATTTGAAGGTGACGACGAAAAAGCCTGTTCAACGTGTGAAGCATGTACCCCAGCGGACTTGCGTGGGATGCCGCGAAATTCTGCCCAAACGGCAGATGGTGCGGATCGTCCGCGCGGCTGACGGGGTGCGTGTGGACCCGAGTGGCAAACTGGCTGGGAGGGGAGCCTACCTGCACGACAAACGCGAGTGCTGGGTGCGCGGCATGAGGGGTGCCCTGGCTCACGCATTGAAGACGGAATTGACCGCGGAAGACCGCGTCCGCCTGGAGGAGTTCATGAAAGCCCTCCCGGCAGAATCCAACGGATAAAGCCATGTGAACGATTAGCCACTCGCTCACAGGCATCTCGTTATGGAATGAAGTGATATGCAGATCTTGAATTGAGATTCGCAAACCAGAAGGAGGTGGCTTATGAGCAGCAACGGAAACAAAATCGAATTACCCGCCAATATCGTGATCCGCGATCTGGCGTCGAAAATTGGGAAAAGCCCCATCGACCTGATCAAAAAATTGATGACCAACGGTGTCATGGCAACCATCAACCAGACGGTCGATTTCGATACCGCCGCGATTGTGGTTGGGGAGTATGGACTGGAAGCGGTTCTCGAAGCCGTCGAAGAGGAAAAGAAGGAAGAGACGGGGGAAGTGCCGCACTGGCGACAGATGATTGCCGGTGAAAACAGCACATTTTTGAAACCACGTCCGCCCGTTGTTACCATTTTGGGTCACGTTGACCACGGCAAGACCAGCCTTTTGGATGCCATCCGCCAGACCGAAGTTGCCGCAGGGGAAGCGGGTGGAATCACCCAGCACATCGGCGCATATCAGGTTGAAAAGAAGGGACGGTTGATCACCTTCCTCGACACGCCCGGTCACGCCGCGTTTACCCAAATGCGCGCGCGTGGCGCCCAGGGCGCGGATATCGTGGTGCTGGTGGTAGCCGCCGACGACGGTGTGATGCCGCAGACCCGCGAAGCCATTGCGCACGCAAAGGCGGCTCGTGTTCCCATGCTGGTGGCGCTGAACAAGGTGGATAAAGCCAACGCCAACCCCGACCGTGTAAAACAGCAACTGGCTGAGCTTGAACTCGTCCCCGATGACTGGGGCGGCACCACCATGGTTGTCCCTGTTTCAGCGAAACAAAAGCAGGGTATCGACGACCTGCTCGAAGGTATTTTGCTCGTCGCGGACAGCGTCGAGATCAAAGCCAACCCCGCCGGAAAAGTCATCGGCACGGTCATCGAAGCCGAATTGGACAAATCCAAAGGCGTGATGGCGACCCTGCTCGTTCAAAATGGAACGCTCAGCGCGGGCGATATTGTGGTGGCGGGGACCGCCTACGGCAAATTGCGCGCGATCACAGATTACAAAGGCAAGCCCATCAAAAAAGCGGGTCCATCCACTCCTGTGGCGGTGATGGGGCTAAGCGGCATGCCCTCAGCCGGTGATATTTTCCAGGTGGTGGCTTCCGAAAAAGAGGCGCGCAGTATTGTTGCGGAACGCGCGGATGCAGCCAAGACCTTGTCGCAAACGAAGAAAAAGCTTTCGCTGGAAGATTTGTTCGCCAACGTGCAATCGGGTGAGGCGAAGGACCTTAATCTGATCGTCAAAGCCGACGTGCAGGGTTCGCTCGACCCGATCGTCAGCGAATTGAACAAACTTGGTGGGGGCGAAATCGGTCTCCGCATTCTTCACGCGGAAACGGGCAATATCGGCAACAACGACGTGATGCTCGCCGCCGCGTCGAAAGCCATTATCGTTGGCTTCAACGTCCAGGCGGATGTGGACGGACGCCGTCTGGCTGAAAAGGAAGGCGTGGATATCCGCCTCTATGAAATCATCTACCGCATGACCGAGGACATCGAGAAGGCGCTCAAGGGTATGCTGGAGCCAAAACTCGTGGAAAAGGTCATTGGGCGCGCCCAGGTATTGAATGTCTTTGCCGCGTCCAAGTTTGGGCGGGTAGCTGGCTGCAAGGTGACCGAAGGTGAATTGCGGCGTGGCGCGCGCGCGCGTCTCTATCGCGGCGCAGACGTGGTCTTCGAGGGCGACCTCTCCTCCTTGCGTCATGAAAAAGAGGATGTGAAGGAAATCCGTCAGGGCTACGAGTGCGGCGTTGGTTTCAAGAGCTTCAACGACATCCAGATCGGCGACCAACTGGTTTGTTATGTGGTCGAATAGTCAGATAGTCGATTAGTCAAATAGCATCAATCGCAAATCGTAAATCGTAAATCATTATGCCATCAGGAATTCGCTTACAACGCATCGCGGACCGTGTCCGCCAGGAGCTTTCGGAGTTGTTGATCCGCGAGGTCAATGACCCGCGCCTGAAACAAATTTTCGTCACCGACGTAAGGATAGACAGGGAACTGGCGTATGCCGATATTTATGTCTCTGCCATCGAAGGCGCGGAACGCTCCGCTGAAATCCTTGCTGGGATGGAATCAGCCTCGGGATTCTTCAGGCGGGTTCTCGCCGCCAAAGTGGAACTGCGCGCCTTTCCGAAACTGCGGTTTCATTGGGACCCGACGCCGGAGAATGCGGATCACATCGAAAAGATACTGGCAGGGTTAAGAGAAAAGAAATAAAATAGGGGGCGTTTGCCCCCTATTTGCATTAATGCATGGAGGATCTTCATAAGTGGACAATCAAATTTCAGGGGAGATAAAACGCAGGCTGGGAGAAGCGAAGAAAGTCGTCGTCGCTTCGCACGTCAGACCCGATGGGGATGCAATTGGTTCGTTGCTCGGACTCGGTCTCGCTTTGCGGGACGCAGGCAAGTCTGTTCAAATGATTCTGGTGGACGGCTTGCCCGCTTCCTTCAAATATCTCGATGGCGGCAAGCTCATCGAAAAGGAACCGAAGGGGGGACACGATACCTTCATCACCGTGGACTGCGCCGATTTCAAACGAACGGGAGCCATCTTTGAGAACTTCGGTCAGCCTGACATCAACATCGACCATCACAAGACAAACGAACTTTTTGGGAAGTTGAACCTCATCGAAGCGGAAGAGGTTGCCACGTCGGCAATCCTCACCAACCACCTGCCCGAATGGGGTTTCGCCATCACCCAGCCGATTGCCGCCGCCCTGTTGACCGGTATCATCACCGACACCCTCGGCTTTCGCACATCCAACACCACGCCGGAATCGCTCCGCCAGGCTGCCGCGCTCATGGAAACCGGTGTGGACATGACCGAAATTTACATGCACTCGCTGGTGCGAAAATCATTCCCAGCCGCCAAATATTGGGGTGCGGGGCTTTCAAGTCTGGAAAGCAAAAATGGTATTGTTTGGGGTACACTTACCATTGCGGATCGTAAGGCGGCGGGCTATGGCGGCAACGACGACGCCGACCTGATCAACATGATTTCCGCCATCGACGGGAATAAGATCGGCATGATCTTCGTCGAGCAGAGTAATCACCATGTCAAGATTTCGTGGCGGGCGCTTGCGCCCGGCGTCGATGTTTCCAAGGTCGCCAAGCACTTCAAGGGCGGCGGTCATGCCGCTGCCGCCGGCGCGGATATTCCGGGTGAGTTGGACGCAGTCCAAAAGGAAGTCCTCAAGACCACACGTGAGATGCTCAACCTGTAATGGCAGTACATACAGGTGATACGTCGGAACCATTGCAAAATTAGACACTTTTTATCATAATATAGTATATCAATAACCCAGGAGGAATATACCATGACCATGAACAGTCAGGATGTAAAGAACGCCATCTCCGGCGCTCTTGTAGTGGACAAACCAGTTGGCATGACATCCCATGATGTAGTGCAGGCAATACGAAATGGAACGGGTCTGCGTCGCGCAGGTCACACTGGAACCCTCGACCCCCGTGCTTCGGGTGTGCTGGTCATCCTTGTAGGACCAGCCGTCCGCTTGAGTGAATACATATCCGCGTCGGACAAGCGCTACCAGGCCATCATCCGCTTGGGTGGCTCAACGGACACCTTCGATTCGGAAGGCAAGGTGACTCTTTCGAAAGATCCCCTCAATGTGACGGAAGCTCAATTCGAGACCGCGCTCAAGACCTTCATCGGCGAGATCGAACAGACGCCCCCGCCCTATTCGGCGGTCAAGGTCCAGGGACGCAAGGCGTACGAAATGGCGCGACAGGGCGAAGAGGTTGACCTCACCCCGCGCAAGATCACCGTGCATCACCTTGAAGTGCTGGAATGGGCGCCGCCCGAAGTGGTCATCGATGTACATTGCTCCTCAGGCACCTACGTGCGCTCGCTGGCGAACGACCTCGGCGTGATGCTCGGCTGTGGAGCCTACCTTGTGGGACTGCGCCGCACCAAGAGCGGACGATTCTCGCTGCGTGATTCTGTCCCGCTGCGAAAATTGCAGGAAGCCTTCGCCGCTGGCAACTGGTACCAGTACCTGATTCCAGCCGCCGAGGCGCTTGGTGACTGGCCCGCCGTCGAACTCAATCCCGACGAAGTGGAAGGCGTCCGCCACGGTCATCGCGTGAAGGTTGTCGGCGAACCCACCGAGACCAAGGTGCGTGGCGTCAGCACGCAAGGCGAACTGGTTGCGCTGATGGAAATAGTCATCAACGAAGACGGCTCGCGCGAGTGGCAGCCCAAGAAGGTTTTCTTCACCTCGGACTAAACATAGTAAAATAAGATTGAGCCGCCGTCACGGCGGCTTTTTCTTCATCCCATGCGACATTATCACTCCCTCGAAGAAGTTTCCACACGAAACGCCTGGCTGACCATCGGTGTCTTCGACGGCGTTCATCGCGGACACCGCGAGATCATCCGCCGATTGACCAGCGGGGCGCACGCCAACGGCTCGCCCGCTGTTTTGCTGACCTTTAATCCGCATCCCGCCAGCGTTCTCTCCGGGCAGGATATCAAATGCCTGACCACGCCCGACGAAAGGGCTGAGCTGATGGGCAGCCTCGGCGTGGACATTGTCATCACCCAAACGTTCACCCGCGAGCTGGCAGCCTCGACCGCGATGGACTACATGACCCGCATCAAGCGGACACTCGACCTCAAACACCTGCTCATCGGGTACGACTTTGCCCTCGGCAGGGGACGCGAGGGCAGTCCCAACCGTCTTGCCGAGATTGGCAGGGAATTGGGCTACGATGTCGATGTCGTCCAGGCGGTCAGCGATGACAGCGGCGTGATCTCTTCGACGGAGATTCGCAAACTGGTATCCACCGGCAATGTCAGCGAAGCCGCCCAATTGCTTGGTTATCATTACCTGTTGGGTGGAGAGGTCATCCGCGGGGCTGGGCGCGGACGGACCATCAACTTCCCCACGGCAAACGTCGATTATTCCAATCATAAAGTCATCCCATCCAATGGCATTTATGCCTGCTGGGCGCATCTTGGCAATGAGAAGTTCATGGCAGCCACGAACATCGGCTTCAACCCGACTTTTACGCCAGACCGTCAAACTCCCAGCCTCGAAGCCTACCTGCTGGATTTCGACCGCGATATTTACGGGCAGCGCCTGAAGTTGGAGTTTGTGTCCCGCATCCGCAATGAGTTGAAATTCAATTCCGTCGAGGCGTTGATCTGGAAAATCCAGGAGGATGTGGATAAGACCCGCGAGCTGCTGACAAAGCCGACGACGGGCGGCGGACGATAGACCGTATGCACGTTCTCATTATCCACCAGGCGTTTGCCTCCCTCGATGAACCGGGCGGCACACGTCACCACGAGTTTGCGCGCCTGCTCACGTCACGTGGACATAAGGTGACGGTCATTGCCTCGCCGGTCAGCTACATTACGGGGACCACCCTCCGACGTTCGGAGGTGCAAGAGGGGGGCAACGGTGTGACCATCCTGCGCGCCGCCGTGTACGACGCGCACCACAAATCATTTTTCCATCGCGTCATTGCTTTTCTTTCGTTCATGCTTTCCTCCTTCTGGATTGGACTCGGCGTCAAAAACGTTGACCTGGTTTGGGGCACGTCGCCACCAATTTTTCAGGGAGTCACCGCCTGGATGCTGGCACGGCTCAAGGGAGCGAAGTTCCTCTTTGAGGTGCGAGACCTGTGGCCCCAGTTTGCGATTGCCGTTGGCGTGTTGACCAACCCGATTCTGATTTCCCTCTCCGAATGGCTGGAGCGATTCCTCTACCGCCGCGCAGACCGTCTGGTGGTCAACAGCCCGGGGTTTTTGCAACCAGTTACCAGTCGCGGCGCGAAGCGCGTGGACTTGATCCCCAACGGCGCGGACCCGTCGATGTTCGATCCAGCCGCGAGCGGAGACTCCTTCCGCAAAGCCAATCAACTCGAAGGGAAATTCATCGCCTTGTATGCGGGCGCGCACGGTATGTCAAATGATTTAACCATCGTCTTGGACTCTGCCAGCTTGCTGGCGGATTCCAAAAATATCCACATCGTTTTCCTCGGCGACGGCAAGGATAAACCCGCACTGATGGCACGGGCAAAACACCTCTCGAACGTGACTTTTCTGCCATCCGTGCCGAAGGCGGAGATGGCGTCTGCGCTGGCGGGCGCGGATGCGTGCATTGCCATCCTCAAGCCGCTGGAGGAATACAAGACGACCTACCCGAACAAGGTCTTCGATTACATGGCGGCGGGCAGACCTGTGGCGCTGGCAATCGACGGCGTGATCCGCGAAGTGGTCGAAGCCGCGGACTGCGGAATCTTTGCCACGCCCGGAGATGCCGCTCAACTGGCGGATGCGATTCGCAAGCTCGCCGCGGATCCAAAACAAAGCCGTGCCATGGGTTTGCGCGGACGAAAATATCTGGAGGAGAATTTCAGCCGCGCGGTGATTGGGGAGAAACTGGTAAGCCTTCTCGAAGAAATTACTGGCGGGGTATGAAACGAAAGTTTGCCCTTGACTCATCTGCGTGTCCCGCATAGAATAGCGCCCAATATGTTTAAATCTGTCCGCTGGTTTGCGTTTTACTTTTATTACGGTTTCCGAGACTCGGTTGCCGTTGGTGGCGCTTAAGTAGACAGAAAATAACTCTGGATGCAGAAGAGCGAGACCAAGCGGTCTCGCTCTTTTTTGTTACAACCTCACCCCCAACCCCTCTCCTGAAAGGAGAGGGGTATCAAGGAGACCATATGCCCACACGCGGAATTCGCGGCGCGACCACCGTCGCAGCAGACGAGCCAGACTTAATCCTTCAGGCAACTCGTGAATTGCTTGAAGCGATCTTGAAAGAGAACGATGGAATGATTGCTGAAGATGTCGGCAGCGCCATCTTCACCGTGACTGAAGACCTGGCTTCCACCTTTCCCGCGCAGGCGGCGCGACAGATGGGCTGGAGCATGGTGCCTATGATGTGCGCCCGCGAGATTCCCGTCCCAGGTAGTTTGAGAAAAGTGATCCGCGTCCTCGTCCACTGGAATACGGATGTGCCGCAGGGCGAGGTACGGCATGTTTATTTGCGGGATGCGGTGAAGTTGAGACCGGATTTGGTGGCGGCACAGTAATAAACAAGTCGAAAGTCAAAGGTCAAAAGTCCATCCACGACCTTCGACCTTTGATAAAGATATTTAGGAGAAGAACTTATGATGATCATAATGAAAGTCAACGCGACGCCCCAGCAGGTGGAAGGGGTGATCGCATCCGTCAAAGAGGCGGGATTGAACGTCCACCTTTCGCAGGGAGTCGAAGCGACGATTATCGGCGCCATCGGCGAGACGCACAATATTCCGCTCGAACGCTTTGAAAGCCTCGACGGCGTGGATCTTGTCCAGCGCATCACCCAGCCGTACAAACTCGCGTCGCGGCAATTCCATCCAGAGAATACGATTCTCAACATCGATGGATTCACCGTCGGCGGGGACGAGATCGCCGTCATGGCTGGACCGTGCGCAGTGGAGAGTCGCTCGCAGATCATTGAAACAGCCATCGCCGTGAAGGAAGCGGGAGCGTCCGCCTTACGCGGGGGAGTGTTCAAGCCGCGCACGTCGCCGTATGCGTTTCAAGGACTTGGCGAGGAAGGGTTGGAACTACTTGCCGAAGCCCGCGAGGAAACGGGCCTGCCCATCGTCGTCGAGATCATGTCGCAGGTGCAACTGGATGTGATGGTGAAATATGTGGACGTCTTTCAAGTGGGTGCGCGCAACATGCAGAACTTCAACCTGCTGCGCGCCATTGGCGAGACCCGCACTCCCGTTTTGCTCAAGCGCGGACTCTCCGCCTCCATCGAAGAGTTGCTCATGTCCGCCGAATATATTTTGGCGGGGGGGAATAACCGCGTGATGTTGTGCGAGCGCGGCATCCGCACGTTTGAAACATCCACACGCAACACCACCGACATCAACGCCATTCCTGTTTTGAAAAACCTGACTCATTTGCCCGTTATCCTCGACCCGTCCCATTCCACAGGTCACGCCAATTATGTCGCCGCCGTTGCCCGCGCTGGCATCGCCGCCGGCGCCGATGGTCTCATCGTCGAAGTCCACCCCGATCCCGCGAAGGCGGTCTCCGACGGCAAGCAATCGCTCAAGCCCGAAGCCTTCGCCGAAATGGTCAAACAGGTTGGGCAGATCGCGCAGGTCATGGGGCGCGGACTCGCCGTCTCATCCGCCTATCAACCAGCAAAACAGGGTTGGGCATAAAAACGTTAAACGTTTAACGCTCAACGTTTTCATCCTTCACAACTCATATTTTAGGAGTTTTCACCATGATGATCATCATGCACCCAGGCGCTTCCCGCGAACAGATCGACGCGGTGATTGCCGAGATCGAAAGACACAAGCTAACCTCACATCCCATCTTCGGCGTCGAGCAAACAATTATCGGCGCGGTCGGCGACGGGCATTACGTCCTCAAAGAGGAATTCGAAGCCCTGCCGGGCGTCCTCGAAGTCCAGCGGATTTCCAAGCCGTACAAACTCGCCTCGCGCCAATTCCACGAACAGGACTCGGTCTTCCAACTCGACGGCTTCACCGTCGGCGGGACCGAAATCCCCATCATCGCAGGACCCTGCTCGGTTGAGTCCCGCGAACAGATTCTCGAAATTGCACAGGCGGTCAAGGAGGCGGGTGCAAACGCGCTTCGCGGAGGCGTCTTCAAACCGCGCACATCACCTTATGCCTTTCAAGGTCTCGGCGAGGAAGGTCTCGAATATATGGCGGAAGCCCGCGAGAAAACAGGCTTACCCATTGTCGTCGAAGTGATGGCTGTTTCGCAAATCTCAATGATGGAAAAGTATGTCGATGTCTTCCAGCTTGGCGCGCGCAACATGCAGAACTTCAACCTGCTGCGCGCCATCGGCGAAACCCGTACGCCCGTCCTCTTCAAACGCGGCATGTCCGCCACCATCGAGGAAATGCTGATGGCGAGCGAATATATTCTCAGCGGCGGCAACACCCGCGTCATGCTCTGCGAGCGCGGCATCCGCACCTTCGAGACCGCCACCCGCAACACCACCGACATCAACGCCATCCCCGTCCTCAAGAAACTCACGCATCTGCCCGTCATCCTCGACCCATCCCATTCCACCGGCGATTCCGCATTTGTCTCGGCTGTTGCGAAGGCAGGCGTTGCCGCAGGCGCCGACGGCGTCATCGTCGAAGTGCATCAGGACCCGCCGCACGCCATCTCCGACGGCAAGCAGTCGCTCACGCCCGAAGCCTTTGCCAAAATGGTCAAGCAGATCAAGGCGGTTGCCGAAGCGGTGGATCGTCGTTTGGTTGCCCAACATGAACGAGCCTGACTTTAATCTTGCGGAGTCAAAAATCGCCATCATTGGATTGGGACTGATGGGTGGATCCCTTGCTTTGGGACTACGCGGAAAGTGCGCCGCCATCTATGGGATTGATCCCGACCCTGCCGCGCTCGAGCTTGCTCTGTCCCAGCAAATCGTGGACTACGTTGACAGCGACTCTGCCAGGCTCCTCCCCAAAGCGGATCTTGTTATCCTGTCGGCTCCCGTCCCAGCGATTTTGACTCTGCTTGAAAAGTTGCCTTCCCTCACTCCCAACCCCTGCATCGTCATGGACTTGGGTTCGACGAAGCGGCTGGTTGTCGAGGCAATGTCCCGTTTGCCTAAACGCTTCGACCCTATCGGCGGACATCCCATCTGTGGCAAGGAAAAACTCTCCCTCGCCAACGCCGAGCGGACTCTTTACTACGCCGCACCGTTTCTGCTGACCCCGCTTGAACGAACTTCACCCCGCGCTCTCTCCGCCGCCCATCAAATCATCGAAGCCCTCGGCGCAAAAGCCAAGGTCTTGGAAGCAGTCGAACATGATCGCATTCTTGCCGCCACCAGTCACCTGCCGTTTTTGATTTCCTCCGCACTGGCATTGGCAACTCCGCAGGATGTCGCCCCTTTTGTTGGACCCGGCTTCAAATCCACCAGCCGCCTTGCTGGTACATCTTCCTCGATGATGTTGGGCGTCCTGCAATCCAACCGCGAAAATGTGTTGAATGCGTTACATGGAATGCAAAGTCAACTGGCTGAAATCGAATCCACTTTGTCATCCGAAGACTTTGGCAAACTCGAAATCATCTTGAACCAGGCGCAAAGCAAATATCAAACCTTTATTCAATGAACTCTTCGCTAAAAATCAACCCAATCTCACATCCACTCAGTGCGACTGTCTGCGTGCCTGGTTCCAAGTCGCTGACCAACCGTGCCCTGCTGATTGCATCCCTCGCGGATGGGACCACACGCCTGACCAACGCCCTCTTCTCCGACGACTCCCGCTACTTTGCCAAAGCCCTGCAAACCTTGGGCTTTGATATTCGACTGGATGAAGCCAATTGTGAAATGACGGTCACAGGCTTGGGCGGAAAAATCCCAGCGAAGCAGGCCGAACTCTTCATCGGCAACGCAGGTACAGCTGCAAGATTCCTCTCCGCATTTCTCACCCTCGGCAACGGCGAATACATTTTGGACGGCGAGCCGCGAATGAGAGAACGTCCCATCGGCGACTTGGTGGAGGCATTGGAGCAATTGGGTTGTGATATTCAGCCATTGCAAAATGCAGAAGGCAGAACACCTGCACTGGCGTGCGGCGCAAGTGTGCAGAATGGGCAGATTTGCCCTCCGATCAAAATTTTTGCGTCAGGTCTCAAAGGCGGAAAAACAACCATTGCAGGTGATATTTCCTCGCAGTTTCTATCCGCTTTGCTCATGGTTGCTCCGTATGCCCAAAGCGAAATCGAAATTATTCTTTCCACAGAATTGAATTCCAAACCTTACGTGGACATGACCCTCTCCATCATGCGCGACTTCGGCGTGGAAGTGGAACGCGACGGCTATCGTCGCTTTACCATTCATCCCAATCTCTATTCTCTAATCTCTAATTACGCCATCGAATCCGACGCCTCCGCCGCCTCCTATTTCTTCGCCGCGCCAGCCATCTGCGGCGGGACGGTCAAAGTGGAAAACATCTCGCGCAAGTCTGTCCAGGGCGACATTGCCTTCCTCGATGTCTTATCCAAAATGGGCTGTGACGTTGCCGAAGAAGAAAATTCAATTACCGTCCACCGTCCACTGTCCATCGTCGGTCTTGACATCGATATGCGCGACATCCCCGACACCGCCCAAACCCTCGCCGCCATCGCCCCGTTCGCCGATTCCCCAACCCGAATTCGTGGAATTGCATCCGCCCGTGTGAAGGAAACCGACCGTGTCTCCGCAACCTGCACCGAACTCAAACGCCTCGGCGTTCAGGTGGAGGAACACGAAGACGGCATGACCATTTATCCGTGCCAAGCCTTCAAACCTGCGAACATTCAAACTTATAATGACCACCGCATGGCAATGGCATTTTCCCTTATCGGCTTGCGCTTCGATGGCGTGACCATTGAAAATCCGTCCTGCGTATCCAAAACATTCCCCAATTATTTTGAAGTACTGGAGACTTTGCGATGATTCATCTTGGCTTGATTGGTTATCCGCTTGGACATTCTCTTTCGCCTAAAATTCACACTGCGGCTTTGAAGGCGGCTGGATTGGAAGGAGACTATTCCCTGTTCTCCATCCATCCCGATGACATGCAGGGCTTGAAAGAATTACTTGCTTGTGTTCGCTCAAGGGAAATCCTGGGCTTAAACGTCACCATTCCGCACAAACAAAATGTCATTCCCCTGCTCGATGACCTGACTCCCTCCGCCCGTTCGATTGGCGCGGTCAACACGATTTTTTTCAAAGACGGTAAACTCATTGGACATAACACCGATGCCCCAGGCTTTTTGGGTGACATTCAGCGTTGCTTTCCATCCCTTCAAGCGCCAGGTCACGCGCTGGTTCTGGGCGCAGGCGGCGCGGCGCGGGCGGTGGTCTCGGCGCTTCTCTCAAGCGGCTGGCAGGTTACCTTGGCGGTTCGTCCCGCCGATGTGGGACAAGCCGAAGCGTTGATTAGTTCTTTCAATCAAGATGGCTTGAGGAATTTTGTGGAGATGACGGCTGAAGGCTTGTCTTCGCTGTCGGGTGGAATGAAGTTGATTGTGAACGCAACTCCCCTAGGCATGTCCCCCGCGAGCAATACCTGCCCCTTGCCCGAAGATTTTCCCTTCCCAACCGGCGCTGTCGTTTACGACTGCGTGTACAATCCGCGTGAGACCCTGCTTGTCAAACGCGCCCGCTCCGCTGGTCTGCCCGCCGAAACTGGGTTGGGAATGCTTATTGAACAAGCTGCTCTCGCTTTTGAAATCTGGACTGGTCACAATCCGCCCCGCGACATTTTACGAACTGCCACTGATGACTGAACACTGATTACTGGAGATTGAAATGCCCCTACGCTTCCTCACCGCTGGAGAATCCCACGGACCGTCGCTGACTGCGATCCTTGATGGCATCCCTGCTGGGCTTCCGCTTACGGCCGACATCATCAACAAGGAACTTGCCCGCCGCCAGCAGGGATACGGCTCTGGCGGACGGATGAAAATCGAAAAGGACACCGTGCAAATTCTCGGTGGTGTGATGGGCGGCGAGACCACAGGTGCGCCGATTGCGTTGCTTGTCCCGAACGATGACCACGTGAAGTGGAAGGGCAAAGCCATCGAGCCGATGACTGCTCCGCGTCCAGGTCACGCGGATTTGACGGGAGCGGTCAAGTATGGATATAAGGACCTGCGCCCCGCGCTCGAACGCGCATCCGCTCGCGAAACGGCGATGCGCGTAGCCGCTGGTGCGATGTGCAGGCATTTTCTCGCGCAGTTTGGGATTGTCGTTGGCGGATATGTTTCCTCCATCGGCGAAGTCCAAACTGACTTTGGCGATATGCCTTACGCCGAGCGTTTCACACGCGCCGAAGAATCCGATGTGCGCTGTCCCGTCGAAACAACCGCAAATCAGATGCGGGTGGAAATCGAAAAGACCATTCACGGCAAAAACACCCTCGGCGGCGTGATCGAGATTGTCGCGCTGAACGTCCCCGTTGGACTTGGGAGTTTTGTCCAATGGGATCGGCGTCTCGAAGCCAAACTGACGCACGCGGTCATGTCTGTCCAGGCAATCAAGGGCGTGGAAGTTGGCGACGCCTTCGAGAACGCACGTCTGCCCGGAACCGAAGCCCACGATGCAATGCAGCTCGTAACTCGTAACTCTGTAACTCGTACCTCAAACAGAGCTGGCGGCATCGAAGGTGGAATCTCCAACGGACAGCCCATCGTCATCCGTGCCGCGATGAAGCCGATTGCCACGACCCTGACTCCCCAACAAACCGTTGACCTTGCTTCTGGTGAAAATGCTCCCACCAAGTACGAACGCTCCGATTTCTGCCCCGTCCCGCGCGCCGTGCCAATTCTGGAATCCATGGTTGCCTTTGTCCTCGCCGACGCCCTGCTCGAAAAACTTGGCGGCGACTCGATGAGCGAAATGAAACCGCGCTTTGAGACTCTTCGCAAAGCCACTCTCGAAGATTTACCAATGGATAACTTCCCACATGTGTTTTGGGAATAAGAACGTAAACACGTACACAGGTAAACAACTAGACAGGTAAACAACGGAATACGCACCACGTTCCACACCCCATTCTGCATTCCTCATTCAAACTTCTACATTCAATGAAAAACATCTTCCTCTACGGTCCCCCTGGAACAGGCAAATCTACGGTTGGCAAGAAGATTGCCGCCAGCCTCAAGCTGCCCTTTGTTGATCTTGACCGCATCATTGAAACCGATGCAGGTATGTCCATTCCGAAAATCATGGAGGGGCAGGGTGAACCTGCTTTTCGTGATTTGGAAACTGCCGCGCTGAAAAAGGTCATCGCCGAGCCTGCGGCGGTGATTGCCCTCGGCGGCGGCGCGTTGCTGCGGGATGAAAACCGCGCGATTGCCGAATTCAATGGACAAATTCTCCTGCTGATGGCAGAGTTACCGACCCTGCTCGAACGTCTGCAAGGTGAGCCCGGCAAACGTCCCTTGCTGACTGGCGACTTGAGTGCAAAACTTTCAGCGTTGCTTGCGAAACGTGAGGGGCACTATAACTCCTTCCCGCTCAAAATCCATGTCGATAATAAAACTGCCGAACAGAACGCGCATCACGCGCAGGTTGCTTTGGGCCGCCATCACCTCTCCGCGATGGGAGAATATGACGTGATTGTAGGTCAGGTTTCCAACCTGACAAGCTATCCATTGCAAAGCCCCATCATCGTCACAGATGAAAACGTGGCGAAGTTTCACCTTGAAAAACTTCAAGCCGCGTTGAACGCGAAGGCGGTGGTCATCCCCGCTGGTGAGGAACATAAGACTCTCGAAACCATTTCCTTCCTGTGGAAGTCCTTCCTTGAAAATGGACTTGACCGCAAAAGCACAGTCATTGCCCTCGGCGGCGGTGTGGTCAGCGATATGGCTGGCTTTGCGGCGGCAACCTACATGCGCGGGATCAATTGGATTTGTGTGCCCACAACCCTGCTCTCGATGGTGGATGCGTCAATCGGCGGCAAGACGGGATTTGATTTGCCCGAAGGGAAAAACCTGATCGGGGCGTTTTACCCGCCGAAGCTGGTTCTAGCTGACCCAAGCCTTTTGTTCACTTTGAGCGAACGTGAACTGCGCTCTGGCATGGCGGAGGTGGTCAAGCACGGAATCATTTCTGACCCTGACTTGTTTGCGATGTGCAATCGCGGCATGGATTGGGTGAAGAGCAATCTCGAAGAGGTAGTCAAACGCGCGATTGCGGTGAAGATTCAAGTCATCGAGGAAGACCCCTACGAAAGGGGATTCCGTGCGGCGTTGAATTTGGGACACACCGTCGGCCACGCGGTGGAACTCGTCAGCAGGTTTGATCTGCGGCATGGCGAGGCGATTGCCATCGGGATGGCTGTCGAGGCGGCGTATGCGGCTCGGATTGGGCTGTCAACTCCGGGCGTGGTCAAAGCGGTACAGGATTCGCTGTCAGCGTTGAATCTGCCCATCGCCATTCCCAGAGAAATGCCGCGTGAAGAAATCATCCGCGCCATGCGGGTGGACAAGAAGAAGAACGCAAAGGCGATTCGTTTCGCTTTGCCTGTAGAGATTGGCAAAGTGGAACTGGTAGATGTGACGGATTTGGAATCAGTTTTGGAGTGAATATGAAAATACTGCTTTTGCACGGACCGAATTTGAATTTGCTTGGCACCCGCGAGCCAGAGGTGTATGGCTCGATGACGCTGGATGACATCAACAAGAAGATGATTGCCCTGGGCGCGGAGTTGGGCGCGGAGGTGACCTGCCTGCAATCAAACCATGAGGGGGCGTTGATCGATGCCCTGCACGATGCGCGGACCTGGGCGGCGGGCGTGGTGCTCAACCCTGGCGGATACACCCATACGTCGGTGGCGCTGCGCGATGCGATTTCGTCGATTGTGATTCCTGTGATCGAGGTGCATTTGTCGAATGTGTATGCCCGCGAGGAGTTTCGGCATAAGTCGCTGGTGTCGGCGGTGTGCAAGGGCAAGGTGACGGGCTTTGGCTGGCGGTCTTACGAGTTGGGGCTGCGCGGTCTCATTGATATAATTGGGGCGTGACCACCCAAACCATTCCTACAACTGAACCTTTCTTTCTTCCTGGCGGGCGCACGGGCATTTTGCTCGTGCATGGTTTTACCGGCACGCCCAAGGAAATGCGCTGGATGGGGGAGTACCTCAACCGCGAACTCGGCTTCACCTGTCTTGGCGTGCGGCTGGCAGGACATGCCACCCGCATCGAGGATATGGTCCGCTCGCGCTGGACGGATTGGACCGCCTCCGTCGAGGACGGTTACAACCTTTTGCGCTGCGTGACCGACAGCCTCTATCTTGTCGGGCTTTCGATGGGAGGCTCGTTGAGTTTGTTTATGTCGGCGCGTTTGAAGGTCAAAGGCGTGGTGTCGATGGCTGCTCCGTATGAAATTGCGGACAACCATCCCGTGTGGCAGATCAAATTCATGAGCCGTTTCCAAACATACGCTCCCAAGGAAAAGGAGGACGAGGCGGGAGGCAGCTGGCTCGACAAGGAAGCCTTCAAGGATCACATTTCGTATCCGTTGAACCCGCTTCGGTCGGCGGCGGAACTGGCGGCGCTGCTCGAAAAGATGCATGCTGTCCTGCCACAAATCACCGTGCCTGTTTGCTTGATCCATTCGCGGGATGACCGTTCTGTGCCGCCCGAAAACATGGAGCGAATCTACGCGGGACTGGTGAACGCTCCCGACAAATCCAGACATTATGTGACGGGGTCGGGTCATGTGTTGACGCGGGATGCGGCGCGTGGGCAGGTCTTTGAAATTGCGCGGGACTTTATCAAAAGGGTGGAAGGTCAGACCTGACAGGTTTCAAGGTGAGCCGGATTAATCAAGGCTCGCGTGAGTTACGGTTGGGCTCTTTATCGAACGCTCGTGAAAACCTGTCAGGTCTTTTGTAGAGGAAAACTTGAATCGAAACCTTTTATTCGTTGCAATTGCGCTGATGCTTTGGGGGATCGGCGAAGGGATGTTTTTCAACTTCGTGCCGATTCGGCTGGAGACGGAATTTCTTTTGAGCAAACAACAGGTGGGATTCGCCCTCGGCGCGTTTGGCTTTTTCATGGCGATCACCCACATCCCAGGCGGACATCTCGCCGACAGGATTGGTCGCCGTCCGTTGTTGATTACCGCCTGGCTGCTGGGCGTGGTCTCCACGTTGATGATGGGACTTGCGAAAAGCCTGCCGTTTTATCTTGTCGGTTTGTTTTTGTACGGCGTGACCGCGTTTGTGGCTTCGCCGCTCAGCAGCTACGTCACCGCGGCGCGCGGCAAATGGGAGGTTGGCACGGCGCTCTCGCTGACGACGGCAACCTACAGTCTCGGCATGGCGCTGGGTCCCGTCTCAGGTGGGTGGATTGCCGAACACTACGAAATGAAAACCAGTTACCTGGTTGCCTTTGGAATTTTTGTTGTATCCTCCCTTTTTATCGTTTTGGTTCAACCCCAGCCCCTGGACAAACACGATCCCGCCGCCCCGCCGACTGGTTTATGGAACAACGCGCGCTTCATCAGCTTTGTGATGGTCTATGCGTTTGCCATCTTTGCCATGTATCTTTCCCAGCCGTTAACGCCGAACTTCCTCAAAGGCGTGCGCAACCTATCCCTGACTGAAACAGGCTGGATATTTTCCGCGGGCGCGTTGGGAAATTCCCTGCTGGCGCTTGCCTTCAGCCGGGTCAAACCGCGCAATGGATTTTTGGCGGCGCAGGCTTTGGTGGCGCTGTTTGCCCTGCTCATCTGGCGGGGAGCGGGGATGCCCGTCTTCATGCTTGGCTATTTCCTCCTCGGCGGATTCCGCGCCGCGCGCCCGATGGCGATGGCGCAGGCTCGCGGACTTGTCCACACCTCGCAGATGGGATTGACTTATGGGACGATGGAAACTGTCAGTTCGATCATCTTTATCATTGCCCCGCCGATTGCCGGTTTCATCTTCGAGCGCGACCCGTTCCTGATCTATCCGCTGGCGGTGGGATTGATTGGCGTTTCGATCTTAATCGGTTACATCTTTTCACCACAACCTCAAAAATCGTAAATCCAAAATCGTAAATCCAAAATCGTAAATCGGAAATCAAAATCATGCTTGAAATTCTCACCTTCACCCTCGGTCCCGTCTCGACCAATGCCTATCTCGTCGCCGACCCTGACACAAAAGAAGCCGCCGTCATCGACCCCGCCTGGGACGGGCACATCATCCTCAAAGCAGCGCAGGATCGCGGCTGGCGGATTGGTCATCTCTGGTACACGCACGCACACTTCGACCATATCGGCGGAGCCGCCGCCATCGCTGATTCGTTGAATCCGCTGCCTCTCGTTGCCCTCCATCCCGACGACCACGTCCTCTGGCGCGCTGGCGGTGGTGGATCAGTCTTTGGCTTCGACATTGACCCAGGTCCCGAACCGACAATTGACTTTCAGCAGGGCATGAAACTTCAACTTGGCTCGAACGAGTTTGAAGTCCGCCACACCCCAGGTCACACGAAGGGACTTTGCGTGTTGTATGTGGCAAAGGAAAAAGTCTGTTTCTGTGGCGACCTGATTTTCAACGGAAGCGTTGGTCGCACCGACCTGCCCGGTGGAGATTGGGACACGTTGGTGGACAGCATCCGCACGCAGATATTCACCCTGCCCGATGAGACGAGGTTACTTTCGGGTCATGGAATTGAAACAACTGTGGGGCATGAGAAGACGTATAATCTCTTTGTAGGATCGAGGTAGTTTTCCTAATTTATCAAAACCGAGGAGATAAAGAATGAAAAACCCAAACGCACAACCTCCAAGGCAGGATTCAAATCCCAGGTCACGGATACCTTTCCTGTCCATGATTCCGGGCTGGCTGGTTGGACTGGTGATCGGGATCATTGTTGTTGCCATTCTTGCAAGTGTCAGCAAATCGTTCTGGTATTTCGAGGTAATCGAAAACGACCAAGTCGGCATCAAGATTCAGGCGGGCAAAATTCAAAGCGTCCTCCAGCCGGGTATTGCCTATGACTTTGGCTTGTTCGTGGATCTGGTCAAAGTCACAACCAGCGCGGTTGCCATCACAGTGGACGACCCCGAATTGATCACGATTGACAAACAGCGCATTGGGCTTGAAGTCACGGCAGACGTATTCCGCCCGAGGGAGGCGGATGTTGTCATCTCGAACTATTCGAGATACCGAAATATTTATTTGAGCGACGAATCTTTACAGCAACGCATGACAGCCTTTACCTTGCAGGCAATGAAGGTCTGTGTGGGCGACAAGAAATTCGACGAGGCGGTGATTGGGTCTGGACGCGACGACCTGCGGGCGTGTATCGACGACGAGCTGAGCGGGCTGGCTGAACCCCTCGGTTTGGAAGTGCGAAACGTGGCAGTGCCGCAAATTACCATTTCACCTGAAGTGCAAGCTGGCTTGGATGCCATCGTCCAAAGCCGCCTGGCGACTGAAAAAGCCAAACAGGACGCCGAAAAAGCCAAACAGGAAGCCATCGCTCAACAAGCCGTAGAGGAAGGTCGCATTCGGGTGGAGCAATCCAAACTTCAAGAGGAAGCTCGTCAGCAAGCCACATTGCAGGACATCAAACGTCAGCAATTGGAAGCCGAACTTGCGGTGATCAAACAGGAACAGGTCAACGCTCAGGCGCAGTTGGAGTTAACCACCCTCCAGCAAAAGGTTTCTGCAGAGCAGGCTTTGGTGGATATTGCCAAGGAACTTGCGTTGGCTGAACTTTACCAAAAATATCCATCGTATGTTTCCCTGCAAATCGCGCTGGCAAACTCCGCAGCCATCAAGCAGACGGATAAATTCATTTTCACACCTGAGGGCGTTTTCCCGAATTTGATTTTCTCGAACGGAGTACTGCCAACCGTCAATATGAATCCATAGTTGGTCTGGATTGGACGTGGAACATGAAGCGAGCAGTCAGCATCAGCCTCGGCAGTTCAAAACGCGATAAAAGCGTAAAAGTCAATCTCAACGGGCAGGAGATTCTTGTCGAACGCATTGGCATGGATGGGGATATTGCCAAAGCGCGGCAGATGTATCTGGATTTGGATGGGAAAGTGGACGCCTTCGGTGTGGGCGGCGTGGATTTGTATCTCCGCCTCGACGACAGGGAATATCCGCTTCGCGCCGCCCTGAAGCTGGTTGCCGGTGTCGGACAGACGCCACTCTGCGACGGTCGTGGACTCAAACACACTCTTGAGCGTCGGGTCTTTCAACTGGCAAAGCCCCAACTGGGAGACATCCGCTTCAGGCAGGCTTTTGTCCCCGTCGCCGTGGACCGACCTGGGCTGGCTGAGGCAGTCGCGGAAGTTGCGGATCGAACTGTCTTTGGAGATTTGATGGTCGGGCTGGGTGTCCCGCTTCCCATTTATGGAATCCCCAACTTCAAGCGGGTTGCCAGAGTCATGCTTCCCATTGTCAGCCACTTCCCGATGAGCATGATCTTCTACGGCAGCGACGGCGCGGAGCAAAAGCCGAAGTACGTCAAATACTTTGAAGAATCCGATTTGATCGCGGGCGACTTCCTGTTCATGCGAAAATACATGCCGCCCAGTTTGCAGGGCAAGACTATTGTCACCAATACCACCACCGGGGAAAATATTGCACTACTCAAGGAACACGGCGCAAAAATAGTCATCACCACCACCCCGCGCTACGACGGGCGCACCTTCGGCACCAACATGACCGAAGCCATGCTCACCGCATACGCGGGCAGGGGGAGGCGGCTGACGGATGATGAATTGAATGGGTTGATCGACGAGTTGGAAATAAAACCCACCGTAACGGTTTTTTAGGATTGGAAGCCAATCCTTCCGGGACAAGTAAAGCCTGCCTGTGGTTTTGAGTCAACCGCAGGCAGGCGTATTTTTTTGGTTTACTGAAACTACTTTCTTCTGTATCGCGCGGTCAGATCCCGCAGTTGCGAAAAGGAAATGGGCTTGACCAGAACCAGATCGGCTTTCTTCTCGTAATATTCACCCAGCAAGGCGTCGGCTGTTGCGAGGATGACGCGCACCTTTTTGAGGCGTTCGTCGGCACGGATCTGCTCGAGGAGCTTGCCGCCTTCCACGTTTGGCAGGTGCATGTCCAGGATCACGATTTCCGGGTTCGCTTCCTTGAGCCGTTCCTGGGCGATTGCGCCGTCGCGGATTGTTTCAACCTGATAGCCTGCCGCTACCAGGGCATCTGTAAAGATGCTGGCGAGGTCTTGATCGTCTTCAATGACAAGGGCGATATTTTCCATGGTCTGTTTCCTTTTATATTGTTTTTATTGGAATGGCAGTTCGATGGTAAAGGCGCTGCCTTTTCCGAGTTCGCTGTTGACGCTGATTTTACCCCTCATTAATTCCACCATCTGTCTGACAATGGATAAACCCAGCCCGAACCCGCCATGTGTGCGGACGGTGGGATTTTCCACCTGATGGAAGGTATCGAAGATATACGGTACTTCCTCGCTGGGAATGCCAAGCCCGGTATCCTTGACTTCGATTGTCCAGTGCTGGGTTCCGCTGCGAAAAATGCGGACGTGAATGCCGCCCTTCTCGGTAAACTTGGCGGAGTTGTTTACCAGGTTGACGAGAATTTGATGCAGGCGCCGCGCGTCTCCCATGAGCATATCCGGCATGTCGAGGCTGATTTCGTCGGTAAGGGATAGTCCCTTGTCAGCCGTGATCTTGTCCATGGTGGTATGCATCCCTTCCAGGAGGGAGGAGGTTTTGAAAGGCTGCTTCATCAGGGAAAGCTTGCCCGCCTTGAGCTGCGCCTCATCCAGCAGGTCGCCCACCATCGCAAGCAGGCGCTGGGTGTTCACCATGATCCGCCCCACCATGGATTCCTGTTTTTCGTTGACCGGACCGTAGACCGACTCCTTGAGTATTTCAGCATATCCCATGATCGCATTCAGGGGGGTGCGAAGCTCGTGGGAAACGATGGCGACAAACGCATCCTTCATTTTCTCGAGTTCCGCCTCGCGGGTGATATCGCGGATGACAGCCACCGAGCCAATGTCCTGGTTCGTTTCTGAATTTCGCACGCGGGCGACACTGACCGAGAGCGTCTTCTTTCCCCACTCCACCTGATGGCTGGTTTGGGTTTTCTCCGGGTGCTCGATCAGCCCCATGATTTTCTCCCAGTTTACGGGGGATAATTTCCCGGTTTTCAAAAAGTTGGATAGGCTGACTCCGTGCAGATTCCTGACAGGGGTATCCAGGATTCGGCTTAGAGACGGGTTTGCCAGGATGGATGTGCCGCGGGAGTCGAACACGATGACACCGTCTGCAATCGATTGCAGGATTGCCTGGTTGCGCCCTGACAGTTCGATCTCACGCGCCAGAGTTGTGGCAAGTTCCTCGGTCTTTTGCTCGACAAGCTTATCCAGGTTGAGGTTGATGGCGCGGAGGTCTTTTAATGTGCCTTCGAGACTGCGGGCGGAGAGCCATGAAACATAGGCAATGATAAAGAAGGCGATATATGCAAATGTGGGATCATATATTCGTCCCCCGGCAATTCTGGCGATGACGCCGACCTCAATGGAACTAAGAACGTAAAAGATAAAGATATATCGGGATCCCAGGAGGAAACCTGAGATGATTACAGGCAGGATAAACAAAAAAAGACTGCGTCCCTTGTACAGTTCCACAGGCGTATCGGTAAGCGATATTACAAACATCAAAAAGAACAGAAAAGACACGCTCGCCAATACTCCCGACCACAGACGATTTATCAGATAAAAAACAATTACGCCGATGACTGTTGCCGCCAGCGCCGTAATAGGGGCGGCTGCCTCATCCGGCTTAAGGATTGATAGTATAAGCAATATGATGGTTATCGCTAGTAGAATCAAAGCGATAACCATCACGCCGGCAAGGATAATATTAAGCAATTTACGGCGGCGCGCATCATCTGGATCAGATGATGATACGTTTACAAGCCGGTCATAGGTTGATCTAATCCGTTCGAAAAACTTCATTTTTAATGATCCTTGAAAAGGCTTATAGCGCTAAGAATGACCATTTTTACGACCAATTCCGGACTGTTTAACGACTTGCTGATCCACAACATCGGATGCGGCTTATCGTAATTTTGCAAAAGCCATGTGCCAGCCTCGTTGAACTTCTTTGCCGGTATATGTCCCCCGCTTAGCTGCCAAAGTGTCAATGCCTGGATGCAATAGGCGGTTTCTTCAGCTGTGGAGAATCCAATCGAGCCCCACCCCCCATCCTCGTTTTGCCTTTCGATTATCCAATTGATCGCGCTTTGGCATAACTCTCTGTCGTATTCCCTGCATGAAACGATGACGTGCGATGTAATGTAATATGGCGAGATATGCCATTTGTCAGTCCAGTAGCCATTCGAAAGCTGGGTCTTTTTCAGGTAGAGCAGTATCTTTTGTACGGCGGGGTGGTCCTTTTCGAACCCGGACTCTTTGAGCGCCCCAAGCATGTGCGCGTTGGCGCCGATGGACGGATTCACCTCGAGTGGATAGCAGCGGAAGTGATCATCGGCTTCAAAACTGAGGATGACCTCATTGCCTAACTCGTGCCCAAATTTCTTTAAAACTTCATGCGTGACGCTGGTATCGTCTCCATCGCACAAACTGTGGGTAGTTGCAAACCCGACCCCTTTTCCAGGTTTCCAGGCATTTTTTAGAAATTCTACATGGGGCTTACAGGCTTCCGCGATGGATGGGTCATCCATTAAAGACGGGGTGATGGATATATTCCAAAGAATCCATGCTCTTTCATAGATGTCGTATGGGAAGGCAAAGGACGCCCCGGTATGTTCATTGTCTGTGCTCTTTTTCAGGTAGTCCAGCGCCATCTGGTTGTTTGGGTCAATGTGGGAAACGAAGTAGGCGGTGGCGGATGGGCTGTTTGCCACAGAGCCGTTGACTTCCTGCAAATTTTTAACATCGAAGAGCGATAAATTGTCATCCCCCGCCATTTCAGCGGAATATGCCATCGAAATATTGCGGTCAATTAATCTTCCCTGTATCAGGGAAAGTTTTTGCGCCCGCATTTTGGAAAGCCGTCCCAGGAGCCGGTCTTTTTGTTGCGTGATCAAACCCAGTTTTTCGGCTTCGGCAACCAGGGTGGGGACGATCATCTCGAAGCCAACTGTCGCTCCGTTGGGATCGGCGGTCAGTCCCCTCGTCACACCGGCGATGATTCCCTCCAATGCCAGCAACCCGCTCTTGACTTGTTTGCTATCATGTTTTCTGCGTCCCCGCTGCGTGAGGGAAATCATCGCGGCTAAGGTGCTGATCACCCTGTCGTGATAGTAATACACATTGTCGGCTCCCCACGATCCATCGGACAGCTGGTTTTCGCTCAGCCAATTAAGCGCCTTGCTGCTCAGTCCCCAGTCGATTTCACCCAGGCGCGCTATCCAGGCGGTGTCGTAGGCGGTGATGGAGATTTTTCCCGATTTGATCTCGTTCAGCACGTTGCAGGTTTCGGTGACGATGTCCGACATGTGAGATTTATCCTTATTGTCCATTGGATTTTGCGTACCATATCCCGCCGCGTATTTCGCCGATGCCGAAGGCGGCTTCGCGGTTTGCTTCATAAAATGAGCGCATCATTTCAAAATCCCCTTTTGGCATGGTGAAGTAGTCGGGGTCTTGTACGGGGCGCAGGTAAACGTAATCGTAAAGGATGTTTCGCAGGAGGTTGTCGTTTATATACAGGGACGGCGCAAGGGTGAAATACAGGCTTTCCTCGCCCCAGCCCAGCAATGGATAATCGAATACATTGAATTTTTCGAACCCGATGAAAATGTCCGCTTTTTCGATGTATTCGCCGTAATATAGTTCGATCAGGTCGCGTCGCCTGGGAATACGCTTCATCCTCTGATGATACTCCACCGAGAGTTTTGCAATCGTTTCAGTTGCATCGCTGCCGAACACCCCGTAAAACAGGCGGTGCCCCTTGTTCCCGGCGGTTTTATGGGTAAGGACGTCGAAAACATCCGTTAAATACGCATAAGGGGTTTGCGCCAGTTCCTTGCGGTAATCTCCGTAAAAATGGACGCGAATATCGTATCTTTCGTAAAATTCGACAAAGTAAGGGTGTTTGGCGAGTAACTTCAAGCCAGCGCCGATCTGTTCCATATATTCATCCCCGCGGTTCAATAGCTCGCCGCCAAAAATGGGGGCGATAATCGTATCCAGCCCATAGTCGAATAGCATCTTATATGTTTTGATATAAGCCTTGCTTGTCAATTCAATATAAGCCTTCGCAGGGTCTGCATGGCTTTCCCGTCCGTGTTCCAGCAGAAACCAGCGCCGTGTGCCGTTGAATGGGAACACGCAGACCCGCGATCCGCCCGAACGGATGATGCCCGCAATTTCTTCGGTCGGGAGGCTTAGAAACTTTTCGCGTTCCATTTTCTGCATCGTGGTCATCTCTGATTTTCCTGTGACTGCATCATGGATACAAGCGCGTCCATGGCTTGCAGGTATTCCTGCCAGCCTGAATATAGTGCGAAATCATTGGGGTTGAAGGCTTCGTCGGGATACATCGTTTTGATTCTCAGGAAGTTGTACAACGCGCGCTGTTCCCGGGTGGTCGTGTCGATTTCCGCCAGCGATTTGGGGTGGTTAAAGTGGCGCTGGCTGGCGGAAACCTGGGCTGCCATAAAATCGATTCGTTCCTCGGAATTTTCAGAAGACCTTCCGCATTGCGCATCCAAAAACTGGCAAAGGCGCGCCGATTCCCGTTGCGGATTTTGAAGCAGCTGGTCGTAGGCGATAAAAATCTTGCGGCTGCTTTTTTCAGTAAACAACAACGTATTGAGCATGGAAAATTGCCAATAGGCAAAACCTGCCGAAAGCGGAACCTGGTCTGCTTCCATGCCTTCTATTTTTGCGGCTGACAATATTGTTTCGACAGGATGGCGCACGGGGATTACATAAATGACGTCCTCCCAAATATTCTCCCAAAAAGGAATCGTCAGCGGCAGGCGGGCGTCCTTCCAAATCCATGTGTCGAAAGATTGTTCGGCGGTCTCATGATCCATGTTGGAAATGAGTTCCAGCGCCTCTTCTCGAAGTTCCGGTTCCAATGCTTTCTTTTCCAGCATTTCATGACGGGCAGGGACCCTGTCATTATTATCGAGAAGTTTGTCGTTGAAATCCTGTAAAGGTATATATTCCATATACCCAAGGTAGCCCCGCGGACCATTGACATCGGCTTGCCACAGAGCCGACTTCCCCCCGGCGTAGGCTCCCCAGCGTCGCACCAACTCAGCAGTCAGGGAAGTGCCGCTGCGTAAAATACCCAAAACGATAATGCGATGTGGCATTGGGTCAATCTCCTAGGTGGTATATTCCGCATTGTAATGTCTAGACCGTTCAAGGACAGGAGGATATTTTATCGAAATAATGGTTTTTTGGCGGAGTGAAATGTTTTCAAATTTGTTAGATATATTTCGTGTCTGATAACTTAACGAGACTGCAATCCTGATTCGCACGCAAGTAAGTATAATGATTTGCCAGTCTCCGAAAAAAACGAATTGGCTTTGGAGTAGACCCGTGCAAGCTGACCCAGTCGATACATCCCCTCAAACCCTGCCATCCCTCCGCATTGACCTGTCTTTCAGCCTGATCCAATTGGGGAACGCCATCCTTTGGTCGGTGAATGATGGCTGGCTGCTGTATTTCTACCTGCCGCCCGAAGGAAAGGGACAGGCGCTGGTTCCGCTTGCCTTGTATGGGGTGGCGACATCCATTGCGCGTGTCGCCAATGCGCTCATTGTTGCGCCAATCGGTTATTGGTCGGATCACCTTCACAGCCGATGGGGCAGGCGCCTGCCTTTCATGTTTTCGGCTTCACTGCCGCTCCTGGTCATCTTCGTCCTGCTTTGGTCGCCGCCCGTCAAGGGCGTTTCGATGGTCAACCTGTTTTATCTGGGATTGATGCTGGTCCTGTTCAACGTCACCCAGGCGCTGGTGATTATTCCGTTGGGCGCTTTGCTGCCTGAACTGGCTGTGCTGGACAAACACCGCGTCCGTCTGACCATGTGGAGTTCCATTTTTCAGTTCCTCGGCGTGGTAATGGCTTCACTGGCGGGTCCCTTGATCGACCGCTTTGGTTTTACTCGAATGGCGCTTATCTTTGCTGTTTTCATTTTTCCGTTGCTCTATCTGCCGTTTCTGACCCTGCGCGAGCAGCCTGGTCGGCAGATCGATGCCAAACAACGCTTCGGTTTCCTGCAAAGCCTGCAAACTACACTCAAGAATCGTGCCTTCCTGATTCTCTCGCTCGCCGGCGTCTGCTTTTGGATGGCGACCACCTTTGTCATGCTGGTCATGCCTTACATCGTTACCGAAATTTGTCTTCTGAAGGTATCGGATACCATTTACTTCTATGTTGCCGGCGCTTTTGCTTTGCTGGCTTGCTATCCCGCCGTGAACTGGCTTGCGGGGCGTTTTGGCAAGTGGAGCGTCTTTGCCGGTTCCCTGCTGGCTTCGGCGGTGGTGATGCCGGGCTTGATGTTGATCGGACCCTGGTTCCCGGTCCCATTGATGGTTCAGGGAATCATCTGGGTTGCGCTCCAATCCATTGCCATGTCTGGGATCACGATGCTGCCCCAGGCATTCGCCGCCGAAGTCACCGACCATGACGAAAAAACGACCGGGCAACGCCGCGAGGGAGCCTACTACTCGTCCTGGGTTCTGCTCGGACAGTTGATCGGCGCGGTGGCGGCGCTGATCCTGCCGCTGCTCTTCGTGCTTGGGCGCAGCCAGTCCGACCTCAACGGTCCGCTGGGAGTGCGTTTGACGGGACCCATCGGCGGGACGCTGATGCTGGTGTCCCTGCTGATTTTCCTGAAATACCCGCTGCGACATTTGTCTGTCCCCAAAAGGGACAACTGGAGAAGATCATGAATCTTGACCCGCAAAAAATCGTCGAATACGAGACCGTCATCCCGACTTGTATCCAATCGCTTTCCAATGTCATGCCGGGGATACATGCCGTTTTGCGCGATGACCTGGTCCTGATCTATAGCAAGGACTACCCCTCTGCGGATGCCAACCGCGCCTTCCTGCTTCGGGAAACTCCCGAAAAAATCGAAGGTCTCATCGACGAGGTCATTGCCTACTTCAAGGAAAGGGAGTTGCCTACAACGATCATGGTCTCTCCTGCCTGTGCGCCCGCCGACCTGCCACAGCGTTTGTTGAAGCGCGGCTTTGTCCGTCAGGAGCCGGATGAATGCTGGCTGATGATGGAGCATGTCCAAAAAGCCAGGGTTCCAAAGATCGACTCCAGGATCGAGGTCAAGCTGGTGGAAAAAGAAGACCTTGAGGCGTTTGTCGGGACGATGATCGCCGCCTATGAAA
Organism: Chloroflexota bacterium; assembly: GCA_016234555.1. Taxonomy (GTDB): domain Bacteria; phylum Chloroflexota; class Anaerolineae; order Anaerolineales; family Villigracilaceae; genus Villigracilis. The sequence continues at coordinate 17,100 of JACRBJ010000044.1, read as the reverse complement.
TGACGTCCGAGTGGGCGCCAATGCTGGAAAAAATGCTGGAACCTTCCATTGGACTGCCCAATATCAATAATTACCTTGCGTTTATCGATGGAAAGCCTGTGGCTACAGTGACCACGATGCACCACAAGGAGTACGTTGTTGTGGGCAGCGGCGGAGTCCTGCCAGAACATCGCGGTACTGGCTTGCTCTATAGCCTGTCTGTGGCTGCCCTCTCCAGGGCGCGTGACAGGGGCGCGGATACCATCCTCGCCCAAACGACCGTCGGTCCGAAATTCGAGCGCTTCCTGCGCATTTGCGGACTCAAACAGGCGTTCACAAGACAGGGATACATCCTTGAATGACCACGTTGGTTCAGGTATCGGAACTGAGAAAAATCTACCAGACCGGCTCGATCAACTTCGAGGCGCTGCGGGGAATTTCGCTGGAAATTGCCGCCGGTGATTTTGTGGCGGTGATGGGACAATCTGGTAGCGGCAAATCCACCCTGTTGCAAATCATCGGAGGGTTGGACCAATCCACGAGCGGCTGGGTGCAAGTCGGCGAACATCGCCTCGATAAAATGAATCAGACCGACCTGGCGGTGTTCCGCCGCGACCAGGTCGGTTTTGTCTTCCAGTTCTTCAACCTGGTGGAAAACCTGAACGTGCAGGCGAACGTCGAATTGCCGGCTCTCCTGTCGAGGTCGAAAAGCAGGAAGGAAATCCGCCGTCGCTCGACGGAACTGCTCGAACGGTTGGGAATCGTCAACCAGGCTCACAAACATCCGTGGGAGCTTTCCGGCGGACAACAGCAGCGGGTTGCCATTGCCCGCGCCTTTATCAACACGCCGCGACTTCTTCTGGCGGACGAGCCGACCGGCAATCTGGACAGCGCCAGCGGCAACGAAGTGCTGGATATTTTGAGCGAGTTCAACCGTCAGGGGCAGACCATCCTGATGGTCACCCACTCAGCCGACGCCGCCGCCAGGGCGGGGTACGTGCTTTTCATCCGCGACGGTCAACTGGTTGACCGCATGCCCGGTGGGGATGACAAATCCATCGCCCAGCGTTTGGTCGAACTGAGATAACCCATGAACGCGGTCTGGGAGAAAATCAAAGCAGACCTGTTCCGCCATCGGATTGTTTCCGGCTTGATCGTCGGCACCATCACCGTTGCCGCCGCGCTCCTGACCCTTGCCCTGTCCACGCTGCTAAACCTTGGGGGACCGTACGACCGCCTGTTCGCTGAAATGAACGGCGCGCACCTTTGGGTTTTCTTCAAGCCCGGAATGGTGAACACGGCAGACCTTCATCGAATCCAATCCCTGCCGGGGGTGATCGATAGCACGCCCCGCCAATACAGTTACCTGACGCAGGCGCGCATTCACGATGCCCGCGTTTGGGTCACGTTGAGAGTCGTTCCCGACGAACAGCCCGCCATCAACCGTTTATATTTCTTGGATGGGCGCACCCTTGCCCCCGACGCAAAGGAGGTCATTGCCGAAAAAGCTTTGGATGTGGCGCACGACCTGACGGTGGGGGAGGCGGTCGTCATCACCAATTCGGAGGGCAGGGATGTCAGCCTGCCGATAGTTGGTCTCGCCTACGATGTCATGTATGATACGTATCGCAGCGAGCAATCGCCCTATTTGTACGTCAGCGAAGGCACGCTGCGAAATCTCTTCCCCGACAAGGATACCTGGAGTTCGTCGCTGGGACTGCGGTTGTCCGACCCCAACGCGGTTGACGAGGTATTCGCAAGCATCGAATCCATGCGCGCGACGAAGTTTATCGAATCGCACACCGACTGGCGGGATGTGAAGGAATCGGCAATTTTCAGCGGACAACTGGCTTCCGTGTTCCTCAGCGCTTTCAGCTTCTTCGCCATCCTGGCAACCGTCATCATCATTGTCAGCGTCGTCAGTTCCACCATCCTTTCGCAGATCAAGCAGATTGGCATCCTGAAAGCTCTCGGCTTCACGAGTGGACAAATCCTGCTGGTGTATGTCGGACAGTACGCCGTCCTCAGCCTGATCGGAACCACACTCGGATTTTTACTCGGCGTGACCTTGGCTCCCGTCCCGATGCGGGCAGTCATCGCGTCGCTCAACACCACGTTCAGACCGCCTTTCAGTTTTTCTCTTTTTCTTCTCGTTTTTTTGATTATCTCCAGCGCGACCATGCTCTCTGCCCTGAGCGCCGCCGCACGCGGGGCGCGGGCGAACATCATCAAGTCGATTGCCATCGGCGCCGAGGCTCCCAACAAAAGGATGTTTTGGGGAGCCAGGGTTGCCAATACGTTGGGCGCGCCGGTCAGCATCGTCATGGGCTTGAACGATATGTTCGTCAAGCCGTTTCGCTCGTTCCTCACCGGGTTGAATCTGGTTCTGGGTGTGATCGGGATCGTGTTTGGGCTGGCGCTTTCGGACACGCTCAGGACATACCGGGAAAACCCCGCCCTGCTGGGAATCGTCTACGATGCCACCGTCACCCGTCAGCAGGTCAGCGACAACTTCACGCGGCGGCAGTTGACCCAGGCTCCGGGCGTCGAAGCGTTTTACGGCGAACTCCAGGTCAAGGCGTGGACTTCGGACGAAAGCACGTTGAAAGTCCGCGCGGTGGATGGAGAACTGGACCGATTTCCCTTCCAAATTCTGGAGGGACGGTTTTTCCAACCGGGGACAAACGAAGCTGTTGCCGGCAAGGGACTGTTGACCTGGCTTGGTCTGGAAGTGGGCGACTCGCTCACCCTCCATCTGGAGGAAAAGGATGGTCCCGCTGCCACCTGGACCATCGTCGGCGTTTACCCTGAGCCGGGCGACGCCGGTCAGCGCCTGATGGTTGACCTATCCAGTTTGAGTAGGCTGGTAAAGAACGACGAACCTGCAACGTACTATTTGAAATTAAGCCCGACGGCGGATGTCCCAGCCATTCGGGAGTTTTTGTCCCCGCACAAAGATTCGGGGCTTAGCCTTGCCACCGTTGGGGAAGCCATCCCCGATTCGGTAATCTACCTGCAGGTCGCCATCTTTGCCCTCGCTGGGATTTTGATCGTCATTGCGCTGGTCAACGTGTTGATCATGTCCCTGCTGGTGGCGCAGGAGAAAATGCGCACGATTGGCATTCTCAAAACCGTCGGGATGACCCCGTCGCAGGTGATTGCCATGTTCAACACCACCGCAGCAAGCCTGGGAGCGCTGGCGGTTGTCGTGGGCATCCCAACCGGTCTGTGGGTCACGAGAGACCTGCTCACCGTCATGTCGGACTCATTTGGGTTTGGAAAAATCAGCGTTTCGCTCGACCCCACCCAGGCCGTGATTCTGGTTCCCTTCATCGTCATTGTCAGCGCCTTCGGGAGTTATCTCCCCGCCCGATGGGCTGCCAACCTATTTATCGTCCAGGTCCTGCGTAAAGAATAAATCCATATCGGGATAGTTCGTCCCGGCGGCCTGAAATCAGCACACAATCGAGATTGTGAATATCTGACGTTTTTATGTATCGTTTAAGCGGCAGTTTATATTTATAATCAGCGCTTCACGAAAAGGCTTTGTAGTGACGCCTTCCCTGGCACCGCCCGCCAAGGCTGGTGTAGTTGCTTTTTAGCCGAACGCCTGAAGTCGTTACCACGTTTTTGCGATCTGCTGATAACGGAAAATATCCATCGTAGCCTTCAAAAAGGACATAAAATGTTTAATGTTGAAACGCACGGACAATATGACTCGAACCTGCCCGCAGACCCCATTGTGACGACGGAAATAAAAGACATCCTCTTCGAGAGACGGAAAGCCCTTCAGCGCCGGCTCGAATCCCTGCCGCTGGATGCGGAACTGACAGAAGAGGAAAACAAATGGCTTGCGCGTTCCTACCCGGTGCTGGCGATCCTCGCGCCGGTTATGTCCACCCACGAGGAGAAGATCGAATTCCCCGGTGACCCGATGTGCCTGTATGGGGCGCTCAGCGTTGCTGTGGATCAGGCTGTGCAGGCACGTGCCAGCGGACTTGGCGAAGGGTCTTCTCCATACAACGACCTTTGTCCGCGCTGGGGGGAATATCCTTCCCCGCAGTATCGGCGGACTGTGAGTGAAAGCGGCATCAGGCAATACGATGGGCGGTTGTTGAACACCGACCAGACGGTCTTCGACCCTCGCGTGTGGAACGACAAAATCAGGGAGTATTTTGTCAGGTCCGTTTTGATGAAGATCAAGCCGAAAGTTATTTTGATCAGTGCCGTGTCACCCGCCCACCGCTACGCGCTCGATATCGTTCGCACCATCCGCCGCGTTTTGCCCGATTGCATCATCGTGCTGGGGGGACGTCATACCGACGAGACCATTCACTACGATACCGAAACCGGGCAGGTCGAATTCGCGCCAACCAGCGCCTTTCACAAAATGTATGAGGGCGACATCGGGCAAATGATCGATTTTGCCATCGCGGGACAGGGATATTATGCGCTGGATTTGTTGATGAAAGCCATTTCCCTTGCCATGGACATCGAGACGAAATCGGCGCGGGTGAGCGACGTCGTCCGAATCCTCTCGGACTTTGCGCCCGTGTTTGGTCAGCCGGCGGGTTACGCGTTGATCGCCGCCATGGACAAAGACCTGGTTCATGTCTGGGTGTTGACCGGTCCAAAACTCAACCTGCGCGAACTTCCCTCCCCGTATCGCGCGTTTGCCATCCGCGCCAGTTTCCCGATTTTCGAACGCAATGGGCGCGTTTTGCGCACGGCGCATTTCATGGTGACAAACGCCTGCCCGTACCACTGTTTCTTTTGTTCCGAAGGCGCAACCGTTGTAGGCATGTTTATCTCGTTTGGCGGCGAAGGGATTCGAACCGCCGTCGAGCGCATGGTCGAGTACGTCGAGTATGGCGCTGAATCGACCTTCTTCGACGACTCCGTTTTTTGGGGCGGAAACGTGGGCATCATTGTCAATTTTTGCCGTGAGTGGATGAAGGTCCGTAAGATTGCTGAAAAAGCAGAGACACAGCAGGTCGTTTTATTTGGCAGGACGGTCGACCGCGAGAAAATCATCGACCTGCAATGGGGCGCGCAGTTTACAGTCGACCTCCTTGCCTCGCGCCACAATCCCGACGAGGCGGGCTTTATGCTGGACATCATGAAGGAGGCGGGGTGTACTTATATTTACATTGGCATCGAAAGCATGGCGGAGGCTGTGATTGCCAATGTCCACAAGAATATGAATAAAAGGGAACTCTGGGATGTCCGCGTACGTCGCGCATTGGGTTTGGCGCGCCAGGCTGGGATCCGGGTTGGTTCGTCGGTTTTGTTCGGGCTGGAGGGTGAGACGTCTGAAACCATCTCCGAGACCATCATGAAGGTGGAGGAACTGCTGGCCGAGGATTTGCTGTCCATTGCCAGTCCCAACATCCTCACCTATCATCCGAATACCGAAATCACTCACACACATCGAATGGAGGAAAAGCTGGATTACCATTCAGCCAACCTCGATAACCGCCCCCCGTACAGTTATTTTGAAGAGGCGTTCCCTGCCGTGGTCTCGAAGTATCTGGATGAGGAAACCATCTGGAATATCCATCGGCAAACGCAACAGCATTGGGGCGGGAAGCGAAACCAAAATCCGATGTCGCCGACGGAGGTTGACTAGGATTGACTGACGAATGGCAGCTTTGCGGATTCATCCCTGGGAATGGGTGGGCTGTAACGGCTGTCTTGTACAAGCTGACAGAATCCAGCTACTCCATTTCCCGCACCCAAAGCTGGTTGACAGCGCGCTCCGCTTTGTCAACCAGCTTGTTGAACCTCCGACTGCGTCGAAAATTGGCATTCGGAGGCAGATAGGAAGACGGCAGCATTGGTATCCACAATTACGTGCCGCTTGCATCCAGGGGCTGTTTGTGGACATCCACTCCACGTTCTTCCGCCGCCTTCCGAGGTTTTGGCGCTTTGACTGTCTATAATGCCTGTGTTCCGCCACTGCTAGTTAGTAGCCAAACACAATTTGCCAGGGTGGAAGGTCGTGAAGCATCATGCGCCAGGGGCAACCACTACAAACAATATACAAAATTTGGGTGGGCTTGTCTGTTCACACCTACAAGTTTGTCCAACCATTTTCAAAACGCTCTCTTATACAGGTTTATTTGTCGTTGATAAATGCGATCAACGCCTCAATTTCTGATTCGCTCAATCCCAGTGACGGCATTTTGGCGGTGGATTTCGCGGCGGAAGGATCCTTTAGCCAGATACGCAGGTATTCCGGGCTGGCAGTGAAATTTGTCAGGTTTGGGCCCATGTCGACACCAAACTCACGGAATTTGTTGGTCTCACTGTGTGAGTGACAAAGTGTACAGCCTTTCGCGATGAATAGGTTACGGCCCAGGCTGACTTGTTCATCAGCGGATAAGCTTACCGGTTGTTTCGCTTCTGACGCAACCTTGGGCTGGCCTGCCGCCGAGACGAATCCCACTCCGCTGACGAGGATGCCGGCCATCACAAAGGCAGTCGCCCAACGAACTTTTCTTTGCAATGCCAGCAATCCGCCAATCGCACCGAGCAGACCAACCCCTCCGACCAGCAAAGGATAGGTGCTGGGATTTGATGCAGCAACCGGTTCGCTTTTGGCTACGGTTACAGATGCATCCACAACGGTCAACGCTGGCATGGGCTGGGCGGCACCAAACGCCTCGATCTCCCATTGCCACGTCCCTGATTCTGGCAGTGTCAATATGGCGGCATAATGACCGACCCCGCCCTCATCTTCGGCGATCACGCTGACAGATTGTTTTGTACCGTCGAGATAAGCCCTGATGATCGGTGATTGACCACTTAATGGAGTGACACCGTGCTGGCGGACCATGAATCCGATCTCGAACGGTTGACCGGCTTCCACCTCTCCGGGCAATTCATCGAGGGTGACGACTGCCCATCCGCCTGCAAAGACCGGGATTGTAAATGTCATTGCAAGCAGAAGGGTTAATCCAATAACAAAGATCGTTCGTTTCATTTCTACCTCCAAAGTTTTGAATGGTTCTAAAGTCGACACGTAATGTTTTCCAGAAGTTATGGGGCAACCCAAACAATGTAGCTCAATTCATGGCCATTGTATTGACCCTTGATCTCCCAACAACCGAGCGTCGGGATGCTGACACCGACCATCATCATGTCGCCGAGGTCAGCATGAGCATTGGTTGCTTTCAATGCTAAAAGCGGCGGCGCTGATTCATCCAGCCGTTTCCCTGTGACCGTTAATGTCGGGATTGGCTCAGCATACATATCGTAGTCTTGCCGCCACCAGACGAGTTTCTGTGTATACCCATCGCTGGTGTGCGGCAGGCTGTTCCAGATCCCATCGGTTCTCAACATCGTCCAGAGTTCAGGCGTGCCATACCAGAACTCTCCCACATATTCGGGTGGCAGCTTTGCGGGATATGGCGATGGTGGCGCAAAGGGCACATCCGGAGGACGAGTGATCGGACAGGAAGCAGGCGGACTGGCGGGCAAGGGAGCGGGAGTTGCAGTATTAGTCTGCAAAACTTCCTTGTATTGTGGTATCGCCTGTGATTCTTGAGATCGTGCAGCCGCACACCCCGTCAACAGCGGAAATGTGAAGCTCTGCAACCACAAGAGGATTAAAAATGTTCGCTTCATTTCACCTCCAAAGGTTTGGTGAATTTTATAAAATACACCGCCCAAGACAGGTTGGTTCCCATTTTGGGCGGTGCAAAGGATGAAGGCAGGGTGCCGCTGTTTTACGGAATTGGCGGCGTCTGCAAAGATTCCGCGACGCGAACTGTTTCATCCAACTCAAGGTTTGTTTCGAGGCGATAGGTAATTTTATTTTCCTCCCAGATCAATACGTTACCATCGATCAGCCGTGTGAACTCCATATTGCCATTGCTCAGAATCAAAGGATAACCTCCCTCGGTCCAAATTGCCCGCAGGCCATGAACTGTCGTTTCCTTGATCACGGTTGGTTGGAATTTTTTGATTGTCCAACTGCCTTCTTCGATCAGGTGCAGGCTCATTTGAACACGGTCAGGATGTTGCGAATCAATCCATACCAGAATCAGCATCCAGCCATCCGCGTCCTGTAAGAAGACCCGGTCAGGTTGACCAAGGTCTGGAGGATAGGTCGGGAGCGGAATGGGGAGCCCGATTTCCCGTTGTGCGGCTTCAAGATTAATCTCCCCGCTGATCTCCTCCAATAGGGGAATCAAAGCCGATGATGTTCTCTCAGGTGTGGCTGTGACAGGAATCTCAAGAGTTGGCGTCTCCGTTGGTGCCGGCGCGGGGAAGATGCGGACGACGCCGATTTGGATGAATTCCAAAACAGCCGCGCGGACGGGTGGAACTAGCATCAAGCCTGCACACAGGAGGATGATCGCCATCAATGCCCAGGCGAATCGTCTGCCGGGTCGTGGATGTTTTACTGGGACGCGGATATGACTCATCACCACACCTGCAACAGAGGGCGTGGGCGGATATGGAAGTTCTTTTGCAAGAGCCTGCAAGCGGGATTCAATAGGCTCGGTCATATTTCGTATCCTTCGGACAGGGTTGGGAAATTATCCTTGATGATGAGGCGCAAGCGGCTCACTGCCCGACTCAAGCGTGATTTGACAGTGCCTTCAGCCACGTCCAAGGCCTGGGATGTCTCAGCAGTTGACAGGTCAAGAAAGAAGCGCAGGTAAATGATCTGTTGATCGTCTGCGGGTAATTGTCGCACGGCATTCCATAGCTCGGTCGCATCCAAATTTTGTGCTGTGTGCCGTTCCACATCCAACGATTTGGGAGGGTCGGCGCGGAAGGATCGGGTTAGCGCGGCGAGATATCGAGCGGCGGAACGGGTCCGATTGCGGGCAAGGTTGGCGGCAATGCTCAGCAACCATGGGCGCAGAGGGCAGGACGGGTCGAAGTGTTTCAGGCTGCGATAGGCGCGCAAAAAAGTCTCCTGGGCAATGTCTTCGGCATCGTCGGCATCACCGAGGAAGAGATAGGCGAGGCGGAAGACAGGCTCCTGATGAGCCAGCATGAGCGGTTCCCATGCCGCCGCTTCGCCACTGGTCGCGCGTTGAATGAGTGTGGTTTCGTCCAATTGATTCCTCTCGCGAGAGGTCTTCTATTATATTTACACCTGTGGAGGAAAAAAGGTTCCCGCCTGTGTCTTTGGAAGTTCATCCGTCCAGTTCCTGTACCCAAAGCTGATTATCCTCCGCCTTCACTGCGCGTTCGGCTTCATGAATCAGCTTGTTGAGACTGCGACTGCATCGAAATTTGGCGTTCGGCGGCAGGTAGGAAGATGGCAGCGGCGTCGGCTGGGCGTTCAGCGAGATATTGAAACAAGGCAACCACTGTTCGATCAACGAACGCTCGGCAGCATTCAGGTCATTGTTGACAGCGGCAAATTGTTCGGACTTCGAACTCATCAACTCGATGGTGAACCGCATGGAGCGGGGCCAGTTGCACCACACAAAGCGTCCCATGATCGAGTGACCATGGAATCCACTCAACAAATGCTCCCAGACCCGCGCAAATGCCAGTTGGGACTGCCCGACATAGAAGACCACTTCCTCATCTCGAAAGAGATACAAATCCAGAGTCTTCCAGTCTGCCGGGCATTCTTCTATAAGCAGAAATCGTTTGAGGGAAATGGAAATCTTTTGGTCAGTCATGAGGTGAGTTCGTCGCAAATACAGGGTGTGGGCAGTGTTTGGGCGCAAAGATGAACTTTTGCTAATGTCCATAATCATTGCACGATTTTTACAATATATCCCGAAAAATTCTCCAAAATTTCCTTGCTCTCATCCTCCTGCAAGTATAGTGACCGCTCATCGAAGACAATCGTATGCCCGCCATGATAGGGGACAAAATGGCGTTCCTTGAACCGAAGGACCTCACCCTGCTCGAATGTATTCCCATAAAAGTCAACGAATGATTTGATTACCTGATATTGGCTTCCTGACGCCATCCCATAAACGGTCCCTTCCAGATCTGGTCGGTAGGGCATCGTTGACGGAGTAGGCTTTACGCTTATCGTACGCCTGCCATCCCGCCACCGCAAAAACACTATCAACGCCGCAATAGACGAGACAAGGAAAATTCCAATGGATACTACGAGAACGACATCCGAATTGGGCATCGCCTGACGATGGTCGACAAGCCAAAATGCAAGCGCAAATGCCCCCGTTCCAATAAGGACGAGCAGAACAAGAATCACGAACGGCGGTTTTTGATGGGTCTGTTTCATTTTGACCTGTTGCCAATAATAATATACTCAATGACTTTGCGTTTGCAAAACACCATTATGGCGTGGATGGCTGGGCGTGGACAATGCCCGGGGCAGAACGCGAAGCGGCTCGAATCCAAACGGACAGATCAAGAAAACTGCGCCCAGCCCGTACCGTACTTATTTGCGGAAGTGGTCATATAAGGCTATTGCGACAACAACGGCAACAACTGCTGTGAGAATTATGATGAGTATCATAAAGGCTTTTCTTTTGACATAACTTGATGCCTTGACGGTTATTTACGGCCAAGCCATCTATGAACAGCAGTGGTGTATTCTTCATATTCTTTGCCGAACCTGGCTGCCAGGTATTTCTCCTCGGGAATTATCAGAACGTAATGACAGAGGACAATCGAAGCCAGAAGCGTCACCAAAGCCCAAAGTATGTTTAGCGTCAGGGCGATACCCAGAAAAACGATAACACTCGCGAGGTAGAGCGGATTTCTGGAGACGGAGAACACGCCTGTTTTAACAACCTTGCTTGTCGGATGACCCGGGTCGGTGGGCTGACGGAAATGAGCAAGCTCACGACGAGCCAGGACGATCAAACCGATGCCGATGATAAGTAGAACAATTCCACCGGGGATAAGGACCTGCCGAAGAATCCCTTGTGGCAATGAAAATGGGACGATGAAGTGCAAGGCGATGCTCACAAGAAATGGAACCCCAAAAACGACTTCTGCAATCTCCCAATTACTTTTATGCGCTGAATCCACTTTCATTTTTCTTCCTGTATGTGTCTTGTTCGCCAGTCATTGAGTCCAACCGCCCAACGGTTTGACATTTGCGAAATGCCTGACGCAAAGCGTGGGCCAGAATCCCCAGTATCCAGTACGCGCTTTGATGGGCAGCAAGCAGTGATCTGAATGAGATGATCAACAATCGAATACAAACCAACATATTTCGTTGCGCAGCTTCTGATCGTCAAGCACGAGATCACGGATTTGGCTCGGAAGTTGTGCGCGTTGCCATGCGCATTCAAGGCGACCAGCTTCTTCAGCTTGACCGTCAAGCGCTGTCTCGCGTGCGGCTTTGATCGCGTAGGCTGCTGCACCCAATTCATGAGCTGCCACATGAGCGACCACCGCCGCCTGACCAGCAGCATATGCGGCATGGCGCGCTGCTCCGCTCAGATCCCTGGCTGCCGCCATCGCATGACCACCAGCCGCTCGGGATTGGGACATCGTAATCTCACCTTGCGTCCAAGCGCGCGTCGATTCGATGGCTCGACGCGGACGCTCGTCATTGGGTTGTATTTCCTCAAATAGGTGCAACACATGCTGCGCACAATCGGCTGCCCATATCGCAAGCAGGTGATGATCGGTGTCTTGGAGGGTGCCGCCGCGACGCACAGTGATGAACCTGGGGTCGCGCTTCTTTGGTAATATCATTCGTTGGTTTCCTGTGCGTTCCTTCTGCCCAACATCATTTTAACTTGCAAGCCGTTAAGCTGTCATGAAACCTGCCTGCGAAGCAAATCAGCAGGTTTCATGACAGGGGAATTTTCAAGTTCAAAACCTTGTTGTAATTTTTTATTCGTGTATATTCTGATCAAATCACCTCTGCATATTTCTATTTTCCTAATAAGCAATCCTAATTTGGAACGATCTCTTAGGGGACCTTAATCTTCAGATAATCTTTATCCTGACTGAGATTCCTTCCGCAACCGCCACATTTCTCCTGGTACCAAGAAAAGGGTTCACCGCAATTAGGACATTGCCATTTTCTTTTCTGCTCTGTAAGCCAATATTCTGTACCCTTTTCTTTTATAGTTTGCATGTTTAGAGGTATTTCCTTCAAATGCGGAAGCTGTTCAACGAGCGATTCTCCAGATTTAAGGATTTCACAAGGGAAGTCCTTGCATACTACACAATGCTCAGTGCCTCTTTCCATGGCACATTTTCTGATTTTACAAATACTACAGTTTTTGTAAACCGTCTCCGTTTTGCAGCCAAAGCATTTTATTTCTTCCGGTAAAGCTCCCCACTGAGGTGCGATTTCATTCTGGGTATTATTTTTGTAGGCACTAATAATCTCACAAGCCCCACAATAGTTTCCGCAGTAACTATCGTAATTGAATTGTTTCATATTTACTCCTTCCAAAAAGTATAGTGTGGAAGCAAAACATGTCAGGTGCCGGAGTCGAAAGCCTCCCGACTTTCGAGCAAAATCAGGAGATTTTGCAGTCCATGTTGACAACCTTTGCTTGCACACAAAGTGTATCAGAAGACGAAAGGAGAAATAGCCACAGGAGGGATAAATAATGCCACACAAGGGATTAATATGAGATATTTATAATTGATTGATTTTCCACGCAATTTTGAGAATCATTCAATGTTGTATTTTTTGATCTGACCAGGATTTATCCCGTAGCATTTCTGGAATAGCTTGGAAAAATAACCGGCTTTCCTATATCCTACATAATATGCGACCTCCGACACGTTCATTTCACCGCTATGCAATAGGGCATAGGCTTTTTCCATCCTAAGCGCTCTTATATATTCATAAATAGTAGTGCCAAATACAACCTTAAACCCTGATTTCAGTTTGAATTCATTTATTCCTGAAATTCTAGCCAGTTGAGATATGCTAGGTGGGTCATCCATTCTTTCGGCTACAAATTCACCAGCAAACCTAATTCTTTCCAATTCTTCTTTCCAAAAACTCAAGGTTCTGGATTTTGGATTGCTTACGGTTTTCTCATAGCAATAGGACAGCCGAATTGCCATTAGCTCAAGCATTTTTGATTCAATAAACAGTTTTTTTACACTTCCTGTAACGGGAGGATTTACTATTTCTGAAAGGATCATCCTTTCCTTGGGAAGAAAGGGAGAGAATTCAATCGGCCTGTTATTAATCTGGGGCGGAAGCATCAATTTTTCTAACACCCCATCATCAAAGGACCGTAATGCATATTCCAGAGGAATTTGTATCGATACTATCGTATTATGACAGTTTCTATTGAAACCGACTCTATTATGTTCTTTAAGAATCGAAATCAAGCAATCTCCGCCTTTCAGAGCCTTAATAGTACCATCCAACTCAAGTAATTTCATATCGCCTGCAATACAGTACTGAAAAACTAAAATAGGAGTAGCTATTGTTTCATTTACCAGGAGAGTGTCACTATTCACAAACTGAGTAATATTCAGGGAGGTGGACTCATATGTATATTTCGAAATCAGAGATTTTCCAGTTTCATCCTCAAACTTTGCAGTATTTTGATCAATTAGAAAATTAGGATTAACCTTTGAAGAATCTAATGAACTTTTTATCTCAAACTCGGTCATGTATTTATTCCTCTCTCCTATCAGCGATGTTGCCAGCTCATGCCTATATCAATATAACGGTGTGCGTTACCCGCGGGTGGGAGGGCATGGACAATGCTTGAGAGCAGAAAAACTCGAAGCTATAAATGCTTGTAAATGGAGCAGACTCCCTTATGCACATATATAGTTCGGTTGATATTATTGTTCTACCCACATTTTGAGATATGGTTCTATTTGGATAAAGCCGAGCAGCACGCCAACAACAATTCCAACAATACAAGACAACACAGCGCTAATGAGTATTCCTGCAATCCCAAAAATATAATGATTTATCGAAAGAACGTTGTCCTCAAATAGTAGCAATCCTTCCTTAGCAATAAATCTTTCTGAGTTTCTGTCTGTGTATCCAGAAGGCGCAATATAGAATTTGGTGTCTCCCGTATATTCTGCTGTTCCTTCAATGTCTGTAATCTTGTTGTAGATTGTTGCTATAGTTCTATAAGACCCATCACCTAGTTGTAAGTATACATTTCTATTATTTTTGATGACCCCTTCTTGTTCTGGCAATCGCTCTATGTGTAATGTAAAACACACCTTACTCATAGTAAAGTATGGAAGAATGCTGTATTCTCCAATTCTGATGCGCCTAATACCCTTAGGAATTACAGCAACTTTCCCAAAATCATTAGTGTTTTTGTAGTTATAAAAATGGGGCATGCGAGAAACTACCTTACTCTACCTACATTTTACAGTAAGTTAGTGCTTTTGCGCCCATCGGAGTTTTCGGTTCCCCCTCCCCAAACAACAAGCAATTACCTTTCCCCATTCCACTCGATGTCATAGGTCGAAGCCTCCAGCGGACTGATTCCCTTTTGGCGCGCGAGTTTCAGGTAAAAGAGCAGGCTGCGGAATTGGAGTAAAAACGGCAACGGGTCTTTAGCGTCCCAAATCACATCGTCGCTGGTGAGGAAGGTTTTCGCCCATGACCGCAGTTCGTTTTTTCGTAATGCGGCAGGCAGGGCATAGGCAAGCATGGCGGATGCGAGCATCTGTGAATTATTTTCAAGCGGGGTGACAGTTCGAGTCGAAGCATCGAAAAACGACTCGGCAAACTGCGGATGCGACGCCAGTAGATGTACGCCGCTCGTCGCACGCGGATTACATTCCAGCGCATACACCTGCCCATCTTCCGACTGGATAAAATCGAAAGACATCTGCCCCGTCACGTTGTTGCGTTCCACGAAGGTGCGCACCCAATTGAAAATCGCGGAATGCTCCATGTGTTGAAATGCAATCGTCGCGCCCTGCCCCGCTGTGAAGATCGTCGGGTAGGTTGCATGCGCGGTGATTCGTCCGCTTTGGCAGACGGAGTATGTGCAAAACTGTCGCCCCGCGATGAACTCCTGCGCCACCCACGGCGCGTCAAACGTCAGCGTGGACAAGACCTCTCGAAGCTGTGGCAGGATCAAGGTCCGCGAAGCGAAGCGCGAGTAGACAGGCTTGAGGACGAGTCCACGCCAGCGCGCAAACGCATCCAGCAATTCATCCCGATTTCGAATCAGCATCGTCGCAGGCACGCGCAGTCCGCATGCCACCGCCGCGTGGGCAAACTTCCACTTGTTGTGAAATGAATCCAGTTTGTCGAGCGGCTTGGTGAAGACACGGCACGGGAGATTGTCCAAACCCTTTGCGATGTGGAAGACTTCCTCACAGGTTGGGATGAGCAAATCGATTTGATTCTGCTCGACGATTCTTGTCAACGCTTCGAGGAACGCCCCCGTCTCCTGCCTCGGGGCTGGGACGACAAAATTAGCCTTGATCGCCGCCGACGGCTGACTCAAATGTCCGCGCAAACTCTCCGCCATGAAGACGGTGTGTCCCGCGCGATGAAAGGCGCGGGCAAGCTCAAGCGCAACGGGCGCGCGCCCGCCGGTGATGAGGATGTTAATAGGTCAACACCAACCCGCCAATGGACAACCCCGCCCCCGTGCCCACCAGCAGAACCTTGTTCCCGCGTTCAATCTTTCCATCCCGAACGGATTGATACAACGTGACGGGGATCGACGCCGCGACGCAGTTGCCCAACGTCTCCAGCGTGGACATGATCTTCGATGACTCCCATCCGAAGCGTTCGAGCATCATCAAGCCGACCTTGCTCGCCTGGTGCGGCACGATAACATCGATGTCGAGGCTGCTCTTTGAGAGCCCAGGGTACAACTCATCCAAAAATTCATGGGCAATGCCGCGCACCATTCTCAGCACGGCGGGACCGTCCATGTGGAATAGGTCGTCTTCGGGCTTGTGATTCGGAAAGCGCGGATGAAAGCGCGAGCCGCCGCCCATGATGGTGGTCAGGTATGCGCCGTCGCCAAAGGTCTTGAAGTGCGCGCGATGAATCATGGATTTGTCGACCGCTTCGGGCTTGGTGACCACAACCGCCGCAGCCGCATCCCCAACCAGCGTGGCGGACTCATGCTCCTTCGGGTTGATTCCGCACGAAGCCACGTCCGCGCTGCAAATCAGAATGTTTTTGTATCGTCCGCTGTGGATGAAATTGGACGCCACGTCCATGCCAGCCACAAAACTCAGGCAGGTGGTGTGGACGGTCATGGCGGGAATGCCCGATTTGCCCAGTCCCAACTGACGCTGAATCAGCGACCCTGTATCGGGGATGGCTTGCTCGCCCGTGCCAGAGGCGTTGATGATCAGGTCAAGTTGACTCGGCTTGAGTTTGGCTTCGTCCAAAGCTTCCCGCGCTGCCTCCGCCGACATGAACGACGATGTTTCATCCGTCACCCAGCGTCGCTCGCGCACACCGTTTCGTCGCTCGACCCATCCAGCCGAAAGCCCGCACATGGCTTCGACCTCGGCGTTCGATACGACGCGCTTCGGTAAATATCTTCCAAGACCAATGATTTTGAGAGGGATGTCAACCTGCATGTTTTCTCCTGTGAATTCGACCGTGGACGGTGGACAACGGTCTATCGTCCACCGTCCACGGTCTATCGTCCATCGTCTAAAAATCCATCTTCCTAAAATACGGTATCGCCGCCTTCGACACCAAGCCGATCAACTTCCATGGCGATTGCCTGCGAAGGGATAGATGCTTCGTGAACACCGCGTTGTACTCCGTCACCGACTCTCCGCCGCGCACCTTCTTGAACTTGCCCACTCCGCCGCTGGCATGGACAAGCAGTCCGCGCTTCACGCCTTCCTGCAAGGTAACCAGAGTCAGCAGGCGATACAAACCTTCCGCCAGTGGAAGCGATGTATCATACCCGAATAATGGTTGAGTCATCGCGCCGTTGCGGACGAAGAATCCCATGATGGCATTCAACAGCCCATCCTTCTTAAGTCCGTACATGTGCAGGGTCTCCGCATCGCGGGCGAGCTTCAAAAAGTCAAAGGTGAACTGCGGGTTGTAATACGAATATTTTTGCAAATATGCTCTGTTGCAAAGATAATGTGAACTAGCGATGAATGTTGTAGACCAAGGCCTTGATAATCGGCTCGCGGTTCTGAAGTTGTGTCTTTCGAGAACGGATGGTATCACCAAACTTGCGTTTGATCACAGAATTGACCGTT